>WLWX01000001.1:0-667500 GCA_012103375.1 Paracoccaceae bacterium
TTTCCTGCACCAGAATCCGTTTGATCGCCGTGCAACGCTGCCCTGAATTCCCTGTCGCCCCGGCCACCGCAATCGTCGCCGCCTTTTCCAGATCGGCATCGCTCAGGTCATTCAGAATAATCAGCGGGTCATTTCCGCCCAATTCCAACGCGGTGCGTTTGTACCCGGCCTTCTCAGCAATCATTTTCCCGACCGGCACGCCGCCGGTAAAGGTGATAATGTCGATATCAGGATTGGTAATCATCTCATCCCCGATATCAGCGGGCATTCCGGTGACTATCTGGAACATCTCGGGCGGCAATCCCGCCTCGTACAGAATATCGGCCAATGTAATTGCGGTCAGCGGCGTCAATTCTGTCGGCTTGCACACCACGCAATTATTCGTCGCAATCGCCGGAGCGATCTTATGCGCCACCATATTCAACGGGTGATTGAACGGAGTAATCGCCGAGATTGCCCCAACAGGTTCGCGCATCGTGTAGATCCGACGCTCTTTCCCGTGCGGAGTCAGATCGCATGAAAAAATCTGCCCATCATCCAAAATCGCCAATTGTCCGGCCAGCGTGAACACATCATAACTGCGCCCGGTTTCATAGAGCGAGTGCTGTTTGCAGATCCCAAGTTCCAACGTCAGCCAATGCGCGATCTCTTCACGACGTTCACGAATTAATTCGCCTGCGCGAAACAGAATCTGCTGACGCTCATAGCGCGTCAATTTCGGTTTATAGGCCTTTGCAATTGCGAAGGCTTTCTTCGCATGCTCTGCCGTGCCTGCCGGAACCGTGCCAATCACCTGATCGGTATAGGGATAGCGGACCTCGACGACGTCATCGGTAAAGACCTTCTCGCCGCCAATCCGCATCGCCTCATGGCGTACCGTTTGATCAATCGCATTCATCGCTCAGCCCTCTACTTCCATCGCCGCCGCCTGACAGGCAATATGGAATGCATCGAAATTCCGCAATGTCGGGGCGGCCGCCAGATCTGGCAGCACCCGGTTGACGATGAACGGCACCTCTTGCTCGGTCAGGCCTCCGTGACTGCGCAGCGGTTCATTCAATGCGGCCAGGTCGTGACGGTGCGCTGACGTGCCCAAGGTCATGTTTTCGCCCGAGATTACAATGATATCGCCGATGCGATCTGTGGGCAGTTCGAACCGTTCGCAGGCATTGGCGCGCGTATCGGCATAGATGATTTCATCCATGGCGCGCAACCGCGTCACGACGTCTTCGGCGTCGGATCCGGCGGGCAGATAGGCCGTCGCGAAGGCCCCGAGCGCGCCGTGATGGACAACATAGGGGTCAGTAATAGGCAGGATCACGCGGGCCTGCGCCTCACCCAGCCAATCGTCCAGAACGTCCTGCAGATAGATCACCTTGGGGTCGCCATTCGCATCATGCTTGGGCTTCATTCCGTGATCCGCCGTCACCACAATGGCGGCACCATCCGCATCCAGTTCCGCCAGATAGCGGTCGAACATTTCATAGAACGCTTTGGCCTGCGCATCATCGGGGGCGTATTTATGCTGAACGTAATCCGTTGTCGTCAGATACATCACGTCAGGGCGAAATTCGCGCAGCAGTTTCACCCCGGCGGCAAAGACGAATTCCGACAATTCGGCGGAATAAACCTCGGGCACGGGCAGGCCCAGCCATTTGCTGGCATTGTCGATGCCATGTTCGGCCTTGGTCGAGGTGTCGCTGCGTTCCGACGAAAAGCAAATTGCGCGGCCATCTTGGAACGCCAGATCCTTGGCCAGCAATGCGCGAAGCTTGTCCTTGGCCGTGACAATCGCCACCTTTGCCCCGGCATCATAAAAGCCTTTGAACACGGTCGGCGCACGCAGCCATTTCGGGTCGTTCATCATCACTTCGGAATCGGTTTCCGGATCATAAAGAAAGTTCCCGCAAATCCCGTGCACCGCCGGGGGGCGTCCGGTGGCAATCGACATGTTGTTCGGATTGGTAAAGCTTGGGATCGCGGAATGGGCCAGCCGGTCAGTCCCCGTTTCGCGCATGCGCTTTAGCGTCGGCATCAGCCCGTCGGCGATGGCGGCATCCAGATAGGCGGGCTCACACCCGTCCAGGCAAATCGCGATCGCGGTGGTTTTCGGCGCAGCATCGGCGCGTTCATTTATCACGATGTCAGCAGGGGTCATATCGTTCATCTATTTTGTCTTTCAGGTTCAGGCGGCCAATCAGGCGCGTTCTTCCAGTGCAATTGCAGGCGGGGCAGCGCTTGCCACGCCCATGTCGGTCAGGCTGTCACGGGCGGCATCGACGACCGCGCGCATGACATCCGCATCCATCTGGCCGATACAGCCGATACGGAAACTGTCCACGACGGTCAGTTTGCCGGGATAGATGATGAAGCCGCGGGATTTCATCGCCTCGTAAAAGCGGGTGAATTCGAATGCGGGATCGGCAGGACAAAAGAATGTCACGATGATCGGCGACAGCCAGCGGTCATTCAACAGCGTCTCGAACCCCAGGTCACGCATGCCCGCGACCATCACGTCGCGGTTCTGCGTGTACCTGGCGCCGCGTCCCGCAACGCCGCCTTCGGCGCGGTGCTGGGTCAGCGCCTCCATGAAGGCGGCGACCACATGGGTCGGCGGGGTAAAGCGCCATTGGCCTGTCTTGTTCATGGCCACCCACTGATCATGCAGATCCAGGCTGAGGGATGTCGCATTGCCTGCGGCCGCCTCCAACATCGTCTTGCGGGCGATGATAAAGCCGAAGCCGGGCACCCCTTCGATGCATTTGTTGGCCGAGCTGACGATGGCGTCATAAGGAATCTCATGCGCCTGAAGTTCCAGCGCGCCAAAAGCGCTCATCGAGTCGATCAGAATGCTGCGGCCGGCGGATTTGACCGCCTCGGCGATTTCACTCACCGGGTTCAGAATGCCTGAAGACGTCTCACAATGCACCAGCACCACATGGCTGATCGCGGGATCTGCGGCCAGCGCGGCAGAAACCTCGGCCCCGCGCGGCGGCATATAATCGCCCTTGTCGATGACCACATGCGCGCGGCCCAGGTATTGCACGGTCTTGACGATCCGCTGCCCGTAAGCACCGTTCACCAGCACCAGCGTCTTGCTGTCCTTGGGCAACAGAGAGCCGAGCATCGATTCGACCGCAAATGTCCCGCTGCCCTGCATCGGCACACAGTCGAAGGCATCAGCCTCGGGGCCGATCATAGCCAGAAGCTGGGACCGCATTGCCGCTGTCATGGCGCGAAAATCTGCGTCCCAACTGCCCCAGTCGCGCAGCATCGCCTGTTTCACGCCATAAGATGTTGTCAGCGGACCGGGCGTCAGAAGATAGGGTTCGCCCAGCTTCGGCGGTTCGATTTTTGCCTGTGTCATCGGTAGATTTCCTTGTCCGAGTCCTTCAAGTTGCGGGCAGATTAGCGCGCATTATTGCATCGCAAAAATCGTTAATACATACCAAACTATAAGTTTTGCCTATCTATCGTACCGGTCTTGTCCAACCGGCTGTCGCGCAGCATCCCGCTTTGACGCAACACCGGATACCCAATCAGCGCATAGCGAGAGTTGATCTCTTTCAGCGCGCGAACAACCTCGATGTGGACATCACTGGTGGCGATGCTTTCGGGGGTTCCGGTGGCCAGCCTGCTGACATGGCGGTCAAAGCTAAGGCGTTCAAATTCGCGCATTTTTTCCTTTTCTTCAACTAGTTGCAGGGCGGTATCGACATCGTCGGAAACCAGCACATTCAACGCCATCTGCGCGTTGGCCATCACACGCGCATGCAGGCGTGACAGTTCAGCCCAACCGTCCTCGGAAAACCTGGAACCGCTTTCGTTCTTTTCGGACACGGCGCGCAGCAGGTCCTTCGAGATGATGTCACCGATCCGTTCCAGCGCCACGGCGGCATCGAGGTAGTCCATCAGCTGCACCGCTTCATCCCGGTTCAGTTGTTGCTGGCTCAACTCTGCCAGGAACAACTTGATCTCGCTGTGACGCTCATTCACCTCAAGGTCCATGGTCCGCAAACTTCGCAGCCGATCAGGCGCCGCCGTGTCGAACAGTTCCATCACCGGGGTCAGCATCTGTTCGACCGTTCCCGCCATCAACAAAAGTTCCCGCAACACGCAGGCAAGCGCCTGGCGCGGATCGCTGAGTGCGCCGGGATCAAGCGCACTGACCCGCGGGGGTTGGACGCTTTCACTGACGACCGGGTCACGCAGGACCTTCTTCAACAAGGTCGCGCAGGGGATGACGAAAGGCAGGAAAACCAAAACCAATACGGCGTTGAAGGCGAAATGGAACAGAACCAGCTGGCGCGCTTCGGTTTCGGCATACCGCCCAAGGGGCAACGCAACAATCTGCATCAGGCCCAGAACCGCCAGCGCCCCGACCAGACGAAAGGCCAGATTGCCCAGCGTGATCCGGCGCGCCTTGATATGGGCCGACCGCGTCAGCCAGACGGCCACACAGGCACCGCCGATGTTCGCGCCCAGAACCAGGGGCACACCTGCTGCGATGCCCAGCACCCCCTCGGCCGCGAAGGCCGCAAACAGCAAGATTGCGGCGACCGAAGAATGGAACAGGAATGCCAACGCCGCACCGCCAAGGACCGCCGTGATCGGGTCAAAGGCCAGATATGCCACGATGTCCGGCAGAAACCGCGATTCCCGCAGCGGCACTGTCGCCTGACTGATCAGCGACAATGAAATAAGGATCAGCGCAATTCCCATCAGCACCCGGCCAATCTGTTTCGCCAGCCGCGCGTCCGTTTTCAGGAATAGAAATCCGCCGACCAGCAGCAAAACCGCCGTTAGCCATCCGAGGTCCAGCGACAGGAACACCACGACCAGCGCCGTGCCAAGATCCGCCCCCAGAACAACCGCCAAGGCCCCGGTCACGCCCATCACGCCGGTGGTGGCAAAACCGCCGACCAGCAGCGCCACAGCGGTCGCGCTTTGCAGCG
Source organism: Paracoccaceae bacterium (assembly GCA_012103375.1). NCBI lineage: Bacteria > Pseudomonadati > Pseudomonadota > Alphaproteobacteria > Rhodobacterales > Paracoccaceae > Paracoccaceae bacterium. The sequence goes on from WLWX01000001.1 coordinate 4,956, forward strand.
ACGCCGCCGCGATCACGCCCACACCTGCAGACTTCAGCAGACTTTTGCGCGTGGTCAGGAACAGGTCGCGCAACGCAGAGCCGGCGGCACGTTCGATCCCGGTGCGCACCATGCGCGTCGAATAGAGCAGCAACATAACTGCCCCGGCCAACTGCAAAAGAATGACAATGACCTGCATCGGCCCCCTCGTGTTAGTCGTGCAAAATGCCCGAGTTTGACCTATTGTTCAAATTGATACGCCTTATCGACCTATCAAAATGCACGATGCGTCAGGCGGCGCTTTCATCCAGCAGTTCCTGCCAGCGATGGCAGGATACGGCATGCCCATCGGGTGATTTTTCCAGTTTCGGATCCGTCGACTTGCAAATGTCGATGGCAAACGGACAACGGGTGTGGAACTTGCAGCCCGGCGGCTGGTTCGTGGGGGACGGAATCTCGCCCTCCAGCTTCTGCGCGGTGCCGCGATCATCCGGGTCCAGTGACGGAATGGCCGAGAACAGCGCCTTGGTGTAGGGGTGGCGTGGCTGGGCGAACAGTTCACTGGTTGTCGCGCTTTCCACGATCCGGCCCAGATACATCACCGCAACATGATCGCAGGTATGGGCCACAACGCTCAGGTCGTGGCTGATGAACATAAAGGTCAGGCCCATTTCGGACTGGATCTGCTTCAGCAGATTCAGAACATCGGCCTGGATCGATACATCCAGTGCGGCAACGCTTTCATCCGCCACGATGAATTTCGGGCCAGAAACAAGCGCGCGCGCAATGGAAATCCGCTGGCGCTGACCGCCCGAAAACGCGTGCGGGAAGCGGCGCAGGTGTTCCAGGTTCAGGCGGCACTTCGCGGCAATCTCGCGCACACGCTCGTCCGTATCGGTGCGTGTTTTGGTGATCCCCATCACCTCCAGCGGTTCGGCGATGATATCGCGCACCGTCATCCGGGGGCTCAGCGCGGCATAGGGATCCTGAAAGATCAGCTGCGCCCGCTTGCGATATTCAAACAGGTCCACCTTCGAAAGGTCTTTGAGGTCATATTCAACCTCTCCATCATCATAGGTCGCCGTCCCTTCCGAGATATCGACCGCCTTCAACAGCGCCCGGCCCAGCGTGGTTTTGCCAGACCCGCTTTCGCCAACTATGCCAAAGAAACTGCCCTTTGGGATGTCGATCGAGATCCCCTCGACCGCTTTCAGGTCAAATTTCTTGAATGCCCCGGCGTTGATCCGGAAGGTGACCGACAGCCCGTCGGTCGAAATCAGCGGCGTATCACTCATGCGCCCGACCCTTCTTCACACAGATGGCATGCGGCGCGGTGGTTTTCGGCCGTTTGCACCCATTGCGGCACATCCGTTTTACAGACATCCCCGATGATCTTGGAACAACGCGTGTGGAACACGCATCCCGGCGGGCGTTCCAGCGGCGACGGAATGTCGCCAGGCACCGGCACCAATGGTGCCTCCAGATCGTCGAGCTTTGGCAGCGCCGCGATCAGCCCCTGGGTATAGGGGTGGTGCGGGTGCCGGATCACTTCGCGCACCGGACCCTGTTCGACCATCCGGCCCAGGTACATCACGGCCACCTTGTCGGCGGTTTGCGCAACAACGCCAAGGTCATGGGTGATGAAGATAATGCCCATGTTGAACTCGGTCACCAGGTCTTTCATCAGGTCAATGACCTGCGCCTGAATGGTCACATCCAGCGCCGTCGTCGGTTCATCCGCGATCAGCAGTTTCGGCTTGGTCGACAGCGCCATGGCGATCATCGCCCGCTGGCGCATCCCGCCGGACAATTCGAACGCATATTGGTCAAAGCGGGTCGAGGTATCGGAAATCCCGACGCGATCCAGCATCTCGATGCTCAGATCCTTCGCCTGCTTCTTGTTCATGTCCGAATGCACCAGAAGCTGTTCGACCATCTGCCTGCCGATGCTGATGGCGGGCGCGAAGCTGGCCATCGGCTCCTGAAAAATCATCGAGACTGCGCCCCCGCGCACAACCTCCATTTCGCGCGCGTTGCGCAGCGCCATGACATCCACCGGGCCGCTGTCCAGATGCAGCGTGATTTTCGTATCGTCCGAATAGATCGCGTTGCCGGGGTTCAGCTTCATCAGCGATTTGGCCGTCACCGACTTGCCCGACCCGCTTTCCCCGACCAGCCCCATAACCTCGCCGGGTTCCAGGCTGAAAGAGACATTGTCCACCGCCGTGATGACCCCCTCATCCGTGCGGAATTGCAGCGTCAGGTTTTCGACATCCAGAAGGCTCATCAGTGGCTATCCGAGTAAGGGTCGGCAGCGTCACGCAGCCCGTCGCCAACAAAGACGAAAGCCATGACGAGGGCGACGAAGAAAATCACCGGGATGAAATACCACTGATAGTTCAGCAGAACATCGGCCGAGGTTGCCTTTTGCAACATCACGCCAAGGCTGCTGACCGGGTCTTTCAGCCCTAGGCCAATGAAGGACAGCGCCGTTTCGCTCAGCACCATATAGGGGAAACTGATGACCAGATCGACGATGATATAGCTGGTGAAACTGGGCAGCAGGTGGCGGCGGATCACATGGCCGGGCTTGGCCCCGCACAGCTGCGCCGCCAGCACATACTCCTGATTGCGTTCGGTCAGCATATGGGTGCGAACGCGGCGTGCAAGCGTGGGCCATCCGACCAACCCCAGAATGATCGAGATGATGAAGAACCGCCCCTCGGAACTTAGCCCCGGACCAAGCTCGACAAGTGTCCAGTCGCCGATACCTATGCGCGATCCTTCCGCTGCAATGATCGCGGATATCGCCATGAACAGCGGGATCACCGGCACCACGCGTACCGCATCGGTCACCATCTGGATGATCGAGTCGATCCAGCCTCCGTAATATCCGGCGACCCCCCCGATAATCAGCGCCAGAACGAAGGCGATCACCACGCCGATGGTGCCGACCTGCATCGAGGTCCAGACCGCGTGGAGTGTCCGGCTGAAGATATCCTGCCCGTCCTCATCCGTGCCGAACAGGTGAATCTTGCCTCCTTCGACCCCGAAAAGGTGGATATTGCCGGGTACGAAGCCAAACAGTTTATAGCGATCGCCGCGCACGAAGAACTGCATCGGCAGGCGCGTATCTTCGTCAACCTTGGTCACCCAGCGGAAATTGGTTGCCATCGACCGTTCGCGCGTGACCGCATGAATGAATGGGCGCAGCGAACAGCCGTTGCTGTCACAGAACTGCGGCATCTGCGGTGCGCCGTTTGTGTAATCCTTGTCCCGCCCGGCAATCGTCGGGTCGTAGGGTGACAGGAAGGGCGCGAACAGCCCCGACAGTATCAGCACGATCAGCACCATGGCCGCAATCATGGCGGCCCGTTGTTTCTTGAACCGCGCCCAGATCAGTTGCCGCTGCGAGGCGGTGAAATACGCCTCTTTCGACTTCTGGTCGTCCTGCGGGGCCGGGGATTGTGCGGTGGTATCTGTCATCGGCTCATCCCATGATGCTTCGGCGGACACGCGGGTCGATTGCGGCCAGCAGCAGGTCGGTCAGGAAATTCAGCGTCACGATGGAAGCGGTCAGCAGGAAGATGATCGCACCCGCCAGCTGTTGGTCGTTCGAGCGTGCCAATGCCTCGATCAGCAACGCACCCGCGTCCGTCAGGATCAGGATCAACGCGACGATCGGCAATTCGTTGAAAATCCGGTTCAGGTCGAAGCCAAGGCTGTTGACGATCGGCCCCAACGCGTGCCGTGCCGGATAGCGCCACAGCAGCTTGCGCCCGTAGATGCCGCGCGCCGAAGCGGCGGTGACGTAAAGCTTGCCAATCTCATCACTCATCAGCGCCCGGACGGTTTGCAGCGCAAAGGCGGTGGCCGACCAGCCCAGAATGAAGATCGGTAGCCAGATGTGTTTCAACAAATCGACAAACTTCGCCCCTGACCACGGCGCATCGCGGAATTCGTTCGAGAATAACCCCGTCAGCGTTTCCCCGAAATAGACCGTCGCCGCCAGCATAATCATCAGCGCCAGCAGGAAGTTCGGCAGCGCCAGCCCGAGGTACGAGAACAGGCGCAACCCGTTGTTCAGTGCGGCGGAATTGGTCGCAACCGAGATGATGCCAACCGGGATTGCAATCGCATAGGCCAGCACAAGCGAGGCCAGGCACAGCCCAAGCGACAACCAGAACTTGTCGCCCAGAAGCTGCGCGATGTTGACGCGCAGGATACAGCTGTCGCCGAATTCGCCCTGGAAGGCGTTGACGATCCAGCTGGTCCAGCGAACCAGGAAGGGGCGGTCCAGACCAAGGCGCTGGCGCTCTGCCTCCAACTCGTTGGCGATCTGGATACTGGACCCTTGCGTGTTCTTGAACGCCAGATAGCGTTCAGCGCAGTCGCCCGGCACCAGTTCCATCAGTGAAAAGACGATCAATGAAACGATAATCAGGGTGATCACCGCCATGACGGCGCGCACAAACGCAAATCGCGCGAATTGCATCATCTGGCCTGGTCCATCCCCGTTACATTGTCAGTGGGTTTCGCCCCGAATCCCGGATCTTTGTCCGGGTAAGGTTGCGGGCGACACGCGCCGCCCGCAACTGTTTTCTTTCAACCAAAGCGGTCGATTATTCGTCCAGCCACCACTGCGTGGCGCGGTACGGATAGGTCCGATAGTACTCGTAAGAATGTGTCTGGAACTCGATGAAGTTCTTCAGATCGTTGTTACGATAGATCGGAGCAGGCGCGCGAACCGTGCCGATGAACAGCAGGTTTTCGACCATGTTCTTCACCATACGCTCACCAATCTGCTTGAACTCATCACCCGACTGGTCCGCGGACTGGAAGGCGTTGATGTCAGCGATTAGCTGCTTGACGTACTCGGGCGGCTCAATACCGTCCGAGCCTCCGCTGTCGACATATGCTGCCCACAGCATACCGGTCCGGTTGCCGAAGTAGTTCTCGAACGGCGGCACCCACAGTTCGTTGTTGCCCAGAACGATGGCCAGCGGCTGCGACTTGCGCCACATGGAAACGTCCAGCTGGTTCGAGGACTGGGCCGAGCGATACTCGTCCGGCGTCACCTCTTTCACGACCGAGTCGATGCCGACATCGCGCCAGTACTGGCTGACCAGTTCCACCGTCTGCCCGGCGATGCCTTGCGTCGAATAGTTCAGGTTCAGCACCAGTTTGTCACCATTGGGCATTTCGCGCAGCCCGTCACCATCGGTGTCGGCCAGGCCCATTGCATCCAGCTTGGCATTTGCCGCATCCGGATCGAAATCCGTCATGTAGCTTTCCCAGGCCGGATCAACAAACTCCGGCAGCGGCGAGAAGCCGACATACTGGGTGCCGTTACCCAGACCGAAGAACGCCGTTTCGTTCAGCTCATCGCGGTTGATGGCAATCGACATCGCCTCACGGAAGCTCAGATCGCCAAAGATGGCGCGCTTGGCTTCATCTTCATGCGTCACGTTGAAGCCAAAGGCACCCAGCGTGATTTCCGGCTTGAGGTAGATCGAATAGTTGCCGGCCTCCTGATTTTCCAGAAGAAGCGGTGCCGAAGGCAGCTGCAGCGACTGTGACTTATAGTCAACTTCGCCATTCACCAGCTTCAGGATCCGAACTTCGTTGTCGTTGATATAGACTTCGTCCTGCTCACCGATATAGGGCAGCTGCTGGCCGGTCGTATCAACCTGGTGGAAGTAGGGGTTGGCCACAAGGTGGCGACCCTCGGTCGTGTCGGTCACATAGATATGCGATTCCAGCGTCGGCAGCGTTGCCTTGGGCAGACCACCAACAAGGTCCGGCTTGGACAGCATCGGTGACGGCGTGTCCGTCCAGTCCGAATTGCCCCAATAGGCCTTGATCGCGTCATAGCCGTTTTCAAAGCCGAGGCTTTGGGCAAGGCTGTCTGCGTCAGCATTGATACCGGGGTGAAACTGACCCAGGAAATGCTTGGGCTGGAAGCCCTGACCGAAGTGCGTGGCAAAGTGTGCCAGCAGACCGGGCTTGGGTGCCGGCAGGTTGAAGACCACTGTGGTCTCATCCGGGGCATCAACGGTCATCCGCTCACCCGCGACGGTCACGTAATCCTTCGGCGCTTCGAAGATATTCGTGTCCATATGCAGATCGTCATACCAGAACTTGACGTCTGCACTGGTAAACGGCGCACCGTCCGACCATTTGTGACCGGCACGCAGGTGGAATGTCAGCTGGGTGAAATCATCGTTCCATTCCCAGGACTTGGCAATGTTTGGCACGATGGTCTGAAGGTCATCGGAATACCGGACCAGGTTGACGTGGCGCACCGACAGGAAGTCAGAGGTACCAGCCTCGGTCGCGTTGGACAGAACGTCCAGCGTCCCGCCGTATTTGCCCACACCCGCATAAGGCACCACGACCAGCGGTTCGGACGGCAGACGATCTGCCAGGTCAGGCAGGTCGCCGTTGCCTGCGATCTGACCGTTCAGCGCGGCTGAATCGGGGTTCGCTGAAAACTCCATGGTGCAGCCCGCTGCATCCTGGAACTCTGCCAGTTCATATTGTTGCGGAAATTCACCCGCAGCGACGCCACCCATGTCAGCAACGCTGATCGCCGGGCAGTTGGCCAGAGCAGCACCGGGCAAGATGATTGCCGCCACCCCTGTCAAAAGAATTCGTTTCATGATCTCTCCTCGTTGGATCGTTAGTTGTTCGTGGGGCTCATTTTGCAGCAACGTTGTAACAACGCTGCGAATGTCACCCGGCCTTCACGCATGCGATCAGGTATGGGAAGTTGTTTTTTTATTTTCCCCCGTCGTCCCCGTCACGCAGTTGCGTCGGGCACAACTCTGCCCGCATGCTCGGCACTGTGTCAACAGATTCAAGCCCGCCTGTTTGGCCTTATTTGCAACCGTTTGCGCTTCTTTCCACCCTGAGGCGAGGGGCAGCCCGCTGACCAATCAGGACGACAGATTGACCTATCAGAAAAAACTATGATTGATAGGATCACATTTGCAACCCTAATGGAGAAGTCACGTGCGCCACGCCCAACTCCGCGCTTTCCATAACGTCGCCATCCACGGCGGATTTTCCCGCGCCGCCGAGGCCCTGAGCCTGACCCAGCCAGCCCTGTCCGATCAGGTCCGCAAGCTGGAGGCCGAATATGACATTCGTCTGTTTGACCGATCCCGCAAACAGATCGAGATCACCCAGGCCGGTAGCCGCTTGTTGGAAATCACCCGCCGCCTGTTTGAAATCGAGGATCTGGCCCGCGATATGCTCAGCGAAAGTCGCAGTCTGCGCAGTGGCACGCTGCGCATTGTCAGTGATACGCCTTATCATATCGTCGAACTTCTGGCCGCGTTCCGCGCGCGCTATCCGGGCGTTCAGGTATCGGTCAGATCGGGCAACAGTGCCGAGGTGTCGGCGACCCTGGCCAGTTATGAGGCGGATATCGGCGTGCTGGGCGAAATCCCATCGGGCAGCGAATACGACGTGATTGATCTGTCGCAAGCGCCGCTGATCGCTTTCGTCTCGGCAGGAAGCCCGCTGTCGGACGCGGGGGACATTTCCCTTGGCGATCTGGCGCGCAGCCCGCTGGTCTTGCGCGAAACCGGTTCGCGGACCCGTTCAAAACTGGAAGAGGCCTTCGCCGCAGCGCGCCTGAAACCCAGCAGCTATGTCGAGGCTGAGGGGCGCGAAGCGGTCCGCGAAATCGTTGCAGCCGGTGGCGGCGTCGGAATTGTCAGCGAGGCAGAGTTTGGCACCGATACGCGGCTGGTCGCCCTACCGATCCGCGATGCCAACCTTCTGATGGACGAGGCGCTGGTCTGCCTGCGCGAACGGCGCGACAGCCGGATGATCCGGGCGTTTATGGGGTTGGCGGCGGGGTAAGGCTGGCGACTGGCGTGGAGGGGGCGTTAACGATCAGGCGCCAAGCCGGGCGAGCGCCTGACCGGGGGTAGGCGACGAGCCAGTGGTGTGTGGCAATTTATGGTTCAGCGTTAGCTCCGGACTTCGAAGGATTCGCGACCCATCGAAATCGCCTGCCCGCGGGACGGTCAGGCGATCGCCCGGCGCCCTATCGGGCTTGATTCCGGGCGCAGAGAAAGCCGTAAACGTCCGCCCCAAACCAATTTCCCCTTCGGGACGGCTCAGATCACCTGTCGGTACAACCCGGCCAGATTTTCCACCGTCAGTTCCACCGGGTTGCCGCCGCAGCTTGGATCCTCGATCGCCATCGCCGCCAGTTCGTCGATCCGCGACGCATCCGCGCCCATTTCGGACAGCTTGCGCGGAATGCCCAGCGCATCGTTCATCTCCTGAACGAAATCACAGAACCCGTCGAAACCGCCGTCGATGTCCAGATAGGCCGCAGCGGCATCGAAACGATCCCGAATCGCGTCCGCGTTGAACGCCAGCACCGCGGGCATGCACACCGCATTTGTCGTTCCATGATGCGTACCGAACACCGCGCCAATCGGGTGGCTGAGGGCATGGATTGCGCCAAGCCCCTTCTGGAACGCCGTCGCCCCCATGGCTGCCGCGCTCATCATCTGCGCGCGCGCCTCGATGTCGGTGCCATCCGCATAGGCGCGCGGCAGGTAATCCTTGACCAGACGCATCCCTTCCAGCGCAATGCCCTGGCTCATCGGGTGATAATGCGGGCTGGAGAACGCTTCGACGCAATGCGCGAACGCATCAAGCCCGGTTCCGGCAGTGATCGCAGGCGGCATGCCGACCGTCAGTTCCGGGTCGCAAATCACGACAGAGGGCAGAACCTTGGGGTGGAAGATGATCTTCTTCACATGGGTTTCGGAGTTCGTGATGACGCTCGCCCGCCCCACCTCGGACCCCGTCCCGGCCGTGGTCGGCACTGCAATGATCGGCGCGATGGCATCCGCGTCCGCGCGCGTCCACCAATCGCCGATATCCTCGAAATCCCAAACCGGTCGCGTTTGACCGGCCATGAAGGCAACCATCTTGCCCAGGTCCAGGCCCGAACCGCCGCCAAAGGCAATCACCCCGTCATGCCCGCCCTTGCGGTAAACCTTTACCCCGGCGTCCAGGTTCATCTCGTTCGGATTCGGGTCGACGTCCGAGAACTTCGCCCGGCCCAGACCGGCAGCTTCGAGGATATCCAGCGTTGCATCTGTGATCGGCAGGCTTGCCAGCCCCCGGTCGGTAACCAGCAGCGGGCGTTTGATGCCTGCCTGCGCGCAAGCCTCGGGCAGTTCAGCGATCCGCCCTGCCCCGAATTTGATGGCCGTCGGGTATGACCAGTTTCCGGTGATGCTCATGTCGTGACTTTCTTGAAGTGATAGGATTTTGGCCGCGTCAGGTTCTGATAGCCGATGACCCCCAGCGCCCCGCCTTTGCCGGTGTTCTTGCCCCCCGTCCAGCACAGCGCCGGGTCGAGGTAGTCGGCGCGGTTCAAAAACACCGTGCCGGTTTCGATCCGCGCACCGATCTCCAACGCCGCGTCAATGTCCTGCGTCCAGAGCGAGGCGGTGAGCCCGAACTCGCTATCGTTCATCAGGCGGATCGCTTCGTCGTCATCCTTGACGGACATGATCCCGACCACGGGTCCGAAACTTTCGTCGCGCATGACCCGCATGTCGTGGGTCACGTTGGTCAGGATTTGCGGGCTGAGGTACGCACCACCGTCATCCGCCGCCATGGTTTCGATATGGGCCGTCGCACCATCGGCAATCGCCTCGGATGTCTGTGCCCGGACCTCTGCCGCGAACCGCACGTTTGCCATCGGCCCCAGCGTCGTTTCCGGGTCCAACGGGTCGCCCAGCTTATAGGCACTGACCACGGCGACTGCCTTTTCAACAAAGGTGTCAAACAGCGACTCATGGACATATATCCGCTCGATCCCGCAGCAGCATTGGCCCGAATTGAACATCGCCCCATCGATCAGCGTGTCCACCGCCGCGTCGAGGTCCGCATCAGCGCGAACATAGCCGGGATCTTTGCCGCCAAGCTCAGTCGCGACCGGCGTAAAGGTGCCCGCCGCCGCACGCTCCATGGCCCGCCCACCACCGACCGACCCAGTGAAGTTCACGAAATCCAGATGCCCGCCCGCGATCAAGGCCGAGGTTGTGTCGTGGTCCAGAAACAAGTTCTGAAACACATCCGCCGGAACGCCCGCCTCGGTGAATGCACGCGCCATCCGTTCGCCCACCAGAAGGGTCTGGGTGGCGTGTTTCAGCACCACCGTATTGCCCGCGATCAGCGCCGGGGCGACCGTGTTGATCGCAGTCATGTAGGGATAGTTCCAGGGCGCGACGACCAGCACGACGCCATGCGGTTCACGGGCAATCCGGCGCAGGAATTTATCGGAATCCTCAACCTCGATCGGCTTCAGGGCCTCGGTCGCGATGTCCGCCATGTGGCTCGCGCGCTCATCCGTGCCGCCGAATTCACCGCCATAGCGGATCGGGCGGCCCATCATGCGGGCAAGCTCGGGCACGACCTCTTCCGTCATTTCGCCCAGTCGCGCGACACCGGCACGGACCAGCGCGATGCGGTCCTCCAGCGGGCGCGCGGCCCAGTCGGATTGGGCGGTTCGGGCGGCGGCAACCGCCGCTTTGGCATCGGCTTGTGACAGGCACGCGCGGGTCGCGAAAACCGATCCGTCGATGGGTGAAATGCAGGTGAGTGTGGTCATGTCTTGTCCCGAATGTCTTGCCCGACCATGAACAGGAACGGGCCGTGGATGGCGTGAAACTCTCGTTGATTGTAGGGGCGATCAAAGGGCGCGCGGAAGTGGCCAGATGGCAGGGCGTCGAGTGCGGCGCGATGCTCATCGTAAAACGCATCCACATCGTCAACGTCAATGTAGATGATGTGCTGGCGTGCTGGGTCGGCCATGTCGGCGTTCGGGTCGGCATTCAGCAGTCGGATCGCCCCGTCGCCGCGATGGCACCAGGCGTAGCCCTCCATCCGAAAACCGACCTCAAACCCCAGACAGTCACGCAGGAAATCACAGGCCGCGTCGATATCGGCCACAGCGATCATCGGCGTGACGTTCAGAACCCTGGTCATGCCCGCTCAAACCCCCGCGCGATTTCCCAATCGGTGACGACGGCATCGAAAGCCTCCTGCTCCCACTCGGCAGCGCGGGTGTAGTGGTCGATGACCGCGTCGCCAAAGGCCGCGCGCAGCATCTTGGAACCGCGCAGGGTTTCGGTCGCGGCGCGCAGGGTATCGGGAATGGACTCCTTGCCCCCTTCGTACGCATCGCCGTCGAATGGCTTGCCGCAGTCCAGCCCCTCCTCAATCCCGGCGATGCCGGCGGCCAGCATGCCTGCGATGGCGAGGTATGGGTTCAGGTCCGCCCCGCCAACGCGGCATTCGATCCGAACGGCGGGCGAGCTGTCGCCGCATAGTCGGAACGCCGCCGTGCGATTGTCGACCGACCAGACCTTGCGCGTCGGGGCAAAGCTGCCCTTCTGGAACCGCTTAAAGCTGTTCACGTAGGGCGCGAGAAACCACGTGATGTCGCCCGCGTATTTCAGCAGCCCGCCGAGGTAGGCGCGCATCATACCGCTCATCCCCAGATCGGCGTCCTTGTCGAAAAAGGCGTTGGTCTTTCCCTTCCATAACGACTGATGCACATGGCTGGCCGAGCCGACCCGGCCCGCATCCCACTTCGGCATGAAGCTGACGGCGCGGCCCTTTTGCCAGCCGATTTCCTTGGCGGCGTGTTTGGCGATCGTGTGATTGTCGGCGCAGTCCATCGCGGGGCCATAACGCAGGTTCAACTCCTCCTGCCCGGCCTCGGCTTCGCCTTTTGACCCTTCGACCGGAATGCCACTGTCATAGAGGCCGTTGCGAAGGGCGCGCATCACCTCTTCTTCCTTGGTGGTCTGCAGGATGTGGTAATCTTCGTTATAACCGCTGATCGGAGTCAGGTCGCGGAAACCGCCCTTGCGGATCGCGTCATAGCTTTGTTCGAAGATGAAGAATTCCAGTTCCGTGGCACTGATCGCGGTCAGACCCATTTCGGCCAACCGATCAATCTGCGCCTTCAGCATCGCACGCGGCGAATGGGCGATGGGGGCGTGGCCGTGGTGATCCAACACATCGCAAAGAACGAGTGCAGTGCCTTCCAACCACGCGGCCAGCCGCAACGTGTCCATGTCGGGTCTGAGCGTGTAATCGCCATAGCCACCCTGCCACGAGGTCGAGGCATAGCCGTCGACCGTGAACATCTCCAGATCTGTGGCCAGCAGATAGTTGCAGCAATGGGTCTCCTCCCACGCGCTGTCGACAAAATGCCGCGCATGGAACCGCTTGCCCATCAGGCGGCCCTGCATATCGACCATGCAAGCCAGAACGGTGTCGATCTCGCCCGCGTCAACGCGGGCTCTCAGGTCATCGAGTGTCATTTGCGCGTCCCTTGAATGGGTCCCGGGGCGCATTTGCTGCGCCCCGAGAGTTTAGTCTTAACCGTAGCGGTAGGGCCGTCCGGCCTTCACCATGTCGGCGTTGTACTTCTTGAAGATCTCGACAACCTTGGCCTTGGTTTCGGACTCGGCTGCGATCTCGTCCCAGAACTTGACGGCAGCGTCTTCGACCGTCTGCCATTCGGCGTCGGGGGTCGAGGTCAGCTCCATCTTGGTGCCGTTGACGCGCAGGTTCGCCTCACCACCCCAGTACCACCACTGACGATAGTAATGCGACTGGTCGCAGCACACGCGGAACAGCGTCTGAAGGTCTTCGGGCAGTTCGTTCCAGCGATCCATGTTCGCAAAGAACGATCCCGCCCAGGCGCCCGAGATGTTGTTGGTCAGGAAATAGTTGGTCACATCGGCCCAACCAACGGTGTAATCCTCGGTGATGCCCGACCAAGCGATGCCGTCGAGTTCGCCGGTCTGCACAGCAACCTCGATGTCTTCCCACGGCAGGTTCACCGGCACGACGCCGAACTGGGACAAGAAGCGCCCGGCGGTCGGGAAGGTGAAGACCCGCTTGCCTTCCAGATCGGCCAGCGACCGGATCGGGTCTTTGGTGGCAAAGTGGCAGGGATCCCAGGCACCGGCAGAGATGTGCTTGACGCCGACCTTGGAATACTCGGCATCCCAGATCTCATTCAGACCGTACTGGTTGAACAGCACCGGCACGTCGAGCGAATACCGCGACCCGAACGGGAAGTAGCCGCCGAACACCGTCACTTCGGTGGGTGAGGCCATCGAGTCATCGTCCGACTGCACCGCATCAATCGTGCCGCGCTGCATCGCCTGGAACAGCTCTCCGGTGGGGACCAGCTGGTCTGCGAAGAACAGCTCGATGTTCATGCGATCGCCGGCGATCTTGTTGAACATCTCGATGGCCGGCACGATGACCTCGGCGGCCAGCGCGGGGCCGGCATAGGTTTGCATCCGCCATTTGATCTGGCTTTGCGCCAGCGCGGGCGTGGCCAGCGCAGCGGCAGGTGCAACGGCGGCCCCTGCGATAAACTTGCGTCTTGAAGTCATGTCTGATCCTTTCAGTTGGCGGGGCGGATGCCCCATGAAATACCGCTTTGCGGCGTTATTGGCCCCGTCTGTTACGAGGCTTGTCCCCTTTGTCAGGCCACCTGCTGATGCACCTCGATCACATTGCCTTCGGGGTCGTGAAAGAACACCTGATGCCAATCCATGGAAAAGGCGGTGCCATAATCGGAATAAGGTATGCCCTCGGCGTCGAGAGTGGCCAGGAACGCGGGCAGATCGTCGGTACGAAAGGCGATATGGACACGCTCAAGGGGGTTGATCACCTGCCCGTTGTGGAAGGCGATATCCATTGCCCGCTCGGCCAGATGCATCTGCATCCCGCCATCGGTGGCAAACCGGATCTTGCCGTCAAACCCCTTGCCATCCGCCGCCTCGGTCCGTGGGAAATGCGCAACCGGCATGTCGTCCAGACCCAGCACTTTCGTATAGAAGTCATGCATCCGGTCGACATCGCCCGAGACGAAATTGATATGGTGGAAGTCGAGCTTCATTGGTCCCCCTCAGTTCCCATAGACGGTTTGTGGCAGCCACAGCGCGATCTGCGGGAAGATCATCACCAGCGCCAGCGCCAGCGCCATCACGAAGACAAACGGAATGATCGAGCGATAGATGTCGATCAGCATAATCTCGGGCGGGGCCATGGCGCGCATCAGGAACAGATTATACCCGAACGGCGGCGTCATGTATGCGATCTGCGTGGTGATCGTATAAAGCACCCCGTACCAGATCAAATCGAAGCCCAGCACCGCGACCAGCGGCACGTAAAGCGGCGCGACGATGACCAGCATCGCGGTGTCATCCAGGAACGTGCCCATCAGGATGAAGCTCAGCTGCATCAGGATCATCCAGGGGGAAAGGCCCAAGCGTTCGGTGAACAGATCGTCAATGGCGTTAACCGCCCCAAGGCCATCGAATACCGCGCCAAAGCCAAGTGCCGCCAGAATGATCCACATGAACATGCAGGAGATTCCAAGCGTGTTACGCACCGAATTCTCGAACACCTGCCGCGTCATCCGCCCCTTGACGACCGCCGCCAGAAACGCCGCCAACGCGCCCACCGCGCTGCTTTCCACCAGCGAGGTCCAGCCGTTCACAAAGGGCACCATCATCACCGCGAAGATACCCAGCGGCAGAAGACCCGCGCTTAGCAGGCGCATCTTCTCAACGCGCGGGATATCGCGGTTCTCAGCAGGAAGCGCCGGGCCAAGTTCCGGGTTTATCCGGCAGCGGATCACGATGTAGATGATGAACATCCCGGCCATCATCAGCCCCGGAATGACCCCGGCCAGCCACAGCTGACCGACCGGTTGCCGTGCAATCATCGCATAAAGCACCAACACGACCGAAGGCGGGACGAGGATACCAAGGCTCGACCCGGCCTGAATGACCCCGGTCACCATCCGTTTGTCGTATCCACGCTTCAGCAACTCCGGCAAGGCAATCGTCGCCCCGATGGCCATCCCTGCGACACTGAGACCATTCATCGCCGAGATCAGCACCATCAGCAGGATCGTCCCGATGGCGAGCCCCCCGCGCAATGGCCCCATCCAGACGTGGAACATGCGGTACAGGTCATCGGCGATCTTCGATTCGCTTAGCACGTAGCCCATGAAGATGAACATCGGCAGGGTCAGCAGCGGGAACCATTTCATCAGCTTCATCGCCGCTGAAAATCCAATGTCGGCCCCGCCCCCGTTCGGCCCCCACAGCAACAGGGCCGCCACCACACCGACAAATCCGATGGCCCCGAACACCCGCTGCCCGGTCATCAGCATCAGCATCATGGTCGCGAACATGATGATGGCGATCCATTCCTGGCTCATGCCACCTCTACCCCGCGAATGCGCGCGACGTCCTTCAGAAACTCGCTGATCGCCTGCAACAGCATCAGGAAGAACCCAAGGATCATGATCGATTTGATCGGCCACATGTAAGGCCGCCACGCGGTTGATGAACGTTCCAGGAAGCCCAGCTTTTCAGCCGCCGCCTCCGGCCCGCCGGTCAGCAGGCTCCCGCCGAGTTCGCCGAAAAACTGGATCGGCTCGCGCCCGAAATAGCCGACCGAATAAGCGGTGGAGCCCAGCGCCCCCCAAAGCAGAACGCAAAGATAGAAGATCAGGAAGAAGATCGTGAAGGCATCAAACCAGGCCTTCTTGCGATCGTCCCATTCGCCGTAAAACAGGTCCATCCGCACGTTCGAGCCCAGTTGGATCGAATAAGGCCCGCCCAGGATGTAATAGGTCACCATGGCAAACTGCGCCAGTTCCAGCGTCCACAGCGACGGGTTGAAGAAGGTCTTTGAAATCGACGACCACAGCAAAATCGCCATCAACGCAAAGATGCCGTACATGATGAACCGCCCGACACGGCGGTTCAGCCCGTCGACCAGGCGGATATAGCTCAGAAAAACTCTAGGCATGATGTGCCGCGACCGATTTGGCGCCGTCTAGTGTCGCCAGCGCTGTCGTCAGGCTGGCAACCATCGCGTCGGCGATGCGCGCAACCTCGCCCTCGGACGTCAGAAGGTCGTTGCGCACTTCGATCATTACATTCGCGATGCCGCGCGCAAGCGCGTGCTCCTTCAGCGTGTGGGTCACCCCGTCTGCCGGGCCATAGGGTTCATTGCGCGCAACGCGCCAGTGAGACAGTGGTCCGTTGTTTCCCAGCATGGCGTCAGCCAACCGCGTGTCACTATCGTGTAGAATCCCAATCTCGACCGCCCGAGGTTCGCCGAAATAGGTCGGCGTGAAGCTGTGGATCGTGACCAGCACTGGGGCCGCAGCGCCATCCAGTGTTGCCGCAACCGTTGCTCTGAACGGCTCATAAAACCGATCCGCGCGTTCGGCGCGATCTGTGGCGGTCAGCCCCGCATTCCCCGGCACGGCGACCAGTTCGACTTGTTTTGGCATCGCCGCTTCGGACGACAGCGGACGATTGCAATCGTAAAGCAAACGCGACATCCGACCTGCGACAAACGGCGCATCAAGCCGTTCGGCCATCGCGCGGCCCAAAGCCTCGGCACCCGGATCCCAGACTGCATGGCTCAGGCGATCCGCCGCGCTCAACCCAAGATCCGCAAACTCTGCCGGGATATGGGACGAGGCATGCTCGCACACCAGAACGACAGGCCCGGCGGCACCGGGATTGATCACCTCAACCACCTGTTCGCGATCTGCCGCATTGGCCATCCGGCCCGACTCCCCCCAGACATTCTGACAATATCCTTTCTTGGGATCACTAGACTGTCAATATACTTTCAACGGCTGGTCAGGGCACGACGTTTGTGCCTAAGCTGGCAAACCATTTGCAAGAGTTCCGCCCTTGACCGACGCCTTCCGCACCGTACGCGACATGATCCACGAGGCTTTTGACGGCCTTACCGTGTCCGAGCGCAAACTGGCAGCGTCGCTGCTGGAAAACTATCCCGTGGCGGGGCTTGCCTCGATCACCATCGTGGCGGAAAACGCCGGCGTTTCAACGCCGACGGTCGCACGGATGGTGCAAAAGCTGGGCTTCAAAGGCTATCCGCAATTCCACAAAGCCCTGCGGGACGAGTTGGAGGCGACCCTGTCCGGCCCGGTCAAAAAGCGCGAGGTCTGGGCCGCCGCCGCGCCGGAATCGCACATGCTGAACCGGTTTTCCGAAGCGGTGATGGTCAACCTCGGGCAAACGTTTTCCAACCTCAACACCGATGCCTTTGACGCCGCCGTTGCCGAGATGGCCAACGCCGAAGGCCATCTATACGTGGTCGGCGGCCGGGTGACGCGCGCCCTGGCCGAATACGCTTTCACCCATTTTCAGGCGATCCGCGAGAACGTGACCCACATGACAAGCTCGGCGGCGACATGGCCGCATTACGTGCTGGATATGGGACCGGGCGACGTGATCCTGATGTTCGACATCCGCCGGTACGAAACCAATCTGATGCGCCTTGCCGAACTGGCGACGGAACGCGGCGTGAAAGTTGTTCTGATCACCGATCAATGGGCCTCGCCCGTCTCCAAGGTCGCACCCTTCGTGTTTCCCTGCTGGGTTCAGGTCCCCTCGGCATGGGACAGCAACATCGCGACGATGCTGCTGCTTGAAGCGATGATCGCGGCGGTGCAGGAAGAGGATTGGCCCCGGGCCAGCAAGCGCTATGACGCGTTGGAAGAACTGCACAAACTGACCCGGATTTTCCGCAAACCCAGCTGACTGCGAACCCCCATGACACAGATCCCCCCCCGCAATGTGATGTTCATCATCATCGACCAGATGCGCGCCGACTTGTTGCACGGCGCGCTGGCCGATCACGTGCCGCTGCCGAACCTGCGCGCCCTGATGGGTGCGGCCGTCAGCTTTACCAATCATCATTCTGTTGCAAACCCTTGCGGGCCGTCGCGTGCCTCGCTCCTGACCGGGCAATACGCGATGAACCACCGCTCGGTCCGAAATGGCGCGCCGCTGCGCCATGACACGTCGAACCTGGCAACCGAAGTGCGCAAGGGTGGGCACCTGCCGCTGCTGTTTGGCTATACCGACACCACGCTCGACCCAAGGTTGCACCAGCTGGTTGACCCGGATTTGCGAACCTACGAGCGGGTCATGCCGGGATTCGTGCAGACTGTCGAAATGGGCGCTGATGAAAGCTTTCCATGGCGCGCCTCGCTTGTGGCCAAAGGCTACGATATTCCCGAGTACACCGAATTCTATGTGCCGGTTGCGCAAGCTGATCAGCTGCGCCGTGTCGATGATCCTGCCTTCTACCGGGCTGAAGACAGCGACACGGCCTTTCTGACCGACGCCTGCCTGACGCACCTGCGCGCACGCGGAGATCGGCCCTGGTTCGCCCATCTGACCTATATCCGGCCACACCCGCCCCTGGTCGCGCCCGCGCCCTATAACCGGATGATCGACCCAGACACACTGCCCCTGCCCGACCGGCATGGGTCACAGTCGGCAGAACTGGCGACCCATCCCTTCTTCACCCCCGCCAACGCCGCCGCGCTGGTGGATGGATTTCCCGATCTGGGCAATGACGACACCACCGTCCAGGACTTACGCGCAATTTACCTTGGCCTTGCCGCCGAAGTGGACGTCCACATCGGGCGCATCATCGCATTTCTGAAAGACAGCGGCCAATGGGATGACACCCTGCTGGTCGTCACCGCCGACCACGGAGAGATGCTGGGCGATCACCATACCTGGGGCAAGATGAGCCCCTATGACGCCGCTTGGCACACGCCCCTGATCATCCGCGATCCGACGCAGCCGGACGCCCACGGCACCGAAGTCACGCGCCCAAGTGAATCCGTGGATGTGACCCCGACGATCCTCGACTGCCTCGGACTGGCGGCGCCGCCGTCGATGGACGGGCGATCCCTAAAGGTGTTCTTGCAAGGTGACACGCCGGACGATTGGCGCACCCATAGCTATAGCGAGCTGGATTTTGGCAACCCCGTTGCCCCCACGCTTTGGCAGACAACGCACAACCTGCACGCATCGGGTGCGAATTTCGCAGTGTTGCGCGGACCGCGTTATACGTTGACCCACTTCGCAGATACGCTGCCGCCGCTGCTGTTTGACCGCGAGGGCGACGGGGAAATGCGCAATCTGGCCGATGATCCGGCGATGGCGTCCGTGTTGCTGGAGATGACGCAAACACTGCTGAGCCACCGGATGCAGAACGCAGATCACACGTTATCGGCGACACAGATCACGGCCGACGGCCCGGTCACCACAGCCCGCAGATAGCGGACGTCATGCAAAAGCGCGCAGGGTTTTGTAACCCTGCGCGCTAAAGAAAAAGTTTAATGCCTCCGGCGGGGATAATTTTGGGTCAATGATGGCGGGATGGAAAGCCCTCTAGCCGGCCCCGAATAAGCCTAGACCGGGTTGTCCATCCGCACCGTCACCTGAACTTTGCCGTTCACCGCCTGCGACCAGCCGAGCGTGATCTGATCCTTGTTCGCGCCCTGCTGGGTGGCAACTTGTGGCGCGGTATAGATCGACTGGCTGGAGGATTGCAGATCCTCGACCACAACCGAAGTAACGCGCCGCGCCCAGCCTTCGAACGGCAGATAGGCGCCGGCATCCAGGGTCCAGACCGACTGGTTGGATGGCTGGTTGAATTCCATCAACACCGGATTGATCGTGTTCTGGCTGATCCCGTTGAACGTATTGGCCGAAAACACCACGTTGCGCGCCCGCGACATATCCAACGGGGCAATCGAATCGTCCACCTTCTCAACCCGGTCAATATTGCCGTTCACCGTTTTGAAGCTGTTGGCGGACACCGTCAGCCCTTGCAGGAAATGTCCCGGCCCGTGCGGCTTGACCACCAGCCAGGCGAAAGAGCTGGCGACGTCAATAGCGCCAAAAATGTTGCCGGTGATCGTCAGACCGCCAAAGCTGAACTCGGACGAGAAATCCGGTGCGGCGTCATGCTCGTTCGTCATCTCGACGAAGCAATTGTCGATGTAATTGCCGGTCACGGTGGAATTCACATTCGGCTGCGTGAACACCAGCCCGGCCTGTCGGGGGCCATCTGTCACCTCGTCGCCCTGGAACCAGTGGTTGCCGATAATCAAATGCCCGGTGCCCTTCAGCACCATCGTGGTGCCAAACCGCTGAAACCGGTTATCGCGGATCTTGGCGTCGTTCTTGTTGACGTTCAGCGCCAGCGAAACCCGGTTCGTCGCCGGAGCCTGCTGTTCGTCCGAGACGAAATGGCAGCGATCGACCTGCAAATCCTGACAGCCCGTGCCGATCGAGGTGATGCCACGATGCTCGGGCTTGGTGACGAAGCTGTCCTTCAGATGAAACGTCTCGCCCGCCGGGGCCAACAGGATACCGCTGGCGTCACCGTTACACTGCAATTCAATATCGCTGAGGGTGAACTTGGAAAGCTTGGTGAAGCCCGAGAAATCCAGCACGTATTTGTAGCGCGTGAAGGTATAAGTTTGCGTGGCGTTCGACGCGAACAGCGGCTGGCTGAGCGTCACCGTCCCCGCCCCCGGATTGGTCGACTTAACGTAAACCTCACGCCCTACGCCGTTGCCGGTGACCTGGGCACCGATGGGAATGTTGGCCACGTTCGTTACGCTGTTCAGTTGCAGCGGATTGCCCGCAGAATAGCTGCCGTCGCCGGTCACGGTATCAACATCCCAGTTGGCGCTGTTCACGACATAGAATTGCCCGTTGCGGATCACGCGACGCACCTCGAACGTGTCGACGGTGTTGACGGCGTCATGCAGGTCGATCGGGCCATCCACATCGATCCGGAGGCCATCGAGGTCCAGCGCATCGTGATCGGTGTAGTGCAGCAACGCCTGAAAGGCTTTCCTGAATCCAAGAACTTCATCCCCGAAGCCCTCGACGTAAGGCCTTAAAGCGTTTCGACATTAACCTGAGACATATCCGGCGGCCTTAAAGTAGTTCCAGCATTCTACTGGGTCGTAGAGATCGCAGATTGCTCCGATTGCTTCGAAGACCTGGGTAAAGGACCTGGCCCCGATCCGTCGCAAATGGGCTTTCAGTTTAGAGAAGGCCTGCTCGATGGGATTCAGGTCGGGCGAGTACGGTGGCAGGTAAAGGAACCAGCAGCCGTGATTGCGTAAAGCCTGCGTCGCCTCCTTATTCCGGTGGGTTGCCAGGTTGTCGAGAATGAC
This sequence comes from Paracoccaceae bacterium, assembly GCA_012103375.1. NCBI lineage: Bacteria > Pseudomonadati > Pseudomonadota > Alphaproteobacteria > Rhodobacterales > Paracoccaceae > Paracoccaceae bacterium. The sequence continues at coordinate 26,068 of WLWX01000001.1, forward strand.
GACAGTGCCGGGGTTGATCTCGGGGACCAGCACTTCGCGGATGTAGGCCGCGAAGGCGGGGCCATCTATCGCTCCCTTGATGACCCAAGGTGCGATCAGCGCGCCTTGGGTCAGGCCCGCGATCAAGGTTTGGGTTCCCCAGCTTCCGAAGGGCGCATCCATCGTCAGGCGCTTACCGCGCTTGGCTCTGCCGCGTAGGCGCGTGAGGTTTGTCTTCACTGCGGTTTCGTCAATAAAGACAACGCGCTCAGGAAAGGTCGCAATGGCTGGCGAGCGGTATCTGAACCAGTCGGCCCGTTGCTGCCTTACCTTGGCGCGGCGGCGCTCGGTTGCGACCAGCGACTTTTTTGTACGTGAAGCCGAGCCGGGACAGAAGGTTGGCGATGGAGGAGTGATGCACCCGCACACCCTCTGCATCGGCCAGCGCATTACGCAACTCAAAGAGCGTGATGTCAGGGTCTTGTGCGATCAACTCCTCAAAGAATTCCCGATGCGGAGCCAGCTTTCCCTTGCCGCGCGGCGGTCCCTGCCGGGCAGGTTCCGCATGACCCTTCATCCTCACCTGACGCGCCCACCGCGCGCCTGTGGCAGGCGACAGCTTCAACCGCAACGCCGCCGCGCGCCCGCTCAACCCTTCTTCAATGTATCTCTGAAACCGTATCCGAAGCGCAGATGGCAAAGGTGCTGACATGATCCATCCTCCCAAACAGGATGAATCACAGATCAGGTCTCAAGGGAATCCCTCGCGATTCAGGTTCAAGCCGAAACGCTTTAGGCTGAAATTCCCGCGCAGGATCAGGCGCTTGTCGGCGGGCATGGTGACCGTTCCCTGAAAGCGCACCGGGTTGTCCATCGTGATGTTGGACCCGATCAGATACGTCCCCTCGGGCACCAGAATGTCGCGCCCGTCGGCGGCGATGTCCGCCGCATCAAATGCCGCGTGGTCATCCGTAACGCCATCTCCGACCGCACCGAAATCACGCACATCGACCCAATCCATCATGTCCCGCAAATAGGCGCTGGTGATGTCTTCGATGACGAAGTCGTCGATCCGCACGATGCCGCCCGAAGGCCCGGTCAGGTCCAGCCCAAAGTGGCCATAGGCCGGGGCCGTGCCCCAGGGCATATCCACACCGCCCCGCGCGCCTGTGCCGACAATTGCCGAAACCTCGACCACCTCTCCATAGGTGGTCATGGTTGTTGCTGGGCAAACCTCAACCAGACCACCGGCGTGGGCGTTGTTGGCCAATCCGGCCCAGGCTGAAATCGCCACATCCGGCAGGTTGCCGGACACCGCCTTCACCCGCGCCCGGATACGCAAATAGCATCCCGGCTGGATCGGCGTTTCCCCCATGTGGCGCAGCTGCTGGGTGGAGTTAATCTTCAGCAATTCAAGACAGCCGCCAAAATCCTGATCCGCCGCGATCAGCGCCGCGCCGGGATCGCCGTCGTATGTGGCGGACCCCGGCGTGCCATCCCCGTTTGCCCAGACGCTCAGCCCGTCTGCAAATGGTGGCGGCATCAGCACCAGCCCTTCAGTGATTGCCTTATTCATCCCATTCCCCTTTTCTGGCGCATCTGCAGCCCTTGCGACGACGCGCCCAAGGCGCGGCTGACCGGTTGGCGGCGGGGGGTATGGCGGGCATGATTAACCAGGCCCTAAGGCAGCGTGCGCTTGACGGGTGGCCGTCTGACCCGGCAAAGTCGTCCCCTGCGATGCGAGCGGAGGGCCGATATGGCCTATCAGGTTGCGATATTCGTGCATTTCACAGGTCTGGCGCTGGGGATCGGCGGCGGGCTGGCCAACCTGTTGCTGGGCCTGCGCGCCAGTCGCGCGACCATGCCCGAGGCTGCCGGGGTGCTGCGCGCCATGGCCCCGGTTTACGCACGGGTCGCGACCGCCGGTCTGGCGCTGCTCTGGCTTAAAGCGTTTCGGCTTGAACCTGAATCGCGAGGGATTCCCTTGAGACCTGATCTGTGATTCATCCTGTTTGGGAGGATGGATCATGTCAGCACCTTTGCCATCTGCGCTTCGGATACGGTTTCAGAGATACATTGAAGAAGGGTTGAGCGGGCGCGCGGCGGCGTTGCGGTTGAAGCTGTCGCCTGCCACAGGCGCGCGGTGGGCGCGTCAGGTGAGGATGAAGGGTCATGCGGAACCTGCCCGGCAGGGACCGCCGCGCGGCAAGGGAAAGCTGGCTCCGCATCGGGAATTCTTTGAGGAGTTGATCGCACAAGACCCTGACATCACGCTCTTTGAGTTGCGTAATGCGCTGGCCGATGCAGAGGGTGTGCGGGTGCATCACTCCTCCATCGCCAACCTTCTGTCCCGGCTCGGCTTCACGTACAAAAAAAGTCGCTGGTCGCAACCGAGCGCCGCCGCGCCAAGGTAAGGCAGCAACGGGCCGACTGGTTCAGATACCGCTCGCCAGCCATTGCGACCTTTCCTGAGCGCGTTGTCTTTATTGACGAAACCGCAGTGAAGACAAACCTCACGCGCCTACGCGGCAGAGCCAAGCGCGGTAAGCGCCTGACGATGGATGCGCTCTTCGGAAGCTGGGGAACCCAAACCTTGATCGCGGGCCTGACCCAAGGCGCGCTGATCGCACCTTGGGTCATCAAGGGAGCGATAGATGGCCCCGCCTTCGCGGCCTACATCCGCGAAGTGCTGGTCCCCGAGATCAACCCCGGCACTGTCGTCATTCTCGACAACCTGGCAACCCACCGGAATAAGGAGGCGACGCAGGCTTTACGCAATCACGGCTGCTGGTTCCTTTACCTGCCACCGTACTCGCCCGACCTGAATCCCATCGAGCAGGCCTTCTCTAAACTGAAAGCCCATTTGCGACGGATCGGGGCCAGGTCCTTTACCCAGGTCTTCGAAGCAATCGGAGCAATCTGCGATCTCTACGACCCAGTAGAATGCTGGAACTACTTTAAGGCCGCCGGATATGTCTCAGGTTAATGTCGAAACGCTTTAGCGGCTTGTTATTATTGGCGTGGGGCGGGCTGAACGCGCTGACCATACCGGCGTTCCAGGCAAAGCTGGCGTTCGTGCTGCTGCTGACCGGCGTGTCGGTTCTGGCCAGAGTTACCGCCCGCAACGCAGTCAAGGCCGGGCTTCAGCCGATTGTGTTGAAAAACTCCGAAATCAGAGCGTCGCGGATTTCTTGCGAAAACCTATGAAGCGAAATAGTCGGAAAGCTTTGACCACGAGACAGCGCATGGCTGCGCGTGAGCGCATGTAGGCGATTTGGGCCGACCCCCGCGCCAAAAATTTAGGATCGGGCTGCATGGAAAGAAAAATCATCGTTCAGGCCCTAAAACGGAGTTTTTCAACACAATCAGCCCAAGCCCGGGCGCATTCGCGCCTTTGGCGTTGCTACCCTGACGTCAGCCTTCATCGCACTGGGGTTTGCGATCGTGGCCTTTCGTTAGGATCACGCCCCGATCTGCGGCGCCGGCACCAGATGTACGCCGTCAATTCGCCAGCCATCCTCGGTCTTGATCATGTCGTATTCCAGCACGTGAAATACGTTATCGGCATCCCGAACTATGACTTCCTGACGCTGCTTGCCGTCAACTTCGCGCAACTCGAGAAATCGAATATCTCCCGGCTGCCAGACCATCGGATAGCCCTGCTGAACCATCATCGCGAAATTCCGTTCGGTCCCGAACAGGCGTTTGATCGTCGGAGAGGCATGCGCCCATGCCCCAGGAACGTCACCGGCGCGAAACGCGTCCATCTGGCTGGAAATCACACCCTGAATGGCGCCCTCTGGGGCGGCGTCCTGCGCGCTTAGCGGTGCGGCCAACATCAGCATGGCCACGCATGCCGTTAGAAATTTCCTCATGAAACAATCCCTCCACTTTCGACCTGTCCTGATCAAGACACGTGCGGCACGGCGGGGAAGTTTCAAGTTTTTATGCGCCACCAGCCCCTGATTGAAGCCCGCCATCCAGCGCCCGCTCGATCAGTTCCACGGTTTCCGCAACACCGTAAAGCGCGATGAACCCACCGAAACGCGGCCCCTGGGACGCGCCAAGCAGCACTTCGTAAAGCGCCGTGAACCAGGCCCGCAAAGGGTCAAACCCATGTTCGGTTCCGACCGCAAACACCATCGTCTGCAGCGCTTCCGCGTCCAGGCCCCCGTCCCAGCTTTTCAACCGGTCGCGCAGATCAGCCAGCGCCGCGCGTTCCGCATCACCCGGCGCACGATAAGTTTTATGCGGTGCGACGTGGTCTTTGTAATAGGTCACCGCATGGCCCGCCGCCGCATCCAGATCGGGGTTCGCCTCGGGCGTCGCGTCAGGCGCGTATTTGCGGATGAAACCCCAAAGCGTCGCCTTATCCTTGGCCCCTGATACACTGGCGATATTCAGCAGCATCGAGAATGGAACAACCATGCCACTGTCCGGCACGGCGCCGCCATGGATATGCCAGACCGGGTTATTCAACTGCTGCGTCACCTCTTGCCCGGGATAGGCGCGCAACTGCTGGTGATACTCGTCCACCGCGCGCGGGATCACGTCAAAATGCATTCGCTTGGCGGTCTTCGGCTTGGCGTACATGAAGTACGACAGGCTTTCGGTCGCCGCATAGGTCAGCCATTCGTCGATGCTCAGCCCGTTGCCTTTGGATTTGGAAATCTTCTCACCGTTCTGATCCAGAAACAGCTCATAGGTGAAATTCACCGGGGCCTTGCCGCCCAGAATCTCGCATATCCGCCCATAGATCGGCGTGTTCGGCGCGTGTTCTTTGCCGTACATCTCAAAATCCACGCCAAGCGCGGCCCAGCGCGCGCCAAAATCTGGCTTCCACTGCAATTTCACGTTGCCGCCAGTGACCGGCAGGGTCACATCCGTGCCGTTTTCATCCTCGAAGGTCACCGTTCCCTTTGCGCCATCCACATCCTTCATCGGCACATAAAGCACGCGCCCCGTCGTCGGAGAGATTGGCAAAAAACATGAATAAGTTGCCTGACGTTCTTCACGCAATGACTTCAGCATGACAGCCATAATATCGTCATAGCGTTCCGCCGCGCGCAACAGCACCGCGTCCAGCTTGCCCGAGGCATAGTATTCGGCCGCACTGGCGAATTCATACTCGAACCCGAACGTGTCAAGGAACCGGCGCAGCATCGCATTGTTATGCGCCCCGAAACTGTCGTGCGTGCCGAACGGGTCCGGCACATGGGCCAGCGGCATTTGCAGGCTTTCGGCCATCACTTCCTGGTTCGGCACATTGTCCGGCACCCGTCGCAACCCGTCCATATCGTCCGAAAAGCACAGCAGTTTCGTCGGGATGTCCGAAATCACTTCGAATGCGCGCCGCACCATCGTGGTGCGCGCGACCTCTCCAAACGTGCCGATATGGGGCAGACCCGAGGGGCCGTAGCCCGTTTCAAACAGTACGTAACCCTTTTCGGGCGGCGCCTTTTCGTACCGTTTCAGCACGCGGCGCGCCTCTTCAAAAGGCCAGGCCTTCGAGGTCATAGCAGCGGTGCGCAGATCGGTCATGACAGCCCCTTTCGGGCAGATGATGCAAAGGCGGCTGTCCTATTGCCGCGCGCGCCCAAGGTCAATAATGTCCGGGGCTTACCCAGGATCGGAAAACCCGAGATGAGCTTGCCTTTGACGCCGCCCGACAGCCTTGTCGCCTTGATGATCGCAATCTCTGCATCGGATGAGCGCTTGCCCACGACCGAGCTGTTGACGATCAACCGCATCGTCAACCACCTGCCAGTCTTCGCCGATTATGATCAGGACCGCATTCGCGTGGTCGCCGAAATGGTCTTTGATCTGTTGACCGAGGAAGACGGATTGGACGCCCTGTTCGGCATGACCCGCGAGGCGCTGCCAGAAAAACTGCACGAAACGGCATACGCCTTGGCGTGTGACGTCGCCGCCGCCGATGGCTCGCTCAAGGAAAGTGAGCTGCGCCTGCTGGAAGAAATGCGCTATGAGTTGAACATTGATCGCCTGCATGCGGCAGCGATCGAACGCGGCGCAAGGGCGCGACACGCGACGGTCTGAGTTGGGTGTCGGTGCGCTTTTGAGAGACGTCAACGCGAATGAAGATGGCTTGAAGTGGACGATTGCGGACGGCACCCCACCTCGCCCGGAATCAAGCCCGCAAGGGCGCCGGGCGATCGCCTGACCGTCCCGCGGGCAGGCGATTTCGATACGGCGCTACACCTTCGAATGTCACCATTAACGCTGAACTATAAATTGCCACACGCATGCGTTGCGTCGCATACCCCCGGTCAGGCGCTCGCCCGGCTTGGCAGTTGACTGCCAACGTCCCCTCCAGGCCAAACTCCACCTTATCCGTCCACGCGAATCCTCTCGTTCTTCGGATCATATGGGCTGTCTTCGGTCACGGTCGCGTTCCACAGCTTGTCAAACATCTTGACCTGCAACTTCGTTCCCGGCGCGGCATGATCCCGACTGACATAGCCCATGCCGATGCTTTTCCCAAACGCCACGGAATACCCGCCCGAGGTCAGGCGGCCCACTCGCGCATCACCGGCATAAAGCACTTCGCGCCCCCAAGGGTCGGCGTCATCCGGGCCGTCGATCGACAGGGTCACGCATTTGCTACGAATGCCAGTTTCGACCATCGCGGCCTTGCCATGGAAGTCCTTCGACAGGTCCACAAACCGATCCAACCCGGCCTCCAACGGCGTCGCATCTCGCCCCAATTCGGTGCCAAATGCGCGATAGGATTTTTCCTGCCGCAGCCAGTTCTGCGCCCGCGCGCCGACCAGTTTCAGCCCGTGCGCCTCTCCGGCGGCCATCAGTTGATCGAACAGGTAATTCTGCATCTCCATCGGGTGATGCAACTCCCACCCCAGCTCGCCAGTATAGGCCACGCGGATTGCATTCACCGGGCACATCTTCAATTCGATCTGCTTGGCGGAAAGCCAGGGGAAGCGCTTGTTGGATAGCGCCGTGTCCGGGTCCGCATCCACGATCAACTCGCGCAGAACTTCTCGTGATTTTGGCCCGGCCAGTGCGAACACGCCATTTTGCGAGGTGATGTCGACCAGATGCATCGCACCAAAGCGCTCAACATTGTCATTCACCGCTTTGGCCAGAAAATCGCTGTCATAGGCTTGCCAGGCCCCGGCGGAAATAAGGATAAACCGATCCTCAGCCGGGCGCAGGATCGTGTATTCCGTCCGCGTCGTCCCCGTATCAGTCAGCGCATAGGTCAGGTTGATCCGCCCCACGCGTGGCAGCTTGTTGGTGGTGAACCAGTCGAGGAACCCAGCGGCCCCCGGCCCACGCAACTCGTGCTTGGTAAAGGCCGAGGCGTCGATCATGCCCACGCCTTCGCGGATCGCCTTCGCCTCTTCCGCGGCATACTGCCACCAGCCGCCGCGGCGGAAGCTGCGGGCGTCGTGGTCAAAACTGTCGTGCGCATCGAGCGGCCCGAAATAATTCGGACGCTCCCACCCGTTCACCTGCCCGAATTGTGCACCGCGCGCCTTCATCCGGTCATAGGACGGCGCGGTTTTCAGTGGCCGCGCTGCTTCACGTTCCTCATCCGGGTGGTGCAGGATATAGACGTGGGAATAACATTCCTCGTTCTTGCGCGCCGCATATTCGGTGGTCATCCATGACCCGTAGCGCTTGGGATCAAGGCTCGACATGTCGATCTCGGCCTCGCCCTCGACCATCATCTGTGCAAGATAATACCCGGTTCCGCCCGCCGCCGTGATCCCGAAACTGAACCCTTCGGCCAGCCACATGTTGCGCAAGCCGGGCGCCGGTCCGACCAGCGGGTTGCCATCGGGCGTATAGCAGATCGGACCGTTGAAATCGTCCTTCAACCCGCTTTCCTCACAAGACGGAATGCGGTGGATCATGGCCAGATACTGTTCCTCGATCCGCTCAAGATCCAGTTGGAACAGGTCGGCACGAAAACTGTCGGGCACCGAATGCTCGAACCGCGCCGGGGCCCCTTTTTCATAGACACCCAGGATCCAGCCGCCACGTTCTTCACGCACATAGCTTTGCGCGTCCGCATCCCGGATTACCGGGTGTTCGGGGTTGGTCCTGCGCCATTCGACCAGCGCCGAATCCTGATCCATCACGATGAATGTATGTTCGACCGGGATCGCCGGGATCTTGATCCCCAGCTGCCGCGCCGTGCGCTGCGCGTGGTTGCCCGTGGCGGTCACCACATGCTCGGCCTGGACCACCACCTGCTCGGCCCCGGACACAAGGTTGCCGCCGCGTTCGACCATCTTGGTCATGGTGACGTCCCAGTGATCCCCGGCCCATGTGTAGCCATCGACCTGCCACTTGCGTTCGATCGTCACGCCGCGCTGGCGCGCCCCCTTGGCCATCGCCATCGTCACATCAGCGGGGTTAATGTAGCCATCCGTCGGGTGATAGATCGCGCCTTCCAGATCGTCGGTGTGGATCAGCGGCCAGCGGTCCTTGATGTCTTTCGCCTTCAACCACTCGTACGGCACACCGCAGGTTTCCGCGGTGCTGGCATAGAGCATATATTCGTCCATCCGGTCCTTGGTCTGCGCCATGCGTAAATTGCCAACGACCGAGAAGCCCGCGTTCAACCCGGTCTCTGCCTCCAGTGATTTGTAAAAATCGACCGAGTATTTGTGGATGTGAGTGGTCGCATAGGACATGTTGAACAGCGGCAGTAGACCCGCGGCGTGCCAGGTTGATCCAGACGTCAGCTCGTCCCGTTCCACCAGCATCACGTCATCCCAGCCCGCCTTGGCCAGATGATAGGCAATGCCGGTGCCAACCGCCCCGCCGCCAACAACCAGAGCTTTTACATGGGTTTTCATCGCCGCGATTCCCTCAGCCGAAAGATATGCGCCCAATCTGGCGAAATCGCGCCGCCCCGTGCAAGTGCCGCCGACGCAACGGCCCTCAATTGCGACCTGCCAGGGTCGCTCCGGGGCCGAACACCGGCTTCAGCAGCGCGCCAAGCGCTTTCGTTTTCGCCGAATTCGGGTCCGCAGCCGAATGGCAGACAAAATCCCCCACAATCCGCGCCTGCTGTTCAAAACCATAGTCGAGGAACGGCTTTCCTGCCTCAAGTTCATAGGAATAGGGATCGCGCGCGCGGATATTCTCCATCACGGCGGCAAACGGGCTGTAACCGGTGATGTCCCGGTTCTGCCATTGCCAGACATGGGTCGCCTCGTGCGCCATAAGGATCGCGCGGGTATCGGGTGGCGCATCGCAGCTCAGCGCGCTGCCCGTTACGATCAATCGCGGCGGCGCATCGCTTTGCGCAATCTCGGGTCCGGTGGAGGAAACGCGAACCCGCTCAACCGCCAGCCCCGATCCAAGAAGGCCACCAAGATAGTCGGTTTCCGCCTCTGACAGCTGGCGACCGCAGCCGACAAGCGTCAGGATAAAAACGCAGAGCAGAAGCTGTGAAAATCCTCGCATCCGACGAAGGTTAGCCACCCGGCGCGCGACAGGTCCAGCGGCAATTGCATTCGCAACGCTGGCCTGCCCGCCCCGGCCGGGAAAATTATCCTGGCGGCGTCAGAATTCGCGCATGAACTGGCCTGTCTTCTGTGCTCGGCGCGATGAAAGCCGGGGTCAGAACAACCTGTTGCCCAGCGCTCCATTCGCCAAGCTTCAGCCAGCGCAAGATACCTTCGGGCGATCCGATCGGAAGCTTGGTCAACATGAGGATTTCGCCATCAACCGAACCGGGCGGCGTCAACGCGCGCACATCCCAATCTGGCCGGGTCCGAGCCAGATTCCCGCTCCAATAGAAATCCCCAATCACGGTCAGGCGATCCGCCCCAAACCGCTGTTCAAGATCGTGGGCCAGCGCCTCGGCATCCAGCGCATGCGTAGCGGGGGGCGTGTCACGTAGCACGGCAAGGCTGGTCTGCGTTCCAATCACCGCCAGAATGGCAAGCGCGCCCCAAATCCGACGCTGTAGCAAACTCATCCGCGCAAGAAGGGGCAACACCAATGCAAAGGCTGCGAAGGGCGTGGCGAACATCAACCAATGAGATTTGAACTGACCCGCACCAGCAAGCACGACAAACAGTATCGCAATCGCAAACCCGGAAAATGCCGCACGCATGCAGAACAGGGCGAAGACTTCTGCATCCGGCGCACTATCATCAGGACGATGGGCGCAGAAACTGCGGAATATCGCCACCAGAAAAACCAACGGCAACATCGCATAAAGTGCCCATTTCGTCAGATCAAACAGGCCGATCAGTGTCACGATCATTCGCGTTCCGGGTTTGGGCAACGCGAATTTGTTGATCGAGGCAAGCGCTTCCGTGGGATGCAGAATGATCCAACCATAGGGCGCGACAACGATCGCCGCACCAATCACAAGCGCCAACAGCAACCGCTTGTCGCGCATCCGCGCGCGGTACGCCGGGATCGACAGCGCCGCCAGGGACAGAATGATCGGCACGAACCAGAAATTCGGCTTGCTCAACCCTCCCAAACCCAGCGCGACCCCCAGCCAGACGATCGCAGCCATCCGGCCAGTTCGCAAAAACCACGCAAATGCCACGAACGTCGCCATCGCCAACGCCGCCATAATCCGCGTGTGGGTCAGCGTCATCTGTGACACCCAGGCATAATCCGGCAGGAAAATCAGCGATGCCGCCGCCAAAGACGCCGACATCGCCCCAACCGCCTGCCGCAGCGCCAGAAACGCAAAGAACACCGTCAGCGCCATCAAGGTCGATCGGAATATGTCGATAACGGCCAGAGATTTCCCAAAGACATCAAACAGACCGAACTGTATCCAGTAGTACAGTGGGAATTGCGGACCATAGCCTAGCGCATAACCCAGTTGTGCCTGCAACCAGACCTCGGCCTCGTCCACTTCCAGCGCCGGGCCTGTCGCCAACCGCAGCGCCAGTGACAAGGCGACATAGGCCACGCAAAGCAGAAACGCCCAGCCGACTTCGCGGTGCGACGGCCCAGCTGGCCTCATTGCATCGACGGAATCACAAGATCCGGTGGGCGGTGGCCGTCATCGAAGGTCTTGATATTGATCAAAACCTTCTCTCCCATTTCAATCCGCCCTTCGACAGTGGCCGACCCCATATGCGGAAGCAGCACCACATTCGGCAGCTCGCGCAGGCGCGGGTTCACCTCGGCCCCGTGTTCGAACACATCCAGGCCCGCCCCGGCAATCTCGCCCGCGCGCAGCATTCGGGTCAGGGCGTTTTCGTCAATCACCTCCCCGCGCGAGGTATTTACGATCACCGCTGTCGGCTTCATCAACTTCAATCGCCGCGCGTTCAGCAGATGAAAAGTCGAAGGTGTGTGCGGGCAGTTGATCGACAACACATCCACACGGCTGACCATCTGATCAAGGCTGTCCCACCATGTCGCCTCCAACTCCGCCTCAGTCTCCTCTCGCAGCCGATGCCGATTGTGATAATGCACCTGCATGCCAAAGGCGGCGGCACGTCGCGCCACGGCCTGCCCGATCCGCCCCATCCCGAGGATTCCCAGACGCCGACCCGCGATTCGCCCGCCCAGCATGGCCGTGGGGGACCAACCCTCCCAGTTTCCGGCCTGCATCAGCGCAAGACCTTCGGGGATGCGCCGGGTGACGGCCAGAATTAGCGCCAACGTCATATCCGCAGTATCGTCCGTCAACACGCCCGGTGTGTTTGACACCAGAATACCGCGCTGCCGGGCCGTCGCCACGTCAATGTGATCGACACCGGCGCCGTAGTTCGCGATCAGTTTCAGCCGTTCACCAGCCTGCGCCAGTAAAGCGGCATCAATCTGATCCGACAGTGACGGCACCAGAACATCGCACCCGCGCATCGCCGCTGCCAGTGCCTCGCGCCCCATCGGTCCGTCATCCGGCCCCAGCGTAACGTCGAATAATTCGCTCATCCGGGTCTCGACCACTTCGGGCAAGCGTCGCGTTGCGACAACACTCAGCTTTTTTGCGCCCATGATGCCCTCCGATTTCTGGCCATAGGCCCGATCATGTGCAAACTGGCAAGGAACGGGGCGCGCCGCAAGGTGGGATGACCCCAACGACCCGGAAAAATCCGGGCGGGCAGAGGCAAGGATCGGCGGATGAACGTCATTGGAACCCTAAACCGGGCGGCAGCCATGCTGAGTCTGTGGCTGATTGTCGGCGCTGGCAGCGTCAGTGCGGCCACCACGATCGAGGCGACCCCGAAACCGCGCCCAAAACCGCCAACAACCGAAGTGGCAGCGCCCGCGCCTGCACGCGGCCCGGTCACAAACTTGCCGCTGCCACGCTTTGTTTCAACCAAATCTGGCGAAGTGAACGTGCGCCGCGGCCCCTCGCTCACGCATCGCATTGACTGGGTATTCAAACGTCGCGGCATGCCGGTTGAAATCATCGGCGAATACGGCCATTGGCGCCGGGTCCGCGACCGCGAGGGCGCAGGCGGCTGGGTCCATTACTCGCTTTTGTCAGGTACCCGAATGGTCATAGTTGATCAGGACATGCTGGTCCTGCACCGCGCCGCAGACCCAGACAGCGAACCCATGGCCATCGCCGAATCCGGCGTGATCGCGCGGCTTGGAAAATGCAAACCCGCCTGGTGCCGGATCACCGCCGACGGCCACAAGGGCTGGGTCGAAAAATCCACGCTCTGGGGCGTACACGCCGAAGAACTGCGCGACTGACCCTGTCTTTTCGCCAAAAATACTCCCGCCGGAGGCTCCGAACCGCGCCAAATACGCGGCGTAGAATGTGACAGGCTCACATCGCACCCGACGCCAACAAAAACAGCAAAGCCGCAGGCTTTTCCGCCGAGTCATGCGGCCAGGCCTCGCCCTTTCAGCAAGGCGCCGACACCGGGCATACGGCCTCGGAACCGGGTATAGAGCACGTCTGGTTCGACAGATCCCCCAACTGACAGGATATTTTCCTCCAGACTGCGCGCTAGACCCGGATCAAACGGCCCCTCGCCTTCCAGGAATGCCTGATAGGCGTCCGCGTCCATTACCTCGGACCACATGTAGCTGTAATAACCGCTGGAATAGCCGTCGCCCGCAAACACATGGGCGAAATGCGGCGTTGCGTGGCGCATGCCGATGGCCCGTGGCATGCCCAACGCTTCCAGAACCTCGGCCTGTTTCTGCATCGGATCGGCGGGTGGCACGCCATCGTGAAACGCCAGATCGACCAATGCCGAGGCGACATATTCGACCGTCTGGAACCCCATGTCATAAGTCTGCGCCGCCAGCAGGCGCTCCAGCAACGCCGCAGGCATCGCCTCACCCGTTTCAGCATGGGTCGCGAATTCTGCCAAAACGTCCGGCACCTCCAGCCAATGTTCAAACAACTGGCTGGGCAATTCGACGAAGTCACGCGCGACCGAGGTTCCGCTAATGCTCTCATAGGTCACATCGCTCAGCATCTGATGCAGGGCGTGGCCAAACTCGTGGAACAGCGTCCGCGCGTCGTCATAGGACAGCAGTGCAGGCTGCCCTTCGGATGGCTTGGCGAAATTGCAGATATTCACAACAATTGGCCGCACATCGCCGCCCAGCTTCTTCTGGGGTCGCATCGCCGAACACCAAGCGCCCGAGCGTTTTGAGCTTCGGGCGAAGTAATCCCCGATGAAAACGGCCATATGCTGCCCGTTGCGCGTAACCTCCCACGCGCGCGCGTCGGGATGGTAAAGCGGCACATCCAGTGCGCGATATTCAAGCCCGAACAAACGCCCGGTCACCGAAAACACAGCCTCGATCATCCGGTCGAGCTGTAAATACGGTTTCAATTCCGCCTCATCCAGATCGTGCAGCGCCTTGCGGCGTTTTTCAGAATAATAGCGCCAGTCCCATGGCTCCAATGGCGCGGATTGCCCGTCCGCAACCAGCATCGCCTCTAACGCCGCGCCATCCTCTTCTGCGCGCGCCTTCGCCGGTGCCCAGACCTGCATCAGCAGGTCGCGCACGGCACCCGGCGTGCCCGCCATTTCGGTCTCAAGCTTGAAGTCGGCGAAGCTGTCATAGCCCAGCAACCCGGCCCGCTCTGCCCGAAGTGCCAGTATCTCGGCCGCAATCGCCCGGTTGTCGGTCTTGCCGCCATTAGCCCCACGCGCGCCCCAAGCCTCATACGCCAGTTTGCGCAACGCCCGGTTCGGCGAGAATTGCAGAAACGGTACAATAATCGACCGCGACAGGGTGACCACCGGGCCACCCGCGCCCTTTTCGTCCCCCGCCGCCAGCGCGGCATCCTGAACGAAGCCGGGCAGGTCCGCCAGATCAGCCGCAGCCAAAGGCATCGACCAGTCGCGTTCATCCGCCAGAAGGTTCTGCGTGAACTCGGTCCCCAGCACCGCCAGGCGTTCCTTGATCGCACTCAGCCGATCCCGATCCACCCCTTCCAGTGCCGCCCCTGCGCGTACAAATCCGCGCCGCGTCAGGTACAAGACCCGCGCCTGTTCGTCGGTCAGGTCCAATGCGTCACGCGCCGCCCAGATCGCCTCGACCCGCGCGAACAACGCCGCGTTCATCGTGATCTCGGAGCCATATGCGGCCAGTTTCGGCGAAAACTCCCGCATCAGCGCCTCGCGGTCCGGTGTCGCATCGGCCCCCGCCAGATTGTAAAACACACCCAAAACCCGCGAAAGGTTTTCATCGGCCAGTTCCAGTGCCGCGACCGTGTTTTCAAACGTCGCAGGCGCGGGGCTATCCGCGATCTTCGCAATCTCTGCCCGGGCCTCGGCCAGCGCGGCCTCAACCGCCGGGGCAAAATCATCGTCGGAAATCCTTGCGAAAGGCGGCAGGGCAAATTCGGTGGTCCAGTCGGACAAAAGCGGGTTCATGAAAATCTCCTTTCCGCATTAGCTAGGGGCGCACCCGCCCGTCGTCCAGCCACCTATCCCGGAAGTGAGCGCATCCGCGCCTCCAACCGCCTGAGCAGCAGCGACAACGACACCGTCATGATCAGGTAAATCAGCGCCACAACATTGTAAGTTTCGAAATACCGAAAATTCCCCGCCGCCGTCAGCTTGCCCAATTGCGTGATGTCCAGCACCCCAAGCACCGACACCAGCGAACTGTCCTTGATCATCGCCACGAAATCATTGCCCAGCGGCGGCAGGATGGTGCGGATGGCCTGCGGAAAGACGATATGGCGAAACCGCTGCCAGCCCGACAGGCCCAGCGCCTGCGCCGCTTCGATCTGCCCATGATCCACCGATTGCAGCCCGGCGCGGAATACCTCGGCAATGAAAGCGGAATAGCCGATGGTCAACGCCAGAACAGCCCGCCATAGCAGCGGAAAGTCGCGGTTGCGGATCGGTTCGAACCCCAACGCGCCGGTGGTCCAGTTCCACGCCGCCACCAACGCAGGGGCCAGCACGAAAGCCACGTAAAGCAGCAGGACAAGGATCGGGATGCCGCGCACAATCTCGATATAGAACCGCGCGATCTGCCGCAGAATCAGATATCGAGACAGCGACGCACTCGCCAACCCCAACCCGATGGCCGAGGCTGAAAAGAACGCGATCAGCGTGACGAAGATGGTGATCCAGATGCCGCGCGACAAGGTCCCAAGGACCTGCCGGTAAAGGTCATCTGCGACCACGCTCCACATCATCCAGGCGGCAAGCCCGGCAGCAATCAGCAGCCACCAGGGGAAGTCTTTGTCTTGCGCGTCTGGCTTCATGGATGGTCCGGATCGACCAAACGCCGAGCGTCACCCACCCAGTTTATAGTCCAGGAACCACTTGGTATTCAGCGCCTCAATGGTGCCGTCCGCCTCCATATCCGCGATCGCGGCATTGATCGCTTCGACCAACTCCGAACCCTTGGGGAAGATGAACCCGAAATCCTCGGTCCCCAGTTTTTCGCCCACGATCTTGAGGCCCCCGTCCGAGGTATCGACATAGCCATTGCCCGCCGTGCCATCCGTCAGCACCAGATCGACGTCGCCCGTGCGCAAAGCCTGCACGCCCGCGCCGAAGGTCTCGAACAGCTTGATGCGGGGGTTCTCCTCATTCCCGTCCAGTACGTCGTAGACGCCGACATAAAACGGAGTTGTCCCGGGCTGAGCCGCCATCAACAGGTCGTCATCCGCAGCAAAACTGGCGGCGTCCGTAAACCGGTCTTCATCGGCGCGCACCAGCATGACCATTTCCGATGTCATATATTTGTCCGAGAAATCGACCATCTCGGCGCGATCTTCGCGGATGGTGATGCCGGTCATGCCCAGATCATACTCGCCACCAGAAACCGCCGGGATCATCGCGTCCCAACTGGTGTTTTCATAGACCACGGTGATGTTGATCCGCTTGGCAATCTCGGCCATCGCGTCATATTCCCAGCCGATTGCGTCCCCGCTGGCCGGGTCGACGAATTGTAGCGGCGGATAGGCGTTTTCGGTGACGACCACGACCTCTTGCCCGCCAAGATCGGGCAGATGCCCTGCGGCGAGGCCGATCTGCGGGGCGGTTCCAAGGGCAAGGGCGGCGGCGAGAATGGTCAGGCGCATGGCAGCGGCCTCCTGTTGGTTGCAGTCACTGGGCGCAGCCTAGGACGCCGCATCCCCCGCTGGCAAGCCGCTGCACACAGGGCAGCCGGCGCGGCGCTTCAGCGTCAGCGTCCGGTTTTCTCCCCACAGCGCATCATGGATCAGCATCCGGCCCCGCAGGCCCTGCCCGGCGCCGGTGATTTCCTTGATCGCCTCCACCGCCATGATCGAGCCGATGACGCCCGGCAGCGGCCCGACGACGCCCCCTTCGGCACAACTGGGGGCCAATCCAGGCGCAGCGGGATCGGGGAAAACACAGGCGTAGCAAGGGGTTCCGTCGTTCGGGGCAAAGATGCTCACCTGCCCCTCCCACTGGCTGATCGCGCCCGAGATCAGAGGGATGCCGACCCTGGCAGCCGCTTCGTTAACCAGATAACGCGTCGCCACATCGTCAGTGCCGTCCAGCACCAGATCATAATCCGCGAACAGATCTCCCGCGATATCTGCCTCAAACCGGCGGTGATAGGGCCGCACAATCACACCGGGGTTCAGCGCTTTCATTGCCGCCTCAGCCGAAAACACCTTGGGCATGCCGATCCGCGCATCCGTGTGAATGATCTGACGCTGCAGATTGGACAGATCCACCACATCGTCGTCGATCACCCCAATGGTCCCAACGCCCCCGGCGGCC
Source organism: Paracoccaceae bacterium (assembly GCA_012103375.1). Classification (NCBI taxonomy): domain Bacteria; kingdom Pseudomonadati; phylum Pseudomonadota; class Alphaproteobacteria; order Rhodobacterales; family Paracoccaceae; species Paracoccaceae bacterium. Next base: position 43,218 of record WLWX01000001.1, read on the forward strand.
AGATACATCAGCGCAGGCGAGCCGAGGCCCCCCGCCCCGACAACCAGCACCCGCGCCTTGGTCAGCTTTTGCTGCCCGACCCCGCCGATTTCACGAAGGACGATGTGGCGGGCGTGGCGCTCTGAGTCGAGTGTTGCTGCCGCCTCTCCCGCCGTCCGGTTTTCGGGCCGCACCCGGCGTTTCAAAATCGAAAGCCCACGCGTGTAACCCCAGATCGCGGCAACGATCCCGCCGACCACCAGCCATTCGCCCGCTGACCCGCCGGTCGCCACTGCCAAGGGATGCCCTTCGGGAAGCGCCAGGTTCACCGCCAGAACCGCCACATACAGCAAGATCAGCATCAACAGCCGCGCCCGAACCTGCGCGCCCATCAGGTGCCCGATCCCCCAAAGCCCGGCCCCAAGCGCCAGAACCAGTGCCATCAGCCCACCCCGGTCGAGCCAAAGCCACCCGCCCCGCGCGCGGTCTGGTCTAACGCGGCAACCTCGGCAATCTCAGCCTGCAGCACGAGCGCCACAACCATCTGCGCAATCCGCGCACCGTGTTCGATGACAAAGGCAGCCGCACCCAGATTAATCAGGATCACCCCAACCGGCCCGCGATAGTCTGAATCAATCGTCCCCGGCGCATTCGCCACCGTCACCCCGTGTTTCAGCGCCAGGCCTGAGCGGGGCCTGATCTGCACCTCAAACCCCGGCGGGATCGCCATCCGCAGCCCCGTTGGCACCAAAACCCGCGCGCCGGGCGCAATCGTCACCCCTTCGGCGCGATCCGCTTCGTCCAGATTGGCCCGCAGGTCCGCCCCCGCCGCCCCCGAGGTCGCGTATTCGGGCAGCGCCACTGCCGCGTCCGCCCCCTCCTCGCGCATCAGGTCGATCCGGCTCATGCCCGGCCCGTCTTTTCGCCAAAAATACTCCCGCCGGAGGCATCTTTCTTCATCCCAACGCCTCAGCAATCCGCGCCGCCAATTGCCGGGCCACCATGTCTTTGCCCATGCGTGGCCACTCTTCGGCCCCCGCATCAGTGATCAGCGTCACCGCATTCTCGGCCCCGCCCATGATCCCAGTCTCGGGCGAGACATCATTTGCAACGATCCAGTCGCACCCCTTGCGTTTGCGCTTGGCGGTCGCGTTCTCGATCACGTCGTCTGTCTCGGCGGCGAATCCCACGACAAGCTTCGGGCGGTTTTTTCCCTTGGACACCGTCGCCAGAATATCCGGATTCTCGGCCAGCTTCAGCGCCGGAATTTTCCCGCTGCCGTCCTTCTTGATTTTCGAGCTTGTCTTGCCCGTCACCTGCCAATCCGCCACCGCTGCCGCGAATACCGCCGCATCGGCAGGCAAAGCCGCCTGAACCGCATCCAGCATCTCTTCCGCTGTTTGCACCGGGACCACGCGCACCCCACCGGGGGGGGCAACATCCGCCGGGCCGGTCACAAAGGTCACATCCGCGCCCAGCGCCGACAGCGCCGCGGCAATCGCAGTGCCCTGCGCCCCGGACGAGCGATTGGCGATATAGCGCACCGGGTCGATCGGTTCATGCGTCGGGCCCGAGGTGACGATCACGTGCCGCCACTTTAAGGGGCCGTCCGCCAGCGCGGCCTCAACCGCCGCCACAATCTGGGGCACCTCGCTCATCCGGCCCGGGCCGTGCTCCCCACAGGCCATATCGCCGCTTTCGGGTCCGACAAACCGGATGCCATCGCCCTTCAAGGTCGCCAGATTTCGCTGGGTCGCCGGATGTTGCCACATCCGAACATTCATCGCCGGGGCCACCAGAACCTGCGTGTCCGTCGCCAGCAACAGGGTCGAGGCCAGATCGTTGGCCAAACCCTGCGCCATCTTGGCCATCAGATCCGCAGTGCCGGGGGCCACGACAATCAGATCGGCGGATCGAGACAGCTCAATATGCCCCATCTCTGCCTCATCCGTCAGGTCGAACAGATCGCGGTAGACCTTGTTGGCCGCCAGCGCAGATACCGACAGGGGCGTCACGAACTCCTCGGCCGCGCGGGTCAGAACCGGCGTCACCGCCGCCCCCTTTTCGCGCAACGCGCGGATCAGCAATTGCGCCTTGAACGCCGCAATGCCGCCGCCAATGATCAGCAAAATCCGTTTGCCCGCCAGCATGTTCCGCCCTTTCAAGACCGTCAGGGGCAGAGTCTATGCAGCCCGCACAGGGCGCACAAGGGTTGCGATATCAGTCCAGCAGCGCCGCAACCTCGCCCGAGCGTGCCTCCAACGCCGCGCGCATCTTGCCAAACGCTGCTGCCTCCAGCTGGCGAATGCGTTCTTTCGACAACCCAAGCTCGCGCCCCAAACTGTCCAGCGTTCGCGGCTGATCGGCCAGTTTGCGTTCGCGCACGATCAGCCGTTCGCGCGGGCTGAGCTTGGTCATCGCGTCCAGCAGCCAGCCGCGCAGTTTTACCGTGTCGAGACGCGCGGCGACGGTCTGCTCGGCAATCGGGCCGTCATCGGCCAGCGCATCGACCCAGGCGCGGCCCTCATCATCACTGCTCTGCGTCGCATCCAGCGAATAGTCGCCCGACGCCAGCCGCCCCGACATCATCTCGACATCGGCCAGGGATACGCCGATTTCCGTGGCAATCGTCTGCTGCATCTGATGCTTGTCCAACGCCTCACCCCGCGCTGCCGCTTCGCGTTCCAGCCGCGCCTGGACGCGCCGCAGATTGAAAAACAGCGATTTCTGAGACGACGTACTGCCCGTCCTGACCATCGACCAGTTGCGCATCACATGTTCCTGCACCGACGCCCTGATCCACCACATCGCATAGGTCGAAAACCGCACACCGCGATCCGGGTCGAACTTGTCCGCTGCCTTCATCAGCCCAAGCGAGGCTTCCTGCACCAGATCATTCATCGGCGCGCCATAGCGGCGGAATTTCGATGCCATCGAGATCGCCAACCGCATGTAGGCCGTGATCAGCCGATGCAGCGCGGCCTCATCCCGCTTGTCACGCCAGGCAAGCGCCAGCTCACGCTCATCCTCGGCACTCAGCATCTCGGCCTGCATGGCGCGACGATTGAAATTTTGATCCGCGGCGTGGTTTCCAGACATGTTCCCCCCTCCAAGGGCGGCACGTTTAACTTGCGTGCACAGGAGTGTTACGAAAGAACACACGCATTCCGACCAAAGAAAGTTCAAAAAAACATGATGCAACGGGTGACGTTTCTGATCGGAGGCGCGTCTTCGGGTAAATCCGTGCTGGCAGAGCGCTGGGCGGTTGCGTCAGGTCTGCCGCGTTTGTACCTGGCCACGGCCGAGGGGCAAGACGCTGAAATGGCGGCGAAAATCGCCAACCATCAGGCCCAGCGCGGTGACGGATGGCGGGTAGTCACAGCACCGCTGGCACTGGCCGAGGCGTTGCGCGATGCGGGTCACGAAGGTGTGATCCTGCTGGATGGCATTACCCTGTGGCTTAGCAACATCATGCACACGGATGGCGATTTTTCACCCCGGATCGCAGCCCTGCTGGCCCAGATTGAGAATGCACCCGGCCCGCTGATCATCGTCTCGGACGAGGTTGGTCTGGGCCTGGTTCCCGACACGGCGCTGGGGCGGCGCTACCGGGATGCGCTCGGCAAACTCAACCAACAGATTGCGGCACGCTCCGACTGCGTTGTTGGCGTGATGGCCGGGCTGCCATTTGCGCTGAAGGGGCCGCTGCCCGATGTCTGAGGGCGCTACCTGGTGGTGGGTGCGCCACGGCCCGACACACGCCAAAACCTTCGTCGGCTGGCGCGACATTCCGGCGGATCTGAGTGACACGGCGCAATTGACACGCCTGTCCGCCTATCTGCCCGCCGATGCGTTGATTGTTGCGTCGCCGCTGATCCGTGCCAGTGAAACGGCGGACGCCATACAGGATGCCCGAACGCGCCTGCCCGATGTGCCGGCATTGCGCGAATTCTCGTTCGGTGACTGGGACGGGCGCAGCTTTGACGACGTCGCGCGCACCGACCCCGACCTCAGCCGCGCCTATTGGGAAGATCCGGGCCACATCCGCCCCCCGAACGGCGAAAGCTGGCATGACGCCGCCGGGCGTGTTGCCCCCATCGTCGACCAGATGAACCAGGATCATGCGGGCCGCGACATCATCGTAGTTGCCCATATCGGCATCATCATGACCCAGATCGCGCGTGCGACCAACCTCAGCCCTAGTCAGATCATTGGCCACCGGATCGACAACCTGTCGGTGACGCGCATCACCTATGGGTCGGGGTCAGTAGCCGATCCAATCAATCACCTTCCGTGACGCGCCACTGCACAAATCGGAATTTCCGCACAGCACGACGCCCTGCTACGTTTCGCGAATGACCTATGACCTCATCATCGGCGATCGCGCCTATTCCAGCTGGTCCCTGCGCGGCTGGCTGGTGTTCGAAGCCTTCGGCATCAAGCGGAACGTCACCCTGATTGATTTCACGGTCGGTAACGTCGCCGACCAACTGGCCAAATTCGCGCCCGCCAAAACCGTTCCCACGGTTCGCACCCCGGACGGCGCAATCCTTGGCGACAGCATCGCAATTGCCGAGGAGCTCGCCTCGCGCCACCCGGACGCGGGCATTTGGCCAGAAGATCCGCTGGCGCGGGCCACGGCGCGCAATCTGGTCGCCGAAATGCACGCAGGCTTCATGGCACTGCGCGAAGACTGCCCGATGAACATGCGGGCCACCTATAGCGATTTCGAACCGTCCGAGGCGGTGCAGTCTGACTTGCGACGTCTGGAGGCGATCTGGTCCCATGCCCGCGCAACCTGCAAACCGGATGGCCCGTGGCTGTGTGGGGCCTACTCCGCCGCCGACGTCTTTTTCGCGCCAGTTGCGGCGCGTATCGCCGGGTATGGTCTGAAAACCGCGCCCGAAGCACGGGCTTACGTCGACGCCCACCTCAATGACCCGGCTATTCCGCCGCTGGCGCGCCATGGGCCTCGTACGCGGAGAGGATCTGCCTTGGTATCGCCGCGACCATGCGCGCACCGACTGGCCTGGCCCCGCGCCATTGGTGGCCCATGCTGTTGAAAACGGTCCGTCAGAAAATGCCTTTTGCCCATATTCCGGCGATCCGGTAACGCATTTCCTGTCTGTCGAGGGCCGCATCTTCGGCTTTTGCAATGCCTTTTGCCGCGACAAGACCCAGCCCGATCCGCTGGCCTGGCCCGATTTCGCGGCCCTGTTCTGACCTGCCCAGATCAAGAAATCACATTTCATTAACCTTTGTTAAAGACATTCCGCGTCAAGGGTTAACCATGTGTTACACAACGTCCGCCTGACCCTTGGTCGCCCGCACCTACACCGTCGCCTTCGAAGGCGTTCAGGCCCGCCTGGTCGAGGTTCAATGCGCCATCACCGCCGGGCTGCCGGCCTTTTCGCTGGTCGGCCTGCCCGACAAGGCCGTCAGCGAAGCGCGCGACCGGGTGCGCGCGGCAATGTCGGCCCTGTCGCTGGCGCTGCCATCCAAGCGGATCACGATCAACCTGTCGCCTGCCGATATGCCCAAGGAAGGCTCTCACTTCGATCTGCCAATCGCGCTGTCGCTGCTTGCCGCGTTGGACATTCTGCCCGCCGAAGAAGTCGCCCAGACCGTCGCCATGGGGGAATTGTCGCTGGACGGCGCCCTTGTTGCGGTCAATGGCGCGCTGCCCGCAGCAATGGCCGCCGCCGAGGCTGATTGTTCCCTGCTCTGCCCCGCTGATTGTGGCGCCGAAGCCGCCTGGGTCGACGCAACGCGGGTTATTGGCGCGGCCTCACTCGGCGATGTGGTGCGCCACTTTTCCGGGCAGGCGCCGCTGTCGCCCGCCGAAGCGGGCGTTGCCAAACCGACCTGTTCCAGCATGGATCTGCGCGATGTGCGCGGCCAGGAACGCGCCAAACGCGCGCTTGAGATTGCGGCCGCGGGCCGCCACCATTTGCTGATGGTTGGAACGCCGGGGTCCGGGAAATCCATGCTGGCGCAGCGCTTGCCCGGCATCCTGCCGCAGCTGACATCGATGGAGGCATTGGAAACCTCGATAATCCACTCGCTGACTGGCTTGCTGGACGCAGGCGGAATCAGCCGCGCGCGCCCGTTTCGCGAACCGCACCACACAGCTTCGATGGCGGCGATCGTGGGTGGCGGGCGCGGCGCGAAACCCGGTGAAATCTCGCTTGCGCACAACGGCGTTTTGTTTCTGGACGAATTCCCCGAGTACCCGCGTGCGGTTCTTGAAACCCTGCGCCAACCCATCGAAACCGGAGAGGTCGTGGTCGCCCGCGCCAACGCACATGTGAAATACCCGTGCAAATTCATGCTGATCGCCGCCGCAAACCCGTGCCGCTGCGGATACCTGTCAGACCCGAGCCGCGCTTGCGGGCGGGCCCCGGCCTGTGGCGATGACTATCTGGGCAAGATTTCCGGCCCGCTGCTGGATCGGTTTGATTTGCGGGTCGAGGTTCCCCCCGTCGCCTACCGCGATCTGGATCTGCCAGAAGCTGCCGAGGGCACCGCCGAAGTCGCCCTTCGTGTCGGCGCGGCCCGCAACATCCAGGATAGCCGCTTTGCCGACATACCTCGCATGAGCGCCAATGCCGATATCGCAGGGGACGCGATGGAGGCCTTCGCAACACCCGATTCAGAAGGGCGCGACCTGCTGAACCGCGTGGCCGAAAAATTCGGCCTGTCGGCGCGCGGATATCACCGCATTCTGCGCGTCGCGCGCACAATCGCCGATCTGGCCGAATCAGATAATGTCAGGAAGCCGCATGTGGCCGAGGCTGTAGGTTATCGCCTGTCCGTCTCAAAACTTCGCTGAGCGCCGGACTCTCATCTGCCTACCTCGCGATCCGCGCCTCAATCGCATCCCAGATCATGCCCGCAACATTGATCCCGTCGAATCGCTCCAACTCCTGAATGCCGGTGGGCGAGGTTACATTGATCTCGGTCAGATAGTCTCCGATCACGTCGATCCCGACGAAGATCTGACCCTTTTCGCGCAGAAGCGGACCGATGCGCGCACAGATTTCACGGTCCCGATCCGAAAGTTCGACTTTCTCCGGGCGCCCACCCACATGCATGTTCGACCGTGTCTCACCCTGCGCGGGCACCCGATTGATGGCGCCCACCGGTACCCCATCCACCAGGATGACCCGTTTGTCCCCGGCGCTGACATCGGGCAGGAATTTCTGAACGATCAGCGGTTCGCGGTTCATACCGGAAAACATCTCGTGCAGGCTGGCCAGGTTTCCGTCATCCGGGCGCAGCCGGAACACGCCCGCACCGCCGTTGCCGTAAAGCGGCTTGAGGATGATATCGCCATGCTCGGCGCGGAAATCCTTCAGCACGTCCAGATCGCGGGCAATCGTCGTGGGCGGCGTCAGGTCGGGGAAATCCAGCACCAACAGCTTTTCAGGGTAATTGCGCACCCAGAACGGATCATTGACCACAAGCGTATTGGGATGGATGCGATCCAACAGATGGGTCGTCGTGATATACCCCATATCAAACGGCGGATCCTGGCGCAGCCAGACCACGTCAACCTCCGACAGATCAACGCGCGACTCTGCCCCCAGAACCGCGTGATTGCCCTGTTCGCGGCGCACCGACAGCGGCCAGCCGCGGGCGGTGATCCTGCCGCCAGAATACGCCAGCCTGTCCGGCGTATAGTAAAACAGCGAATGCCCACGCGCCTGCGCCTCTTCCGCAAGGCGAAAGCTGCTGTCGGCATTGATATCTACGGAACCGATCGGGTCCATCTGAAAGGCAACTGACAGGGGCATGGCAACCTCAATAAACGTGCCGCCCCTGTTTAGCGTTCAGAGATGCCAGCGCAACGCCTAGAAACCATGACCAGCGGGCCACATTCACCTTCAGGCCGCAAATGCGTTTTCGATAACGTCGATTTGCCCGACCCCATTGACCAGTGCCACGTCAAATCGCGATGGCGTCATCTGCCCAAGTGGCTCTCCGGCCAGGAATTCGCTGGCAGCAGCCCAGATGCGCCGCATCTGGCGCGACGACAGGCTTTCCGCTGCCCGCGCAAAATCCCGCGATTTTTTAACTTCGATAAAGACAACATCGTCCCCGTCGCGTGCGACAAGATCAATTTAGCCGCCCTTTCCACGCCAGCGCCGATGCGTCACAGCACGTCCATTGCGCTGATAGAGTTCCGCAACCTGATCTTCTGCCGCCAGCCCGGCGTGATATGAACATGATCCACTCATGGCTGATTGTGTTGAAAAACTCCGAAATCAGAGCGTCGCGGATTTCTTGCGAAAACCTATGAAGCGAAATAGTCGGAAAGCTTTGACCACGAGACAGCGCATGGCTGCGCGTGAGCGCATGTAGGCGATTTGGGCCGACCCCCGCGCCAAAAATTTAGGATCGGGCTGCATGGAAAGAAAAATCATCGTTCAGGCCCTAAAACGGAGTTTTTCAACACAATCGGCTTATTCCCGATTTTCAGGGCGGCCTGATACACTTCGCGTCGCGGCAATGATAACGCCATCGCAACTTCGGCAACTGCATCCTTACGACTTAACCTTGCCATTGCATCCTCCAGAACCGCGTTCAGATCATCCGCTCCACGGTCATCCGGCTTTCGATCCACCACCAGAACAATTTCGCCACGCGGCGGGTTGCCAGCAATGTCATCAACCAATTCCGCAAGCGTCTGGCGCCGAACCTCTTCAAACTTCTTGGTCAGTTCCCGGCACAGGGCCGCTTCAACATCCCCACCGAATATTGCACAAATATCCTTAACAGTTTCCAAACATCGTTTCGGGCTTTCATAGATCACCAATGTTGCGCCTGTGCGCACCAGCTCGCGCAGTGCGGCTAGGCGAGCCGCGCGCTTTGGTGGCAGAAACCCCGCAAACAGGAACCGGTCTGTGGGTAAGCCCGAGACGACGAGTGCCGAGATCACGGCTGATGGTCCGGGTGCGCCCTCAACATGATGCCCTGCGGCCACTGCCGCGCGCACCAGTGCAAAGCCCGGATCGGCAATGCCGGGCGTTCCGGCATCGCTTGTCGGGGCGATCGACTTCCCCTCCTCCAACAGCGCCAGAAGCTGTGGGCGGCGGCCAGCGCCGTTGTGATCGTTGTAGGATATCAGCGGGCGCTGGCGCAGGGAAATGCCATGCAGTTCCAGCAGATGCCGCGCCCGGCGCGTGTCTTCGGCCATCAGGACGTCGGCGTCGCGAAGAATGTCCAAAGCGCGCAGCGTGATATCACGTGCATTACCGATCGGGGTCGCCACCAGGTACAGCCCAGCGGCCAATGCGGCACCTGCGCCGGGGTCAGATTTTGGGCCAGCGCCGGTCACAGCAGGACGCCGCCACGCGGGCGGTCAGAGGAAGGTCGAGATTTACACCGTGTTGTGATCATCATAGTGTCTTTTTGCTGCTGCCAAGGCACCCGTTGCCGCTTGTGACAGTGCGGGCATGTCCTGTTTTACTTTATAAGTCGACAAGGAAGTTCAATGCCCGCCTTATCTTCTATTTCCCGCCGGATCGCATTTGCCTGTGTCGCGTTGGTCGCCGGTTTTGCCCTATCTGCTTGCGAACCCATAGATTTCCGCAATTTCGGCGGCTTTGGCGGCGCAGGCGCGGGCCCCGGGATTGATACCACGCGCGCGGTTCCCGTCGCGCTGCTGGTGCCGCGTTCATCTGCCGAGGGTGGCCAGATCATTGCCGCCAGCCTGGAAAACGCCGCCCGGATGGCGATCCAGGATCTTGGAGGCGCATCAATTGACCTGCGTGTTTACGACACAGCCGGACAGGCCGGGCAGGCATCCATCGTCGCCCAGCAGGCCGTGGCCGAGGGCGCGCAGATCATCGTCGGCCCGTTCTTTGCCGCCTCGGCCAATGCCGCAGGTCTTGCAGTCGCCCCGCAGGGCGTCAACGTTCTGGCGTTTTCCAACAACACTGCCGTGGCAGGCGGCAATGTTTTCGTTCTGGGCAACACGTTCCAGAATTCGGCCAACCGGTTGGTCAGCTATGCGTCCAGCCAGGGCAAGGGCAAGATGTATATCATCCACGCACAAGACGCCGCTGAAGAGATTGGCGCGACGGCGATCCGAAATGCCGTCGGCAATTCGGTGCAGGCCGAACTGGTCGGCTCTGGCTCTTTTCCGCTGTCGCAACAGGGTGTGACGCGGGCGATTTCGGGCTTCTCCAAAGATGCCAAATCCTCGGGGGCGCAATCTGTTTTCTTCACCTCGGGTACGGCTGGCGCGATGCCTTTCCTGGCTGATCTGCTTCCAGGTGCCGGTTTGCCGCCTTCGGCAGTGCAGTATATCGGGCTTCAACGACTTGATATCCCGTCAAGCGCCCTGTCGCTGGGCGGATTGCAGGGCAGTTGGTTCGCTATCCCCGATCCGTCGCTGGCCGCCGGATTCCGCGCGCGGTATTCCGAGCGTTTCGGCACGGACCCGCATCCGACCGCGGGCCTGGCATACGACGGCATCGCTGCTGTGGGCGCGCTGGTCTCGGAAGGATCGCGCGATGCGCTGAGCGTGCGCAGCCTGACCCGCAGCGCCGGGTTCGTCGGAACCGGTGGCGTCTGGCGGTTGCGCACCGATGGCACCAATGACCGCGCATTGGCCGTGGCCCAGATCCGAAACAATCAGGTCAGCATCATTGACCCCGCGCCCAGAAGCTTCGGTGGCGCCGGTTTCTGAAACGGCCGGGTCACTGAACATGGGCCCAACGCAGTGGTTGGACGGCCCCGCGTTGCAGACAGCGCTTGACGCGGCGTTGCAGGATGCCCGTGACGCAGCCGGGATGCGCGCCATCGCGGTCCGTTTGATTGGCGAGGCCAACAGCCAAGCGCGCGACAGGATTGCAAGCGTTCTGGCGGAGGAGCCGAAGACCGCGCGCGACGCCGTGCGCGCCTATTCCGACGTCATGGACGCGGTGGTGGCCGCCGTGTTCCACGTTGCCACACACCACCTGCACCCGCGCCCCAACCCGACCGAGGCTGAACGTATCGCGATTGTGGCCGTGGGCGGGTACGGGCGCGCCGAAATGGCCCCGCATTCTGATGTTGACCTGCTGTTCCTGCTGCCCTGGAAGGCCACCGGCTGGATCGAAAGCGTCATCGAATCCATGCTGTACATGTTCTGGGACATGCATCTGAAAGTCGGCCACGCCACACGTTCGATCGCTGAAAATGTCCGACAGGCCCGCGAAGACACCACCATTCGCACCGCCCTGCTGGAACACCGCCCACTGATCGGCAATCGCCAGCTGACAAAGACGCTGAAAGAGACACTGTGGTCCGACGTGTTCCGAAACACCGGGCCCGCCTTTATCGAATCAAAGCTTGAAGAACGCGCCGCGCGTCACACGCGTCAGGGCGGGCAACGCTATGTCGTCGAACCCAATGTGAAAGAGGGCAAAGGCGGGCTGCGCGATCTGCAGACGCTCTATTGGATTGCAAAATACCTCAACCGGGTCGAAACGGTCGAACAACTTGTCCCGCTTGGCATGTTCTCACCCGAGGAATACGCCACCTTCGCCGCGGCCGAGGATTTCCTGTTGGCTGTGCGTTGCCAGCTGCATCTGATTACCGACCGCGCCATGGATCAACTGACCTTCGATTTGCAGGTCGAGGTCGCCGAACGGCTGGATTACAGCGATCACAGTGGGCGGCGCGCGGTCGAACATTTCATGCAGGAATATTTCCGGCACGCCACCCGCGTCGGCGAATTGACCCGCATCTTCCTGACCGCGCTGGAAGCCAAACATATCAAGAAAGAACCGATGCTTGTCGGTTTTTTTCGCCGTCGCAAGAAGACACGGCCCGAATACCGGATCGTCAACAACCGCCTTAGCATCAAGTCGCCCAAGGCATTTCTTGCCGACAAGCTGAATCTGCTCCGCATTTTTGAAGAGGGTCTGCGCACCGGCCTTCTGATTCACCCCGATGCAATGCGTCTGGTCGCGGCCAACCTTGACCTGATCGACGACGCCATGCGGGCCGATCCAGTGGCCACGCGGCTGTTCCTCGATATGCTGCTGAAGCACGGCAACCCCGAACGCGCCCTGCGCCGCATGAACGAACTTGGCGTGCTGGCAGCCTTCATCCCCGAATTCGCCCCCGTCGTCGCGATGATGCAGTTCAACATGTACCATAGCTATACGGTGGACGAGCATACGATCCAGTGCATCTCGACCCTGGCCCAGATCGAGCGCGAAGAACTGGTCGAGGAATTACCCATCGCCAGTGGCATCCTGAAAGGCGGCGTAGACCGAAAGGTCCTGTACCTGGCGCTGTTCCTGCATGACATCGGCAAGGGCCGGCCCGAGGATCACGCCGTTCTGGGGGCAGCGATCGCCCGCAAGGTCGCCCCGCGCTTCGGGCTGAAATCTGCCGATTGCGAAACCGTCGAATGGCTGGTGCGCACCCATTTGCTGATGTCGGACATGGCGCAGAAGCGCGACATCTCGGACCCGCGGACGGTTCGCGACTTTGCCAAGGCCGTGAAAACCGTCAAGCGGCTGGACCTGCTGACGGTGCAGACGGTCTGCGACATACGCGGCGTCGGCCCCGGCGTATGGAACAACTGGAAGGCCGAGCTGTTGCGCGGCCTCTACCGCGAAACGTCAACCGCGCTTGGCTCTGGCCTGGAAGCGGTGAACCGCGAAACCCGTGTGGCCGAGGCCAAGCGCAACCTGCGCGCCGCCCTGCCCGATTGGGACAAGAAGGCATTGAAGATCGAAACGTCGCGCCACTATGGCCCTTATTGGCAGGGCCTGCCAACGGCGGCGCATTGCGTCTTTGCAGACTTCCTCAAGGACATCGGCGAAGACGAGATTCGCATCGACCTGTTGCCAGACAAAGACCGCGACGCAACCCGCGCCTGCTTTGCACTGGCCGACCATCCCGGGATTTTTTCGCGTCTGGCCGGGGCGCTGACGCTTGTGGGGGCAAATGTCGTCGATGCGCGCACCTATACGTCCAAGGACGGCTATGCGACGGCGACGTTCTGGGTTCAGGACGCAGAAGGCAGCCCCTATCAGGCGCGCCACCTGCGCCGGTTGCGCACCATGATCAAAAAAACCCTCAGCGGAGATGTTGTGGTCCGCGACGCCGTGCAGGACCGCGACAGGATCAAGAAGCGCGAGCGTGCGTTCAAGGTGCCGACCTCGATCAGCTTCGACAACGAAGGCTCGGAAATATATACGATTATCGAGGTCGACACCCGGGATCGTCCCGGATTGTTGTATGATCTGACGCGAACCCTGGCGAATGCAAATATCCAGATTTCGAGTGCGGTGATTGCAACCTATGGCGCACAGGCCGTGGATAGTTTTTATGTCAAGGACATGGTTGGGCTGAAACTCCATTCGGAAAATCGCCGCAAGGGGCTGGAAAAGAAGCTGCGCGAGGCGATCGCGTCCGGTGCAAAGCGGGCGCAGGGATGAAGCCCGTGCGCCTGATTTCCGGTTTTCTGACCGTTGGCGGCTGGACGCTTGCCTCGCGCGTGTTGGGGTTCGTTCGGGACATCCTGATCGCTGCGTTCCTTGGCGCCGGCCCGGTGGCCGAGGCGTTCCTGATCGCCTTTGGCCTGCCCAACATGTTCCGCCGCTTCTTTGCCGAAGGCGCCTTCAACATGGCCTTCGTGCCGATGTTCTCGAAAAAGCTCGAGGCCCGCGACGGCCCGCTGGACTTCGCCCGCGACGCTTTTACCGCCCTGGCCGGAATCCTGATCGTTTTCACGTTGGTCGCCCAGATATTCATGCCGTGGCTGGTTCTGGCCATGGCCGGGGGCTTCGCCGATGACGGGCGGCTTGATCTTGCGACGCTGTTCGGGCGGATCGCCTTTCCCTACATCCTGTTCATCTCGCTCGCCGCCCTGTTGAGTGGGGTTCTGAATGCCACCGGCCGGTTTGCCGCCGCCGCCGCGGCACCGCTGTTGCTGAACATCCTGTTCATTGGCGCGCTCTGGCTGGCAGAACTTATGGGCTGGGATATCGGGCTGACGCTGGCCTGGACGGTGCCCTTGGCCGGTGTTGCGCAACTGGCGCTGGTCTGGGTCGCTGCTGCGCAGGCCGGGTTCCGCCTGATCCCGACCCGCCCGCGTCTGACCCCCGACCTGAAGCGTCTCGCCATCATCGCCGCCCCCGCAGCCCTGGCCGGGGGCGTGGTTCAGGTCAACTTGCTGGTGGGGCGGCAGGTGGCCAGCTTCTTTGACGGCGCAATCGCCTGGCTCAGCTACGCAGATCGCCTGTACCAGCTTCCCCTTGGGGTGGTTGGCATTGCGATCGGGGTGGTCCTGCTGCCCGATCTATCGCGCCGCCTTCAGGCGAACGACACCGCAGGCGGGCAGCACGCCGCCAGCCGCGCGGCGGAAATGAGCCTTGCTCTGACCGTCCCCGCCGCTGTCGCCCTGATCGTGGTGCCTGGACCGCTGGTCAGCACCCTGTTTCAACGCGGCGCATTCTCCGCCGAAGACGCCGCCGCCACCGCCGCCGCCGTAGCGATCTATGGACTGGGGCTGCCCGCTTTCGTTCTGCAAAAGGTGCTGCAACCGCTGTATTTCGCGCGCGAGGATACCCGCAGCCCGTTTCGGTTCGCGCTGGTGGCGATGGTCATAAACGCCGCCCTCGCCATCAGCCTGGCACCGGTCATTGGCTATCTTGCTGCCGCCGTCGGGGCCAGCCTGGCAGGTTGGGCGATGGTCTGGCTGCTGTGGCGGGGCGCGCGGTCCATGGGCGAGGCTGCCAAACCAGATGACCGTCTGCGCCGCCGCGCCGCCCGCATTTGTCTTGCGGCCGCGCTGATGGGCGCCGTCCTCTGGGCGGCGATGTTTGCGCTGGCACCTATGTTCGCCGGACCGGCCCAGTGGCTGGCCCTGCTGTTACTGGTCAGTATCGGGATGGTCAGTTACTTCGTCGCCGGGCGGCTGCTGGGTGCCTTTGCGCTGTCAGATTTCAAGGGCGCGCTTAAACGCTGACACCCCCTCACCAAGGTACCGGAGCGCCCGAATAATCGAAGAACCCGCCGGATTGCGCGGGCGTCAATGCCTCAAAACATCCAGCAAGCGCTGCGCGGACTCTGCCGGGTTCAGCTTGTCGCGCCCGGGATATTCGCGTGTGAAGGGCGTATCCACAGTGCCCGGATGCAGCAAGGCCAGTACCGCCTTCGGGTGGGTACGCGCCACTTCGACCGCCGCCCCGTGGATCAACTGGTTCAAAGCCGCCTTGGAGGCCCGATACCCATACCAACCGCCGGTCCGGTTATCGCCGATGGAACCAACCCGCGCCGACAAGGCGGTAAACACGCTACACCGGTCACGCGGCATCAGACGCAGGCTATGCTTCAACACCAACATCGGACCAATCGCATTCACCGCGAACTGCCCCGCCAGACCCTCAGCCCCCACTGCCTTCAGCGATTTTTCAGGCCCGGCGCCATCAACGCGCAGCGCGCCGGTCGCCACGAAGATCAGGTCGAACGGCGCATCCAGTGCACCCAAAATCGCAGCAACCGACGCCTCGTCCGTGACGTCCAACCCGTCAGCCGACCGCGACAGCCGCGTTACAGAATGGTCTGCTTGCAAACGCTCTGCAATCGCTGCGCCAATCCCGCCCGAAGCGCCGATCACTAATGCCCGTTTCTGTGTTATAAGGGCGGACCTAACCCATTCCGGCCAGGGATCAAATCGGGGTGGACCGGGATCGTCGCGCGCGTATCATGATGCACCAACAAAGGATGCAGCTTGATGCCAAAACCAACCGTCTTCCACATCCCGGTCTGCCCCTTCTGCCAGCGGCTTGAAATCCTGCTGGACCTCAAAGGTCAGCGCGATGCGGTGGACTTCAAAGTGATCGACATCACCGTTCCGCGCCCCGACTGGCTGCTGGAAAAGACCGGCGGCACCACTGCCCTGCCGATTTTTGAGGACGATCAATCCCGCGTCCTGAAGGAAAGCATGGTCATCCTGCGCTATCTGGACGAAAGCCTGCCTGGTCCGCCCGTCGCCCGCGCCGATCCCTATGAACGCGCCATTGAACGCCTGTTCATTACCCGCGAAGGCGCTTTCACCGGCGACGGTTATCGCATGGTTATGAACCAATCCCGCGAAGACCGCGCGGGATTTGCGGATAAGATGGACACCCACTGGCGCTGGTTCGATGACTTCCTGATGCAGCACAATCCGGACGGCACGTACCTGTTCGACGATTTCGGCCTGGCCGAGGTTGTCTATACCCCACTGTTCATGCGCTTCTGGTTCCTGGACTATTACGAAAGCTACACAATCCCAGCCAACGCACCGCGCGCCGCGAAATGGCGCGACGCATGCCTCGCCCATCTGTCTGCCCAGCAAACCAGCCATGAGGAAATCGTCAAACTCTACTATGACTACGCCAAGGGTGCCGGGAACGGGGCGCTGCTGCCGGGGCGCAAGGTGTCGTCATTCACATTCGATCCCGACTGGCCCGCCCGTCCGATGCCACCGGCGGACAAATACGGTGTTGCCGCCACTGACGCCGAACTGGGTCTAGCCCCGGGCGGATAAGCCACCAGCCGCCTCTCTCTTCTCGTCGAAAATATCCTCGCCGAAAGCATGAAACTCTTTTCACGCCGCCTCAAATCCGTATAAGTGCCCCCATGAAGCACGTAGCACATATCCCGTCCGCCATGCGTTGGGCCTGCTTCTTCTCCTTAGCCGCCTCTGAGCGTGCCTTTCGGCGCAACCGCTCAGAGGGGTCCCCGCGCCGGATAAAACGCTAAGGAAACAACGGATTAGACCAATGACAAACCCAACGAACACGACGGACAAGAACCGTGTGGTGATCTTTGACACCACCCTGCGCGATGGCGAACAAAGCCCCGGCGCGACCATGACCCACGACCAGAAGCTGGAGATTGCCGTACTGCTGGACGAGATGGGCGTCGATATCATCGAGGCAGGATTCCCCATCGCCAGCCCCGGCGATTTCGAGGCGGTCACGGAAATATCAAAACGTGCCAAATCCTCGGTCATATGCGGGCTGTCACGGGCACAGTTCAAAGAAATCGACCGCGCGTGGGAGGCTGTGAAACACGCCAAACGCCCGCGAATTCATACATTTATCGGCACTTCGCCACTGCACCGGGACATGCACAGCCTGACACAGGACGGCATGGCCGAACGGATCCACGCCACCGTCACACACGCCCGTAACCTGTGCGACAACGTGCAGTGGTCGCCAATGGATGCCACCAGGACCGAGCATGATTATCTGCGCCGCGTGGTGGAAATCGCCATCAAGGCCGGGGCGACAACGATCAACATCCCCGATACCGTCGGCTACACCGCCCCGATCGAAAGCGCCGATCTGATCCGGATGCTGATCAACGATGTTCCGGGCGCGGATGAGGTGATTTTCGCCACCCATTGCCACAATGATCTGGGCATGGCGACGGCGAACTCGCTGGCCGCTGTCGATGGCGGAGCGCGGCAAATTGAATGCACGATCAACGGCTTGGGCGAACGTGCAGGCAACACGGCGCTGGAAGAAGTTGTGATGGCGATGAAGGTTCGCAAGGACATCATGCCCTACACCACAGGAATTGACACGACCAAGATCATGGCGCTCAGCCGCAAGGTTGCCCAGGTTTCCGGCTTTGCGGTGCAGTTCAACAAGGCCATCGTCGGCAAGAATGCTTTTCTGCACGAAAGCGGCATCCATCAGGACGGTGTGCTGAAAAACGCCGAAACGTTTGAGATCATGCGCCCCGAGGATATCGGGCTGAACACTTCGAACATCGTGATGGGCAAACACTCGGGCCGTGCTGCCCTGCGCGCCAAACTGAAAGAGCTGGGGTTCGATCTGGCCGACAATCAGCTGAACGATGTCTTTGTGCGGTTCAAGGATCTGGCTGATCGCAAAAAGGAAGTCTACGACGAGGATCTGGTCGCCCTGATGCGCGATCAGCCAGGCGATGAAACGTTGGAACGGATTCGCGTCAAATTCCTGCGGGTGATCTGCGGCACCGAAGCGCCCCAATCAGCCGATCTGACGCTGGAGGTTGACGGCAAAGACCACCAGACAACGGCAACCGGCGACGGCCCCGTGGATGCAGTATTCAATGCGGTGAAAGCCCTGTTTCCGCATGACGCGCGGCTGCAACTCTATCAGGTGCATGCGGTGACCGAAGGCACTGACGCGCAGGCCACGGTAAGTGTTCGGATGGAGGAAGACGGGCGCATTGCCACTGGCCAATCCTCGGATACCGACACGGTCGTGGCCAGCGCCAAGGCCTATGTCAACGCGCTGAACCGGCTGCTGGTGCGCCGCACCAAGTCGGACCCGGATGCAGACGTGAAGACGGTCAGCTACAAGGATGCGGGCTAAGACCTTACGGCAGGCGGCGGAGCTTTGCCCACCGCCTGCCGGAATTGTCCTTTTCGATCATCGACACGCCGCCTATAAGGTTTGCCTGCCCGGTGGTTGGGGAATCACCGAACATATCTGACTTTGGCATTGGAATGGGTACGCGATGTTTGGCTGGTTATTCGGAGGGCTGTTCTCGGCCGATATGGCGATTGACCTCGGCACTGCCAACACGCTGATTTATATCAAGGGCAAGGGCATCGTGCTGGCCGAACCTTCGGTGGTGGCCTACCACATCAAAGACGGGCGCAAGCAGGTTTTGGCGGTGGGCGAGGATGCCAAGCTGATGCTGGGCCGCACCCCCGGTTCTATCGAGGCGATCCGCCCGATGCGCGAAGGCGTCATTGCAGATTTCGATGTCGCCGAGGAAATGATCAAGCATTTCATCCGCAAGGTGCATCCGCGCACCACGTTCTCGAAACCGAAAATCATCGTCTGCGTGCCCTACGGCGCCACCCCGGTTGAAAAACGCGCCATCCGCCAGTCGGTTCTGGGGGCCGGTGCGCGCAAAGCGGGATTGATCGCGGAACCCATTGCCGCCGCCATCGGCGCGGGCATGCCGATCACCGACCCCACCGGCAACATGATCGTCGACATCGGTGGCGGGACGACCGAGGTTGCGGTGCTGTCCCTTGGCGATGTTGTCTATGCCCGCTCGATCCGCGTCGGCGGCGACCGTATGGACGAGGCGATCATCAACCACCTGCGCCGCCAACAGAACCTGCTGGTCGGCGAACAAACGGCCGAGCGGATCAAGACCACCATCGGCACCGCCCGCATGCCCAACGACGGGCGCGGCACCGCCGTGCACATCCGGGGCCGCGACCTGATCAACGGCGTCCCGCGAGAGACCGAGATCAACCAGGCCCAGGTGGCCGAGGCGCTGGCCGAACCCGTGGCCGCGATTTGCGAAGCCGTGACCGCCGCACTGGAAGCAACCCCGCCGGACCTTGCCGCCGACATCGTGGATCGCGGTGTGATTCTGACCGGCGGTGGCGCTTTGCTGGGTGACCTTGATCTGGCCCTGCGCGAACAGACCGGGCTGGCCGTTTCGGTGGCTGACGAACCACTGAATTGTGTAGCGCTCGGCACTGGCAAGGCACTGGAATATGAACAACAGTTGCGGCATGTGATAGACTACGACAGCTAACACTCCGCCGGGGCGCGGGCGCTGCTGTGCCTGTTGCCCTCTCCTGACGTCAGATCGGGGGTTGACCCGTGGCCCGAAGCCGAGCCCGCGCTGAAGATTTCGCCCGCCCTGTTCGGCGGGTTCTTGTCGTTGGGCTGATTATTTTCCTGGTTGGGCTGTTCGCGCTATGGCGTATCGACAACCCGCGCGCTGAACGGTTCCGCGCCATGGTGGTCGACCGCTTCGTGCCATCCTTTGACTGGGCCTTCGTTCCGGTCACTGCGGCGGCGGGCATGATCGAGGATTTTCAGTCCTACGCCCGCATCCATGAACAGAATCAGGAGTTGAAGCGAGAGCTTCAGCAAATGAAGGCCTGGAAAGAGGCCGCGCTGCAACTTGAACAGGAAAACGCCAAGCTGCTGGCGCTGAACGAGATGCAATTGGAACCGAAGCTGACCTATATCGGCGGCGTGGTGCTGGCTGACAGCGGCTCTCCGTTTCGCCAGTCGGTGCTGCTGAATGTCGGTGCGCGCGACGGGATCCGCGATGGCTGGGCGGCGACAGACGGGCTGGGCCTGGTGGGGCGAATTTCCGGGGTCGGGGCGAATTCGTCGCGGGTGCTGATGCTGACGGATTCATCCTCGCGTATGCCGATCACCATCCAGCCAAGCGGGCAGACCGCGATTCTGACGGGTCAGAACCTGCCGCGCCCGCTGATATCCTTCCTCCAGGAACCCGACCAGATCCGCCCCGGCGACCGCGTGGTCAGTTCCGGCGATGGGCAAGTGTTCCCGGCGGGCCTTCTGGTCGGTCAAGTGGCCCTTGGGCAGGACAGGCGATTGCGCGTGTCGCTGGCGGCTGATTATGAGCGCCTGGAATTCCTGCGGGTGCTGCGCAGCAAGCTGGCCAATACCATCGACGACCCCGGATCCATGGTCGCCCCGCTGCCCGAAGTTCAGGGCCCGCAATTGCCGCGGGAGGCTACGGATGGCTGATATCTCAACCACGCGCTGCTGGCGTCTGCGATTGCTGTTCGTCCTGCTGGCCGGGCTGATTTATTTTGTGCATCTGCTGCCGTTGCGCACCGGGCCGGGCGGCTGGCCGATCCCCGATTTCGTCACTCTTATCGGGTTCGTCTGGGTGCTGCGGCGATCCGCCGTCATGCCGATCTGGCTGTTTGCCGCGATGGTTCTGCTGGGCGATTTCCTTCTGATGCGCCCGCTGGGTCTTTGGACCGCGCTTGGCGTGCTCGCCCTCGAATTCCTGCGTAGCCGCGAACCAACGTCGCGCGACATGCCGCTGGCGGTGGAATGGTCGATGGTCGTGGGTGTCCTTGCGCTGATGTTTGCCGGGCAGGCGCTGGCGCTGGCGGTATTCGTGGCTGATCAGCCACGGTTCACTTTGATCGCGTCCCAGTTCGTGCTGACGATCTTTGCCTATCCGCTGGTCGTCCTGGCCACCCGCCATGGCCTGGGTCTGCGCAAAGCCTTGCGACCGCAATCCGGCGCATTGGGGATCAGGGCATGAAACGCACGCCCCGCGATGCCGAGTACAGCGCCAAGCTGATCACCCGCCGGGGTCTGGTTCTGGGCGGCGTGCAATTGGGCATACTGGGAGTTCTTGGCACGCGCATGCATCAGTTGCAGGTCAAGCAGGCCTCGGAATATCGCCTTCTGGCCGATGAAAACCGCATCAACCTGCACCTGCTCGCCCCGGCGCGCGGGCTGATCTATGACCGCAACGGCGTGGTGATCGCGGACAATGAACAGAATTACCGCATCGCAATCGTGCGCGAGGTTGCCGGTGATGTGGACGCGGTCGTCGAACGCCTGCGCCGCATCGTCCGCCTTGACCCGGACGAGTTGGCGCGCGCGGTGGCCGAGGTCAAGCGACGCTCTCCCTTCGTGCCGGTGACACTGGCCGATCAGCTTAGCTGGGATGACATCGCCGAGGTTGCGGTCAACGCACCCGCCCTGCCCGGTATCACGCCCGAGGTTGGTCTGTCGCGCAGCTACCCGATGGGCAGCGATTTTGCGCATGTGCTGGGGTATGTTGGTGCGGTCAGCGACTATGATCTAAGCCGCATCGACGACAAGGACCCGCTGTTGCAGATCCCGAAATTTCAGATCGGCAAGGTCGGGGTCGAGCGCAAGATGGAGGCCGCCCTGCGCGGCGGTGCAGGCAGCCGCCAGATCGAGGTCAACGCCAACGGCCGCGTCATGCGCAAGCTTGAGCGCAAGGAAGGCGACCCCGGCGCGGATGTGCAACTGACGCTCGATCACGGGCTCCAGAATTTCGCCATGGCCCGGATGCAGTACGAAAGCGCCGCCGCCGTGGTGATGGAGGTGGACACCGGCGATATCCTGGCCATCACCTCGACCCCTTCGTTCGACCCAAACAAATTCGTCCACGGCATCTCCAGCGCCGATTATCGCACCCTGACGGAAAGCATTTACCGCCCGCTGGCGGATAAGTCGGTGCAGGGTACTTACCCGCCGGGATCAACCTTCAAGATGATGGTTGCGCTGGCGGGGTTGGAACATGGGATCATCCAGCCGAACGACACCACGCGCTGCCGCGGGTTCACCACGCTGGGCAAACGCAAATTCCACTGCTGGAAGCGGGGCGGCCATGGCAATGTCGATCTGGAAACCAGCCTGCGCCGGTCCTGTGACGTCTATTATTACGAGCTTGCCCGAAAGGTCGGCATCGACAAGATCGCGGAAATGGCGCGTCGGTTCGGCTTTGACGACGCCTTCAACCTGCCGATGTCTGCCGTCAGCCGCGGCATCATGCCCGACAAGACCTGGCTGGCGCAGCGCTATAGCGAAGACTGGCGCGTCGGTGACACGCTGAACGCGGCCATCGGGCAAGGCTATGTGCTGGCCACACCGCTGCAACTGGCGGTGATGGCAGCGCGGATTGCCAATGGAACGGGGGTAGAACCCCGGCTGGTGAAATCCGTCGACTCGGTCGAGGTTCCGCTGGAACCGGCCCTGTCGCTGCGGGTCAATGAAAACCACCTGCGGCTGGTGCGTGACGGAATGTTCGGCGTCGTCAATCGCGCAGGCGGGACGGCAGGTCGGTCGCGGGTGGCGCTGCCGGAATTCACGATGGCCGGAAAAACGGGCACCAGCCAGGTCCGCAGCATTTCGGCCGCCGAACGCGCCCAGGGCGTTACCCGCAACGCCGATCTGCCGTGGGAACGCCGTGACCACGCGCTGTTCGTCAGTTACGCCCCATACGAAAACCCGAAATACGCCGTCTCGGTCGTGGTCGAACATGGCGGCGGAGGCTCGGTCGCCGCCGCGCCCATCGCGCGCGATCTGATGCTTTATGCGCTTTATGGCGGCATGCCCCAGTTAGAGGCTTATCCCAGCAACCAACAGCGCGAAGCGGGCGAACGCCTGAACGCCCTGCCACTGCGCCAGCGCCAGACCGGCAAACCGGCAAGCTCTCGCGCATGAGTTATCTGGAATACAAGATCAAGACCGTGCCGACCGGGATTTCGAAAGTCCTGTATCTGAACTGGCCGCTGATTCTGCTGCTGACGGCCGTGGCCAGCGTCGGCTTTCTGATGCTGTTCTCGGTCGCGGGCGGCAACATGCAGCCCTGGGCCGAACCACAGATGAAACGCTTTGGCCTTGGGCTGGCGGCCATGTTCGTCATCGCGATGGTGCCGATCTGGTTCTGGCGCAACATGGCGGGCCTGGCCTATGCGGTGTCGATCCTGCTGCTGCTGCTGGTCGAATTCTTCGGCTTCAGCGGCGGCGGCGCCCAACGCTGGATCGACCTTGGTTTCATGCGGCTGCAACCGTCCGAGCTGACCAAAGTCACGCTGGTGATGATCCTCGCCGCCTATTACGACTGGCTAGAGGTTGAAAGAACCTCTCATCCGCTTTGGGTACTTGTTCCCATGGCGCTGATCCTGGTGCCGACCTTCCTGGTCCTGAAACAACCTGATCTGGGCACCGCGATCCTGCTGGTCGCGGGCGGGGGCATCATGATGTTCGTCGCCGGGGTCCATTGGGCGTATTTCATCGCGGTCATCATTGCAGGCGTCGGGGTCGTCTATACGACCCTGCTGTCGCGTGGCACCGACTGGCAGTTGCTGAAAGATTACCAGTTCCGCCGCATCGACACCTTTCTTGATCCCTCATCAGATCCGCTGGGCGCGGGCTATAACATCACCCAGTCGAAAATCGCCCTCGGCTCGGGCGGGTTTTCGGGCCGGGGCTTCATGCAGGGCACCCAGTCGCGCCTGAACTTCCTGCCCGAAAAACACACCGACTTCATCTTCACCACCCTGGCCGAGGAATTCGGCTTTGTCGGGGCCATCTCTTTACTTTTGCTCTATGGGCTGATCCTGATGTTCTGCATCACTTCGGCATTGACCAACAAGGATCGCTTCGGGTCACTGGTCACATTGGGCGTCGGGGCGACATTCTTCCTGTTTTTCGCCGTCAACATGGCCATGGTGATGGGGCTGATGCCCGTCGTCGGCGTGCCGCTGCCACTGATCAGCTACGGAGGAACTGCCATGATCGTTCTGCTTGCCGCATTCGGGCTGGCACAGTCCGCCCACGTCCACAGGCCGCGCGGTAAATGAGCGTCACTGTCCTGTTCGATGCGGCCCCGGCAAATTGGCCCCGGTACGAAGGTCCTTTGGCGCAGGCGCTGCAGACCGCGGGCGTGGACGCAACGCTGACCACGGGAGCCCCACCGGAACAGGTCGATTTCATCGTTTATTCCCCCGGCGGCGCAATCACTGATTTTACGCCCTACACGCGGGCGCGCGCCGTGCTCAGCCTCTGGGCCGGGGTCGAACGGATCATCACAAACCCGACCCTGACCCAGCCGCTGGCCCGCATGGTCGACCCCGGCATGACCGAGGGCATGACCGAATGGATCGTCGCCCATACCATGCGTCACCACATCGGCATGGACGCCCATCTTGAGGCAGCGCCCGGAACCTGGCAACAGATTACCCCGCCACTGGCCCGCAATCGCCGCATCGGCCTCCTCGGCCTTGGTACGCTTGGGTCTGCGGCCGCGCTGGCCCTTGCAGGGCTGAATTTCAACGTCTCCGGTTGGAGCCGCCGACCCAGACAGATCGACGGGATAACATGCCACAGCGGTCAGGACGGGCTGCGCGATGTCATGGTAGGCTCTGAGATCCTCATCCTCCTGCTGCCCCAGACTGCGGGGACCGAGGGGCTGCTGAACGCCGAAACACTCTCGCTCATGCCGCGCGGCGCTTCGATCCTTAATCCGGGTCGTGGCCCGCTGATCGACGACGACGCGCTGCTGGCGGCCCTCGATACTGGCCAGATCAGCCGCGCCACGCTGGATGTTTTCCGCATCGAACCCCTGCCCCGCGATCACCCGTTCTGGGCGCATCCGCGTGTGACCGTGACGCCGCACATCGCCTCGGAAACCCGCCCCGAAACGGCGGTCACGATCATCGCCGAAAACATCCGCCGCAGCGAAGCCGGCGAACCCCTGCTGCATCTGGTTGACCGCCGTGCAGGTTACTGAGGCCTTGTCCGTCTTCTTGTCGAAAATTTCCCCGCCGGAGGCATGAAGTTTTTTAACCTGCCCCCTAAAGCGTTTCGTCTTGAACCTGAATCGCGAGGGATTCCCTTGAGACCTGATCTGTGATTCATCCTGTTTGGGAGGATGGATCATGTCAGCACCTTTGCCATCTGCGCTTCGGATACGGTTTCAGAGATACATTGAAGAAGGGTTGAGCGGGCGCGCGGCGGCGTTGCGGTTGAAGCTGTCGCCTGCCACAGGCGCGCGGTGGGCGCGTCAGGTGAGGATGAAGGGTCATGCGGAACCTGCCCGGCAGGGACCGCCGCGCGGCAAGGGAAAGCTGGCTCCGCATCGGGAATTCTTTGAGGAGTTGATCGCACAAGACCCTGACATCACGCTCTTTGAGTTGCGTAATGCGCTGGCCGATGCAGAGGGTGTGCGGGTGCATCACTCCTCCATCGCCAACCTTCTGTCCCGGCTCGGCTTCACGTACAAAAAAAGTCGCTGGTCGCAACCGAGCGCCGCCGCGCCAAGGTAAGGCAGCAACGGGCCGACTGGTTCAGATACCGCTCGCCAGCCATTGCGACCTTTCCTGAGCGCGTTGTCTTTATTGACGAAACCGCAGTGAAGACAAACCTCACGCGCCTACGCGGCAGAGCCAAGCGCGGTAAGCGCCTGACGATGGATGCGCCCTTCGGAAGCTGGGGAACCCAAACCTTGATCGCGGGCCTGACCCAAGGCGCGCTGATCGCACCTTGGGTCATCAAGGGAGCGATAGATGGCCCCGCCTTCGCGGCCTACATCCGCGAAGTGCTGGTCCCCGAGATCAACCCCGGCACTGTCGTCATTCTCGACAACCTGGCAACCCACCGGAATAAGGAGGCGACGCAGGCTTTACGCAATCACGGCTGCTGGTTCCTTTACCTGCCACCGTACTCGCCCGACCTGAATCCCATCGAGCAGGCCTTCTCTAAACTGAAAGCCCATTTGCGACGGATCGGGGTCAGGTCCTTTACCCAGGTCTTCGAAGCAATCGGAGCAATCTGCGATCTCTACGACCCAGTAGAATGCTGGAACTACTTTAAGGCCGCCGGATATGTCTCAGGTTAATGTCGAAACGCTTTAACGCAACTTCGGTGGCCGCGACGGATCGCGGCCCGGCATCGTTGGCACCAACCCCAACTGCGGCAGATCAAAGCGCAATCCCACACGCTCCAGCGTCGCAACGACCGGGTCGCCCGGGTGATGGAAACTCACATCCACGGCGCCGGCTTCGATCCCCGAAAACACCAGCGCTTCACCCACCGCCCGCGTCAGGGCGTTGCGCGCGCCATCGGGCGCACCGATAACCGCCAGCAGGTGGCCCGACGCCCCATTGTCCCAATCCGCTTCGGCCAGATAGGCCGCATCGGCCAGCCCAGCGGCAGCGGACAGTTTCTCATCCAGCGCGCGCAATAGCGCCTCGGGTGCACGGCCCGGCGCGCGCAATGCTTTGGGCCTGCCCGACACCTCCGCCGGGCCTTGGTCCAGCATCCCCGCCAGCCAGTCGAGCGCGTCCGGCCCAAGGATCTGGGACGAGGGTGCGACGCTCAGGTTCAGACCCAGCCCGACGCCCTGCCCGGCCAGCATCGCCACCATCGAACGCCCGGTGATCTCGGCCCGCTCAGCGCCTGCCGGGGCGAATTCGGCAAGCCGGGCCTCGGTATCGAAGGCCAGCACAATAGGCCCGTCGGACAGCTCGAACACCTTCGGTTCATCACGCTCCAACAGCAAAAACAACTCCGCCCCCGCCAGCCGGTCGAAGAATCGCAACCGCTGATCCGGGTCCGCCTCGGCCGCCAGATGCGCCTGATCGAGGGGGGTCTCGCTCATCCCAGAACCTCCGCCACCCGCGCGCGCAGAACTGGTAGCAACTCAGCCTCAAACCAGGGGTTTTTCTTCAGCCAGCCGGTGTTGCGCCACGACGGATGCGGCAATGGGATCACCGCGGGGGCATGGGCGCGCCAATCAGCCACCGTGTCGGTCACGTTGCGGGTGCCCAGATGCCAGCGCTGCGCATGCCCGCCGATCAGAAGGGTCAACTGGACGGATGGCAATGAGTCCAGAACCCCCTGTCGCCAGGTCTTCGCGCAAACTGCGGGAGGGGGCAGATCGCTGCCCTTGGCATCATATCCCGGAAAGCAGAATGCCATCGGAACGATGGCAATCCGGTCGCGGTCATAGAAAGTATCGCGCCCAACGCCCATCCAGTCGCGCAACCGCTCTCCCGACGGGTCATCAAACGGCACGCCGGACTGATGCACCCGCATCCCCGGCGCCTGCCCTGCGATCAACAGCCGTGCAGACTGGCGAAACCACAGCACCGGGCGCGGCGCATGCGCGGTTTTTGTCGCGGCGAAACGCTCGGCGCAAAGGGTGCATTGGGCAAGGTCGGTGGCCATGACGCGGGTCTAGCGCTTATGGACACGGGCGACAAACCTACTTGACATAATTTCGATATTTCTAGATATGTCGAAATATGAAACAAAGCACCCCCCTTCTGCCGGTCGAGAAAGCCGCATCGACATTTGCGGCCCTCGGCTCGGAACAACGGCTGAGCGTGCTGCGCACACTGGAGCGCGCCGGGCCGGACGGGCTGACCATCGGGACGCTGGGCACGCGGAGCGGTGTTTCCGGTTCGACCCTGACGCATCACATGAAAATCCTCAGCGCCGCCGGGCTGGTCAACCAGGTCCGTGACGGGCGGCAGATCATCTGCATCGCCGCCGATTATTCTGAGATGGAAGCCCTCGCTGCATATCTCCTCAGCGAATGCTGCGCCGATAGCGAAGACCCACATGCGCAGCACGGGGCAAACGAAGGACACGGCGCATGACCGACGCGACGCACGACCAACAGGGCCGCAGCTGGATGCCCGACAAAGCATGGCTGGCCAGTGCCATTCTGGTCCTTCTGGTGGCCATCTTCGACTGGCCTCAGGTCGGCCCGATGCTGGGTTTCGCCGCCCGCGTCTTCGTGGGCACATTGCCGTTCATCGCCTTCGCAGTGCTTGCCGTCGCCTACCTCAAGGCCAGCGGTGCCGAGGCGCTGTTGGCCCGCGCCTTCGAAGGGCGCGAGACACGCATGATCGTCCTTGCGGCAATGCTGGGCGGGTTGTCGCCGTTCTGTTCGTGTGAGGTGATCCCCTTCATCGCCGCCATGCTGGCGGTTGGTGCTCCGCTTAGCGCGGTCATGGCATTCTGGCTGGCCTCACCCCTGATGGATCCGGCGATGTTCGCGATCACTGCCGGAACGCTGGGCACCGGATTTGCGACAGCCAAGACGCTGGCCGCCGTGGCGCTGGGGCTGGGGGGTGCCTTTGTCGTCAAAGCCTTCGCCAGCAGCCCGGTCTTTGCCGACCCGCTGCGCGCGCGTCCGGCTGCAAAAGGCTGCGGCTGCGGCCCCTCGCCATTCTCGGGTCAAACCAACTGGCGTTTCTGGGCCGAGGGTGATCGGCGCGATACTTTCCGCGACACGGCGCTGGAAAACGCCCTTTTCCTGACCAAATGGCTGGTGCTGGCCTATCTGATCGAAGCGCTGATGCTGCACTATGTTCCCGCAGACTGGATCGCCGGGGTTCTGGGCGGCAGCGGCGTGTTCCCGATCATTCTGGGCGCATTGGTCGGCGCACCAGCCTACCTAAACGGTTATGCCGCCGTGCCACTGGTCGACGCGCTGCTGGCGCAGGGGATGAGCAATGGCGCGGCGATGTCCTTTGTTATCGCGGGTGGCGTCAGCTGCATCCCGGCAGCGATTGCGGTCTGGGCCCTGGTGAAACCTCGAGTTTTTGTTGCCTACATCGGGCTGGCGATGGTCGGCGCCGTTCTGGCCGGAATGGCGTGGAATGCAGTTGCCTAAAGCGAACAACAGGATTTCCAAAGCACCCGCAGCCTGCTTGGCACATTGACATGAAGCGGGCGCTGGCGCGGCGAAGAACAAGCCGGGCGAGCGCCTGACCGGGGGTAGGCGATGCAACGGTTGTGCGTGGCAATTTATGGTTCAGCGTTAACGCCGGACTACGAAGGTTTCGCGATCCATCGAAATCGCCTGCCCGCGGGACGGTCAGGCGATCGCCCGGCGCCCTTGCGGGCTTGATTCCGGGCGGAAAAGCGCGCCTCGCCAACGTCCGCTCCGACTCGTTGCTGGCAATATCGAGGCACCCGTCTACTTAATGCGCACGCTCCTGGCGGGAGGCCGCAGAGTGTGTATTCCCTCGGTTCCCGGCGCGGACGCGAGTGGGGCGTAGGCCTCCAGATCTCATCAGGGGTTTTCTGCCGGGCTGACACCCGCACCGACGAGGATCGGAAGCGATTGGCTAACTCACAAAACTCACAATCAGCGTCACGCCCAGCAGGATCCCCAGCCACAGAACCATCGCGCCCGTCGGCCAGACCGAGGCCATGCGCCCCTCTGGCCCGTGGCTGCGGTAAAGCCGCGCGATCGTCGCCTCCACAATCCGCGTCGCCTTGCCCGTCACCGCATTCCAGACCTGCGCCAGCCCCCGTGCCGCCAGCCCGATGACCGAAGGCGCGGCCTTGCGATACGTCCAATCAGTGTCCAGATTCACAGCCCGGATTTCAGGCGGGTGCATTCCGGTGCGCATCAGAACGCCAAAGGCCAGAAGCGCAAACAGCAGCAATTGCAACTGCGCGACGACATGGTTCATCGTGTAGGGGTGGTATTCCACCGGGTAGGGCAGGATCGCATAGAGTGTATCCGGGAATACCCCGATGAAAACGCACAGGAACGCGGTGATCCCCATCGCCAACAACATATGCGTCGGCGCCTCGGCCGGGCGCATGCCACTGTCATGGGCAAAGAAGGTGAAGAACGGGATTTTGATGCCGGAATGGCTCAGCACGCCTGCCGAGGCAAAGACCAGCAAAGCCCAGATCAGCGGGTAATGGGCTGAGGCCGTTTCGTCCAGAATCAAAGATTTCGTCACGAAGCCGGAAAACAGCGGAAAGGCCGAGATCGACGCCGCGCCGATCAGGCAGAAGATCGCGGTTTTCGGCATGGTACGGTAAAGGCCGCCAAGCTCGCTCGCTTTCGACGTGCCTGTACGGAACATCACTGCGCCGACGCTCATAAACAGCAGCGCTTTGTAAAGAATATGGGCAAAGGCGTGGGAGGCTGTGCCGTTTAGCGCCATCTCGGTCCCCACCCCGATGCCGACCACCATGAAGCCCAGCTGGTTGTTGAGGCTGTAGGCCAGCACCCGTCGCAAGTCGTTCTCGATCTCGGCAAAAAAGATCGGGAACAGGGTCATGAAGACGCCGATGTAGATCAGGATTTCCGTGCCCGCGAAGCCGCGTGCCAGCGCATAAACGGCCAGCTTGGTGGTGAAGGCGCTCAGGATCACGGCGCCGGTGATGGTGGCGGCTGGATAGCTGTCTTGCAGCCAGTTATGCAGCAGCGGGAAGGCGCATTTTATGCCGAAGGACAGGAAGATCAGCCATGTGCCGAGGCTGCCCAGTGTCATCGCTCCGAACGTCAGACTGCCGGTCTCCTGCCAGACCAGCCCGACGCCTGCCAGCAGGATAACGCCCGATCCGATCTGGATAATCAGATAGCGCATGCCGGTGTGATAAGCCGCTGTCGTCCCCCGCGCCCAGATCAGGAAGACCGAGGCGATGGCCGTGCCTTCCCAATAGATGAACAGTGTTATGAGGTCGCCTGCGAAGACCGCACCAATGGCCGAGCCAGCATACAGCAGTGCAGCGACCTGTTGCACCGGATCCTTGACGTGCCAGGCAAACAGGTTGCCGATGAAGGCGGCGAGGCAGAAGATCAGGGCGAAGACGCGGCTCAGGCGGTCAACGCGGGACAGGTCGAGATCGAGGCCGAGGAAGCTGACGGTGGCAAGGCTGCCCTCGGGCAGCATCCAGACGTGCAGGCCCGCGATGATCGGCACGACCAGCAGCAGGATGCTGCGCGCCTGCCCTTTCGGCAGCGCCAGCAGCACGATGGCGGCGGCGAAAAACAGATATGCGGTTGGGATGCTAGTCGCCATGTTGCACCCGATCCAGCTGATCCTCGGGGTAGGTTTCCGAATCCACCGCCTTGTCGCCGTAGTAATTTTCGGGCCGCTTGATGAAATCGCGCAGGATTTTGGCGGCGAAGATCAACAGGGTGAACATCACGTAGCCATAGATGCCATAGGCGCCGGGGATCGCCTCGACCCCGAAATGACCATATTTCTTATAGGTGAAGTCCAGCATCACCAAGACAATGCAGACCATGGCAAGGCCCCAGAACAGCCGATGCGCGCTGCCGGGTCTGTCGACCCAGCTTAACAGGCGCCCAAGGCGCGGCCAGTTCGCCGGATCATCGGTTGAGGGGGGGTGGTTTGACATCAGCCTCTCCTCAATTCGGGGCAACGATGGGCGACAGGAAGGTCAGGATATCGCCGGCAAAGAAGAACAGGAACAGGCAGCCGACAGCGGTGATCGCCGGGGGCAGCCAGACCAGCGTGGGCGATTCGGCCATGGCCACCGGTCCAGCGGAACCCGGATCGCGCAGGAAGAAGCCGCGCCCGACCAGCGGCAGCAGATAGGCGACGTTCAGCAGCGAACTGGCCATCAGCACCCCGATCATCACCATCTGACCGGTGTCCGCCGCCCCGACGATCAGCAGCCATTTGGACCACGATCCGCCCAATGGGGGCAGGCCGATGATGGACAGTGCGCCGATCAGGAAGGCGAAGAATGTGATTGGCATCGCCCGGCCCAATCCGGTCATCTGGCTGATGTCGGTCTTGTGCGTGGCGACGTAGATGCTGCCTGCGCACATGAACAAGGTGATCTTGCCCATGGCGTGCATCGCGATGTGCATTCCCCCGCCCAGCGCGCCCATGCTGGTCGCCAGCGCCATACCCAGCGTGATGTAGCTTAACTGGCTGACGGTTGAATAGGCCAGCCGCGCCTTCAGGTTGTCCTTGGTCATCGCCACGACCGAGGCGGCGATGATCGAAAACGCGGCCAGCCACATCAGCCAGACCGACGCGCCGGTGTCAGCCAGAAAGTCGATCCCGAATATATAAACGCCCACCTTCAGCATGGTGAATACGCCTGCCTTCACAACGGCCACCGCATGCAGCAGGGCCGAGACCGGCGTCGGCGCCACCATCGCGGCGGGCAGCCAGCGGTGGAACGGCATCAGCGCAGCCTTGCCAATCCCGAAGGCGTAAAGCGCCAGCAGCACCGCGACCATCGGCCCGGCGATATGTCCCTCCAGAATGCCGCCCTTGGTGAAGTCGAGCGTGCCCGCAACAACCCAGGTCCAGACCACCGCGATCAGTTGCAAGCCAATTGAGGTGCCGATCAGGATCGCCAGATAGGTGCGCGCGCCGCGGATCGCCTCGGGCGTGCCTTTGTGGGCGACCAGCGGATAGGTCGAGACCGTAAGCGCCTCATAAAACAGGAACAGCGTGAACATGTTGGCCGAAAAGGCGATGCCCATGACCGATGCAATCGCGAAGCTGAAACAGGCGAAGAAGCGGGCGTGGTCCTTCTCATCATTCCCGCGCATGTAGCCGATGCCGTAGAGGTGCGTCAGAATCCACAGGCCGCTGGCGATCAGCGCGAACAGCAGGCCCAGCGGTTCGACGTTGAAGGCCAGATCAAGGCCCGGCAGAACGGTGAACAGCCGCAGTTGCTCGGTGGTGCCGTTGCCTTCGTTGAACAGGATGTTCAGCACGCAAAGGAACGTCAGCACGGCGGCGGCCAGCGTCAGCCCGTCGCGCAGGTTCGGGTTGTTGCGGAACATCAGGTTGGTCCCGGTCGCCAGCGACGGGATCAGAATGCTCAGCAGGATGGCGGTGTTAGTGTCCATCGCCTGCCCCCGTTTCCAGACCGGTCGAGCCTGCGAACAACCCCTCGGCAGCAACGCTTGCCGCGCCCATCGTCAGATCGGTGTTCAATCCAAAGAAGATGCAGGCCAGCGCCATGATCCACAGCGGCACGGTCATCATCAGCGGTGGGTTGAACGGGTTTGCGCGGGCCTTATGCTCGGCCAGATACAGCACCTCGACCACACGCCAGACATAGACCACTGCCAACAGGGACGAAGCCACGATCAGCACCGCGATCCACCACCAGCCACGTTCCAGCGCGCCCTGCACCAGCACCCATTTGGATACGAAGCCCGCCGTTCCCGGCACCCCGATCAGGCTGAGGCCCGCAATGACCACCGCCGCCGAGGTCCAGGGCATAACCTTGCCCAGACCGCGTATGTCGTCGAAAAACGTACTCCCACAGCGCAGGATGAAAATCCCGGCGGCCATGAACAGCGCCGCTTTGGTGATGCCGTGGTTGAACAGATGCACCAGCGTCGCGGTCACGCCCGTCTCGTTCAAAAGCCCGATGCCCAGCATCATGTACCCGATCTGCGCCAGACTGGAATAAGCCAGCAGACGTTTGAGGTTGCTCTGGAACGCCGCGATGAAGGACGCCGCGAACATCGCCAGCAGGGCGAAGGGGATCAGAATGAACTCCAGCGTGTTAACCTCGAACACGAAGGCGGGCTGGAACACCGAAAACGCGAAGCGCAGCATGACATAGACGGCGACCTTGGTGGCCGTTGCCGCCAAGAAGGCGGTCACGGCCGAGGGCGCAAAAACATAGGCGCGCGGCAACCACAGATGCAGCGGGTACATCGCAACCTTCAAGCCCATGCCGACAATGATGAAGGCGAAGGCCGCCTTGACGGTGCGGTTCGCGCCCTTGTCGGCAATCCGCTCGGCCAAATCAGCCATGTTGAGCGTGCCAGTCGCCATATAAAGGAACCCGATGCCGATCACGAAGAAAGTCGCACCGATCGTCCCCATGATCAGATAGTCATAGGCCGCCGTCAGCGCCCGCTTGTCCTTATGCGCCCCCATGGCGATCAGGACGTAGGTAGAGAGCGACGAAATCTCGAGGAAGACAAAGACGTTGAAGGCGTCACCCGTGGCAACCACGCCCAGCAGACCGGTCAGGCACAACAAGTAGCAGGAATAGAACAACGTGTGGTGCTTGGCGGGGATTTCCTGCGCGACGCTGGCTTTGGCATAGGGCAGCACGACGGTGCTGATCCCGCTGACCAGCAACAGAACGAAGGCATTGGCCGCGTCGATCCGGTATTCGATGCCCAGCGGCGGTGCCCAGCCGCCAAGATGATAGCTGATGACACTGCCGTCGATCACCTGCATCAGCAGCGCGAATGAAATCAGGCAGGATGCCGCACTGGCCAGAAATGCCAATGGCCAGGCCAGCGCCCGCCCGCCCAGCAACACGATCAGCGGTGCAGCAATGAACGGCACCAAGACCGACAGCACCGGCAGGTGGTCGGCCATCTGGAACGTGGTATGGACCGCCTCAGTCGCCACTGTGTCGCCCGCCCATCGCATCACCGTGCTGGTCGTTCACTTTCCGCGAAATCTCATGCTCAAGCTCCAGCAGCGCGTCTTCTTCAATGGTGCCGAATTCCTCACGTATGCACACAATCAGCGCCAGGCCCAGCGCCGTTGTGGCCACGCCGACGACAATTGCGGTCAGGATCAACACATGCGGCAGCGGGTTGGAATAGAGGACATCCGGGTCAACCTTCATATCCAGCGGAAAGATCGGCGCGGTGCCGCCGGTGACGTTGCCGATCGAGATGTAGAACATGAAAACCGAGGTCTGAAAGATGTTCAGCCCGACGATCTTCTTGACCAGATTGCCCTTGGCCACAACGATATAGAGGCCGGTCATCATCAGGATGATGAACAGCCAGTAGTTCAGGTGCCCAAAGAAAAACTCAGACGTCATCACCACTCCTCATCGCTGATGACGGGGGTGCGGGCGGCGAAGGCATAGTAGATCGCGATCATGACGCCGGTTACGGTGATGCCGACCCCGGCTTCGACCAGCAGAATGCCATAGTGTTGCCCGTGCGAGGGGTGATGCGGGTCGAAAGCCGCATAGTCGAGGTACCGAAACCCTCGCGTGAAACTGTACAATCCGGTGAACGCATAGATCAGCAGACCCAGCGCCAGCAGCTTGTGGACCAGCCAGGGCGGGAACACCCGCTGAACATGGTGCAGGCTGAACACGACGCCATAAAGGATGAAGGCCACCGCGATGATC
The DNA here is from genome assembly GCA_012103375.1 of Paracoccaceae bacterium. Lineage (NCBI taxonomy): Bacteria > Pseudomonadati > Pseudomonadota > Alphaproteobacteria > Rhodobacterales > Paracoccaceae > Paracoccaceae bacterium. The sequence continues at coordinate 78,413 of WLWX01000001.1, forward strand.
ACCCCGGCCTGAAACCCGCCCCCGGGCGAAAAATCGCCGTGAAACTGGACGTAAAGACCGAACAGGATGATGGCACCGACCAGCAGTTTGGTGATGACGCGCAGGATCAGGTGATGACGCATCAGGCGGACCCCTCCTCATCTTCGTCGTCACGGCGTCGGCGGCGCAATCCGCTGATCAACAGCAGCACGCCGATCCCGGCGGTGAAGACCACGGCAACCTCACCCAGCGTGTCGTAACCGCGATAGCTGGCCAAAACGGCGGTCACCATGTTGGGAAGATCGATGTCATCGGGCGTGCGTTCGATATAATCGGCACCGACATGGGTCTGTGCCGGGGCGGCCGGATCGCCGAAATTCGGCATGTCCATCGTGCCGTAAATCAGCGCCGAACCGGTCACAACGACCACAAACAGCGGGATCAGCGGTGACCGGGCCGTCGGGCGTTCATGGCGCGAGGTCAGCGCCATGGTGCCCAGCATCAGCACCGTGGTGATCCCGGCGCCGACTGCGGCCTCGGTAAAGGCGACGTCGACGGCGTCCATGGTCATGAACAGCAAGGCCGACAACAGGCTGAAGATCCCCGACAGCATGACAACCGCGAACAGGCTGCGCATTCGCACAACGGCAAGGGCCGTCAGCACCATGAAGGTGAACAGCGTTATGGTGATGAACAGGTCTATGACAGGTCTGCCGCTTGCAAGTCGCCATCCTGCGCAGGTGTCGGCGCGTCAACAATGCTGCGCAACCCATCGCCTTCTTTCGGGCGCAGGCCGGAAACGAAGGCGGCATTTGCCACCGCATGTGTCGCCGTCGGGCCGGTGATGAACAAAAACAACCCGATGATCAACAGCTTCACCGCGATCAGTGTCGGCCCGGCCTGGATCGCCATGCCGATCAGCAAAAGGATCACACCAGCGCTGTCCATGACCGACACCGCGTGCAGACGCGACCAGAAATCGGGAAACCGCAACACGCCGAAAGCGCCGATCAGCAGGAAGGCGCTGCCTGCCAGGATGAAGCCCCAGCTCAGACCCTCAACAAGGAATTCCGGATCGCTCATCCTGCGGCCTCCTCCTCGGGGTCGTTGCGTGGAATATCGCCGATCGCGCGATACCGGAAGAATTTGAGGATGGCGATCGTGCCGACAAAATTGATCAGCGCATAAAGCATTGCGATATCAAGGAATTCCGGCCGCTCCATCAGGAAGCCAACAATGCCGATGAACAAGACTGTGATGGTGCCAAAGGCGTTCACGGCCAGCACCCGGTCGTACAGCGTCGCCCCCCGGAAAACCCGAATCAGAACTATGACCATGGCGATCAGAAGCGCGACAGTGCCAACTGCGAACATCAGGCCGCCCCGCTTTCGGTTGCCGTGACCCGCGCGTCCATATCGGCCAGGGCGACGATGTCGTGGCTGTGGAACGCCAGTGCATGAACGAAGAAGTGCTTCGGCTCAATCTCGACCGTGATCGTGCCGGGCGTCAGCGTGATCGAGTTGGCAAAGATCACCTGGCCAACGTCAGACCTCTGGCTGTACTTCACCGGGAACAGATGCTGTCGGATCGGCATCTCAGGCGACAGGATCACTTTGGTCACGGCCCAGTTGGCGCGCGCAATCTCGACCAGAAGCCAACCAAAGTAGGCGAAGAACCCGAAAAATCTCAAATGCAGCTCGGGCCGGTCCTGATCCACCATGTCCATACGGCGCATCACGAACACGACCAGCACCACCGATGCGACACCCAACCCGATGGTCAGCGGCTTGTAGACGCCTGACATCAGCAGCCAAAGCGCAAGCAGGACCAAAGCTATGACAATTGTGCGCATGTGACCCTTGCTGACATCGAACCGTTTGTTGACCGGAATCGGTTCCTAGAATTGATAGGCTGCGAATGCCCCGTCTGCAACGCCCGCGCCTGTGCATTTTGCAGAACTGATGCAACGCCCCCTGACGCTGTTATCCATTTTTGCTTGCGCAATGGCCGCTCTGGCGCACATACCCGATGCACGCGCTGCCGCCCTGCGGGCTGCGGTCAGTAATTGTTCAGGTTTGCCGGGTCACTGTGGCGATACCTGTAACGCGAGTTGGTCAAACGGCGAGATGATCGAGTTTCTGGAAGTCAGCAAGTCCTTCTGGACCGGCACACAACGCAAGGTCATCCTCGACAGGGCGACGTTCCGGGTGGAGCTTGGAACCTCGCTTGGCATCCTGGCCCCGAACGGGACAGGCAAAACCACCGTCGTCAACATGATGGCCGGGCTGGAAAAACCCGATGAGGGCATGATCACCCGCAACGCCAGCATCTCGTTCCCGCTGGGCTATATGGGGGGATCGAAACCAAGCTGTCGGCGGTGGAAAACACCCGCTTCATTGCCAAGATGTACGGTCTGGACCCGGACTATATCGAGGCGTTCTGCCGCTGGATGTGCGATCTTGAGGAATACTTCGATGCCCCTGTGGGCACCTATAGTTCGGGCATGCGCGCACGGTTGTCATACGCGCTTCTGCTGGCGCTGGATTTCGACATTTACCTGATCGACGAAGGCATGCCCTACAGCACGGATATGGAATTCAACCGCCGGGCGGGCAATATCCTCAGCGAACGGATGGAGACTGCGACACTCGTGATTGTGTCGCATTCGCCAGAAATTCTTGAAAAATACTGTCATACTGCGGGTGTGTTGCGTAACGGACAGCTGTATATGTTCGATAACCTGCACGAGGCTAGGCGGCTTTATGACTATGAAGGCTAAGGCTCTGAAGTATCGCATTCGCGCTTCGACGCCTTTGGCGGCCGATGTGCCGGATGGGGGCGCGGACCAGGCCGGTGGCCAGCCTGCGGGCAACCCGATGGATGCGTTCCGCGAACGCCCGACCGAAACACCCGCCGCAAACAGTGGCGAACCGACCGGGTCCTTCGCGACCGATATTGCGGCAATCCGGCGCGAGGGGCTGACCGGCCGCCAGCTGCGCATGGCGCGACGGATGGCGCAGAAGAACGGCCTTGCCCCGACATCCGACTTTGATGCTGTCCGCCAGCTGAGAGAACGCGGTATCGACCCCTTCCAGCGCGCGAATATGCTGGAGCTGGTGACCGAAAAAACCGGAGACTCCGAGGCGGACGCCCCGTCGCCTGCACCCGGCGTCTCGCAGGCCACGGCCAGCCCCTCGGTCCCGGCACAGCCAATGCCCGAAGATCACCGGGTCTATCAGATCCGCGCAGTGCGTGAAATCCAGCGCGAGATTGCCCAGCGCAGGCGTCGGCGACTGGCGACATTGCTGGCACGGCTGACGGTCTTTGTGTTGCTTCCGACGTTCCTCACCGGTTGGTATTTCTACGTCATGGCAACCCCGATGTATTCGACCAAGTCCGAATTTCTGATCCAGCAATCCGAAGGCGCAGGCGGGTCTTCGATTGGCGGCTTGTTCTCTGGCACCAGTTTCGCGACCAGTCAGGATTCGATCACGGTCCAAAGCTATCTTGAAAGCCGCGAGGCATTGCTGCGGTTGGATAATGACATCGGTTTCAAGGCGCACTTCAGCCACGAAGACATCGACCCATTGCAGCGGCTGGACCCGGACGCCACCAATGAAGCGGCCTATAAGCTGTTCAAGAAGCAGGTCACGATCGGGTATGATCCGACCGAAGGCATCGTGAAAATGGAAGTTGGCGCTGCCGATCCCGAGGTTAGCGCGGCGTTTTCGCGGGCCCTGATCGCCTATGCCGAAGAACAGGTCGATAACCTGACCCAGCGGCTGCGCGGCGACCAGATGCGCGGCGCCCGCGAAAGCTTTGATGAAGCCGAAGCCAAGATGATCGCGGCACAGGACCGGGTTCTGGCGCTACAGGAAAAACTGGGCGTCCTGGATCCGACATCGGAATCCTCTGCCCTGCTGGGGCAGGTCAACCGATTTGAAACCGAGGTGCAAGAAAAGCGCCTGGAACTTCAGCAATTGCTGGAAAATCTCCGCCCGAATCAGGCGCATGTGCGCGCTGTCGAAGGGGATATCAGCCGGTTGGAAACGCTCATCACCGAATTGCGTAATCAACTGACCGGCGCGACCGAAAACCGGGATTCTCTGGCAAGTATCGCCAGCCAGCTTAGGGTGGCCGAAGTGGATTTGCAGACGCGCACCGCTTTGATGCAGCAGTCGCTGCAGCAGATGGAAAGTGCCCGGATCGAGGCAAATCGCCAGGTGCGATACCTGTCGCTGGGTGTCAGCCCGATCGCCCCGGATGCAGCCACATACCCGAAATCCTTCATCAACACTCTGTTGGCTTTCCTGATATTCACCGGATTCTACCTGATGGCATCCCTGACCGTGTCGATCTTGCGCGAACAGGTTTCGGGCTAGGCCCTCGGGGCCACAGCGGGCGGCAAGGGGTGCGTCGGGCGACACTCTGACCAAGATCGCTGGCAAGTCGCTGCCGGTCTGCGTAGCATTGCCGGGATTCGATGTCAGAGGTTTGGAATGCCCGTATTGCGTCTGCTGGTCACACTTGCCCTTCTGGCATTGGTGACGCCATTTCCGGTTCACGCCCAAAATGACACCACAGTCAGCGCCGACGACATTGCCGTCGCGCCCGAAGATGTGGCGACCCTGCTCAAGATCAGGTCCATCCTGTCCGAGATTGATGGCTACGACGACATCAGCGTCGAAGTGCGCGCCGGTGTCGTTACGCTGACGGGCGAGGTTCTGGAAGCCGAAGCTGCGAGCAATCTGATTGACCTGATCGGTCGGGTTGACGGCGTGCTGACCGTGCAAAATCACATGAGCGAAACGACAGACATCGCCCGGCGCCTGAACCCCGCTGCCGAGCGTGTGGCATCGCGCATGTCCCAGATCGTCGCGATGCTGCCGCTTCTGATCGTGGCAGCGATTGCCGCCGGTCTGGTCGCCGTGCTGGGCTTTGTCCTGGCGGCGATGCGCGGACCATGGGAACGCATGGCCCCCAATCCGTTCATTGCCGAGATCTATCGCCAGGTCATCCGCCTGTTCTTCATCGTCGTGGGCCTGGTTCTGGCCCTGGATATCCTTGGGGCGACGGCCCTGCTGGGCACGATCCTTGGGGCGGCGGGCATCATCGGGCTGGCAATCGGTTTCGCGGTTCGCGACACGGTGGAGAATTTCATCGCCTCGGTCCTGCTGTCGATCCGCCACCCCTTCAGCCCCAATGATCTGATCGAGATCGAGGGCGATCTGGGCAAGGTGATCCGCCTGACCAGCCGCGCAACGATCCTGTTGTCGCTGGACGGCAACCACATTCGCATACCCAACGCGACCGTATTCAAAAGCCGCATCATCAACTATTCCCGCAATCGCGAGCGTCGTTTCTCTTTCGACATCGGGGTTGAATACGACAGTGATCTGGCCGCGGTCCGCCAATTGATCGAAGCGACCGTGCAGGATCTGCCGTTTGTCCTGGAGGATCCGGCCGCCACCGCCTGGATCGAGGATCTGGGCGACGCCGGCGTGGTGCTGCGGGTCACGGGATGGATTGATCAGCATTCGACCAGCTTTGCCGCCGCGCGCGGTTCCGCCATCCGCCACGCCAAAGACGCGATCGAGGCCGCAGGCGTCGAAATCCCCGACACCACCTACCGCGTGCGGCTGGATGGCGCTTTCGGCACGGGCATGATGGCCTCGGTCACCCAATCCACTTCGGATCAGATGCAAAAGCAGCCTCCGAACGCCCCCCCGGCAAAACCCCTGCCAGAGGCGCGCGAAGAAGACGTGCAGCCCGCCGATGAACAGGCGCTGGAACGCATGGTCGACGCCGAACGCCTTGAAGAAGAACAGACAGATTTGCTCGAACGAGGCAGCGCGCTGGAATAGGCTGAAACAGTGCGATTTTCGCGTCAATCCCACTTGCGAAGCCGAAAGAGCGCAAGTAAGTAGGCCCGCACCGTTGGGGTGTAGCCAAGTGGTAAGGCAGCAGTTTTTGGTACTGTGTATCGTAGGTTCGAATCCTACCACCCCAGCCAGCCACTTCCCTTGATCGAGACTGAGCAAGGTGTGCACCGAATTGTGCCGCGTTTTCGGGCGCTTGTGCGTGGGCCTGGTCTGCCGAGACACGGATAAGGCGCGAGATCCTCGGCCAATCCGGCCAAAGTCTGCACTCGCCATTTCGGCGATACGAGGTTGAGGTGTGATTGATCAGAGAGCTGCGAGAAGCACGCGTTGGTCGGCCCAGTCGGACGGCAGGTCGTGGCGCAAGTACCAGTCCGACGTGAAGCTGATGGGCTGCTTGCCGTCGATGACATCTGTGACGATGTCCGGCGCAAGGAACGTCAGACCGATCATTTGTTGGATGCGCCGTTTCGATGTGTCCTCTGAAGTGGCAATCTCGGCAAATGTCTCACCCGCCTTGATGCGCTCGAACCAGTGATGTGCACGCGCGATATTCAGGAGCAGTACAGCGTCCTGACTCGTCGGTACATCGGCCAGGGTGATCCTGGTCTCGACACCTCGCTTGCGCAGTTGGAACGCGTGGCGGGGGATAAGACTTGCATCTTTCAGTTGAGACGGATCGACCTGTAAGTGCTCTGCAACGGCCTCTCCGTCCATCCTGATCGCAAGGTTGCCGGGAGCGAGATCGATACGCTGAATGATCTGCAAAACGTCAGCATCGGCCGACTTGGCCATTTTGCCCAGTCTGGATGCCACTTTGCAGATCTGATCCGCAGAAGCATCGCGAAGCAATGCCGCAGGGAAGCCCGGCCTTGCCAGCGTTGATCGCACAAGCCCTGCGATCCGATGTTCCAGTTCTTGCGCCGGAAGCCGCCAGGCATCCGCATGCGGCTCACCGGATCGCGCGACCAGACGATGCGAGATGTAATAACGCAGGCGCACGCCATTGCGCGTTCGCGAATGCGATGGGGTGAGCCTGTCGCCAGTCTCATCGAAGAGCTTGCCGATAAGAGGCGATTTGCTCACCCTGCCAGTTGACCGCCCTCACCGCTTCGTTGCACCGGCCTTAAGCTGGTTCTGAACCGCGTCCCATCGGTCGGGCTCGATAACCGCGTCGTGCTGCCCCTCAAACACCTTGTCACGATGCCGGATGCGCCCGGCATAGACCGGATTGGTCAGGATGTGATGGATATGGCCACGATCGAACGGATTGCCACCGCTTGTGTTGCCATCTGGGGCCGTTCGCCGACGACTACGCAGGCCGAGCCGATCAGCCTCCTGCTTCACTTGTCGGATGGTGCCCAGGCGCTCGTAGAGTTCGTACAGCGTTCGGATGGTCCTGGCATCGGATACATTGATTGCCAGCGTCCGGCCATCGGCGTCGTAGCCAAGCGGTACCTGTCCTCCCATCCAGAGTCCTTTGCGCTTTGACGCCGCAATCTTGTCGCGAATTCGTTCAGCGGTCACTTCGCGCTCGAATTGCGCGAAGGACAACAGCATGTTCAGCGTCAACCGGCCCATGCTGGTTGCTGTGTTGAACGATTGCGTTACCGAGACAAAGGAGGCCTCCGCGGCGTCCAGCACATCGACGATCTTGGCGAAGTCCGCCAGAGATCGGGTCAGCCGGTCGATCTTGTAGACGACGATCTGATCGACAATGCCGCTGCGGACGTCTTCGAGCAGCCGTTGCAGAGCCGGCCGTTCCAGGCTTCCGCCAGACAGACCGCCGTCATCATACGCGCCTTCCAGAAGTAGCCAGCCTTCGTGCTTCTGGCTGGCCACATAGGCGGCGCAGGCCTCGCGCTGGACGTGAAGAGAGTTGAACTCCTGCTCCAGCGCCTCCTCGGAACTCTTCCGCGTATGGTCGACTAAAGCGTTTCGTCTTGAACCTGAATCGCGAGGGATTCCCTTGAGACCTGATCTGTGATTCATCCTGTTTGGGAGGATGGATCATGTCAGCACCTTTGCCATCTGCGCTTCGGATACGGTTTCAGAGATACATTGAAGAAGGGTTGAGCGGGCGCGCGGCGGCGTTGCGGTTGAAGCTGTCGCCTGCCACAGGCGCGCGGTGGGCGCGTCAGGTGAGGATGAAGGGTCATGCGGAACCTGCCCGGCAGGGACCGCCGCGCGGCAAGGGAAAGCTGGCTCCGCATCGGGAATTCTTTGAGGAGTTGATCGCACAAGACCCTGACATCACGCTCTTTGAGTTGCGTAATGCGCTGGCCGATGCAGAGGGTGTGCGGGTGCATCACTCCTCCATCGCCAACCTTCTGTCCCGGCTCGGCTTCACGTACAAAAAAAGTCGCTGGTCGCAACCGAGCGCCGCCGCGCCAAGGTAAGGCAGCAACGGGCCGACTGGTTCAGATACCGCTCGCCAGCCATTGCGACCTTTCCTGAGCGCGTTGTCTTTATTGACGAAACCGCAGTGAAGACAAACCTCACGCGCCTACGCGGCAGAGCCAAGCGCGGTAAGCGCCTGACGATGGATGCGCCCTTCGGAAGCTGGGGAACCCAAACCTTGATCGCGGGCCTGACCCAAGGCGCGCTGATCGCACCTTGGGTCATCAAGGGAGCGATAGATGGCCCCGCCTTCGCGGCCTACATCCGCGAAGTGCTGGTCCCCGAGATCAACCCCGGCACTGTCGTCATTCTCGACAACCTGGCAACCCACCGGAATAAGGAGGCGACGCAGGCTTTACGCAATCACGGCTGCTGGTTCCTTTACCTGCCACCGTACTCGCCCGACCTGAATCCCATCGAGCAGGCCTTCTCTAAACTGAAAGCCCATTTGCGACGGATCGGGGCCAGGTCCTTTACCCAGGTCTTCGAAGCAATCGGAGCAATCTGCGATCTCTACGACCCAGTAGAATGCTGGAACTACTTTAAGGCCGCCGGATATGTCTCAGGTTAATGTCGAAACGCTTTAGTTCGTGATTGGGTGGCTGCGATTGGACTAGAACCGAGCGGCTACGGCACTCATTCGCTCCGCCGGACCAAAGCCGCTGAGATATACCGCAAAACTGGCAACCTTCGTGTTGTGCAACTTCTACTCGGCCATACGAAGGTTGATAGCACAGTGCGCTACCTTGGCGTCGAATTGGAAGATGCTCCGAGTATTGCGGAGCGCATCGACATCTAAGCGATGTTGGCGAACGCTGCTTGCCGTTCGCCAACTTAGAAGAGACATAAGATCACGCAGCGGCGAAAACGAAGTGCGAGCCCAACCTGTAAATTGGATTTTCTTGCTGCGTGCGCTCGCAGCGCCAAACTTGCGGCGCGTGCAAAAAATCTGTGCTGCCTTGCGAGGGGAGAACCGGTCATTCGAGCTTTCTGCAGTGAAAACGAATTGTTCAGGGGTCAGGTTGCGGAGATAGTGTTGAAACAGTCTGTTGATTGGAGCGGTCTGCCCTGATTCACTTTATTTGAGAGTGGAGGATCGGCGATGATGGAACCAAGGCAGGTGGCGCAGGGTGCGCAGTTCTATGAGTTCTCGATTGAGGATTTTGTGCCGACGGATCATCCGCTACGTGGCATTGATCGGTTTCTTGATCTGTCTGAGGTTCGCCCGCTTCTTGCACCATCGTACAGCCCGCATGGCCGTCCTTCGATTGACCCTGTGCTGATGATACGGATGTTGTTGCTGGGCTAGCGCTCAGCGCCTGCGGTGGCTGCGCCTGAAGACATCGGCGACAACGATAGCCAATGCCGCAGCAATGAAGACGCCGAGAGCCGTTTTGGATTTCGTGCCCATCGTGCCCTGAACAAGCACGGCATGAACGACTGTGGTGACAACGATCACGACCGCCAATATCGCATGAGCGATCCGCCAGTTTGCCGGACCAAAGCGCCAGTAATGCCGAATTTTAACCGAATGCGCGGACACAAACAGCGCCCACATCGCAATGACACCCCAGTTTGAGAACGGAGTCGGCGACGAAAAGGTCAGGGCGTCGATCATATCCGGTGGGCTGGTGACCCAAAGTCCAGCCACGTGAAGTGTGACCAGAAAGACCAAAAGTGCCCCGTTGATCCGGTGCACGCGACGACTCAGGCGCGCAGGTAGCCCTGGCAGATATCCCCGCGCCAGCAATGGCTGAACCATCATCAGCGCCATGGCAGCAATGCCCGCAAAGCCAGCGGCAATATAGACCGGGTCACGCCAGGCAAGAAGTGGGCTGGCCGCGGCCACTGCGACCGGAACCAGCATTACCGATGCCAATGCGGTCCAGATGAAGGTCCTTCGCAGAGCTTGCCCGATGCTCAAGCCGGTTGAAGGACAAAGTTGGCAATGAGGTTCGTTTCACTTGAGTTGGCCATGATCGGACGCAGAAACACCGTTTGAAAATCATCCCCATCATAGGCCAAATGCCCGTGGGGCTGGCCAAACGCAGGGACAATCTGCGGCATTTCGAGGCGAAATTCGCCATTATTGTCGGTTAGCGTTGCGCCGTGACTATGGGGATCACGCTCGTGCCCCTCAGTTGTATGCGCCCAGATCTGAATGCGCTGACCAGACAGCGGGGCGCCATCGCCTGCGCGACGGACCGTACATGCCATCAAAAAGCCGCCACCGCCAATCCGCTCCACGATCGGCGCGCCGGGAATGTAGTTGTTTGCCCCACCTCGCATCGACTGTGTCGCCTTTAGGGATTGCGCACGGGCGGGCGCTGCGAAACCTGTCACGCCGGTCGCAACTAGCGCCGCAGCGGAGAAAAGAACCGAGCGGTGCATGTTGACTAATCGGGTCATTTCATATCCTCCGCTTAGACCACCGGCTGTCCGAGCGATCCTTATCCGGCCAGCCTCGAAGTGTACCACGCTTTCGACAAGTCTCTAACTGACATCGGCAGATGTAACAAAACAGACGAGGTCAAGGAATCGTGATCCCACCATCAGTTTCATGACTGATAGCGCGGTTCGGCCAAAATCGGGAGTTCGCCAGATTGCGCACGTACTTTCAGTAGGGATGCCATCACACCGAAAGCGGGTCATTCTGAATATTTCCTCGCTGCCTGAAACTACAGAATTGTGTGGACTCAAAATATGGCGCGTCTACGCACTCACCTGCAAGCAATCGCCCTTAGACCACCGATTTCCGTCACGTGCTGGATGATAGCCTGTATTCCATCATCCGCTTTCAAAAAGGCAAATTCGAAGGGTCGGTCGCCGCGCATTCTGGCAGCGTCCCGTCGCATGACGTCGAGCGATGCGCCGACATGAGGGGCCAGGTCGGTTTTGTTGATGATCAGCAAGTCAGACCTGGTGATTGCGGGGCCGCCTTTCCGAGGGATCTCTTCGCCCGCAGCAACGTCGATGATGTAAAGCGTCAGGTCTGCCAGCTCGGGGCTGAAGGTTGCCGACAGGTTGTCGCCACCGCTTTCGATGAACACGACCTCAAGGTCTGGATGGCGGGCGGTCATTTCGGCCACGGCGGCAAGGTTGATAGAGGCATCCTCACGGATCGCCGTATGAGGGCAACCGCCGGTCTCGACACCCATGATCCGGTCACTGGGCAGCGCCTGAAGGCGTACCAGCGCCTCGGCATCTTCGCGCGTGTAGATATCGTTTGTGATTGCGGCGACCGAGAACTGATCGCGCATTGCCACGCACAGCGCGGCGGTCAGGGTGGTTTTGCCTGCGCCGACCGGGCCGCCGATGCCAACGCGCAGAGGGCCATTTGTAGACGTCATGAGCGGAATATCCTTGAGTTTTGGGTTTCGTGGCACATTGAGGCGATATCGACCAGAAACGCGGATGACCCAAGGCCGTCCAATGACTGTCCCAGGGCGATATCTGCAGTTCGGTTGATCAGCGTTGCCAACCCGCCGAGGCATGCCTGCCCTTCGGTCTGGCCCAGCGGGATCAAGCGGATCGCAGCTGATACCAGATTGCTGGCGAAAGCCTGAAGGTACATCCGTGCCGTAGGATCAAGCGGAACGCCCTGCGAGGAGGCCGCCGCGCCCACCGCAACCGGAAACGCCAGTTCCGGCAGGTTCAGCCTCCAGATTGCCGAGGCGGTGTGCGCAAATGCTGCCCCCTGTTGTTCGGTTTCCAGCAAGCGCTCAGCCGAGCACGCAAGAGCACGGGCCAACGCGTCAACCTCGGCCAGTTCGCCGCGCGATCCCGCGCGATAAGCCGCCGCCAACAAGATCAAATCGGTGCGCCCCGCCCCCTGTTCGATCACGGTTGCCAGCCATGTCGCGAATGAGTTCGCGTTGGTGACCTCACCGGTATCGACCGACCATTCCAACCCATGACTGTAACTGAACGCCCCGACCGGAAAGCTGGGCGAGAGCCATTGCGCCAGGGTCAGCAAATCGTTGGGCGACAGTGCCTCAGTGGTCATGGGAATGGGTCCGTCCGTGGCCATAGGCGCCGCCTTCGGGGGTGAAGGATTCGCTCACCTCGCGCAGGGTTGCGCCGAGCTTTTCCAACATATCCCGGATGACCTTATCGCGCTGGATCAGCAGACGGTCAGGTTCGATCTGGCAAGGGCAGTGCCGGTTGCCGATATGCCAGGCGAGCGGTGTTAGCTCGCCGGTGATCTCCAGCAAGGGTTCCTTGGCCGCGATGACCTCGATCAGGCGGCCATCCGTCAGTTCGAAGGCGTCGCCGTGGTGGAGGGACGTGGTGTGGGGGAGATCGACGAGAAATGCCTCGCCACTGTCTGTCGTGAGGGTTTTGCGGCGCAGGAAGCGCGCGTCGTAGGTGAGGGTGCAGGCTGCGCCACGATCCCGACTATCGGCGTGATGACGGACAGTATGACAAACCAGCTCTTGCAGGTCTCGGGGGGTCAAGACCGGCCCCCCGAATGTCTTGCGAACAGTCGTCCTACAGATGAAGCATGTCGCGGAAGACGTGTCGCACGATACCGTCGCGATCCAGCCCCATAGAAGCCAGTTTCGCATCGGTTTTCGCGTTGAGTTTTTCGATCTGATCGAGACGCGATCGTCGAACCATGTAGGCATTGAAACCCTGTCCGATGCCCGCGAAAAAGTTGTCGAGTGATGCGCGAAACCCGGTTGAGCGGTCGAATGTCGATGATTGCGTTGTTTGTGTCATTAGAAACCTCTTCGTATTGTGAGTTTGGTTTCCTCCCACGGTTGCAACGGTAGACCGCATCGTCCAACGCTGAAATATCGTTGTGTGCATATTCGATATGCGTTCGGTGCAAGTCATCAAATGACATCGTCGGCGCCCTCAAAACAAAAAATACCGATGCGCCATCGGCAACACCTCGGCTGGTTCACAGGTCAGCAACTCGCCATCTGCGCGGACATCGTAGGTTTCGGGGTCCACCTCAACCTTTGGCGTCGCGTCGTTCAGCAGCAGATCTCGCTTACCGATCTGGCGGGTATTCTCAACAGCCACTGTCTGCTTGGACAGTCCAAGCTGCCCGCCGATCCCTGCCGCCTGCGCGGCCGCCGAAACGAAACTGACGGCAGAGTTTTCGACCGACCGCCCGTAGGCCCCAAACATGGGCCGTGAATAGACCGGCTGCGGCGTCGGGATCGAGGCATTCGGGTCGCCCATCTGGGCGCAGACAATCGTTCCGCCCATCAGAACCATCTCCGGCTTCACGCCAAAGAACGCCGGGTCCCACAGGACCAAGTCGGCGCGTTTGCCCGCTTCAACCGAACCAATCTCAGCCGAAACGCCATGGGCAATCGCCGGGTTGATGGTGTATTTCGCGATATAGCGGCGAACCCGGAAATTGTCGTTCTCCCCCGTCTCATCGGCCAGCCGACCGCGCTGTTTCTTCATCTTGTCAGCGGTCTGCCAGGTGCGGATCAGAACCTCGCCGACGCGGCCCATCGCCTGACTGTCGCTGGCAATGATCGAAAACGCGCCCATGTCGTGCAGGATATCTTCCGCCGCGATCGTCTCTCGCCGGATCCGGCTTTCTGCAAAGGCGATATCCTCGGGGATTGATTTGTCGAGGTGATGGCAGACCATCAGCATATCCAGGTGCTCTTCCAGAGTATTGACCGTGAAAGGGCGGGTCGGGTTGGTCGAGCTTGGCAGCACGTGATCCTCGCCGCAGATCTTGATAATATCCGGTGCATGGCCTCCTCCGGCGCCCTCGGTATGAAACGCATGGATCGTGCGGCCCTTCATTGCGTTAAGTGTATGCTCGACAAAGCCGCTTTCGTTCAGCGTGTCGGTGTGGATCATCACCTGAACGTCCATGTCGTCGGCCACGCTCAGGCAGCAATCAATCGCGCCCGGAGTGGTCCCCCAATCCTCATGCAGTTTCAGCGCGCAGGCCCCGGCTTCGACCATCTCGACCAGCGCCCCCGGCTGGCTGGCGTTGCCTTTGCCCGCCAGACCGAAATTCATCGGAAACGCGTCGAGCGATTGCAGCATCCGCCCGATGTGCCAGGCGCCGGGCGTGCAGGTCGTCGCCAGCGTGCCATGCGCCGGACCGGTGCCGCCGCCGAACATTGTGGTAACGCCCGAGTGCAGCGCGTCTTCGATCTGTTGCGGGCAGATAAAGTGGATGTGGCTGTCGAAACCGCCGGTGGTCAGGATGCGCCCTTCACCGGCAATCGCCTCGGTTCCGGGGCCGATGATGATATCGACGCCGGGCTGCGTGTCCGGGTTCCCGGCCTTGCCGATCTTCGCGATCCGCCCGTCACGCAGGCCGACATCGGCCTTGTAGATGCCCGAGTGATCCACTATCAGCGCATTGGTAATCACCGTATCCACCGCGCCGCCCGCCCGCGTCACCTGAGACTGACCCATCCCGTCGCGGATCACCTTGCCGCCGCCGAACTTGACCTCCTCCCCATAGGTGGTCAGATCGCGTTCAACTTCGATAATCAGATCGGTGTCGGCGAGCCGCAGGCGGTCTCCGGTAGTCGGGCCATACATGGCGGCATAGTCAGCGCGGGCGATTTGTCGGGACATCAGAGGTCTCCCATCACGGCCTGATTGAACCCGAACACCCGCCGCGCACCGTTGAGCGGGATCACCTGAACCTCGCGCCTCTGCCCCGGTTCGAACCGCACGGCGGTTCCGGCGGCGATGTCCAACCGGCAGCCGTGGGCGGTGGTTCGGTCGAACTCCAGCGCCGGGTTGGCCTCGGCGAAGTGATAGTGGCTGCCGACCTGTACGGGGCGGTCGCCGGTATTGGCGACCATCAGGGTGATGGCCTGGGTCCCTTCGTTCAGGGTCAGGGTGCCGTCGGCGGGGAAGAGTTCTCCGGGGATCATGTGAGTGTCCTGTTCTTGGGGTGCCGGGGTGAACCCCGGCCTACCGGATGGGGGTGTGGACGGTGACAAGCTTGGTGCCGTCCGGAAACGTCGCCTCGACCTGCACTTCGGGGATCATATCGGGCACGCCTTCCATGCATTGATCGCGGGTGATGACCTCGGCCCCGGCGCTCATCATTTCCGAAACACTGCGCCCGTCGCGCGCGCCTTCGACCACCGCGTCTGTGATCAGGGCGATCGCCTCGGGGTGGTTCAGCTTGACGCCGCGCGCCATGCGTTTGCGGGCAACCTCGGCGGCCATGGCGACGAGCAGTTTGTCTTTTTCGCGTGGGGTCAGTTGCATCTCAGAGGGTCCATGTCTTTGGCAAGGGGGCTTTGCGCAGCGCCTCGATCGCCGGAATCAGGCTTTTGCGCAGCAGGTAACTGTCGACAGCCAGCAGTCGCGCGAACAGGATGCTGGGGCGGATCAAGCTGACCCCGGCGCTGTCCGGCAACAATGCACGCAGGCGCTCGACCAGCAGTTCGGCATCCGGTGCCGCGTAGATCAACGATGCGCAAGCGCCGGCACCGCCGCCGGTGAATGGACCGGCCAACTGCGCCTTTGCGTCGCCACGCAGGCGGATCGCATCCGCGAATACAAGCGCACCGCCGCGCCGCAGGCGGATATGATCACTGAGCGAGACGTTTCGCAGCGTCTCACCCATTGCAGCGCGCCCAAAGACCAGCGGTTCGACCGCCAGAAAGGTTGCATCCGGTGCCATGTCGATATGCAACTTTCGGCTTAACGCGGAGCGGTTGAAGATAATGGTCTCTTGCGGCAACCAGTCGATCCGCGCGCCGTCAGCCATGTACAGATGGGTCGAGACGTCGCTGACTTCGTCCCCATTGGCGCAATATATGCGTTCGGCTGCCTGCGTCGTCAGGGTCAAGCGGCTGCCTGAGCGGGCTTCGGCGCGGAGTTCGAAACGATCTCCGCCAGTGACGCCACCGGCAGTGTTAATGCTGACGGCAGTCACGCCGGTCGCAACGGCAACGCGCGGGAACAGAAGTTTCAGCGATCCGGACTGACGCAATGCGCTGAGCGTCGAGCCACGACTGGACGCGGCCACAGCCACGTTTGCCGCGCCAATTGCCCGCGGCTGTGCGCCGTCGGTGACCAATATTCTGTCTACAATGGTGATTCTGTATCCCCCTTCGGCAGCCCAATCTCAATGCTTTGACTGGATCGACGACGCACTGAAAATCGCGCGAACCGCAAGCGGCGCGGTGGTCGACGCTTAAAATTTGGGCAGATGTCAGGAATGTGCACAAATTTT
Source organism: Paracoccaceae bacterium (assembly GCA_012103375.1). NCBI lineage: Bacteria > Pseudomonadati > Pseudomonadota > Alphaproteobacteria > Rhodobacterales > Paracoccaceae > Paracoccaceae bacterium. Next base: position 94,862 of record WLWX01000001.1, read on the forward strand.
GGCCAATATGACGGAAGTCGGGCCGCTATGTCTGCCTGCGCGTTGTCATTGTGCCGCACTGCGGCATTTCTTGACCCGCCCGATCCGTCGATTGCTTCGGCAAACGGATTTGAGGGTGTGTGACGACCCGATGATTTGGACATCTGACGGGCCGCCACACGGTTGCAACACTGATGTTGCAGGGGGAACTTATGGGATCACGTCTTGCCCAGCAAGGCGGCCCAGGCTGTTCCGCCCTGCTTGGAAGGAACTCCATGAAATCGCTTCTGAAAACTTCACTGACTGGCGCGTTGGCGGCGGCTGCGCTTGCAGCGCCCGCGACTGCGCAGGACACGATCAAAATCGGCGTGCTGCATTCACTCTCCGGCACGATGGCAATCTCGGAAACCACGCTGAAAGACACCATGCTGATGTTAATCGACGAACAGAATGCCGCTGGCGGTGTTTTGGACAAGCAGCTTGAAGCTGTCGTCGTTGACCCGGCTTCCGACTGGCCGCTGTTTGCTGAAAAAGCTCGCGAGCTGTTGAGCGTTGAAGAAGTCGACGTGATCTTCGGCTCCTGGACCAGCGTCAGCCGCAAATCGGCCCTGCCGGTTCTGGAAGAACTCAACGGTCTGATGTTCTATCCGGTGCAGTACGAGGGCGAGGAAAGCTCCAAAAACGTCTTCTACACCGGTGCTGCCCCGAACCAGCAGGCGATCCCGGCGACGGATTATTTCCTGGATGAACTTGGCGTCGAAAAGTTCGCGCTGCTCGGGACCGACTATGTCTATCCGCGTACCACGAACAACATTCTTGAGGCCTATCTTCAGGACAAGGGCATCGCGGCGGACGACATCTTTACGAACTACACGCCCTTTGGCCATTCCGACTGGTCCAAGATCGTTGCCGATGTGGTTGCCCTTGGGGCTGACGGCAAGAAAGTCGGCGTGATCTCGACCATCAACGGTGATGCGAACATCGGGTTCTACAAGGAACTGGCCGCCGCTGGCGTATCGGCAGACGACATCCCGGTCGTGGCGTTTTCTGTCGGTGAGGAAGAACTATCGGGCCTCGATACGTCGAACCTCGTCGGTCACCTGGCGGCCTGGAACTACTTCCAGTCAGCGGAAAGCGATCTGAACGACGAATTCGTCGCCAAGTGGAAAGACCGCATGGGCGACGAGCGGGTGTTCAACGACCCGATGGAAGCCCACGTGATCGGCTTCAACATGTGGGTGCAGGCGGTGGAAGCCGCTGGTACTGCCGACGTCGACGCTGTTCGCACCGCGATGTACGGTCTGGAAGTACCGAACCTGACAGGCGGCACCGCCGTGATGCTGCCGAACCACCACCTGGCCAAGCCGGTACTGATCGGTGAGATCCAGGCCGACGGTCAATTCGACATCATCAGCCAGACCGCGGAAGTCCCCGGCGACGCCTGGACCGACTTCCTGCCCGAATCCGCAGTCCTGATGTCGGATTGGCAGGAGCTTGGCTGCGGTATGTACAACACCGAGACCAAAAGCTGCGTTCAGACACTCTCGAACTACTGATCGCTCGTAAACACGCGAAGGGGGCGGCAATTGCCCCCTTCCACCATGAACAGGCACTCCGACATGCGCGTTTTTCTTCTGGCGGTCCTCGCCCTTGGCGCTATTGCGCTGCCGGCCATCGCGCAGGATCGGACGATCCAGGATGTGCTGCAAGAGCACCGCGCGCTCATCGAAAAAAGCTCTCGCAAGACCATCGAGCCGGCAATTACCGCACTGGCGAGCAGTGGCACGCCTCAGGCGCAGAACGTGCTGCAGAAGTGGCAGGCCAAGGAGATGTGGCAGCGCAAGGAGGACGGGCTGTTCTTCTACGGGGTTGAAGGCGATGACAAACAGGTCGCGCTGTTTGACTTCGAGGATGGCGCCGATGTTGCAGTGCTGACCAAGAACGACCTGAAACAACTCAAACCCAACAGCGGCATTCGCGCGATGATCGGTGCAGCACTCGTGCAATTCCAGCTATCCGATCCCGATCCCGAGCGTCGCCGCGCTGCACTTCTGGCAATCCAGCGCGATCCCGAAGCCAGCCATCTGGCACCGCTGCGCGCGTCGGTCGAGACCGAAAAAAACCCGGTGCTGCGCGCCAGCAAAGAGCGTCTGCGCCAGTTGCTGACCATCGGCTACGACTCCGACGAAGCCAAGCGCATCGCGGCAATCGAGGGGACCTCGGGCTGCATTTCGCTGGACCTGCGGGCAACTCTGAACCCGCTGGTCGAAACCCGGCGTATGGTGGTCGCGGGCGACCCGCCCGAGAACGTAAACATCGCCCGCGTTCTGAAACCCGGAAGCGCAGAATTGTCCGAAGATGACGCTTACGCTCTGTTGGCCGACGCAGGCCTCGCTCCGCCGCGCGTAACGGATGCCGATATTCGCGCCGCCCTGTCCGAGAATATTGACAGCGGGCGGGTCGGAGGGGTGCCGGTCGCCGGACTGTCGTTACCGGACGCACGCTCCACGGCCTATGCCACATTGGCAGCCGCAGGTGCGGTGCCACCGCTGGTCACCCAAGCCGACATGGCCAATGCCTTTGCCACGCATACGTTCCTGGATGCCTACGCCGACCCGTCGCCCGCCGTCACCGCTGCCGCCGAGGCGGCGCTTGCCGCTATCGGCACCAATGTTGCGATCAACCAGACGATTGACCTGACGCTCGACGCACTGTCGCTGGCCTCGATCTTCTTTCTTGCGGCCATCGGGCTCGCCATCACCTTCGGTGTCATGGGCGTCATCAACATGGCCCATGGAGAGTTCATCATGATGGGCGCCTACACCGGCTATGTCGTGCAACTTCTGATCCCCAGCTATACCGTCTCGATCATCGTCGCCCTGCCAATGGCCTTTGCCGTTACCTTCGTCGCCGGCGTCGCGATGGAGCGGTTGGTGATCCGGCACCTCTACAACCGCCCGCTCGAGACCCTTCTGGCGACCTTCGGGATTTCCATCGCCTTGCAGCAGATAGCCAAGAACGTGTTCGGAACGCAGGCGCGTCCGCTGACCTCGCCCGCCTGGCTGGACGGGGCCTGGGTGCTGAATGACGTGGTCAGCATCAGTTACATCCGCATCGCAATCTTCGTGCTGGCGCTGATCTTTCTTGGCGTCTTCCTGTTCATCATGAAACGCACCCGCATGGGTCTTGAAACCCGTGCCGTCACCCAGAGCCCGCGCATGGCCGCCAGCATGGGGATCAACCCGGACCGGGTGAACATGCTGACCTTCGGTCTCGGCTCGGGCATTGCCGGGGTCGCTGGCGTGGCAATCGGGTTGTTCGCCAAGGTCACAAGCGAGCTTGGCAGCGACTACATCGTGCAAAGCTTCATGACCGTGGTCGTTGGTGGCGTCGGCAATATCTGGGGCACTCTAGCCGGGGCCGTGATGATCGGATTTCTGCAAAAAGGCATCGAGTGGGCCAACCCCGGCAACACGCTTGCGGCGCAAACCTACATGATCGTTTTCATCATCATTTTCATTCAGTTCCGGCCACGTGGCATCATCGCCCTCAAAGGCCGGGCGGCGGGGGATTAGGACATGGCGCGCAGTTTCATCTTCAAAAACCCTTCGGTGTTGATCTTTCTTGGCTGTCTGGCCCTGTTCACACTGGTCGTGACAGTCATGTCCGAGGCGGCCGGCCCCGGCCTGATCTCGACCAGTTTCATCAAGACCCTCGGCAAGACCCTGTGCCTGTGTCTTGTGGCCATCGCGATGGATCTGATCTGGGGCTATTGCGGCATCCTGTCCCTTGGTCACATCGCGTTCTTCGGTCTTGGCGGCTATATGATCGGCATGTGGCTGATGTACGCGCGGACCCGTGACATCGTTGTCGCCTCGTTGGCCAACGCCGAAATTCCACCGACAGATCAGGAGGTTGTGGACGCCATCGGCACGCAGATTTTTGGTGTGGTTGGCAGCAACGAATTCCCGGTGATCTGGATGTTCGCGCATAGCCTGACGCTGCAGCTGATTCTGGTGGTTCTGGTCCCCGGTTTTCTTGCACTGGTCTTCGGCTGGCTGGCGTTCCGCAGCCGGGTGACAGGGGTTTACCTGTCGATCCTGACACAGGCGATGACGTTGGCGCTGGCGCTGTATCTGTTCCAGAACGAAAGTGGGCTGAGGGGCAACAACGGGCTTTCGGGCTTGCAAAACCTGCCGGGCGCTGCAGCGATACCGCAATCGACGATATCGCTGTGGTTCTTCTGGGCAAGCGCGCTGGCCCTGTTGCTGGGGTATCTGGTGGCAGCCTGGGTCGTCTCGGGCAAGTTTGGCAATGTGATCCGCGCGATCCGCGATGATGAGGCGCGGATGCGGTTCCTTGGTTATTCGGTCGAAAGCTACAAACTGTTCGTCTTCGTGCTGACCGCCGTGATCGCCGCCATTGCAGGGGCGCTTTATTACCCCCAGGCCGGGATCATCAACCCGGCCGAGATCGCGCCCATTGCCTCGATTTACCTCGCGGTCTGGGTGGCGATCGGCGGGCGCGGGCGGCTTTACGGAGCGGTCATCGGTGCGGCGTTGGTCAGCCTGGTGTCGACCTGGTTCACCAGCGGTCAGGTTCCTGCCGTGCCGCTTGGGTTCTACACGATAAACTGGGTGGACTGGTGGCAGGTCGTTCTTGGGCTGTCGTTCGTTCTGGTCACCATGTACGCACCAAAAGGGATTGGCGGCCTATTCGACCTGCTGAACGGGCGCCTTGCGCCAAATCGACACGGCGCCGACCTTGGCCCCGATCAGGGATCGCTTCGCGAGCGCGAGGCCCAGCAATGAGCGTGCTGCTGGAAGTCTCGGGGGTGTCGGTCTCGTTCGACGGGTTCAAAGCGATCAACAACCTGTCATTCCAGATCGGCCCAGCCGAGATGCGCGCGATTATCGGGCCAAACGGGGCTGGAAAAACCACCTTCATGGACATTGTCACCGGCAAAACGAAACCCAACGAAGGTCGCGTTGTCTGGGGCGAGAAATCCGCTTCGCTTCTGAATATGTCCGAAGCGAAAATCGCGCAGGCCGGCGTGGGGCGCAAATTCCAGCGCCCGACCGTGTTCGAGGATCAGAGCGTTTTTGACAACCTGCTGCTGGCATTGAAAAAAAAGCGCGGTCCGTTGTCGGTTCTGTTCTACCGGCGCAGCGAAACCGACGCTGACAAGGTGCGACTGCTGGCGTTGGAAATTGGTTTGACCGATGCCCTTGATCGCAAATCCGGCGAGTTGAGCCACGGGCAAAAGCAGTGGCTGGAGATCGGAATGCTGTTGGCGCAGGAACCGAAACTGCTTTTGGTTGATGAGCCTGCGGCGGGGATGACTCCTGAGGAACGCGAGCATACCACCAGCATTCTGGTGAAGGCGGCCAAGACCCGCGCGGTGGTTGTGGTTGAACACGACATGGACTTCGTGCGCCGCCTCAATTGCCGTGTGACGGTGCTTAATGAAGGGTCGGTTCTGGCCGAGGGCAGCCTTGATCACGTGACCAAGAACCAGGACGTCATTGATGTCTATTTGGGGCGCTGAGCGATGTTGAACGTCGAAAACCTGTCGCTGCACTATGGCAGTTCGCAAATCCTCTATGACATTTCATTCCAGGCGCAATTGGGCCAGGTCACCTGCGTGATGGGCACCAACGGTGTCGGCAAGACCAGCCTGCTGAAGGCAATTTCTGGCACGCATCCGCGATCTTCCGGATCGATTTCGATCGATCAGCAATCGGTCGGCAAAGCGTCGGCACATCGTATGGCAAAACTGGGCATCGGCTATGTGCCCCAAGGGCGCGATGTGTTCCCTTTGCTGAGTGTCAAAGAAAACCTGGAGACAGGGTTCGCCTGCTTAGGCCCCGCCGCGCGTGTGATCCCGGATGAGATTTTCGAGCTGTTTCCAGTCCTGAAAGAAATGCTCAGCCGGCGCGGCGGCGACTTGTCGGGCGGACAACAGCAACAACTGTCGATCGCCCGAGCGCTGATCACGAAACCAAAGCTGCTGCTGCTGGATGAACCGACCGAGGGCATTCAGCCCAACATCATCCAACAGATCGGCCGGGTAATTGCGCATTTGCGCGACAAGGGCGACATGGCGATCATACTTGTTGAGCAGTACTTCGATTTCGCGGTCGAGCATGCCGATCATTACGTCATCATGCGTCGTGGCCGTGTCATCCGAACAGGTCGCAAATCCGACATTTCGAGAGAAGAAATCCTTGATGCGGTATCTGTTTGAGTGATTTCGGCGGAACGCATGGAATCCCTACGTCAGTGATAATTTCATGTCTGCCCGCAGCGTATCGGCATAGGTAGCAGACAGCTGCAAGCAATGACCGGTTCGCACCGATGCTGCATTTCGCGGCGATTGCGGCAAAACCGAAGCGGCCATTGGCTTCGCGAAGACCAACGTCGGCAGAGTCCGCGCCCTTAATGTTGATCCAGCGCGCAGCGAAAAGGCGGTTCCGGTTTGGTGACTTTCGACGGGCCTGAACGGCTGCATCGGTGACCTGGGCTGCGATGCGGCGAAGCAAGTGCCGCAACTGCGAACAGATGCTGCGCCAGCGAAGCCGGAAAATCCAATGACGGCTCTGTCCGCACCTTGTTTGTCGATCCTGAGCGCAGCGAAGGTTCGGTTTGGATTGATTCTGTGGAAAAACAACGTGTTGCGGGCGCAGAAAGTAGCGATTTGAACATAGCGCGAGCGCCTTTCTGATCAGGCTTTGCGCGTTTGCTGCGGTGCAGGAAAGATCTTTGCCAGTTTGCGAAGGTTTTGGGCAGTGGCGGCGAGCAGGAATTCGTCATTTGCGCCGCATGGTCCACGTAATCGGAGCCGTCCCAGGCCGAGAATGCGCTTGAGGTGGGCAAAGAGCATTTCGACCTTCTTCCGGAGCTTCACCGAGATCTTGTATTGCGGCGTTTTGGCGATTGCGCGGGCGATGTCGCGAGCGTCCTCATGTTCCTCACGGGTGATCTTACGGGCGTCGGCATTCGGGCAGCACTTCGGCTTGGAAGGACAGGATTGGCAGGTGTGCTTCAGCGCTTGGTACTTGGCCACGCCCTTGCCGGTTGGGCCGCGATTGGGGTCGGAGTAGTTTCGGCGGAACTGCTTCAGAGCCTCGCCTTCCGGGCAGATGTATTGATTGTTCTCGGCATCCCATTCGAAGTCAGCTCGGGACCAGGTGCCATCGGTGCGCCCGGCTTTGTCGAAGACCGGGATGTGCGGTGCGATCTTTTCACCCACCAGCCATCCGAGCATGGGTCCCGATCCGTAGGCGGTGTCGGCGATCAGCCGTTCGGGATGAAGATCGAAGCGCTCTTTGGCCCGCTTCAGCATCGTCTTGGTTGACCCCACCTCGGCTTGACGGATCGACCGTGTCGCTTCCACGTCGACGATGACACCATGATCGGTATCGATGAGATAGTTGTCGGAGTAGGCAAAAAATGCGGGACCCTTACGCGCCGCCGTCCACTGGCTGGCTGGGTCGGAATAGGACGTGAACTTTGGCTCGACCGGTGTCGCTGCTCCGAATGCGGCCTCATCCAGAGTGTCGAGATACTCGCGGACCGCGCGGGGTGCAGCGTCTGCATCGATCCGCGCAATGTCCCATTCTTCCTTTGGCGCAGAGTACTGCTTGTTGGCATCCGCCTCGATCAAGCTGGCATCGACGGCCAGGCGCTGACCGCTGACGAGACCTTCGGCGATGCATCGCGCGACCGTGGTCTCGAAGAGATGGCGCAGCAGCTCACTCTCGCGGAACCGACCATGCCGGTTCTTTGAAAAGGTCGAGTGATCCGGCACCCGATCGGCCAGGTCGAGCCGACAAAACCACCTGTACGCGAGGTTCAAGTGTACCTCTTCACAGAGCCGCCGCTCGGACCGGATGCCGAAGCAGTAACCGACGATCAGCATCCGGATCAGCAGTTCAGGATCGATCGAAGGACGACCGGTGTGGCTGTAGAAATCGGCAAGATGGGCGCGGATGCTGCTCAGATCGACGAAACGATCAATCGATCGCAGCAGGTGATCTTGCGGGACATGGTCTTCCAGCGAGAACTCATAGAACAGCGCCGCCTGTGCTTCCTGCCTCGGTCCCATCATGGCTGATCCTCCCGCTTGTTGAGAGGATTGAATCAGCGCCATAGCCCTCGATCAAGCAGGAGTTTTTCAACAAAATTGATACTAACCGGACCTTCACTACGGGCGCAGCTGCGCCAACTGCAACATCAGAAGCTGTCATTTGAGCCGGTTGCCATGCACTTAAGAGCTGCTTCCTATGAATTCTAACCACTTGGTTCTGTCCCAAGGCTCCATCGCATAAATCGCACACTCAGCTTATCGTTGCCTGTATTTTTAAGCTCCCTTTAGGCGGGCTGGACAACAGAATATTGGAGACACCTTCCAAAGGCATGCGATGCGACACGACGCGGCTGATATCCGGACCGAAAGCGGCGATCGTTTCGAGTGCTTGCGGGATGTTGTGGTTCAACGAATGAGAGCCGGCGAATGTCAATTGACGGCGGAACACCTCGAATGGGGACACTTCGATGCGTGCGTCAGATGGGCAGACGCCGAAGAACAGGCCTTTCGCGCCGTTGGCCATGTAGTTTGCCAGATTGCCCGCGACCGCAGGAACGCCGGTAGCATCCACGACCAGATCAACCCCGTAGTGCAAGGCCGCCAATTCAGAGGATCCGGAAGCCACGATTTCAAAACCAAAACTTGCCGCCAGTTCCAGTCGAGCATCATCAATATCGGTGAACACAATGTCAGGCACATTGTGGGCGCTCAACGCCATGGCCAACAGTAAGCCCATCGGACCGGCTCCGAAAATCAGTGCATTGTCCGTTATTGAGGAACGCACGGCATCAAGCCCGTTTAGGACGCATCCCATCGGTTCGCACAAGGCGGCTATGCTGAAGTCTATGTCGCCGATCCGGTGAAGCGCGGATGCTTTGACCCGACTGAACTCGGCAAAGCCTCCGCTTTCGGTTACGCCATACGCGCCGAGGGAGTCGCACAAATGGGCCCAGCCGCGTAGGCAGGCGCGGCACGTTCCACATTCGAGGTTTGGGTCAACAACGACCCGGTCCCCAACGGTAAGACCTGTGACGCCGGGCCCGACATCAGCCACCACACCAGCGTATTCGTGACCCGGAACCACAGGAAATGCTGACGTTCCGTAATTGGCCGATTGTGTTGAAAAACTCCGTTTTAGGGCCTGAACGATGATTTTTCTTTCCATGCAGCCCGATCCTAAATTTTTGGCGCGGGGGTCGGCCCAAATCGCCTACATGCGCTCACGCGCAGCCATGCGCTGTCTCGTGGTCAAAGCTTTCCGACTATTTCGCTTCATAGGTTTTCGCAAGAAATCCGCGACGCTCTGATTTCGGAGTTTTTCAACACAATCGGCCTTCAGCACTTCGAAATCTGTGTGGCAGAGTCCGCTTGCCTTGACTGCGATCACCACTTCGCCGTTGCCCGCAACGGGATCGGGAAGGCTTGCGCAGGTGACTTCACCACGAGCGGGAAAAATTATTGCTTTCATAGCCGCGTCCTTTTCAGTGATAACCGTACAAATACTTGTTCAAAGAAGCGCTCAAACCATCCGCCCAAATTATCTGCAACCAGCCCTCAAAGGCATCAGCGAAACGCGGTTCATCGATTAGATTTCCGCATAATTTGTGTTGTCCCAGCCACGCGCAGGGTTGGTCGCTGGCGGCTTTCGCAACTTTGATCAGGGCGAGCGGTCATAGCTTGGGCATAGGATCGGATCAGGCAGGTCGCGCAGTGTGGCGTTGGATAATTTCATCGCGTGGGTTTTCGGTCTGACGATGGCGGGCAGCCAAAGCCACATGCCGCGTAGTATCTTGAAACCGCTTTGCACACATGAGTGTCCAGAAGCGTGCGGATGTCGCCGGAGGTTTCGTCAAATTCAAGTCCGCCGAAGGCCTGCGTTACAAGCCGATTGTGTTGAAAAACTCCGTTTTAGGGCCTGAACGATGATTTTTCTTTCCATGCAGCCCGATCCTAAATTTTTGGCGCGGGGGTCGGCCCAAATCGCCTACATGCGCTCACGCGCAGCCATGCGCTGTCTCGTGGTCAAAGCTTTCCGACTATTTCGCTTCATAGGTTTTCGCAAGAAATCCGCGACGCTCTGATTTCGGAGTTTTTCAACACAATCAGCCCATTGGGGACGTCTGCTGCGACGAGATTGTTGAGAAGCAGGTCAACGGCGTCGCGCACGGGCGCTTCTTGCCAAAAATAACGAATCCGATCACTAAAGCTGAAATGGCGTTGCAACGCGATGTCCGTTGGTGTTCCAGCATAGTAGCCGTCCCAGTGCGCGGGCGCATTGTCCATTGCTTCGTCGAGCACGCCGATGATCCCAGATACCGTCTTTGGACAAACCCTATCTTCGATTGCAGCCAATGCAAAAACCGCCTCGCGAAACCGGAAAGTCAGTTCCGGTCCGACCTTGAGGAAGAAGACGTGACGCTCGACAAGTTGGGCGAGGCTGGATGTAGGCTGATAATCAGTTGAATGACCTTCGAAGGTCAAACGCGGGTGCCGGTTAATCGCTGCGACAAGATCAACTGCCGCGGCAGGATCGAACTGACGAACAGAGCTGTGGCTGAAATCTACCCCGGGCTGCGTCACAACTGAGACGACGCGCTCCCACGCACCTTCTAAGCCTTCTTTGCGGAAGGCGGATTCATGCGTTTGGATGGTTTCATCCAACCGTTCTGGTGTCGTGATTTGGAGATCCTGCATATCGTCGGTCTCGCCCCCAGGTACGGGAACTTCGGATCCGATAACGTAGATCAATTTTGACGGATCTGGCGCATAGTCTTCCGCAATTCTGCACAGGCGTGCAGCTCTTTCCGCGATGTCCGAAAAGCTCGGGCGCGGTTCGCCGCCGCAGGCCATACTTGCGTCTAGATGTATCTTCTGAAAACCCGCTTCGACATAGCTGCGCACCAACGTCTCGGCTTGCTACCTGAGTAACGTTGCGTGCGGCAATTCGCTGAGCGACGTTTTTCAGGCCACTTGCTTTTGGAATGTTGAAGTTCGGGATCTCCAACTTATGAAGACACAGCGCGATGTCCCGTGAACCGCTTCAGGGATGCCACAGCGCAATATTCGATAAACTATTGAAAGGCAGGTTAGTGCAGATTGTGTTGAAAAACTCCGTTTTAGGGCCTGAACGATGATTTTTCTTTCCATGCAGCCCGATCCTAAATTTTTGGCGCGGGGGTCGGCCCAAATCGCCTACATGCGCTCACGCGCAGCCATGCGCTGTCTCGTGGTCAAAGCTTTCCGACTATTTCGCTTCATAGGTTTTCGCAAGAAATCCGCGACGCTCTGATTTCGGAGTTTTTCAACACAATCGGCACATACCGGCCATTGGCCCATGCTCAGTCATGCTGCGGAGCGGCCCGTCGAAGAAGACATTCGCTACAGAGCAGCAATCTCGACGTCTTCGAATGCACAGTTTGCGGGACAATGCTGCCAATTGTGGTGCGGTTGCTTTCGTCCGCATTGCCGTGAGACGAGATTTGTCCCGATCATTCAAATGCCCTGACTATCGTTATTAATCGGTCGATCTTTCTGCCTGCAATATTTCGGCCGCACTAATACATCCAGCTGTCTGACCAGGACATCGCGACGTTGGATATGGTTGCTCCCATGTGTGTCATTGAATGTCAGATGGACGTAAACTTGTTGCCAATACCTGCACCTGCTCTGCGACGTGCTTTCAGAATTCAGGCGATGATTCAAGGTTCGCTACCGCCAAACCAAGCGGATGGGTATTGTGTCACTCTCATCTGATCACCTGGCCATATCTGAACCCTGCAAGCGGATGCCAATTGAACGATACCAAAACCGGCCTGTCGTCACGCGCCAGATAGCGGCGGGTAACCAACAAGGCGTCAGCTTTTGCAGGCATCTCCAGCGTCCGTGCGGTATTATTGTCAAGTTTCACAGACATGATTTCCTGATGAACTTCGACAACCTGCACGTCGAACCGACTTTCGATTAGGCTATGGATCGCGCCATTGTGCGTTTCCAGTTCCCCCGAAATAGCGGCAAAATCCTGGTGAACATAGACGTGGCTGACGCAGATCAATTCCGCCTGATTGGTCCTGCGCACACCTTCGGCAAGAACCCATTCGCGCCCCGGTTTGCGCCCAAGTTCATGCGCCAACGCCGGATCCGGAACGATGCGGATAACCCGTTCTACGATTAACCGCGTTTCGGCGGCGTAGTCATAAAGCTGCGTCAGAGATGTCAGGGATTGCGCAAAAACCGGCCGTTCGGTGATCGAAATCACTTCGGTGCCACGCCCTTGTTGGCGTTGCACCATGCCGTCTTCGCCCAATAAGCGCAGCGCTTCGCGGACAGTATATCGGCTGGCACCAAAGCGATCGCAGAGCTGTTGTTCTGTCGGCAGAAGTGATCCAACCGGGTGGGCGCCTGTAACAATATCCTGCCTAATCTCACGCGCGAGTCTGCGATAGAGTGGCAGGTGATCCAAACCCGGCCTGGCCCGACCAAAGTTTTTTTTCGTCTTAGTCATCGTGTCGTTTCCCGGCATCGCGCCGCATCCCATGCGTTTGCCAATGCATCCCTAAACTGAGGTGCCGCGATTGCAATCAGGCGGTCAGCGCGTTGATCGACTGTGGCGTGTCGCAAATGCGCGCCACCAAATTCAGTTACGATCCAATCAACGTCTGACCGTGTCACTGTCACCGGGATCCCTGCAGAAAGACAGGGCACAATGCGGCTTTGGCTGCCCCCCCGCATGGTCGCAGGCAGTGCCAGAATGCTACGCCCGCCGTCCGATTGCGCGGCTCCGCGAATGAAATCCACCAATCCTCCGTGTCCAGTGATCTGTTTGCCTGCAATGAATTCGCCATTGCCCTGGCCAAACAGGTCGACCTCCAAAATGGAATTGACCGAAACGAATGACGCAATGCCGGCAAGGTTTTTGCCATCGTGGGTATCGCTTACCGGGGCGAATGTGATGCGCGGGTCGCGCGAAACCTGATCATAAAAATCGCGATCACCCAGTGCGACTCCGGTGATTGCGCGCTTAATTGTACCGGCCTGCAACCGGGCAAGGAACGCGGGCGAGATCATGCCGCCGTTCAGCGACAGATCTTGGTGGTCTGCCAGTGCACCAAGTACGGCGTTCTGTAATTTTCCCAGCCCGAATTGAACCGTGTCGCCGTCCCTGACCAGCCGCGCGACGTGCCGTCCGAGCGTCTCATAAGCTTCGTCGAGCGGCCCTGCGTCATGCTCGATCAGCGGCGATTCAGCCTCAATCATTGCTGCAAACCGCTCGACCGGCACACGCGGTCCGTTGACCACATCCGGCATGGCCGGGTTGATCTGCGCAAACAGCGGAACGCCGGCAGCAATCGCCGCCGGCGTGAAGTCCGCCGAAACGCCAAGGCCGACTGTTCCGTCACGCGGCGGCCCAACCTGAAACACCGCACCCGACAAACCAGCGCTATTGCGAAGCCAACGGGATGTTGCGCTGTAGTGCATCGGCAGGATTTGCGCGCGCAGTTCGGCCACTGCGTCCTGCAGCGCAGGGGTGACGAAACTGACACATGCGCTGCGTCCGCCCTGGCGAGTCACATCGCGCGTGTTGACACCGGGAATCCAAACGCCGGTGAACATTCGCCCTGCAGCAATGTCCGGGTCTGCGTCCAGCGCATCCAGACAGGCGGTCGGTTCTCCGCAACAGCCCGCGATATAGACCGAACCGTCGCCAGAAAGCTGCTTTAAGGCATCCGCCCATGCACCAGTGGTCACCATTTTCCTCGCAATTGCAGTCCATTGCATTCATTACATCGGACTGATAGAAATGTCCGGACAAATTTGACTCTAGCGGGTTCAAATCCCTGATGACAAGTTCCCTGACATGGCAATTGATCGACATACTGGCCAGGCCTGTGGATTCTGCCACGCAAGAACGGGCGGCTCTGCACGTATTGGATTGGATCGGCTGCGCTGTGGTAGGCGCGGCTGAACCTGTCGGACAGGTTCTATTGTCCATGTCGACGACGATGCCTCGCGGTAAATTCTCGGTCATCGGAGGCGCCGGCGTGGCGACAGCAGAACAGGCCGCATTCCTAAACGGAGGATTTGGAAACGTTCTTGAGATGGACGATGTGCACCGCGCTGCCATCCTGCATCCCGGGCCTGTTGTCGTCCCGGCCGCCTTTGCGGCTGCCCAAGCCTGTGAGGGTTCGGGATTGACGTTCCTGGACGCCGTAATCCGGGGGTACGATGCAGATATTCGCCTGGGAGAGAGTGTCGGAAAAGCCCACTACGCGAACTGGCATAACACGGCCACATGCGGCCCATTCGGGGCGGCGGCGGCGGTCGGTCATCTGATGGGACTTGGCCCCGATGCGATGGTCTGGGCGCTTGGCAACGCGGCAACGCAATCGTCCGGGCCTTGGCATTGCCGCCATGAACCGGTGATGACCAAGCAATTGCATACAGCGCGCGCCGCGCAATCCGGATATGCCGCTGTCGCACTTGCCGCGCATGGGTTCACCGGGCCCGCGTTCATGTTGGAAGGTGCCCAGGGCTTCTACGACGCGATGTGCCCGGATCCGGTGCCCGAACGACTGGTGGAAGACCCCGCCGGGCCCTGGAAAATCTGGGAGACGAGTTTCAAGCCCTGGCCCGCCTGTCGCTATACGCACCCGGCAATCGACGCCGCCCTGTTGCTGTATGCCAAACACGCGGTGGATAATATCAGCGCGATCCGCATTGAAACATTCCGCGATGCGAAGGTTTTCTGTGACACCCCGGCGCCGACCACGCCCAATCAAGCAAAATTCAGTCTGCAGCACGCCGTAGCCATCACTTTGGCTGATGGCCCACCCAAGCTGGACGGTTTTGAGCCGGAGATATTGCAACGGCCCGGTGTTGTGCGACTTCGCAACGCTGCAACGGTGGTCGTTACCGACGAGTTTGATGCAGCTTTTCCAGCCCATTTCGGCGCGTCTGTAAGTCTGGAAACGCAAGAAGGCGATCAATACACCGTCGCCGTTGCGGACGCGCTGGGAGATCCGGAAAATCCGGTTTCGACGGATCAGATTGTGGAAAAGGCCCGCACGCTGATGGCTGCCGGGGGGGCTTCGGACGGGCTGACCGACCGAATTGTCAGCGCCACGCTGGCGCTGCCGCAGGGCGGGCCGCTGGACGACTTATCAGCGGCACTCGGATGTTTGCATCACCATATTCACATAGGGACCAACGCGTGACCCAAACCAACTATTTCGATCTGATCGACTATCCTGCAATGACGCAGGCGCATCCGAGCGGTGACACTTTTCTAAGCACTTTCAGAGGGATGAGCCGGGACGAGCTGCGCGCCCGCCAGAATACTCTGTTCACGAAAATCATGGCGTTTGCCTGGAAGGTTCCGTTCTATCAGCGGCATTGGGGCGACACGGGGGTTGAACCCGGCGACATCCGCTCCCTCGACGATATCACCAAATTGCCGACGTATTCCAAGTCCGACCTGATGGCCTCGGTCGAGGCCCATCCGCCGATTGGCGATTTCCACGGGCTGGACACCTACCCGGATGACAAACGCCCGCCGCTGATCTTTCAGACCACAAGCGGCACCACCGGCAAGCCGCAGCCGTTGCTGTTTGGCCCCAAAAGTCGCGAAGTTCAGTCGCTGCTGCTGGGGCGGCTCTATGCGCTTCAGGGGATCACCAACCGCGATGTCATCCACTCGGTCTATGGCCACGGGATGGTCAACGGGGGCCACTATGTGCGCGAAGCGATCAACCACTGGGTCGGCGCACAGATGCTGACAGCGGGAACGGGCGTTGAGACGCGAAGCCCGAACCAGGTTGCGCTGATGCATGCCTTCGGAGCCACCGCACTTGTTGGTTTCGGCGACTTCATCAAGCGGCTGGCCGAGGTCGCACGCGAGCAGGGATTGGAACCTGGCAAAGACATTCCTGTGCGGGTGATTTCGGGCCACATGGGCGCTGAAAGCCGCGCCTCGATGTCGCAAGCCTGGGGCGGTGCTGATGTCTATGACTGGTATGGCGTGGGCGACACGGGCTGCATCGCGGGCGAAGGCCCGGACCAATCCGGGTTGCACATATTAGAGGACGCGCAGTTTCTGGAACTGCTGGACGTGGACACCGGCGCGCCGGTCGGACCTGGGGGCATGGGTGACATGGTTTGCACTTGCCTGTTCAAAGATGATGTCTTTCCCATCATCCGATTTCAAACCCATGATGTCAGCCGTGAAGTCGCCGGCGAAAACCCACTTGGCCTGCCATTCCGTCGGCTTGAGGGGTTTCTAGGGCGCAGCGACAACATGGTGAAACTGCGGGGTATCAATATCTATCCAACAGGAATCGGCGCGTTGTTGACGGCCCAATTCGAACCGGCGAACGGTGAGTTTTTCTGCCGGGTTCAGCGGCGCGCCGGACGGGATGAAATGACCGCTGTGGTTGAGGCGACGCAACAGGGTGACGATCTGGCAGATGCGATGGCCGCCCATATCAGGACGCGGCTGGGTGTTGGTATTGAGGTTTCGCTGGTCGCCCCGGGCGAAACCGCCGCTGAAACCGGGATCGAGTCGCGCCAGAAACCAATCCGGTTGATTGTTGACAGATAGCGCGCAGGCAAATGTCGACATTGCGCTGAGCGCGATTGCCGCGCGCAACAGTGACCTGGCGATTGTCACGACATTGAACGCCGCACGCGCACAGCGGGAGGCGATCGCCAGCGACCAGCGGCGTGCTGCCGGGCAACTTTCGGGGCCATTGGATGGAATGATCCTAGGGATCAAAGACAACCTCGCCGTCGAAGGCCTGCCATGGACTGGCGGGCTTGGTGCGCGGCGCGAAACGTTGGCCAAACAGGATGCGACTGTTGTGGCGCGCCTCAGCGCGGCCGGAGCCATTCCGCTTGCGATGCTGAATATGCACGAAGGCGCGCTGGGTGCAACGACCGACAACCCGCACTTTGGCAGAACCGCCAATCCGCTGGATCCCGACAGGACGCCGGGCGGGTCAAGCGGCGGTTCGGGTGCGGCCATCCCAGCCGGTTTCGGCGACATCACGCTGGGAACGGATACTATGGGGTCAGTGCGCCTTCCGGCAGCTTATTGTGGTGTTGCCGGCCTAAAACCGACCCGCGGTTTGATTCCACGGACCGGATTGATCTTCCTGTCGCCCACGTTCGACACGATTGGCCCCTTAGCGCAAGACGTTGAGACTCTGGCCGCAATGGCAGAGGTGATGGCAGGTCAAGATCAGGGGGACCCCGCCTCGAAACCCGTGCCGGGTGGTTGGCGGGCGCGCCCGGCCACGGCTCTGCCTGCGGGTCTGACCATTGGCATTCCAAAGCAGATCGATGACGTTGCGTGCGAGGATGAGGTTCTGCAAGGGCTGGCCTTGGCGCGCGGGGCATTGGAACGCGCCGGGGCGGGCGTGAGTGATGTTGATTTGCGTGGTTGGCAGCCCGCACGCGCCCGCCGCGGCGGTCTGTTGGTCTGCGAAGCTGAGGGGGCCATCGCGTTGTCCGCAATTCTGGACCGCCCAGGTTCGGAGCTGATGAGCGATGAACTTCGTGACCTTCTATCCTATGGCCGCAACCTGTCGGCAGACAGGTTGGCCGATGGGCACGCCCGTATTCAGGCCGCGGCGGATAGTGCAACGCAGGGGTTTGCGGATGTTGACGTGCTGCTTATGCCAACAGCTCCGCAACGCGCTTTTCGCCACAGTGATCCGGTGCCTGCCAATCAGGCGGATTTAACCTCGTTGGCAAATTTCCACGGTGGGCCGGCTGTGGCGGTCCCGGTCCCCGGCAACGGGCTGCCAAACTCGGTCCAGATTGTCGGTCCGGACTATTCCGAGGCGCTGGTACTGACCATCGGGCGCGTGTTGGAGACTGCGTTGGCTATGCGGAATTGATCCGGCTAAATACGCCGTCTGATCTCAGTTGCTACTTAAACTTCGGCGCGCGTTTTTCCATGAATGCCCGGGATCCTTCGGCAAAATCAGGGCCCGCAAACGTCGCCTCGAACGCCTGCCTAAATTCAGGCGACGGCGCCGCATCCCCCTTTGCAATAGCGTTGATCGTCATCTTGGCTATGCGGATCGAGTCTTTTGAAAGGGCGGCCAGACTGTTGGCGTAATCGGCCACCGCAGCAGCCAGATCCGCGTCGGGCAAGACCCGATCAACCAGACCAATACCAAGCGCCTCACTGGCGCAGACGACACGCCCCGACATCAGGATGTCCTTGGCTCGCGCTGCCCCGACATGCGTGACCAGCCGTGCCGTATCTTCAAATGAATACGCCAGGCCCAGCCGGGCTGGCGTTATCGCAAATCGCGCCGTCTCTGCTGCGAACCGAAGATCGCAATGCAGCGCCAAGCCGCAGCCGCCTCCGAAACAGGCACCCCGCACTTCGGCAATGGTGGGCATTGCGACAGCGGCAATCGCGGCCTGCGCTTGCCGGACCGCGCCGTTATAAGCATCCGTCGTCGCTTTGGTCGCATAGGTCTCGGGAAACTCGGCAATATCCGCCCCGGCGCTGAAGGCTTTGTCGCCCTCGCCCGAAATCACCAGAACGCGTGTGGGGTCATTTGCGTTAATTCGGGCCGCCGCCTCTGCCAATCCGTCCCACATGGCGCGGGTCAGGGCATTGCGCGCCTGGGGCCGGCACAACGTCAACTGCGCAATCCGGCCCAGATCCAGCCGCAGCCCGCCGTCCGCCAGTCTGAGTGTTTGGGTCATCTGTTCCCCCTGCCTTGCCTCATAGACATTGATACGCGGCGGCAACAAGTGCTGCCGCACGCGCCGACGTGCCAAGTGCAGCGTCCATCCGTCCCGTCACATATCCGAATACCAATCCGGAGTCCGGGTCCGCAAATCCCTGCGCGCCGCCTGCGCCCCAATACCCCACCGTCGCCGGATTGGGGCCGAAATCAAGCGCCGCGGGCGTCGAAAGTTCAACCCCTTCACCATACCGGATCGCCATGCCCATAATCGGATCTACACTGTCACTGCGGCAAACCTCGCACCGCAGAGCATGCTGGCGGTCTGCAGACAACAAACCGTCGGGCGCAATCAACTGTTCATACACTATCGCAATCGCTGCTGCCGTAGCGTGCCCGTTGCCCGAACCGATCACGGACTGCTGCCAGCGGACCGAGTTAAAATCTTCGCCACGCCCAAAGAATTGCATTGAACGGGCGAACAGGCTTTCCGGATCCGCGTCTAGCGCCGCAAACAGCGCATTCGGATCGTCCTGGCTGAGGGTCGCGGTGCGCGCCATATCCGACCGGCCAAGGCCAATCCGGAAATCTGCATCAAGCGGGCCGGTCAATTCACGCTCAATCAAATCTTCCACCGGCGCGCCACCTACACGCGCCAGAATTCCGCCCAGCAGATAGCCATAGGTCATGTTGTGATACACCGGCGTCCCGATTGAAACGACGGGTGCCGAGGTCGCAAGTGCGGCCTCCATCCCCGAGCGATCGTAGAGCAGACCCGGCGAAACATTACCCGAAACTGCCGGCAATCCTGCGCGGTGTGTCAGAACGTCATAAACGGTCAGGCGGTCTTTTCCGGCGGTTCCGAAGCCGCTCCAGATGTCCATAACCCGAGTGTCTGGCTTCAGAATGCCTTTATCGATCAGCACGTGCGCCAGAAGCGCGAACATGCCCTTGGTCACACTGAAACAACATGCCAGCGTATCGCTGCGCCAGGGCATATCCGTCTCGGGCTGGGCCATTCCGCCGAACAGGTTCACCACATTGCGTCCATTGACACGAAGGCAAAGCGCGCCGCGTTCCGCACCGGTCGCGACCGAGTTCCCAAAGACGTCTGCCACTGGCGCAAATGCCGGGTCGCAAGTGCCCTGGATCGACACCGCGCGCTAGGCCGGGTTCCGCTCGATCAACTGCTTGGCGATGATGATCCGCTGGATCTCATTCGTGCCCTCACCGATGCACATCAGCGGTGCGTCGCGGAAATAGCGCTCGATGTGGTATTCTTTCGAATACCCGTATCCGCCGTGGATTCGCATCGCCTCCAACGCGTTTTCTACGGCCGTTTCCGAGGCGAAAAACTTTGCCATTCCCGCCTCCATGTCACAGCGTTCGCCACTGTCATAGGCGCGCGCGGCGTCATAAGTTAGCAGACGCGCCGCCTGGAGTTTGGTCGCCATTTCCCCCAGTTTCAGCTGGATCGCCTGATGTTTGCAGATCGGTTTGCCGAAAGTCTTGCGGATTTGCGAATATTGCACGCTGTCGTTCAACGCCGCCGCCGCCAACCCGCAGCCGCGCGCCGCGATGTTGATGCGCCCCAGCTCCAGCCCACCAAGGGCGGCTTGCAGGCCGTTTCCTTCCGCACCACCCACAAGACGCGCGGCTGGAATGCGATAGTCCTGAAACACTAATTCGGCACTGTCGATGCCCTTATATCCCATCTTTTCAAGGCGTTTGGAGACGGTGAACCCTTCGCCCTTTTCGGCGATGAACATCGACATGCCCTTGTGGCGCGGGTCCGCATCGGGATCGGTTTTGACCAACAGCGCAAAGCAACTGCCCTCAATCCCGTTCGAGATCCAGGTCTTCGTGCCATTAACAACATAGTCGTCGCCATCGCGTATCGCGCGGGTACGGATCGCCTGAAGGTCGGTGCCGGCGTCCGGTTCGGTCAGCGCCAGTCCGCCACGCAGTTCACCGCTGGCGAACCGGGGCAGCAGGTCGGCTTTTTGCGCGTCCGTGCCGGTGCGCGCCACACAGGCGGCCATAATAAGGTGGCTGTTAAATATCCCGGTCAGCGACATCCAGACTGTCGTTATCTGCTCGACGATTTTGGCATAGGTTGTGGCCGACAGACCCAGACCGCCGAATTCCTCGGGGATTGTTGCGCCGAACAGGCCCAGCGCCTTCATCTGCTCAACCATCTCATGAGGGTATTCGTCGGCATGGTCGAATTTCAGCACATGTGGCTTCACATCCCGGTCAAGCCATTTGGCAATTGCGTCCAGGATCATCCGTTCCTGTTCCAGGGCGTCTGATTGGTCGAGGGCGTGGTTATTCATGGTCGTATTTCCTGATCGGGCCGTTCAATATCCGGCGTTTTCTTCAGTCTCAAACCCGCGTTTGGCGATCAATACGGTGCGCATAAATTCGCACACCATTGTGCCGTCCTGATTGAATCCACGGGTCTTGACGGTGACGAGACCCGCATTTGGGCGCGATTTGCTTTCGCGTTTTGATATCACCTCGGTTTCGCCCGAAAGCGTGTCGCCCGCGTACAGCGGATGGGTCATCTTGATATCCGTCCAGCCCATATTGGCGATGGCCTTCTGGCTGACGTCCGAGACACTCATCCCGACCAGAACCGACACGGTCAATGGCGAACAGATGATGCAGCGACCAAACTCGCTGTGTTTGGCGTATTCGGCATCGAAGTGGAGCGGATGAGTGTTCATGGTCAGCAGTGTGAACCAGGTGTTGTCGGTTTCGCTCAGCGTGCGATTCGGGCGGTGCTCGTAGATGTCACCGGGCTCGAACTCTTCGTAATAGCGACCAAAGCGTTCTCGGTATCGGTACTCTGCGACCTTTTCGACATATCCGGCCATTGGCAATTCTCCCTGATTATCCGGTCATTCCGCCCGGGCGGTCATTGGTGACGCCGGGGCCGCGCCGCGCTGGTGAGTGCGCGATAATGCCCCGGCTATTTCATTATCCGACCGTCATGCGGGCCAGATCAGCAACGTCTTCAATCGCTTCAATGCTCTGAACAGTTTCGGCCAAGGCCGACGCTTGCGCGGCCGGCAATTTGCGGCTGCCATAGGTCACACAACGGTCAAACTTGGCGCGGTTTTCTTCGGGTGTCAGCGCGGCGCGTGGATGGCCATAGACATGCGCCAAGGTGATGTCTTCGACACGCCCGTCGGTCAGCTCGAAGACGAACCGCTGCGGATCCAGAGCGTTTTCATCCGGGTTGTCGTCCAGGATCATGTCGACCTTGGCGGCATGAGCGTGGATCGCCGGGTCTGTCAACGTGTCTGCGCCACGGAATTCGGCCACATCCACCTGACCGCGCGCCATCCAGGCCCCGGCCACATAGCGCAGGCAAAGCTTGGCATAATTCGCCTCGGGCTTGGCCATCAACGGGCGCCCGACCAGCCGGTAGACCAGCGGCGGCACATAACCTGTGATCTTGACGATGTCGTCCGCTGAGATGTTCAGACGTGCGGTGACCTGCATCAAAGCATCAATAACGCCGTGAGTCAGCCG
The DNA here is from genome assembly GCA_012103375.1 of Paracoccaceae bacterium. Taxonomy (NCBI): domain Bacteria; kingdom Pseudomonadati; phylum Pseudomonadota; class Alphaproteobacteria; order Rhodobacterales; family Paracoccaceae; species Paracoccaceae bacterium. Next base: position 117,170 of record WLWX01000001.1, read on the forward strand.
CCCGCTTGGGAAAGGTTTGTGGGCAAGTTCGGATATCTGCCAAACTCGCCCAAGATCGCGCCAGACAATATCCAAGTCATACTGACCGGCCTCGAACATCGGCAAATAGCCGTATTGTCCATCAATCATATCAAACGGACCGCGAAACCCGGCAGCTGCCAGATCAAGCGCCGACAAAGCGCCGCGCGCATTAAACCCGATCTGTAGCCCCAATAGCGGAGACCCTTCAACATGCGGCTGAAGCGTGCCGCAGGTCTGGCCGTACATGTTCCCCATCGCGCTATTGATGCCGTCGGCATCCAAGCCCTCCAGCCGGGCAATCGCGGCTGTTGCGCCCAGACCGCCCGCGGTGGCCGGGCGGAAAAACCGCACCGGGCCAGTCGCTGCCATGCCTAAATAGGCCGCAACATCCACGCCAAGAACCATCGCCATCAGAAATTCAGAACCCGCCACAGGCCGACCCCGCGCCGAACGCCGCTCGGCATAGGCCATCATCGTGCTGAGCACAGTTGCCATAGGGTGCACAACAGCCCCTTCGTGGACACAGTCATACTCCAGACAGTGGATCTGATAGGCGTTGACCATCGCCGCGGCTTGCGCTGTCACGCGTTGGCCCGTGACCCAGACAGTCGCCTCATCCCCTTGCCCCCAGTCCTGAACCGTCGCCAAAAGTTCGGCGACGATAGCGCCGCTGGACCCCGCGATGCCGACGCCCAGCGTATCCAGCAGGAATACCTTCGCCTTTTCGATGTCGGTCGGCGCAAGATCTGATAACGAGGCCCCGGCAACATGCGCTACGATCCGGTCTGTTGTTTCCATGCTCATAACGATTGCTCCTCTGCGTACCAGGCATCGGCGGCCGGATGATCCGCCGCCCACCAATTTGCACCGTCAGTTTTATCCCAAGCCAGACCGGCCAATGCGGCAAGCATTGCCATCGGGGCGATATCCTGGGCCGAATAAGTCCACCGGGCCTGCGAGGCGGCGACGATCTGGCCGATCATTGCACCACCTGCAAAGATCGGCATGTAGATTGACGAGCCCATCTTGCTGGTCTTCAAAAACTGGCGAAACTCTCCATGCTGGTCTGTGTTTTCCAGAAGCATGAAACGTTCGTGCGCCACCACCTGCCCGGGGTTGTTCCACGCAATAGGGATTGACAGGCGGCGTTGCTCGGCCGGGAAACCTTGATTGGCGACCAGCACGTTGTGGCGGCGATCCGGCGCGATCAGGAACACGCCGGACACGCGGTAGTCGCGCTCACCCGGCAACAGCGCCCCGTCGCGGGTGCCGGCCAGCCCGTCGCCCAGTGTCTCGACCACAGAGCGGGTTAGGACCGAAAACGCAGCCTCAGTGTCATCCAGCGCGCTTGCCTCGGCGGCAATGCCTGGCAGGCGGGCCAGCCAATTAGCCGCGCTTATGCGGGGCGCGTGGCTCATCCGACTTGCCACGGGCATGTTTCGGCAAACCGGTCTGCAATCGACTTCCGCGTCGTGATCCAGACGTCATCATGGCCACTCGCATGATCCAGAAACGCCTTCAGCGCCCAAATCCGGCCAGGCCGCCCGATGATCCGCAGATGCAACCCCAATGACATCATCCGAGGGACCTGTTCTGCCGCCTCCGCACGCATCCAGTCGAATGTCTGGCAGGCGTAATCCAGCCAATCCTGCGGGGTCAATGACGGTGCCACCCACATCTTCATGTCGTTGCTGTCAATCGCATATGGAAGGCAAATCATCGGATGGACCGAGCCATCTGTCATCGTCACAGGCTCCCAAAACGGGACGTCGTCGGAATAATCGTCCATGTGATAGAGGAACCCGGCCTCGGCCAGCAGGCGTCGGGTGTTTTCGGTATGCAGATACCGGCTTAGCCAGCCTGCCGGGGCCTGACCCGTGGTCTGCACAAAGCTGTCCACGGCGCGTGCAATCGTGTCACGTTCGCGGTCTTCCTTCATCGAAAACGTATGGGTCCAGCGCCATCCGTGCGAACAGATTTCGTGCCCCTGATCCAGCATGATCTTCGTCAATTCTGGCGCGCGTTCCAGTGAAAGCGCGGCAGCCGTAATCGTCGCCGGAATGGCATATTGGCCCAGCAGCCGAAACACCCGCGGGCCGCCCGCTTTGATGCCATAGCGATAGTTGCTTTCGTTTCCGAAATTGCGGATCGGGATATTCAGCGCGACACCAAGTTCGTCCACCGGCTCGGGCTTTTTGTCGCCGTCTGCGATGGTCATCTCGGACCCTTCTTCGACATTCACGACGATGGACAGGGCAAGCGACTTTCCATCCGGCCAGCTGAGTCTTCCAGTCATCTTACATCGCTCCTTGTTCGGCTCTGGCCAGATCGGCGGGCGGCAAGGTCGGGCGGCCCAGCATCATATCGGCACATTTTTCGGCAATCATGATCGTCGGGGCCGACGTATTGCCACCGATGATTGATGGCATGACCGATGCGTCCGTGACCCGCAGCCCGTCAATCCCGCGCACTTTCAAGGCTCCGTCTACGACCGAGCCATCGTCCGCGCCCATGCGACAGGTGCCAACCGGGTGAAAAATCGTATTGGCCGAGGAACGCACCCAGGCATCAATCTGCGCATCGGTTTCAACGGACAGTTTCGGTGAAATCTCGCCCGCGTTATAGTCTGCCATAGGCGCCGCTTGGCCGATGCCGCGCGCCAATCGCACACCATCGCGCAAGCAGCGCTGGTCGGATGGATCTTTTAGGTAGTTCGGGTTGATCAGTGGCGCATCCTGGGCGCGCGACGTGCGAATATGCGTGGTTCCGCGCGACAGGGGACGCAGCTGATATAAGTTGATCAGATACCCGTGCTGGCCCTGTCCGCGCCGGGTCGTTTCCAGGTTCAACCCGGGTACGAAGGTGATGTGGATGTCCGGAATGTCCAACACGGACCGCGTCTTGACGAACCCGCCCACTTCCAGCGGCACTGACGTCGCTGGACCCCGCCGCAAAAATAACGCCTGCAACCCGGCCAACGCAGCCCGGTCGGGGCGGAAAAAACCGTAAAGTGTCACCGGTTTGTTGCACGAATAGGTCAGATAGACGCCCAGGTGGTCGTGCAGGTTTCTACCGACTTCGGGCAGGTTGTGTACAGGTGTGACCCCTGCAGCGCTCAGAACATCCGGATCGCCGATGCCCGAAAGTTCTAGGATCTGCGGCGACCCGAGCGCGCCGGCAGCCAGCACAACCTCTCGGTGCGCATTGACTACCTGTTCGGACCCGCCGCGCCGCACCCTCAGCCCGGTGGCGCGGCCATCTTTCAGGATCACCCTCAGCGCTTGGGTTTTGGTCCAGACCGACAGGTTCGCACGTCCTTTGGCCGGGCGCAGGAAGGCTGTGGCCGTTGACTCGCGCCGCCCGTCGCGGATGTTGAAATCGTAAGGACCAAGACCCTCTTGCACAGCGCCGTTGTGATCGGCGTTGCGAGGATGGCCGCATGCGTCGGCGGACTTCAAAAAGGCATCATACAGCTCATTCTCGGCTTTGGCCGTGACCACGCGAAACGGCCCGTCAGAGCCGTGATAGGCGTCATCGCGATCAGCGTGCCCTTCGCTGCGTATGAAATAGGGCAGCACATCGGCATAACCCCAGCCGGCCAATCCGCCCCGACGCCAGCCGTCGTAATCCGCCTGATTGCCGCGCATATACATCATGCCGTTGATCGACGATGATCCGCCCAGAACCTTGCCTCGCGGCCAGGGGAAGGTGCGGCCATCCATGTGATCTTGTGGGGCAATTGTGTAGTTCCAATTCAGGCTTTTCCAGAAATAGGCCAGCCCCGCAGTCAGCGGAATCTTCAGAACCGGGTTCCAATCACGCCCGCCCGCTTCTATCAACAAGACACGGTGCTGGCCGTCCTCGCTCAGCCGATTGGCAAGGACACACCCGGCAGAGCCTGCGCCCACGACGATAAAGTCGTATGTGCCCGCTGCGGCGTCCATCAGAACGGAAACTCCGCGCCGTTCATCGCGATCGCTTGACCACTGACATAGGCCGCATCGGGCGATGCCAGCCAGGACACAGTCGCGGCTACATCGTCGGGCGTGCCAAACCGGCCCATGGGAACGGTAGCGCGAAACATCTCGACCACCTCATCAGGGGACTTGTTGAGCACTTTTGAGAACCCCTCGGCAATACTGGTCCAGAACGGCGTTTTGATGTGCCCCGGTGCATAACAGTTGACGGTAATCTTGTGGGGCGCAAGTTCAACCGCAAGCGATTGGGTCAGCATGATGATCGCCGCCTTCGAGGCGCAGTAGCCCGAGATATTTGGCACCCCACGCCGCCCGGCCCCGGATGAGGCATTGACGATTGTTCCACCACGCCCTTGCGCCACCATCGCCCGCGCCGCCGCGCGACAGCCCAGGAACACGCCGTCTACATTGACGTCCATGATCCGCTTCCAGTCGGCATAGCTGGTGTCCGCGACCGGCGCGATCTGGATGATCCCGGCGTTGTTGACCATGATGTCCAGCCCGCCAAACCGGGCTGTAGTTTGGTCGATCAGCCCGTCCACAGCCGCCTCGTCTGTCATATCCAGCGTGACCGCTATCGCGTCTGCATCCAGGCTTTGCGCGACGTCCTTGGCAAGCGCACCGTTAAGATCGGCAACAACGATTTTGGCACCCTCAGCCGCCAGCCTGCGCACGATTCCTTCGCCGATCCCACTGGCACCGCCGGTGATGATGGCGGTTTTTCCGCTGTGAATGCCGGTCATCGCGATGCCTTTGCGTTAGGGTCGCGCCACAGGGCGTCGCGCGCCATTGGAACGGCCAGAATATCGGGGTCGAATGCGGGCAGCTCGTAGCCACCGGGTTGGGGTGGAACAGCCTTGTAACCGCGCGCAGCCTCGATCGCGGCCAGCACATCGGGGCGGGTATAATAGGCGCTGTAAAATGCTATGGTTGCGGCGTCGAATACTTCGGGGATGTCCGCTTCGGCCGCTTTCAGCGCCTGGGTCCGCGCGTCCGGGGACAGCGCCACGAACCCGCCGGGCAGCGGCGCGACAAGCGCCCGTAACACGGGCCCAAATCGGGCCTGCGCCATCAGCCAGTCCGCCGATCCAGCGCCGCCGGGAAACCCGTCCCCGCCCGGCAACATCGTATCAAGTACTGCTTCCAACACTTGCTTCATGTGGCAACCTCGATACCGGCGCGGTCGCGGATCAAAGCATCTGCTGCCTTCAGCGCAATCGCTTGAATCGTCGGCGTCGGGTTCAGCGCCGCCGCCGTCACAAAAACGCTGCCATCCACAACCAGAACATTTGGCGCGCTGTGCACCCGACAATCTGCATTCACAACCGAGGTATCGGGGTCGGATCCCATCCGCGCCGTGCCCAACAGATGGAAACCGGCACCGGTCAACAAATCCTGGGGCAAGGTCTCGACCGCGCCAGCGGTCTGGAACGCCTCGGTCGCGCGCTGGATGCCAAATCGGATCATCCTGCGTGCGTTTTCATCAACGCGATAGGTCATTTTCGGCGCAGGCAGACCGTCGGCATCAATCATCTGGTCGGACAAGGTCACGCGGTTTTCGGGGTTTGGCAAATCCTCAGTTGTCACGGTCAGACTGGCGGTTCTGCCAAAGACTTCAAGGAAGCGGCGGTGATGATGTGCGCCCCAGGGCACGCGGGGCAGATAGACACCAACGGCGGTGCCCAGCGGTGCGTCCGAGCGGACCAATTGCATCTGGAAACCGCGCACAAAGTCGCGCGCGGCGTCGGTCTCGTAAAATTCCTGACACAGGATCGAGGTCGCGAACGGTCCCTTAAAACCGTCAATCGGTTCGTCGAACACGCCGGTAACCATGCCCGTCGGGTGGTGCATCAAGTGCCGTCCGACAAGGTCGTTGCCATTCCCGAGGCCTGCGGGATGTGCGCCACCGCGCGACAGCAACATCAACCGCGCCGTGCCAACCCCGTTGCCCGCCAGAACCACGACCGAGGCGCGAATGCGGCGCGCCCGGTTTTCCTCATCAAAATAAGCAACGCCGGTGGCGCGACCCGTCGCATCCGTGTCAACCTCGAACACCCGCGCGCAGGTGATCAGTCGCGCGCCCGCTTTCAGGGCCAACGGCCAATAGGTAACGTCAGTTGAGGACCGTGCCCGCACCGAGCAACCCAGATCACACGGGCCGCAATTGTTGCAAACCCCGCGTCCGTCACCGTATTTTTCAGTGTTGATCGCCGCATCAGATACCCACCAGTGCCAGCCGAGCTTGTCAAACGCCTGCGCCATCCGTTCAGCACCGCGACCGATGGGCAGCGGCGGCATCTGGCGCGGTTCACGCGGCGGATTTCCTGGATCGCCAACTATTCCAGACACGCCCATGATTGCGTCATTCTCAGCATAGTACGGCGCGAGATCATCGTAGGAAATAGGCCAGTCGTCGGCGACGCCGTCCAGCGTTCTGACTTTGAAATCCGAAGGGCGAAAGCGCGGGAAATGCGCGCCCCAATGCAGCGTGCTGCCGCCGACTGCGTTGTACATCATCGGCTTAATCGCCGCGTCCGCGTCGTCAATCGGATAGTCCCAGGCATTGGCGCGGATATTGGGGTTCGGGTGATGCGTGGTCTGGCGCGCAAGCTCCCAATCAGTGGTGTGCGAAGGGGCATCGTCGTAGTTCATCCAGCCGCCGCGTTCGAGGCATGTTACCGCGATCCCGGCCCGCGCCAGACGCCAGGCCACGGCCGCCCCGCTTGCCCCGGCGCCGACGATCACGACATCCGTCTCAACACTCATTGCGCCACCTCAGGGTCACCGGCGGCGACGCGCCAACACCGGCTCATCCGGCCATCATCCAATGCAACCAGTTTCTGCGGTTCGGCGTGGCATTGATCCAGCGCATGCGGGCAGCGCCCGGCAAGGTAACAGCCTTTGGGCAAGTCCACGGGCGACGGAATTTCGCCCGACAGGGCGCTGAGTTCTTGGCGATCCACCCGCCGGTCGCCCGGATCGGGAAACAGATGAGACGCCAACAACGCCCTCGCATAGGGGTGGCGCGGATAGTTGAAAATCTGGTCAACGGTGCCAACCTCGACCACTTGTCCCAGATACATGACCGCCACCCGGTGGCAGAGGAATTTCACCGTGGTCAGATCGTGGCTGATGAAAAGATAGCTCAGCCCCAATTCATCCTGCAGCCGCCGGAGCAACGTGATCAGTTCACTGATCGCCGAGGGCGATAAGACCGACGTCGGCTCGTCCAGAACAATGAATTCTGGGCCCGAGGCCAGTGCGCGGGCGATGTTCAGCCGTTGCATCGCACCTGCGCCCATTCCCTTGGGACGACGATCCAGAATGTCCGGCGACAGCCCGACCATTTCCAGCAATTCGCGCGACCGCGCTGTTTTTTCCTTGGCATCCAGCGCAGTATGCAGATCCAGTGTTTCGCGCAGGATGCGCCCGACCGTCCAGCGCGGATTCAGGCTGTCGAACGGATCCTGAAACACGATCTGCATCCGCGAGCGATAGGATCTGAGGTCGCGCTTGCTGATGCCGCTGATATTCTCGCCACGATATGAGATTGCACCGGCTGTCGGTTCCTCGAGCCGCAGCAAACAGCGGCCCACGGTGGTTTTTCCTGACCCGGACTCCCCGACAAGGCCCAGCGTCTCACCCTCATGAATGTCAAAGTCGACGGCCTGCACGGCCTGCACGACCTTTTTGGATCCCCGTATCGGGAAGTGCTTGGTCAGCGCCGACACCGATAGAAGATTGGCACTCTGCCGCGCTGTCCCGACCGCTTTCATATTGCGATCAGGCAAAGCGTCGTCCGACACCACTGCGCGCTGAAGCGACATGACCTTTTGGCTGTAGGGATGTTCGGGATTGGCGAAAAATTCGGGGACGGGTTTATTCTCAACAATCGCGCCATCATGAAGCACAACCACGCGGTCGCAGTAGTTTGCGATAACTCCAAGATCCTGCGTCACGAGCACAATGGCCGAACCGGTGGCCTGCACCGTCGCCCACATCTCATCCAGAAACTGCGCCTGAATCGTCACATCCAGACCCGAGGTTGGTTCATCGGCAATCAGCAGGCGTGGGCTTGATGACAGTGACATCGCGATCAGCGCCCGCTGCGCCATGCCGCCCGACAGCTCGTGGGCAAAGGCCTCGACACGCCGCTCGGGATCGTTGATCCCGACTTTGCGCAGCATATCGACTGCGTGATGCGCCGATGCCTTGCGCGTGACGTCATTATGCGCGCGGTACACGTTGCCGATCTGCGCGCCGACCCGCAGCATCGGGTTCAGCGCCCCGCGCGGGTTCTGGACGATGATGCCGATGTCTTTGCCACGGATGGCGCGCAGGGCATCTTCATCCATGCTCAGCAGGTCTTGCCCGGCAAATACAACTTCACCTGTTTCAATCCGCCCCGGCGGACGGACAATGCCCATCAGGGCCAGGGCAGCGGTTGATTTGCCCGATGCTGCATCGCCGACCAGCCCGACAACTTCGCGTTCGTGAATAGTTAGCGAAAGGTCTTTGATCGGGCGGACAAATCCGTCAGCGGTACGGTAGACAACGCTGAGGCCGCGCACCGCAAGCACAACGGGCTGCTGGCTTGGCGCCTCAGGCATCGTAGCGCCGCTCTAACGCGGTGCCCAACACGGCAAACCCGAACACGGTCAACGATATGGCAATGCCCGGAAAGACCGAAGGCCACCATTCACCAAGAATAATCTGGTTCGCCCCGGAAGAGATCATCAGCCCCCATTCCGGCGCCGGTGGACGCACGCCCGCACCGACAAAGCTGAGGCCGGCAGTCAACAAAATGGCAAACCCGATGGTCACCGATGATTGGATCAGCGCCGGGGCAAGCGAGTTCGGCAGCACATGGCGCAGGGCCACCACAATCTCGGGGTTGCCAAGCGCGCGGGCCGCTTCGACGTAACCGCGCACCCGCTGGCTGAGAACTTCGGACCGGGTCAGGCGGATGTAGATCGGCGTATAAAGCAGCGCCAGCGCGATCACGATATTACCGGTCGACCGCCCGGCAAGCGCGACAAGGATCATCGCTGAAATGAACACCGGGAAAGACTGCAACACGTCCGAGATGCGCATCACCCCCTCGGTCAGGAAATTCCGGAAGTACCCGGCAATCAGCCCCAGAAACACGCCGAGGCACAGCGACAGCCCATTGGCGGCAAGCGCGATTGTCAGGTCGACGCGCGGAGCCGAGATCACGCGAGAGAAGATGTCAAAGCCTGTCGCATCGGTACCAAACCAATGGGGCGGCTGGTCCAGTTGCCCGGTCACACTGCCCCAAAACAAGCCGGGCCATTCGGTGAAACTCGGCGGAGGAACCACGACACGCATTGTTGCAAGCGTCGGATCATAAGGCGCAATATTGGGCCCGAAGGCGGCCAGAAACACAACCACGGCGACGATTGTGACACCGACCCAAAACAGCCAGTCCCGGCCCTTTTTCTCTTCAAATTCTGCCTCGCCACGCATCAGAACGTCACCCGAGGATCGACGACCGCGTGGATCAGGTCCAGCGCCAGATACACCATCAGCGAAATCGCCGTAATCACCAGGATCACGCCCTGGATCGCCGGATAGTCAAATGCCAGGATCGACCGGATCGCATATTGCCCCAGACCTCCAAGTGAGAATACGCTTTCGATCAGGACCGCGCCGCCCAACATGAAACCGTACAGGATGCCGATCAACGTCATCGACGGCGCAATCGCCGCACGCAGGGCGTAAAGCGCCACCCGCCAACGCGGTAATCCGGTGCAGCGGGCATAAAGCACGAAGTCACTGCCAAGCGCACGGACCATATTCTGACGCACCATTTTGATGATCGGGCCGGACAGGATGAACACCATTGTCGAGACTGGCAAGACATAGTGGTGTGCGGCCTCGACAAATACTTTGGGGCGCCCCGCAAGCAAGCTGTCGATCAGAATAAAACCCGTCACAGCAGGCGGCGCAGAGGTCAACGGCGATAGGATGCCCAAGGGTGCTGGCGCAATGCCAAGGGTAAAAAAGAACAGATAGACGAATAGCAAACCCCACCAGAATTCTGGCTGCAATCCGGCGAACAGGGAATAGACGAACACACCCTTATCGGCCATTCCACCGGGGTTGAGCGCGGCCAGCATCCCCACCGGCACTGATACAATCAGCGCGAAAAAGAACGCCAGGGTCAAAAGTTCCAATGTGATGGGCAGCTTCTGTCCAATCTCGGCAGATACCGCGGATCCGGTGACCCAGGAGGTTCCAAGACTGCCTTGCAACAGGCCCGGACCTTCGTCGGGCAACAACCCCAGATAGTGACCCAATTGCACGAAAACTGGCCTGTCGAGGCCAAGGTTCGCTTCGGCCTGGGCATAGGCCTCTGCGCTGGAATTCAACCCGACAAAGCGCGACACAGGGTCTGCAGGCAAAAGCCGGATCAGGAAGAACACGGCAATAACCAGACACAAGAGCTGGATAAATCCGATCCCGATCCGACGAATGACATAGCGCGTCAGCATGAAGGAGTTTGCTCGCTCTCAGCGATTAGAAATGGGCCGCGCCGCCCAAAAGCGCCGCGGCCCGAATAGTCGATCACTCGAGGCTAAGATCGAAAAAGCGGATCGAGTTGTTGGCGTGCCACTGCAGGCCTTTCAGGCTGTCCGAATAGGCCCACTGGCTGTTGTATTCCACAACCGGTCCCCAAACCACATCGCCGATTGTGTTGAAAAACTCCGAAATCAGAGCGTCGCGGATTTCTTGCGAAAACCTATGAAGCGAAATAGTCGGAAAGCTTTGACCACGAGACAGCGCATGGCTGCGCGTGAGCGCATGTAGGCGATTTGGGCCGACCCCCGCGCCAAAAATTTAGGATCGGGCTGCATGGAAAGAAAAATCATCGTTCAGGCCCTAAAACGGAGTTTTTCAACACAATCCGCCCATCAGCGTGTCCTGAATCTCGGCCAGCATGGCGTCGCGCGCTGCGGTGTCTGATTCAACCCGTGCCTTGGCCCAGATCGCATCCATGTCGGCATTGCGATAGTTCACCATGTTGTTCAGACCACCGCTTTCCGGGGACACAAAAAACAACTGTGTCGCATAGCCTGCATCCACGCCAATCGGCTTTTCCTGATCGTTGATTGCAAAGGGCAGGTCACGCTTGACCAGCTGGCGGTCGCCATACTGGGTCTGCGGGATCGGATTCAACGTAACAGGGAATCCGATTTCGCGCATCGCGGTTGAAATCGCATTCACGATCGGGCCCAACGTCGTCTCTTTCTCGGACACATAAGTCAGCTGGAAAGCGTCTCCGAATGCATCCAGCCCGGCGCCGTCGGGATAGCCCGCTTCTGCCAACAAGGCCTTTGCGCCGTCCGGGTTGAAGTCATATTGCGACGCACTTTCGTGATAGCCAGGATAGCTGGACGGCACGTGGCCCTTCCAGGCGGTCGCCTGTCCGAAATAGGCGTTGTCGATGATCTGCTGCGTCGGGATCGAATGCGCGACGGCTTGGCGGATCAGCGGATTGTCAAAGGGTGCTACGTCAAAGTTCATATGCACAAACAGGTTCTCGTTACCCGAGACCGACCCGACCGAGATTCCGTCAGTGCCGCGCAGGCTGTCATATTCACGCGGGGTCAGGCCCTGCACAAGTTGCGCCTGTCCGGTGCGCAGGACGACCACGCGGTTGGATGATTGGGGCACCTTCTTCATTACAACGCGTTTGATCGCCGGGGCACCGCGATAGTAGTCTTCGTTGGCAGTCAGGATAATCTCGTCATCCTTGGTCCAGCTTTCGACGCAATAGGCACCGTATGAGGGCACGTTGACGTTGTTGGTGTATTCATGCGCCCAAGGGTCGTCGTCTGTCGCATTGGCGTCCATCAGTTCCTTGTCGAACATGTAAAGACCAAAGATCGTCAGCACCGGTAAGAACAAGGCGTTGGGTTCGGACTGACGGATAGTCACGGTATAATCGTCGACCGCCACAACCTCGTCGACAATCGCGCGGGCGTCCTCATTTCCGAAAACGTCGGCTGTAAAATTCGCGATTGAGGCAACGTTGGACAGGAACCAGCCAATCGGCGCTGCGCCGGACACTGATTTGCCGCGTGCGAAAGTGTAAACCACATCTTCGGCAGTGAATGTCGCGCCGTCACACCCCTTGACGCCCTGACGCAGGTTGAGCGTCCAGGTCAGCGAGGCTTCGTCAAAACTCCACGACTCAACCAGACGCCCTTCGAAAGTTCCGAAATCGGGCGTTATCACGCCGCTTTCGTTGGGCGCATTGGTCGCATAGCCGAACAGCGGCTCCATAACGTTGACCATACCCGTCTGACTTGTCGGGATCGCCGCCGCAGGGCCATCGTAGTTCAAACCTGCCGGAACGTCTTCGGCAAGGAACAACAATTCCTGCCCCTGAGCGCTGATCGCGCCTGACAGCATGAGCGCCGATGCGCTCGCAAGAAGCTTGATGGGTTTCATGGCTATTCTGGCCTCCTCTCGTGATTTGTCCGGACAATGCAATCGGCTGACTGCGGCATATTGTCAACCTAAAGCGTTTCGACATTAACCTGAGACATATCCGGCGGCCTTAAAGTAGTTCCAGCATTCTACTGGGTCGTAGAGATCGCAGATTGCTCCGATTGCTTCGAAGACCTGGGTAAAGGACCTGGCCCCGATCCGTCGCAAATGGGCTTTCAGTTTAGAGAAGGCCTGCTCGATGGGATTCAGGTCGGGCGAGTACGGTGGCAGGTAAAGGAACCAGCAGCCGTGATTGCGTAAAGCCTGCGTCGCCTCCTTATTCCGGTGGGTTGCCAGGTTGTCGAGAATGACGACAGTGCCGGGGTTGATCTCGGGGACCAGCACTTCGCGGATGTAGGCCGCGAAGGCGGGGCCATCTATCGCTCCCTTGATGACCCAAGGTGCGATCAGCGCGCCTTGGGTCAGGCCCGCGATCAAGGTTTGGGTTCCCCAGCTTCCGAAGGGCGCATCCATCGTCAGGCGCTTACCGCGCTTGGCTCTGCCGCGTAGGCGCGTGAGGTTTGTCTTCACTGCGGTTTCGTCAATAAAGACAACGCGCTCAGGAAAGGTCGCAATGGCTGGCGAGCGGTATCTGAACCAGTCGGCCCGTTGCTGCCTTACCTTGGCGCGGCGGCGCTCGGTTGCGACCAGCGACTTTTTTTGTACGTGAAGCCGAGCCGGGACAGAAGGTTGGCGATGGAGGAGTGATGCACCCGCACACCCTCTGCATCGGCCAGCGCATTACGCAACTCAAAGAGCGTGATGTCAGGGTCTTGTGCGATCAACTCCTCAAAGAATTCCCGATGCGGAGCCAGCTTTCCCTTGCCGCGCGGCGGTCCCTGCCGGGCAGGTTCCGCATGACCCTTCATCCTCACCTGACGCGCCCACCGCGCGCCTGTGGCAGGCGACAGCTTCAACCGCAACGCCGCCGCGCGCCCGCTCAACCCTTCTTCAATGTATCTCTGAAACCGTATCCGAAGCGCAGATGGCAAAGGTGCTGACATGATCCATCCTCCCAAACAGGATGAATCACAGATCAGGTCTCAAGGGAATCCCTCGCGATTCAGGTTCAAGCCGAAACGCTTTAAAGCGCGCCTCAACCGCCGCCCCTTTCGGTAACTCCAAACCCCGGCCATCATTGACCCAAAAATATCCCCGCCGGAGGCATTCTTCTTTTTTTCGTGCCTCAGCCGTCGCTGACCCTAGCCTCCGCAAAACTCGCCATGCCGGAATGGCAGGCAACAGCGGCCTTCAGAACGCCAATGGCCAGTGCGGCACCTGACCCTTCGCCCAGACGCAGGCCCATGGACAACAGCGGTTCCTTGCCAAGATCGCTCAGCAAGCGCCCATGCGCCCCTTCTTCGGACAAATGCCCGGCGATTGTGTGATCCAGTGCGTGCGGCGCCGCACATTCCAGCGCTGCCGCAGACGCGGTGGTGATAAACCCGTCGAGGATGACCGGAATCCGTTCCATTCGGGCGCGCAGGATGGCCCCGGCAATGGCGGCCATTTCGCGCCCACCAAGGCAGCGCAGCGCGTCCAACGGATCGGAAAGGCGCGCAGCATGCGCCGCCAACCCTGCATCGACCACATCCCGTTTGCGCACCAGCCCGGCGTCATCGACACCGGTGCCGCGCCCGACCCAGCCTTCGGCCCCGCCGCCGAACAAGGCGGCTGCGACCGCAGCGGCGCTGGTTGTGTTGGCGATGCCCATTTCCCCCGCAACGAACAGATCCGCCGCCGGGTTGACCGATCGCCAACCCTTGCTGACCGCCTTGCAGAACTCGGACGTTGTCATCGCTGGGGCGCTGGTGAAATCCTGCGTCGGGTGCTTGAGGTCCATCGACACGACCTCCATCGAGGCACCAAAGGTCGCCGCCAGTTGATTGATCGCCGCCCCACCGGCTTGAAAATTTGCCACCATCTGCGCCGTGACCTCGGACGGGAAGGCCGAAACGCCGCGCGCCGCGACGCCGTGATTGCCCGCGAATACGACAATCTGCGGGCGCGTCAGCGACGGGCGTGGATCGCGCCGCCAGCTTGCGTACCAGATCGCCAAATCCTCCAACCGTCCCAGCGCGCCTGGCGGTTTGGTCAGGGAACCGTTGCGTGCCTCGGCCGCTGCAAGCACTTCGGAATCTGCGGCTGGAAGGTCGGCCAGGCACAGGTGAATGTCGTCAAGGCTGCGAAATCGGGGGGTGGCCATATCGGGCAATCCGTTGATAATCCTGAGCGTCCTCTTTAACCGTTTCGCGTGGGCCGAAAAGGGGCCGGAGGCGACGTGATGGCAAGAATTTCCGAAACCCATGATTTTTTCGGCGAGCTTGCGCTGGCCTGCACGCTGCTGACGCGCATACCGATGCCGATGCAGGACGGCGTGCGGGATCTGTCACGCTCGGCCTGGGCGTGGCCGCTGGTGGGTCTGCTGACCGGGGCACTTGCGGCGCTTGGGGCGGTGATGGCACTGGCATTGGGGCTGTCGGCGCCTTTGGCGGCGGGCGTGGCGTTGGGCGTCGGCGTGGTGGTCACCGGTGCAATGCACGAAGATGGTCTGGCCGATACGGCAGATGGCTTTTGGGGCGGCCAAACGCGCGCGCGGCGCTTAGAGATCATGCGCGATAGCCGGATCGGAACCTACGGGGTGCTGGCGCTGGTGTTCAGCGTGTTGATCCGCTGGGCGGCGTTGAGTGTGCTGGTTGAAGCGGGATGGATCTGGATACCGCTGCTGGTTGGCGGGACTGCCTCGCGCGCGGCGATGGTGGTGGCGATGCATCTTCTTGCCAACGCCCGCAACGACGGGTTGTCGCACGGAACGGGCCGACCGGATCGGGCAACAACCCTGGTCGCCGTGGGGTTGGCGGGCGCGGTCGCGTTGATCCTCACAGGGTTGGCAGCATTCGCAATCGCGCTGGTTACAGCCACGGTCTTGGCCGGCGCGATCCAGATCTCACGCGGGAAGATCGGCGGGCAGACCGGGGACACTCTGGGCGCCACTCAACAGATTTGCGAGGGTGCCGTGCTGCTGATGCTTGTCAGCACAACGGGCTGATCAAAAACGAAAAGACCCGGCGCGATGGCCGGGCCTTTCTTGGATTTTCATGTTTGGATCAGGCGGCCTTGGCGCGTGACATCAGGACGTCATTGATCTCGGCCTGGGCGTCCGCCTCTTCAGCGCCGGAAACGGCGGCAATCTCGCGCGTCAGACGTTCCAATGCGGCCTCATAAAGCTGACGCTCGGAATAGCTCTGTTCGCGCTGATCATCGGTGCGGTGCAGGTCGCGCACAACCTCGGCAATGGCGATCAGATCGCCCGAGTTGATCTTCTGTTCATATTCCTGCGCCCGGCGCGACCACATCGCCCGCTTGACCCGCGCCTTGCCCTTCAGCGTTTTCATCGCGTGCGCAACGACATCTGGGTTCGCCAGCGGGCGCATGCCAACGGCGGTCGCCTTGTTGGTCGGCACCCGCAGCGTCATCTTGTCCTTTTCGAACGCGATCACGAACAGTTCCAGATTCACGCCGGCGATTTCCTGTTCTTCGACCGTGACGATCTTGCCGACCCCATGGGCGGGATAGACGACAAAATCATTGGGGCGTAAATCTGGTTTGCTGGATTTGCTCATCTGGGTTCGGTGTCCTTGGTAACGACCCTGTTCGGGCCAGAAAAAAACGGCGGGTGCAAAGCATTGCCCCCGACGCGGTGATGGCTAGGGCCGGATTGCCGCTGCTGGCGGGATTTCCGCCGCGTCTTCGCAGGCCAATTCGACTGTATTTACAGAGACATCATAGCATAATTTCGCGTATTGCGAAAGCGCCGCGCCGCAAGTGGCGAAATCCATGGAAATCAAGCGCTTGCGCTGCAATGCAGCATTACCAGCGCGTCAAGGCGAAACGGCGATTCGGTTCAGCCGCCTTCGCCCGCCTTGGGCGAAAAATGCGTCTCCATCTTGCCTGCGACGCCATCCAGCGTTTCGGCATCGGGCAATGGATCTTTTTTGGTAATGATGACAGGCCATTCTTCGGAATACTTGCGGTTGAACTCGACCCATTTTTCCATGTCCGGTCCGGTATCCGGGCGGATCGCGTCCACCGGGCATTCCGGTTCGCAAACGCCGCAGTCGATGCATTCATCCGGGTGGATGACCAGCATGTTTTCACCTTCATAGAAGCAATCCACGGGGCAGACTTCCACGCAGTCCGTGTGCTTGCAGGCGATGCAGTTTTCGATAACGACATAGGTCATGCGGGGTGCTTTCGTAGTCCGAGCCGCTAGGTAGTCCAGCCCGACCAATCAATCAAGCAGGTCACCGCCTTTCGGGATCAAGTTGCGGCGATCCTTCTTGGTCGGACGCCCCTTTCCTTCGTATCGTGGCGCAGGCGGAACATGGGTCTTCGGCGGTGGCGGCGGTGTCAGATCATCATAGAGCGCTTGCGCCTCGGGCGCGGGCCCGCGCCGCGTGCCAATGTCGAGGAGTGTCACAACACGCACGATTTTGGCCTGCGGAAACGTCAGCGTATCGCCGGGGCCGATCATTTGCGCAGGCTTGCCCGCATGGGTGCCATTGACGCGCACATGGCCCGCGCGAACGGTTTTTGCGGCCAGACTGCGGGTCTTGAAGAACCGGGCGTGCCACAGCCATTTGTCGAGGCGAACAGTTGGGCGGGGTTCGGTCAATCCGGGTTGCCCACCCTAATCCTTGTCCTTCAACCCCATCAGCGCCTGCGCGAATGGGTTGTCGGGGTCGATGCGGTCTTTCTGCTTGGGCGGGCGGGCCTGGAAGCTTTGCGCCTTGCCGCCCTGCCCCGGTTTGCCGCCATCGCGGCGCGCGCCCTTGGGCTTGCCTTTGCCGCCGGGTTTTGCCCCATCTCTACCGCCGGGCTTGCCGCCGGGGCGGTTGCCATCACGCCGCGCGGTGAATCCGCCCCAGGTGAAGGTATAGAATACCTCGACCTCGGGTCCGGCAATGGCTGCATCGGGCGCGGTGCCGATCGGTCCTTCATTTTCTGCCACGGGCGCGGGTGCGCCTTCGTCCACCACCGGATCCTCGGCCGGTTCAGCCAGAACCGGAGCGACACCTTCGTCCGCAATCTGCCCGGTGCCATCCGGTACGTCCGCGGGGGACGGCACGGCATCGGGATCGGTGCTTGTCCCTGCCGGGGCGTCGGCAGCCCGGTCCATCACCGGCACGTCTTCACCCGGAGTCACATCGTCGGTCGTCGGCGAATCCGCCCCCGGCACGACCTTGTCCACCGGTTTGACCTTGGGGCGTTCGCCCCGTTCGGCCTTGTAGCCCAGCCCCTGCATCAGCCCGGCAAACTGTTCCAGCGACAAACCGGTGATCGACAGCATATCGGCGTTGCCTTCAAACCCCGCCCGGCTGTTTTCGCCGCGCAGCATATCCGCCAGCCGTTCCAGCATGTCGATCCGGATCGCCCGCTCACCCGCTTCGCGGTAGCCGGACATCGCGAAATACCCCTGCGGCGCGTCCTTGGCCGCAGACACGGTGACCAGCCCCGGCGGCGGGCTTTCAGGGAATTCCTGCAAATTACCCGCCAGCGACCACAGCACCAGCCGCAACCGCGTCGGGGCGGGTTTCAGCAGCAA
Source organism: Paracoccaceae bacterium (assembly GCA_012103375.1). Classification (NCBI taxonomy): domain Bacteria; kingdom Pseudomonadati; phylum Pseudomonadota; class Alphaproteobacteria; order Rhodobacterales; family Paracoccaceae; species Paracoccaceae bacterium. Next base: position 135,290 of record WLWX01000001.1, read on the forward strand.
GGGCATGAAGATGGTGAACTGATCAAAGCGGATGCCGTGCTTGCGCAATGCGCCACGCGCGTCCTGATCCAGCGCCTTGACGTCAGCGGCCACAGCCTCTCGTGGGATAACGCCCAGCGCTTCGACCATACGAAACGCAAACCCTTTGGCGAGGCCTTCGAGCGCCTCGTCCTTGCCGAGCGCCAGCAGCGGTTCAAACAACAGCGCAACCTTGCGATCGATGAAATGCTGCAGGCGGCGGGCGACTTTTTCGCGCACATCCTCGGCCACGTCATCTTCGACAAAAGCCTGCACAGCGGGCTTCAACGCCTCAGGCCCGGCGACCAGTTTGCCGACCGCGTGCTCGCCCCACATGAGGCCGCCCTGTTCGGTAAAGTCGATCTCGGTATCCGGGGCGTTATAGAACCGGTCCGCCAGCAGGTGGAACTGCGGCGCAAGCGCGGCCATTGACGCGGCGCGCAGGGTCTTGGCCTCATCCGCGCCCTCGGCCTTGACCATCCGGAACCGGAACCCTTCCAGCCGACCGACGAATTCGCCTTCGACCGTCACTTCACCTTTGTCGTTTACCTCAGCCAACAGGCTCTCCTTTTGCTTCAACCGGCGGAGCAGAACAGAAGTCCGCCGATCGACAAATCTTTGCGTCAGCGCAGCGTGGAGCGCATCTGACAGGCGATCTTCTACAGCGCGAGTCGCGCCCCGCCAATGCGTTTCGTCATCAACCCAGCCTTTGCGCTGTGCCACGTAGGTCCATGTGCGGATAAACGCCAGTCGTTTCGACAGCGCGTCGATGTCGCCGTCCACCCGATCAATGCGCCCGATCTGGGCTGCCAGCCAGTCATCCGGGACCCGCCCGAATTCGTGAAGATAGCCGAAAATCTTCTCAAGCAGGCCCGCATGCTGCCCCGGCGAGATGCCGCGGAAATCGGGGATCCGGCACACATCCCACAGCAGTTTGACATCGTTGCCGCCCGAACAGCGCATCCGCACATCGTCCATCGCGGTCAACGCCTTCAGGGCGCGCAGATCATCCGCCTCTCGCCCCCGCGCCAGTCGTTCGTCATTTGGCGAAGTCTCCAGCGACGCAATCAGCGCCTCGGGCGTGCCATAGGTCAGATCAGAGTTGCGCCATTGCAGTTTCTTGATCGGGGTAAAGCTGTGGCTTTCGATGGCCTGAACCACCTCATCGTCCAGCGGGCGCGCTTCGCCAGTCACACCAAAGGTCCCGTCCTCTTTATAGCGGCCCGCGCGTCCGGCGATCTGGGCAAGCTCGTTCGGGGCCAGGCCCCGCATCCGCCGCCCGTCAAACTTGGCCAAGGCGGAAAACGCCACATGCCCGATATCCAGGTTGAGGCCCATGCCGATCGCGTCGGTGGCCACCAGGTAATCGACATCGCCGTTCTGATACATCTCGACCTGGGCGTTGCGCGTGCGGGGCGACAGCGCCCCCATGACAACCGCCGCGCCGCCCTTCTGACGGCGCAGCAGCTCTGCCAGCGCATAGACGTTTTCGACCGAGAACCCGACAATGGCTGACCGTGCCGGCATCCGGCTGACCTTTTTCGCGCCCGCGTAACTCAGATCCGAATACCGTTCGCGCCGCATGAACTGCGCCTTCGGGACCAGCGCCGCAATGGCCGGGCGCATGGTGTCAGACCCGAGAAACAGGGTTTCGTGCAACCCGCGTGCCCGCAAAAGGCGATCTGTGAACACATGGCCGCGTTCCGGGTCGGCGCACAGCTGAACCTCGTCTATGGCAAGGAAATCCGCACCCATGCCGTCTGGCATCGCCTCGACCGTGCAGACCCAATAGGTGGCGCGTTCCGGTACGATGCGTTCTTCGCCAGTGACCAGCGCCACCACCGACGGCCCCCGGATCGCGACAATCCGGTCGTAAACCTCGCGCGCCAGCAGGCGCAGCGGCAGGCCGATGATGCCGGTGCGATGCGCCAGCATCCGTTCGATTGCATAGTGGGTTTTGCCGGTGTTGGTCGGGCCAAGGACGGCGGTAATCCGCGATTGCTCGGCCATATACATCCCTTGGAGAGGGGCGTTAAAGTTCCACGCCCCCGACCGCCTTTTCAAGTCGTTCAATGGCGTCTTGTAGGTTTTCGCGGTTGGGATGTATAGCCTCGATCGCGCGGTAAGCCTCCAGCGCCTGTTCCAGTTCGCCCAATTCCTCAAGGATCAGCGCCAACCCGCTGAGCGCACCGAAATGGCGCGGGTTCATCGCCAGTGTGGTCCGGATGTCCTGCAACGACGGGCCGTAAAGATCGGCCTGATAAAACGCCGTCGCCCGCGCATTGTAAGCTTCGGCAAATTCCGGCGCGTGGTCGATCAGCGCCGAAAAATGCGCAATCGCCGCCTCATTGTCGCCCGCTGACATGGCAACCCGGCCCCGATGCAGCAACAGGTCCATCGCCGAGGATCCGGATTTCGACCACTCCTCCCAGATTTTTGCCTCGATCTTTTCCGAACTCGCCGCATCCGCCGCCTTGAGGTCCGCGAACAATTGGTCAAGAACCTCACTCTCAACGTCGGCCCATGCGGCGCTGGAGAAGAAGATAAGACATGCCGCAACGGCAGATTTGAGTATGCGGGACAGGCGTTCCATATAACAAAGGTAGCATCAAATCTGCCTGCGTCGACCCTTTTGAGCGTCGCAAGGCGTCACAAATTCAGGAGCGATCCAAGAAATGAGCACCGATCAAAGCGCTGTCGTCACGGCCGCCGTGGCCAAACTGAATGACCGGATAGCGGGCGAATTCGACGGCGTAGCCAAGTTTGCCATCGAAGGCGAAGGGGCCATCATGGTCGATGAAAACGGCGCGCGCGCGGCAGACGAAGACGCCGAAGTGACCTTGTCGGCGGACGCGGAAACATTCGCCGAAATCCTCGACGGCAGCCTCAGCCCGACCAGCGCCTTCATGACCGGCCGCCTGAGTGTTGACGGCGATATGGGGCTGGCCATGAAACTGGGGGCCGTATTAGGCTGACCACATGGAAGATGCGCCGCTGAATGTCGTCACAGCCGAAGGACCAGCCGGTGGGCGCGCATATTGGATCCGCACAAGCGACGGTGTGCGACTGCGCGCGGCACATTGGCCCGGCGGCACTGTTGGCACGGTTCTTCTGTTCCCGGGCCGCACGGAATATGTCGAAAAATACGGGCGCGTTGCCGCCGATCTGGTGGCAGCAGGCTACCATGTTTTAAGCATAGACTGGCGCGGTCAGGGCCTGTCGGACCGGCTGCACCCGGACCCCAGGATTGGCCATGTCGAGGCTTTCGCCGATTACCAGAACGACGTCGCAGCGCTGCTTGCGCTGGCCGAGATCCTGCCCGTTCCCGCTCCGCGCTTTTTGCTGGCGCATTCCATTGGCGGGGCGATTGGCCTGCGCGCGCTGCATCAGGGGCTGTCGGTCAACGCAACCGCATTTTGTTCGCCGATGTGGAAGATCAACGTGGCCATCGCCGTGCGTCCATTCGCACGCTGGATCAGCTATGCCATGCGCAGCGCCGGTCGCGGGCTGGCCTTTGTGCCGGGGCGCAGCGGAACAACGATGCGCGAAAACCCCGCGTTCGACGACAACGGACTGACCAATGATCGCAACCACTGGGCCTATATGGTCGCACAGGTGCAAGCGGATGAGGGGCTGGCCCTTGGCGGCCCGAGTGTCCGCTGGTTTGACGAAGCCCTGCGCGAAACCCGCGCCCTGCGCGCCCTCGGCCCGCCACGAAACCGCCCGACGCTGACGGGCATCGGAACCGCCGACAGCATCGTTGATGTCGCAGCACCGCGCGCGATGATGAAGAACTGGCCTGATGGCGACCTGCTGATCTACGAGGATGCACAGCACGAGTTGCTGATGGAAGTACCAAATGTCCGCAGCGATTTCGTTAACGCCACCCTGCACCTGTTTCAAAACCATCACTGACGCCAGCTAAGAACGAACCCCTCTTGCCCATCATTGACCCAAAAATATCCCGAGGGTCTGGGGGCTGGCCCCCAGCTGTCTCATGTCTGGGGGCCAGCCCCCCGCCACCGCTCGCGGCCAGAACCCGTGGGATTTTACATCACGAGGGGGACCCTCCAAACGCGACATAGAACATCGTCACGCCGTGCTTGCTGACCGCCTCGGCCTTCGCGGCTCCGGCCACGAAGGTCATATAGGCGACGCCCGCGTCTTTGGCCGCTGCGCCCACTTTGGCAAACGCGTCCTCAAGGTCCTGCGATGTCTGGTGGTCGTGGCCATAGGCCACCGACAGGTCCGCCGGACCAAGGAACAGCCCGTCAATTCCCACGGTCCCGGCAATCGCAGGCGCCGCGTCTACGCCCGAGGGGTCCTCGATCTGCGCAATCACCACCGTTTCGTCGCGCGATTTCTCCAGCAATTCGGGCATGCCACGGGTCGCAAAATCGGCCCAGCGCGTCGATCCGGCATAGCCGCGCCCGCCCGCGCCAAACCGCGCCATCTGTGCAACCTCGGCCGCGCGGGCAGCACTGTCGACATGGGGAACGACAATACCAACCGCCCCCGAATCGAGCGCCTGCAGCACATTCTCGGCCGTGCCCGCGCCGACCCGTACAAGTGTGGGAAAATCCAGCGCCCGCGCCATTGCCAGGCACTGATCCATCCGCGCCCGGTCAAAGGGCGCGTGTTCGCCGTCAAGGCATAGGAAATCGAGGCCGGATTGCGCCAGCACCTCGATCAACTCATAGGCTGGCGTTTTCAGGAACGTGCCTACCAGAACCTCTCCGGCCAGCATCCGGGCGCGAAATCCTGATGTGTTTGCGGTCTGTCGTGCCATGCGATCCCTCGTTCCCTTTTCTTACGGGATTAGGCGAAAGATTGCGGGGAATGACAACCTCGCATTGACGACATGGCCAACGATCCGACCTGGAGGAACCAGACGATGACATCGCCTGATGTCTTGTGGTCGTGCGGCGGCGGAACTAAGAAATGAAGCCATGCCGGATCGGCCTGCACAACGGCGCGTATCCCGGTTGGGCATCAGACGAAGGACAGCAATGGCCCGCTATCGGCGCAATCGAACCATTGACACGCTCAACGATGCAGCCCTGCGCGGGTTGATCGGGGCGGCCCGTCTGTTGCCGTACCGGTGGCGGGTGCCGTTCTTCGGCTGGGCCTCGGCCCGGATCATCGCGCCTATCGCAGGCTGGCGCAGCCGGATCCGGAACAATCTGGCACTGGTCGCCCCCGATATGGACCCAAAGCAGGCGCGGCGCATTCTGCGCGGTGCACCCGACAATGCGGGCCGGTCGATGATCGAGATGTATTCGGGCGATGAATTCCTGAAACGCGCGCGCGCCCTGCCGCTGGAGGGCGCGGGCGTCGAAGCGTTGGAGGCGGCACGGGACGCCGGGCGGCCAATCATTGTCGCAACCGCGCATTTCGGGAATTACAACGCGGCGCGGGCGGCGCTGCTGGCGAAGGGTTTCGATATCGGCTCGCTCTATCGTGCGCCGTCGAACCCGAAATTTGCGCCGCATTACACCCGGATGCTGGCGGCGGTCGGTGGCACGCTGTTTTCGCGTGACCGCAAGGGTATGGCGCAGATGGTGCGGCATCTGAAGTCCGGCAAACCGTTGCTGATCCTGTTTGACCTGCACGTGACGCGCGGCGCGGTGCTGTCGTTTCTGGGCAAACCGGCGATGACCTCGCTTGCAGCCGCAGACATGGCGTTGCGCCATGACGCGCTGCTGGTCCCTTTCTATGGTATCCGCTGCGACAATGGCCTCGATTTTCGCGTGGTGATTGACGCCCCCATCGAACACACTACCCCAGAAGAGATGATGCAGGCGCTGAACAACAGTCTGGAGCGGCACCTGGAAGATCACGCCGCGCAGTGGAGCTTTATGCACCGTCGCTGGAAGATGGCGCGGCGCAATGTCTGATCCCGACCCCCGGCAGACCCCCTCGGGCGGGCGCCGCAAGTTGCGGTCCCGCGATACGACGTCCGGTCGCATCCGAAACTATGTCGCGGATGCCTTTATCCGGTCGCTGACCTGGCTGGCGCGACGCCTGCCCTATGGGGCCCGGGTCCGTTTTTTCGGCTGGGCGTCGGCGCGTTTGATCGGGCCGCTTATCGGCGTGCCCAAGGCGTATCGCCGCGCCTTAAAGCGCATGTTCCCGGACATGCCCGACGCGCAGATTGACCGAACCGCGAACACAATCTCGAACCATTCGGGGCGTTCCTTGATCGAGATGTATTCGGGCGACGATTTTCTGGATGCAGCCCGTGCACTGCCCCTTACCGGACCGGGGGTCGCGGCGATCACCGCCGCGCGCGATGCCGGGCGACCAATGGTGTTTGCGACGGCCATTTCGGCAATTACAACGCCGCACGGGCCGCCGTGGTCGCCAATGGGTTCGAACTTGCGGCTCTGTACCGTGAACCTTCCAACAAACACCTGCACCGGCATTACGTCACCGCGCTGGCCGCTGTCGGCGGGCATCTGTTTCCGCGCAATCAACGCGGGCTGGCCGGGTTGGTGCGCCACCTGAAGGGCGGCAAACCGATCATGGTGCTGTTTGACCTGCATGTCTCAAAAGGGGCGATGCTGACGTTCTTTGATCGGCCTACGATGACGTCATTGTCACCGGCGGAGCTCGCCCTGCGCCATGATGCGTTGCTGGTTCCGTTTTATGGCACCCGCCAGGACGATGGTCTTGCTTTCATGGCCGAGATCGACGCCCCGATCCCCCATTCCACCCCTGAGGAAATGATGCAGGCGCTCAACGACGGGCTAGAGGCGCGCATCCGCGCACGGCCCGAACAATGGTTTTATCTGCACAAACGCTGGAAGCGGATACCGCTGGACGTCTGGAACGCCAGCAAGGCCGGGGAAAACGCGGGTTAGTTCAACCGCGCCGCCGCAATCACCGGGCCCGGACCGCGGCGCTGAATGATCACCGCATATTTGCCGTCGGCCGGCGCGCTGACCTCGGCCCGGTAAGGCGCGCGGCCATCCCATTTGCCGACGACGGACCAGTCCAGAACGATGTTGTGGTATTTGATGGTCTTTCCGGCATTCTCTCCGCGTTCGATCTTGACGCTTTGACGCGGCGCATAGCGCACCAACTGGATCTGCATGTCCGACGGCAGCCTGCCCTGTGGTTGGGCGGAAATCACGATGGAGTTGCCGCTGCGGACCATCCCGATCTCGATCGGGACCAATTTCCGGTTGGCCTGGATTGCATCCGCAACCGCCATCGGCTTATAGCCGATCACGTGGTCTTTGCCGCCAACGATCATCTGCGGCGTATAGATCGAGCGGCTGCCCGCAACCCGCGCATAGGCGCGTTGACGCTTGGTATGGGCGGGATTGGCGAATTTGTCGGCCCAGCCGATATAATCCCAGTAATCCACATGCAGCGCCAGCGGCAGGACGTCCTTGCGACCGGCCAGCTCGCCCAGCAATTTATCTGCCGGCGGGCAGGAACTGCAGCCCTGGCTTGTGTATAATTCGACCACGACGACAGGGTCGGCGGCATGGGCCGGGGCGGACGTCAGGCTGAGGACCAGGGCGGCGGCAGCCGCAGCAAGACGGAACATGAGGCAGGGCCTTTCGGTGGATTGCCTGTCCTACCTAAGGGGCGTTCCCGTTCAACGCCAATCAAGGTTTTGAGATTGATTGTGTCGGCGTTGTTGCAATGCAACTCTGCCAGTGCAGCGGTTTTCGACGACAGTACACCACGGTATACAAATTATGTTTCATCTACTTGCCCAGCCCGCGCCCATGCGGCACATCGGGATCAAATCCGCCTACATCTGATTCAACAGGAGGGCAGCACATGCCTGTTCAAGTCGGCCACGACAGCGCCAAAACCCGTCAAACTCTTGAAGTGAATGGTAAATCCTATGCTTATTATTCGCTGGATGCTGCCGAAAAGGCAGGCCTTGGCGAATTTTCACGGCTTCCTGCGGCGCTGAAGGTGGTGCTGGAAAACATGCTGCGGTTCGAAGACGGCAAGACCGTCAGCCCAGATGACATCAAGGCATTTTCGGACTGGGCAGCCAAGGGCGGTAAGAATCCACGCGAAATCGCCTATCGCCCGGCGCGGGTTCTGATGCAGGATTTCACCGGTGTTCCGGCAGTTGTGGATTTGGCAGCAATGCGTGACGGCCTTGTGGCACTCGGCGGCGATGCCGAAAAGATCAACCCGCTTGCCCCGGTTGATCTGGTCATCGACCACTCGGTCATGATCGACGAATTCGGCAATCCGCGCGCCTTTCAGATGAATGTCGACCGCGAGTATGAGCGCAATATGGAGCGCTATACCTTCCTGAAATGGGGTCAGTCCGCCTTTGACAACTTCAAGGTCGTGCCGCCGGGCACCGGCATCTGCCATCAGGTGAACCTGGAATATTTGTCCAAGACTGTCTGGTCCGACAAGGATCAGAACGGCGATCTGGTTGCCTATCCCGATACGCTGGTCGGCACCGATAGCCACACCACAATGGTCAATGGCGCGGCGGTCCTTGGTTGGGGCGTCGGCGGAATCGAGGCCGAAGCCGCGATGCTGGGCCAGCCGATCTCGATGCTGATCCCCGAGGTCATCGGCTTCAAACTGACCGGTGAAATGGTCGAGGGCACAACCGCCACCGACCTGGTGCTGAAAGTCGTGCAGATGCTGCGCGAAAAAGGCGTCGTCGGCAAATTCGTCGAATTCTACGGCGAAGGGCTGGACCGCCTGCCGCTGGCAGATCGGGCCACCATCGGCAACATGGCCCCGGAATACGGCGCCACCTGCGGCTTCTTCCCGATTGACGGTGAGACCCTGCGTTACCTGCGCACCACAGGACGCGCGGATGAGACGATTGCCCTGGTCGAAGCCTACGCCAAGGCCAACGGCATGTGGCGTGGCGCAGATTACGACCCGATCTATACGGATACACTCAGCCTCGACATGGGAACCATCGTTCCGGCGATTTCCGGGCCCAAGCGCCCGCAGGATTTCGTGGCCCTGACCGGTTCCAAGGCGGCATTCGCCCGGGAAATGGAAGAGACATTCAAGCGCCCAATGGACAAGACGTTCCCGGTTGAGGGCGAAGATTACACCATGTCGTCGGGCAAGGTGGTGATCGCGTCGATCACGTCCTGCACCAACACCTCGAACCCCTATGTGATGATCGGTGCAGGTCTGGTGGCGCGCAAAGCGCGCGCGCTGGGGCTGAATCGGAAGCCCTGGGTGAAAACCTCGTTAGCGCCCGGATCGCAGGTGGTATCGGCCTATCTGGAAGCCGCAGACCTGCAGGAAGATCTGGACGCCATCGGCTTCAATCTGGTCGGCTATGGCTGCACCACCTGCATCGGCAACTCTGGCCCGCTTCAGCCCGAGATTTCGGCGGCCATTCACGACGGCGATCTGGTCGCCACCAGCGTCCTGTCGGGCAACCGCAACTTCGAAGGGCGGATCAGCCCGGATGTGCGCGCCAACTATCTGGCCAGCCCGCCACTGGTTGTGGCCTATGCGCTGGCCGGGGACATGAACATCGATCTGACCAGCGAACCGCTGGGCCAGGACCAGGATGGTAACGACGTCTTCCTGAAAGACATCTGGCCAACCCAGGCCGAGATTGCCGAGCTGGTCGAAAAGACCGTCACGCGCGAAGCGTTCCAGTCCAAATACGCCGAGGTCTTCACCGGCGACGAAAAATGGCAGGGCGTCGAAACAACCGACAGCCTGACCTACGACTGGCCGGCCACGTCGACCTATGTTCAGAACCCGCCGTATTTTCAGGGCATGAGCGCTGAACCCGGCGTGATCAGTAACGTCAAAGACGCGCGCGTTCTGGCAATTCTTGGCGACATGGTGACGACCGATCACATCAGCCCGGCCGGTTCGTTCAAAGACAGCACCCCTGCGGGCCGCTTTCTGATGGACCATCAGGTCGCCCCGCGCGAGTTCAACTCTTACGGGTCACGTCGGGGCAACCATCAGGTGATGATGCGCGGCACCTTCGCCAACATCCGCATCAAGAACGAGATGCTGGACGGGGTCGAGGGTGGCTATACCCTGGGACCGGACGGGCAGCAGGCCTCGATCTACGACGCCGCGATGGCTTGGCAGGACCAGGGCGTCCCGCTGGTCGTCTTCGCCGGAGAGCAATACGGCGCTGGATCGTCACGCGACTGGGCCGCGAAGGGCACCGCCCTGCTGGGTGTGAAAGCCGTGATCGCAGAAACTTTCGAGCGTATCCACCGCTCGAACCTTGTCGGCATGGGCGTGATCCCGTTCGAGTTCACTGACGGCGTGTCGCGCAAGTCGCTAAGCCTGAAAGGGGATGAGGTCGTCACCATCACCGACCTGGAAGGTGACCTGCAGCCCGGCGCCATCGTCCCCTGTGAGATTAAGCGCGCAGATGGAAAAATTGAGACTATCAGTCTCAAGTGCCGAATCGATACCGCGATCGAAAAAGAATACATCGAACACGGCGGTGTGTTGCACTATGTGCTGCGCGATCTGGCGAAATCTGCTTAACTTGATGATATCGTGAAGATAATCAGGCTGACCATGCAAAAGTGTCAGCCTGGTTTACACGCATAGGCAGAGTTACCCAACGTAAGTTTAAAGAATTCAGAAACGATTTGTTCACCTTCCAGACGCATGTCTTGTCCAAATGGACAGGTGGGATTTCCGGTCCGTCATGGTAAGTATGTGGTCATGATGAAGATTAAATGTATCAAACCGTTTCATGTGCCAATGCCCGTTCTGGAGATTGGTGTGTTTGTGTTGCTGATTGTCGCGACCTCCGGTTCGAACTGACAAGCAGCCCCCCAAAAAACCTTCCAAGCCAGCCAGAGCATTGTCGCAGCTGACCTGCTGAGGGTACTTGCGCATTGTTCGGCAGAACCGCTAAGAACAAGCCGTGAACGAATTCGGTTTCAAATTCGCCGGTGCAGCCCTAAGCGCGATGCCATCAGGCGCACTTTGGTGGGCGGATCAATCGGCATTGATTGTCTCTGACCTGCATCTTGGAAAGTCGGGTCGCATTGCGCGCGTCGGCGGGCTGATGCTGCCGCCGTATGAAACCTCTGACACCTTGATGCGGCTCGGGCGGGACATCGAGTCCACCGGCGCGGGCCTGGTCATCTGCCTTGGCGACAGTTTCGACGACCCTGCCGCCAGTGCAGAGCTGGATGAAGACACGCACGGCTGGATCGCCCGGCTTCAGGCGGGGCGTGAATGGATCTGGGTCGAAGGCAACCACGATCCGGGCGCGCTTGGTTTGGGGGGCAGCTATCGGCACGAAGTCTCGCGCGGCGGGCTGACATTTCGCCACATCGCGGATGCGAATGCGGTGGCTGAGGTGTCCGGCCACTATCATCCCAAAGCACGGATCGGCGGTGTTACAAAACCCTGCTTCCTGATCGACGCCCACCGCATCATCATGCCCGCATACGGCACCTATACCGGCGGGCTGCGATGCAATTCGGGCCCCTTGCTTGGCCTGATGGGCGCCGACGCGCTGGCGGTGTTGACGGGCGTGCGCTGCATTCCTGCGCCGATGCCGGGACGGTCGCGCGCCTCGGCGTGAACTGAATGGCAAGGTCGCCGCAGGCGCGGCAAGTCCAGTCAAGGCAGGGGGCGCGGCACAGGGCAGAGCCATGATGCTTCGATGCAGGGTTGATTGCATCGCGCTGCGCCCCCAAACTCGGTTGATGTGCGGACGCTTTGCCATCACCCTGCCCTCTGACGCGATGGCGCAACTGTTTGGCGCGCTGCCCGCGAATGATCTGCCCGAGGTTCCGCGCTATAACGTCTGTCCGACAACGCAAGTCCATGTGATCCGCGCGGGCGACAATGATCGCAGGCTGGTGTCGATGCGTTGGGGCTTTATTCCGGTTTGGTACGAAAAGCCCGCCGGAGGGCCGTTGCTGATAAACGCCCGCGCCGAAACCGTGGCCGAGAAGCCTGCGTTCCGCAAAGCCGTGCGCGAACGCCGCTGCCTGATCCCGGCGACCGGGTTTTACGAATGGACCAAGGACGCCGATGGCAACCGCCTGCCCTGGTCCATTCACCGCAGTGACGGTGCCCCGATCGTATTTGCCGCGATCTGGCAGACCTGGGGCAGCGATGAACCGATCGACACCTGTGCCATGCTGACAACAGGCGCGACCGGCGCGATGACGGACATTCACCACCGGGTTCCGGTGATCCTGGAACCGGACGACTGGCCGCTTTGGCTGGGTGAGGCATGCAAAGCGGCCGCGACACTGATGCAGCCCCCGGCTGAAGGCGTGCTGAATTGGCACCGCGTCGACCCGGCGGTGAATTCGAACCGGGCGCAGGGGCCGGAGCTGATCGAGCCGTTTTGAGGCCCAGGTACAACGTAGTTGGTTTGGCCGCGAGCGGGCGTTCACCAAATCATCGCAAGCAGGGCGCGTGCCGGACCGGTGGGCTGGCGCTGCGCCATAGAGTTTGCATGATTTATGGTTCAGGTTTGGTCATTACTTCGCTTGGACGCGCCAAGTTCAGACCAGCGCCTGACCGGCGGGACCGGTCCGGCGCGCGCCCTGCGCCTTGCGGCGCGCACCGGGCGCGGGGATAATCCGCCAGCATCCGCCCAAGGCCAAAACCAATCGCAGCAACACGCATTCGGCCCGCCTCAGCCCCCAATCCGCGCTTCCAGACTGGGGTAACCCCAGCCCAGGGTCACGCCGCGCGCGATGTTCAGGATCATCAGCGACAGCCACATCCCGTGGTTGCCCATGCTTGGCACCAGCAGGATCAGCGCGCCCACATAGATCGCCACCGAAAGGATCATCGCGCGGCGCATCTCGGCCGTCCAGGTTGCGCCGAAATAGATGCCGTCAAACATCCAGCTGGCGATGCCAAGGACCGGGGCGGCGGCGGCCCACAGCAGATAGATGCGCGCCTCGGCCCGCACCTCGGGCGAGGTGGTCATCAGGTCGATCAGCCAAGGCCCGGTCAGCAGGAAGAACCCACCCAGCAGAAACGCCCCGCCAACCCCCCATTGCGAGGTCAGAATCGCGGCACGCCGGACGCGGCTGCGTGACCGTGCGCCGACCGAGGCCCCGACCAGCGCCTCTGCCGAAAAGGCAAACCCGTCCAACGCAAAGGCGGTGATTTCCAGGAATTGCAGCAGCACCTGATTGGCGGCCAATGTGACATCCCCCAGATCGGCCGCCAGGAACAGAAAGCTGGTGAAGGAAACCGTCAGCAGGACGGACCGGATCATGATATCGGCATTCACCGACAGCATCCGGCGCAGGCGCACCGGGTCAAAAACCCGCGCCCAGTTACGCCATTGGTCCCCCTGAAATGCCGCCCGACACAGCCAAAGGCCCAGCGCCAGCCCGGTCCATTCAGCGATCAGCGTGGCGATCGCCACCCCCTCGACCCCCCAGCCGAGGCCCAGGACGAACCACAGATCCAGGCCGATGTTCAGCCCGTTCATCCACAGTTGCAGAACCAGCACGCCCTTGGTGCGCTCCATCGCGATCAGCCAGCCGGTGACGGCGAACAGGGCGATGGTGGCTGGCGCGCCCCAGATGCGGATCGTCAGGTAATCGCGGGCCAGCCCCTCAACCTCGGGCGAGGCGGGCGCAAGCGCGAAAGCCCCGGCAAACAGCAGGACCTGCAACAGGATGAACAGCACCCCTCCGGCGACACCGATCATCAATGCGCGCATCAACAACGCGCCGGTTTCCGCCGTCTCGCCCGCGCCGCGCGCCTGCGCGACCAGCCCGGTGGTTCCCATGCGCAGGAATCCGAACACCCAATAGTTCGTCGCCAGCACAATTGCACCGATCCCGACAGCGCCGATCGGTGCCGCCTGCCCCATCTGACCGATGACGCCAGTATCAACCGCCCCCAGGATCGGAACGGTCGCATTGGACAAAACAATCGGCGCGGCAATCGCCAGCACACGCCGGTGCGTCAGCGGCAGATCCGCCGAAGTGTCACTCATCAGGGTTGCTCGGCGGCGTCGGGCATCAGGAAATGCCCGGTCGCCTGCGCAAAAAGGCGCGACCTGTTGTCCTGCCAGGCTTCGACATGCACCGAGGCATAGCGCCGGCCAGAACGGTTGATCCGCGCCCTTGCATAGGCATCACGCGGCAGGCCGGAACGCAGGTAATCGACAGTAAAGTCGATGGTCTTGGGCAGGTTCGGAAGGCTGACCGGGGCCTCTGCTCCGCTTTCCATCGCGGGCCAGATCATCGACCAGCCAAGCTCGATCAAAGCGTCGGATTCAAGGAATGCCGCCGTGACGCCGCCATGCAGGGCCGGGATCATCGGATTGCCGATCAGCTTTTCATCATAGGGCAGGATCGCCGTCAGCTCATCCCCGCGCCGTTCAAACGCGATGCCAAGCCAGGTCATATAGGGGATGCCCGAGACCAGCGTTCGCAGCGCCTCGTCACGCCGCTGCTTGACCACCTGTACCGGTTCGGGGCGTTTTGAGGTACGTGCCATTACGCGCCCTCAACCGTGAAGGTGCCCGTGGCGGTGGCGACCGGACGGTCGGCATCCTCGTCCAGGGCCACAGCGCGCACAAACGCGACCGACCGGGTGATGTGATAGCAGGTCGCCTCGGCCCGGATACGCTGCCCCGGCGTTGCGGGGCGCATATAATCAATGCGCAGATCAATCGTCGCCGTTCCCATCGGGGCACGCGGATGGCTCATCACGGCCGCCCCGCCACAGGTATCCATCAGCGCCGAAACCGCCCCGCCCGCGATGACCCCTGTCGCAGGATCGCCGACGAACCGCGCGTCGTAGGGCATTTCGATCGCAGCCTTGCCATCGTCGATATCAACCAAAGCCATCCCCAACGCGCGCGAGTGGGGGATCGCCTCGATAAACTGGCGTGCCAACCGGGCCCTTTGGTCAGACATATCGTTCCCTTTTTGGCGCTTGAGCGTCGTTTCCAAACAGTCGCACCGCTTTGGGCCCGCGCATTAATCACTGCAAAGTTGCCCTTTTCGGCAATTTACCCTACGGTAACCCACAGCGGGAGCGGGACGGCCAATGAAGGACGATACGCTGAGCTTCAAACAAATGTGCGCGAAGTTCGAAGTGACACCGCGCACGCTCAGGTATTACGAATATATCGAGCTGCTGCAACCAGCCCGTGAAGGACGCAACAGGATCTATGGCCCGCGTGAGGTTGCGCGAATGATCCTGATCCTGCGCGGTCGCCGCTTTGGATTCTCGCTTGAAGAAATTCGCCAATGGCTGTCATTGCGCGAAGAACAGGGCACCCGCGCCCAGACCGAAGCCTGGCTTGACGCAGCAGATCGACAAATACAGGCCCTGGAAGATCAGCGCCGCGAACTGGACGATTCGATACGGGATCTGAAAAGACTGCGCACCGAAAGCGCCGCAACACTCGAGTAATATAACGGCCCGAAAAGCCACCTGACAGCAACAATGATGCCGAAAACTGAAATGACGCAACGTCGGCTTACGTAAACGTCAATTTTACTTGCGAAACCGCCTGCCGCCCTCCATCTCCACGGCATGCCACAGTTTGGGATATACGATGACTGACCAGTTGATGACGATTAGAGAGATGTGCGACGCCTTCGATGTGACGGCGCGCACATTGCGTTTTTATGAACAAAAAGAGCTGATTGCGCCGATCCGCGAAGGGCAGAAACGCCTTTACACGCGCAAGGATCGCGGGCGCCTCAAGCTGATCCTGCGCGGCAAGCGGTTCGGATTCTCGCTGGAAGAGATCCGTCAGCTGCTGGACCTTTACAATCTGGGCGACGGCCAGACCACGCAGTACATGCGTACCTATGAAATCGCGCAGAAACATCTGGCTGATCTGGAAGCGCGCCGGGACGAGTTGAATGACGTAATCTCGGACCTCAAGGAACAGTTGAAATGGGGCGAGCAACTGCTGGCACAGATCAACGACAAAGATAAAAGCGCCTGATACAGCCGGAGGCCTGAATGCCCGACTTCAACGCCCCGGTTCGCGATCTGGAATTCGTTCTGCACGAAGTTCTCGACGTCGAACATGCCGGGATCGAAGGCTATGACGCGCTTGAACCGGACCTGACGCGGGCGATCCTGGATGAGGCGGGCAAGCTGGCGCGCGATGTGCTGGCGCCGCTGAACCCGGTCGGTGACCAGCAGGGATGCCAGCTGGAAAATGGCGTGGTGCGCACGCCTGACGGGTTCGCGGACGCCTATGCGCAAATGAAGGCGGGCGGCTGGACGGGTCTGGATTGCGACCCCGACTATGGCGGTCAGGGGATGCCCTATGTCCTCAACACCGCGGTGGGCGAAATATTCGTCTCGGCCAATATGGCGTTTCAGATTTACCTGGGCCTGACCCACGGTGCCTATAACGCGATCCACGCCCACGGGTCCGACGCGCAAAAGGCGACCTATCTGCCGCGCATGGTTTCGGGCGACTGGACCGGCACCATGAACCTGACCGAACCTCATTGCGGCACGGATCTGGGCCTGATGCGCACCAAGGCCGAACCGCAGGGCGACGGCAGCTATGCGATCACGGGCCAGAAGATCTTCATTTCGGCCGGCGAACATGATCTGACCGACAACATCATCCACCTGGTATTGGCAAAAATTCCCGACGGCCCCGAAGGGATCAAAGGCGTCAGCCTGTTCATTGTGCCCAAATTCCTCGTCAACGAGGACGGCAGCCTTGGCAACCGCAACGCCGTGACCTGCGGCAAGATTGAAGAGAAGATGGGCATTCACGGCAATGCCACTTGCGTCATGAACTATGACGGGGCCACTGGCTATCTGCTGGGGGCCGAACATAAGGGCATGCGGGCGATGTTCACGATGATGAACGAAGCCCGCCTTGGCGTCGGTCTGCAGGGCTATGCGCAGGCCGAACCGGCCTATCAGGCGGCGCTGGATTATGCGCGCGAACGCCTTCAGGGCCGCGCGGTGACCGGCGACGAAAACCCCGATGGCCCGGCCGACCCGCTGATCGTTCATCCGGATATCCGCCGCAACCTGCTGGACCAGAAAAGCTTTGTCGAAGGGGCGCGCAGATGATCGACAAGGCGCGCCGAAATCAGGACGAAGAAGCCGAGGCGATGATCTCGCTTCTGACGCCGGTGCTAAAAGGGTTCCTGACCGATCAGGGGTTCGAGATGACGATACAGGCCCAGCAAGTCTTTGTCCAAAACGGCGTGAAGAACCCGAACGAGGCGCTGTCGGGATCCTATGATTTCATGCATCTGTTCGGGCACGTCGGGCTGGGCTATATGTGGGCAAGGATGGCTGTTGTGGCGACCAAAGCCCTGGCTGATGGCACCGGCGATCCGGCGTTTTATGAGGCGAAACTGGCGACAGCGCGCTTCTACATGGCGCGCCGCCTGCCCGCCGTTTCGATGCACAAGGCGCGCATCCTGTCGGGTGCCACCCCTGTCATGGCCCTGGACGCCGACCATTTCTGAGCCGCCTTAATGAAAGGCCCTAATGCCCAAACGTTTCCGCCTGACCCGCCGCTTCAGCGCCGCCATGACCGAAGACGCGTACCGCCGGTTGCGCCGGTTTGCGGCCGACGCAGGCTTGAGCGAGGATGAGGCGCTGTCTTTCGTGTTTGAAAACCTCGACGGGATAACCGACCCCGAAGGCCTGACGCCAAGGCTGAGGATTTTCCAGGGCGAGTTGGAGGCGCGCAAGAAATGAGCCGTGCACGGGTCGAGAGTTCGGGATGCCTCCGGCGGGAGTATTTGGAAAAAGAAGATGGTCCGGCGACGCCCCGCAGCAAACGACTTCGCTGCCTGCTGCGGAGTGCCGTCTCCTTTTACGGTCATCAGCTCTCCAGCCTGTACCGCAGGATCGAAGTTACGAGTTCGTGGTTAATTTTTCGTAACTTGCACCCGTCTTCTTTTTGAAAATACTCCACGGGGGTCCGGGGGTGTGAAACCCCCGGCCTTCCCATTGAACCGAGGAACCGGCTGATGAAGATCAAACTCCACTGCATGGCCGAAAGCGGCAACGCCTATAAGGCGGCACTTGCGCTGGAACTGGCCGGATTGGATTGGAAGCCGGTCTTCGTCGACTTCTTTAACGGCGAAACCCGCACGGAAAAGTTTCGCGCGCTGAACCCGATGGGCGAAGTTCCGGTGATGGTGGCGGAGGATCTGGTTCTGACCCAGTCAGGCATCATTCAGGATTGGGTGATCGAACAGACCGGCAAGCTGGGCGGCGCAAACCCGGCTGAGCGGCGCGAGGTCTGGCGCTGGGTGTTGTTTGACAACCACAAGATTTCCAGCACCGCCGGAACGCTCAGGTTCAACATGAACTACCTGCCCGAAGCCAAACGAAACGCGGATGTGAATGCGTTTCTGGCGATGCGACTGGCCTCGGGGTTAAAGGTGCTCGAGGCCGAGCTTTCGACCCGTGACTGGCTGGTTGGCGACGGGATTACGTGCGCCGATATCTCGTGCTGCGGGTATCTCTACATGCCGGAACCGTTCAGCTTTGATCGCGCGGACTATCCGGCAATTGACGCCTGGCTGGACCGGATCGCGGCGACACCAGGCTTGAAACACCCCTATGATCTGATGCCGAGGGGGTTCACCGCATGATCGGTATCATAGCAATTCCATTGGGGCTGATCGCCGCCGCGCTGACTTTGGCGCTGGCGCGGATTGCGCGGGTGCGGGCAACCGGCGATGCGCCTGATCCGGCAGGCGATGCGCTTGCCACGATCCTTGCCTATGGGGCCGCCGTCGCACTGTCGCTGTCCGCGCTGCTGGTGTTCGGTCTACTACAGGGCGTGATCCTGATTGCCTTTCCGATGCTTTTGGGCCGGCTTGCCCCGGCAAGCCCAGGTCTGGTGGCCATCGCGCGGCATAAACTGCGCATTGCCTGGGTGGCCGTCGCGCTGACCCTGATCGCGCTGTTGGGGGTTGTCTCTTTGTATAGTGAGGTTCTTTCAAATGGCTGACGCCTTCATCTTTGATGCCATCCGCTCTCCGCGCGGGAAGGGCCGGACCGATGGTTCCTGCACGAGGTGACGGCCGTGCGCCTGTCGGCCGAGATCCTGAATACGCTGAAATCGCGGAATAATCTGGATACGGCGGCGATCGAGGATGTGATCTGGGGCAATGTCACGCAAGTCAAGGAACAGGGCGGGTGCCTGGCGCGATCCGCTGTCCTTGCCAGCGATTTTGACCAACAGGTGCCGGGCCTTGCGATCAACCGGTTCTGTGCCAGCGGGTTAGAGGCCGTGAACCTTGCCGCCAACCAGGTGAAGGGTGGCGCGGGGAACGCCTATGTCGCTGGCGGGGTCGAGATGATGGGCCGCGTTCCCATGGGCTCGGACGGGGCGGCGATTGCGGTGGATCCGACACTGGCGATGGGAACCTATTTCGTGCCGCAGGGGATTTCTGCGGACATCATCGCCACCGAATACGGGTTTTCCCGCGATGACGCGGACGCCTTTGCCGTCGAAAGCCAAAGGCGCGCGGCGGCGGCTTGGGACGCAGGGCATTTCGCCAATTCGGTCGTGCCGATCCACGACCAGAACGGTCTGCTGATCATCGAGCGCGACGAATACATGCGCCCCGGCACCGACATGCAATCGCTCGGCGCGCTGAAGGCCAGTTTCAAGGACATGGGCGAGGTGATGCCCGGCTTCGACAAGGTGGCGCTGATGAAATACCCGCATCTTGAGGCGATCAACCACATCCACCACGCGGGCAACTCTTCCGGAATTGTGGATGGGACGGCGGCGGTCCTCATCGGCTCAGCGGAATTTGGCAAGGCCAACGGCCTGAAACCCCGCGCGCGAATACGCGCCACGGCCAAGATCGGCGACATCGACCTGTTCGAAGTGAACGAGGCATTCTCGTCCGTCGTGCTGCGCTTCATGCAGGCCTTCGACGTGGACCATGGCAAGCTGAACGTCAACGGCGGCGCGATTGCGATGGGTCATCCGCTGGGGGCGACGGGTGCAATGATCCTTGGACGCTGCTGGAAGAATTGGAGCGGTCTGACAAAGAAGTCGGGTTGGCAACGCTTTGCGTGGCCTCGGGCATGGGTGCCGCGACGATAATTGAAAGGGTTTAGGATGCCGAAAATTGATACCTCTGCCGTGCCACTGCGCACCGGATCCTCGTACCCCGCGCCGCATGATGCGCCGATGGCGGGTCGCAGTTTCAAAGGGTTGGCAGAAGCCGCCGGGCTGACTCAGTTCGGGGCCAATATGGTGATGCTGGCGCCGGGGGGCATCGCCTCTCAACGGCACTGGCACGAGAAGGAGGATGAGTTCCTGATCATGGTCTCGGGTGAGTTGGTTTTGGTCGAAGATGACGGCGAAACACTGATGCGCCCCGGCGAATGCGCAGCCTGGAAGGCGGGGGTCGCCAATGGCCATCACATGGTGAACAGATCGGACGCCGAAGCCAGCTTTCTGGTCATCGGCACCGATTTCACGGATGAGGTTTGCTGGTACTCTGACATCGACATGGTCGTGCGTGGCGACACCTTCACCAAAAAGGACGGAACCCCGTTCGAGGGGGAAACATGAGCGATCTGACCGGAGGATGCGCCTGCGGCGCGGTGCATTTCACAGCGCAAGGCGCGCCGAAATTCGCCTTCATCTGTCAATGCCGATCCTGCCAACATCTGTCCGGGTCAGGCCACGCAGTGCAGTTCTGTCATGACGCCGCCGGGTTTTCATCGACTGGTCCGGTGGGCGAATGGGCGCGCCAGACGGACAGCGGCAGCACCGTCACCAAATTCTTCTGCGCGACCTGCGCAAGCCCGCTTTGGGGCACAACGACACGCGCGCCTGACATCGTGATGGCGCTTGCGGGAGCGCTCGACGCGCCCGCTGCCATTTCACCTGACCGCATTTTCTTTGCCGAAGAAGCGCAGCCATGGGATCACGCAAGCGTTCCCGCAGAGGGGCCCGGGCAATGACGGCGTTCACCATGACCACCGATGCCGACGGCGTTGCCACCATCCTGTGGGACACGCCCGGCAAGTCGATGAACGTCATGTCGCTGGACGGCTGGGATGCGCTTGAGGCGTTGATAGATCAGGCGCTGGCAGATGATGCCGTGAAGGGCGTGATCCTGACCTCGGGCAAGCCGGGGTCCTTTGCGGGTGGTATGGATCTGAATGTGCTGGCGCAGATGAAGGACGTTGCGGGGGACAATCCGGCGCAAGGGCTTTTTGATGGGCTGATGCGGATTCACGGCATCATGCGCCGCATCGAACGCGCCGGTATGGATGCAAAGACCAACAAGGGCGGCAAACCCATCGTTGCGGCCTTGCCGGGAACAGCACTTGGCATCGGGCTGGAACTGCCACTGGCCTGCCACCGGATCATCGCTGCGGACAATCCGAAGGCGAAAATCGGTCTGCCGGAAATTCAGCTTGGCATGTTCCCCGGTGCGGGCGGCACGACACGGCTGATCCGGAAGATGGGGGCGATGGCGGCCTCTCCGCTGTTGCTGGAGGGGAAGCTGAAGGATCCCAAGGGCGCGAAAGCCGCCGGGATCGTGGATGAGGTTGTGCCAGCCGAAGACTTGCTGAGCGCGGCCAAGGCCTGGGTTCTGTCGGACCCCGGTATCGTCAAACCCTGGGATACGAAGGGATATAAGATGCCGGGCGGCGCGCCCTATCATCCGGCGGGGTTCATGACTTACGTCGGGGCCAGCGCCATGGTCAACGGACGCACGCAGGGTGTCTATCTGGCCGCCAAGGCGCTGCTGTCGGCGGCCTATGAAGGCGCGCTGGTGCCCTTTGAAACCGCCCTGAAAATCGAGGCGCGCTGGTTCACCAACGTGCTGATGAACCCCAGTTCGGAAGCGATGATCCGATCGCTGTTCATCAACAAGGAAGCGCTGGAAAAGGGCGCGAACTGTCCCGATGTGACGGATCAGACGGTGAAGAAGGTTGGCATCCTTGGCGCAGGCATGATGGGGGCCGGGATCGCCTATGTCGCCGCCAATGCGGGGATCGAGGTCGTATTGGTCGATCAGGCGCAGGCGGCGGCTGACAAGGGGAAATCCTACTCCGAAGGCATCCTCGACAAAGGCATCAAGCTTCGGAAAACCACCGAGGATCAGAAGGCACAGGTGCTGAACCGGATCACCGCGACGGATGATTTCGCCGCGCTGAAGGGCTGCGATCTGATTGTTGAGGCGGTGTTCGAAGACCCCAGGATCAAAGCCGAGGTCACGCAGAAGGTCGAAGCCATCGTCGGACCGGATGCGATCTTTGCCACCAACACCTCGACCCTGCCGATCAGCGATCTGGCGAAGGCCAGCGCGCGGCCCGAACAGTTCATCGGCATCCATTTCTTCAGCCCTGTCGACAAAATGCTGCTGGTCGAGATCATCAAGGGCGCAGCGACCGGCGACCGCGCGGTGGCCAAAGCGCTCGACTTCGTGCGCCAAGTCCGCAAGACGCCCATCGTCGTCAACGACGCGCGGTTCTTCTATGCCAACCGCTGCATCATCCCCTACCTGAACGAGGGGATGCGCATGGTGACCGAAGGCGTGAACCCGGTTCTGGTGGAAAACGCTGCCCGCCTGCTGGGCCTGCCGCTTGGCCCCCTGCAACTGGTGGATGAGACCTCGATTGACCTCGGCCTGCGGATCGCCAAAGCGACGAAAGCGGCCCTGGGCGAAGCCTTTGACGATCAGATGGTGCTCGATATGTTCGAATGGATGTCCGAGGCTGGGCGTCTGGGCCGAAAGGCAGGCGCGGGCTTTTATGAGTACAACGACAAAGGCCAGCGCGGCATGATGTGGGATGGGCTGGCCCCGAAATACCCAAATGCCGCGGACCAGCCAGCGGTGACCGAGGTCCAGCACCGCCTGCTGATGGCGCAGGTGTTGGAGGCGGTGCGCGCATTCGAGGCTGGCGTTCTGACCGACATCCGCGAAGGCGACGTCGGCGCGATCCTGGGCTGGGGGTTCTGTCCGTGGTCTGGCGGACCGTTCAGCTGGCTGGACATGATCGGTGCCGCGCAGGCGGTCGGGATATGCGACACGCTGACCGCAGCGCATGGCGCGCGATTTACCGCCCCCGACCTGCTGCGCGATATTGCGCAGGCGGGTGACGGCTTCTACGCCCGTTTCGGCGGGGGCAACGCCGCCCAGGCCGCCTGATCAGCCCGTGACGACGCGCATGCGACCCGGCGCGCCAAGCGACGGATCGGACGGGTCTGCGTCAAAGCCGCTGTCGCGCGACATCTGCAGGATCAGCGCCTGAGCCTCATCCCGGCGCAGCACCCGGTAACGCGAGTTCGCCGCGTGCAATGTCAGATCCCCGGCTTTGCTGGCGGCCGGGCAATAAAACACCGCGCCCAGCCCGGCAAAAACCAGCTGATCCTCGTCAAATGTCAGGCGCACGGTCGAAATCACCTCTTCAGGGCTGACCCGGCGGATGCCGCGAAAACCATGCAATTGCGCGGCTGTGACCAATGCGAAGGGATCCCCGAACAGGGTCTCGGCAATGTCGGATTCCAACATCACGATCTGCTCGGGCAGCAACAGAAGTTCGGCGGCATTGCCCAGCGCCCCGTGCGGCACCGCCAGCGGGCGCAAAGGCTCGGGCATCGGCAAGTCACCGTCCCACAGACATCCGGTTTTGACCGAAGTCACCGGCTGCAATCCATTGTCGAAGGTCAGTATCCTGTCGCCCGGACCCAGAGCGCCCGCCTTGAGCCATCCCAGCGCCCCGGCAACGCGCGTACTGAACGCCAGCGCGCTTGCATCTCCACCCAACGGATTACCGGCACCGGGGCAGAATCCGCCATCGCCGCCATCAATCTGGCCGGGACTGTTCCAATCTGTCAGCAAATTCCGCTTTCGCCCGTGTGCTGCGCCCCCACAGTGGTTAACGAATTATGATGGAAATCGGGCAGAATTGTGACAACCTATGATTGTCATGATATTCAGAGGTTCGCGCCTGACGTCATGCGCCGGTCAGCTGGTATCCAGGCGGAACCGATAGCGGAAAGCGTTGATATCGGGGGCGCAATCCTCGGCCACAGCCTGCGCCGCGGCGGTGGAATAGACGTCGGCATATCCATCGGGCCGGTCCGAGGGGTTGGCGTGGGTTAGCTGCAGCGCAAATCCCAGATGCTTCTGGACCGCGTTCAGATCCTCATCCAGATGCTCCAACCGAACATAGGCATCGGCGCAATCCACACCTGCCGCGCTGGTCAGATAACGCTGTGCGGGCCAGGCACGCATGGCGGCGCGGGTTTGATCATGCAGAACGAAATCGTTGAACGACAGCTTGGCCGCCAGCGTGACCGACGGGTGGTCAAACCGCCGATCGCGCAGCCAGTGATAATAGCTGACCATCCGGTCCCAGGGATTGCGCACCAGCGTGAAGACAAACCAGTCGCGCGCCTGATCGGCGGTTATCAGCCCGTCGACATCCGCCAGCGTCGAATGTTTCCAAAGGCGCCCCTTGGTCGAAACCCCCTGCAATCGCCGCTTTCGCCGTCGTGCCTTGGGCGTATCCCCGATCAGGATGTCGTCTTTCATCGCGCGACCCTCCAGCGCCAGCGCCATCGAGGTGCCGCCGGTTTTTGGGATATGAACGAAGATGTAACGCCGCCCCGGCGAAATGATCATGCCGGCGTCCTCAGCGGGCCGGGCTGATCGCCGCGCAGCGCCAGCACCGCACCGGCCACGACGATCATCACCATCCCGGCTATCGCAAGCGCGTCCAGCGTCTGGCCAAGCAGGATCAACCCCCAAAGCGCGGCGGTGATCAGCAGCTAATACTCGAAGATCGCGACCGAAGATGTTTCGGCCGTCTGATAGGCGCGCGTTATCATCGCAACCGCGATGCTGGACCCGACCGCCTGCGCGACGATCCAGAACCAGACCACCCCGCCAAGCGTCCCCCAGCCACGCAGGACGAAACCGGCCTGTCCGTCGGGCACCACATGACCCGAAAGGCTGAGTGCGGCACTGCCCGCTCCGCCCAGAAGGATCATCGTCAGGTAGAAACCGACCAGGATTGTCTGGGTTGATTCATCGGCGCACCAGCGCCGCGTGATGATCGCGGCAATGGCATAGAGGAGCCCGCCGACCACAGGAAGGTAGACCCAGAATCCGATCTCTGACCCGCCGGGACGCAGGACCAGAAGGATACCGGCGAAACCAATTGCGACCGCGGCCACGCGCCGCCAGCCGACACGCTCACGAAGGAAAAGAACGGAAATCAACAACACGAAGATCGGCGACGTGAACAGGCCGGCGGCGACACTCGCCACCGGCAAGAAGGCCAGCGCGCCGAAATAGACCAGCATCGACAGCGCGAAGAACAGGCTGCGGATCGCCACCCGAAGTGGATTGCGCACCCGAAGCCGATGGCCGCCAAGGCGCACCGCGATCCAGACCATCGGGATCGCGATCAGGGCGCGGATAAAATGGAACTGGCCCAGCCCGGCCTCGGCGGCGATGACGAAAACATAGGTATCCATGAAGCCGATCAGCGTCATTCCCGCCACAACCAGACCTGCCGCTTTTGCCGTTGCCTCGGTTTCCATATCGCTGCCCTCTTGCGCGCCCCTGCCTCTCGGCAATACTCCGGGGCGGAGGGTTCGCCAAGCGGAGGTTGCAATGGGCTGGATGAACGATGAGACCGGACTGGGTAAATGCGCCGCCAATCACGTCGCGCTGACCCCGCTGAGCCATCTGACGCGGGCGGCCAAGGTGTTCCCGCACCGCGAGGCGCTGGTTTATGGCGATATCCGACGAACTTATGATGACTATCACGCGCGGGTCAGCAAACTGGCCAGCGGATTGGCCGGGCTGGGCGTGGCGCCCGGCGATGTGGTCGCCACGCTGATCCCAAACCTGCCCGCCCAGGTCGAAGCCCATTTCGGCGTTCCCGCCTGTGGTGCGGTGCTGAATACCATCAACATCCGGCTGGATGTCGCCACTGTGGCCTATATCTTCAGCCACGGCGGCGCCAAGGTTGTGCTGGTCGATACGCAATTCCTGCCACTGGCCGAAGCGGCTTTGAAGGCGATGGAGGGCGACGGCCCGACAATCATCGAGGTCGCGGACGATGCGGCGGGCTTTGCTGCGACGGGCCGCTACCAGACCTACGAAAACCTTCTGGATTCCGGCGACCCGGCGTTCGATTGGATCATGCCGGATGACGAATGGGAGTCTCTGGCGCTAAATTACACCAGTGGCACCACCGGGCGGCCCAAAGGCGTCGTTTATCACCATCGCGGCGCCTATCTGATGACCATGGGGACGGTCATTTCGTGGCGGATGGTGCTGCATCCGCGCTTTCTGGCGATCGTGCCGCTGTTTCACTGCAATGGCTGGAACCACAGCTGGATGATGCCGGTTCTGGGCGGTACGGTGGTGTGTTGCCGCGATATCTCGGCAGGCGCGATCTATGACGCGATTGCCGACGAAGGTGTCACCCATTTCGGCGGCGCACCCATCGTGTTGAATCTGATCGTCAATGCCCCGGCAGATCAGCGCCGCAGCTTTGACCACACGGTCGAGGTTTTCACCGCTGGCGCGCCCCCGGCCCCGGCCACATTGGCCAAGATTGAGGATCTGGGCTTCAACGTCACCCATGTTTATGGCCTGACCGAGACCTATGGCCACGTCACCGAATGCACTTGGAATGACGCCTGGGCCGCGAAAGAACCGGCCGAGGTTGCGGGGCTGAAAGCGCGCCAAGGCGTCGCCATGCCGATGATGGAAGCGATCACCGTGCTGGACCCGGACACCATGGCACAGGTTCCGATGGATGGTGCGACGCAGGGCGAAATCATGATCCGGGGCAACGCGGTGATGAAAGGATACCTCAAGAACCCCGAAGCCACCGCGAAAGATTTTGAAGGCGGCTGGTTCCATTCCGGCGACATCGCGGTGCAGCACGCCGACGGCTATATCCAGATCGCGGATCGTGCCAAGGACATCATCATTTCGGGCGGCGAAAATGTCAGCTCGGTCGAGGTTGAGGGCGTGCTGATGAACCACCCGGCAGTGTCGCTGTGCGCTGTGGTGGCCAAACCGGATGATACATGGGGCGAGGTGCCTTGCGCCTTTGTCGAATTGAAAGATGGCGCAGTGCTGGAAGCGGCCGAACTGACCGCCTTTGCCCGCGAACGGCTGGCCGGGTTCAAGACGCCGAAAACGGTGGTGTTTCGCGAACTGCCCAAAACCTCGACCGGAAAGATCCAGAAATTCGAATTGCGAGAGGCCGCCAAAAAACTTTGATCGCCGGGTGCCGGACCGCACCCCGGCGCAAGCCATTGTTGCAGCCGCCCTGCGCCCTCGGCTAAAGTGCGCGCAAACGAGGGCGGCGAAAGGGTCGTCGGGCAGGCCATGACAGATCTCAGCGACTCCCACCGGTCAGAAGCGCCGGGCCTGTGGCGTGCGGACGCAGAGTCCCAGCGCCAGAATGTCAGCGTTTCGGTTGGCGACAGTTCATTGGTGATCCGCTCGAACGCGGGCCAGACGCTGGCGCATTGGTCGCTGGCGGCGGTTGAACGGATCAACAAGGGCGAACGTCCGGCGCGCTTTGTCCCCGGTGCCGGCGCCGAAGAAGAGCTTGAAATCGAAAGCGATGACCTGACCAATGCAATCGAACAGGTGCGCCGCACAGTCGAACGTGAAGAACCCCACCCCGGGCGGCTGCGCCGGATCATCGTCATTGCCGCGTTCATTGCCGCTATCATCGGGCTGGCGGCCTGGCTTCCCGGTGCTGTGGTGCGCCATGCGGCGCGCGTCGTGCCGGATGCGAAACGCGCCGAAATCGGGTCGGCCCTGTTCGCCCACATCCGCAGATCCGCCGGTGCCCCCTGCACCGGGGCGCGCGGCAACGACGCGCTGGCAGCGCTTGACCAGCGATTGCGCGGCATCGGTGCCGGTGTTGTGCGGGTGATGCCGCAGGGCCTGGCTGATCCGGTGCACCTGCCCGGCGGGACGATTTTGCTGGGGCGTGCCGCTGTCGAGGATGTCGAAGAAGTCGAAGCAACCGCCGGATACATCCTGGCCGAAGATGCCCGCGCCCGGGCAACAGACCCGATGCGCGCCCTGCTTGACTGGGCCGGGCCCAGCGTGGCGTTCAGCCTGCTGACCAGCGGTAATGTACCCCCTGAACGGCTGGCGGCCTATGGAGAGGCGATGTTGACCCGCCCGCCCGCGTCACTGGACGACGAAACACTGCTTGCACGTTTTGAGGCCGCACGCGTTCCCGCACGCCCCTATGCGCTGGCGCGCGACATTTCCGGCGAAACCACATTGGCACTGATCGAGGCGGACGCAATTGTCCCGGCCCCGGACGAGCGCCTGATCTCGGACAGTGACTGGATCGCGTTGCAGGAAATCTGCGGTGGCTGATCCGGGGGGTGGGCCGTCGGATCGAAAATCCGCCGGTTCGTGGCCGCGGGCGATGGCTGGGGGGTCAACCCCCCAGACCCCCCGCCCAGACCCCCCGGAGTATTTTTGGCGAAAAGACGGGGGACGCGTGCTGGTTATTTGGTGCCGAACATCCGGTCGCCTGCATCGCCAAGACCCGGCACGATATAGCCCAGTTCATTCAGGTGGCTGTCGAGTGAGGCGGTCACAATCGGCACATCTGGATGCGCTTCTTTCATGCGGGCGACGCCTTCGGGGGCGGCCAGCAGGCAGAGGAACCGGATGTTCGTGGCCCCCGCCCCTTTCAGCAGGTCGATGGCCGCGGCCGAGCTGTTGCCTGTGGCCAGCATCGGATCGACCGCGATGACCAGACGTTCATCCAACTGGCCCGGCACCTTGAAATAATATTGCACCGGCTGCAGCGTTTCTTCGTCCCGGTAGAGGCCGACAAATCCGACGCGCGCACTTGGGATCAACTCCAACACGCCGTCCAGCAACCCGTTGCCCGCCCGCAGGATAGAGATCAGCGCCAGCTTGCGCCCGTCCAGCGTTGGCGCGTGCATTTTTTCCAGCGGGGTTTCGATTTCATGCGTCGTCATCGGCAGTTCGCGCGTCACCTCATAGGCCAGCAACATGCTGATTTCGCGCAACAACTGGCGGAACACGGCGGTCGGCGTCTCAACCTCGCGCATCAGCGAAAGTTTGTGCTGCACCAGCGGGTGATCGACGATGGTCAGGTAATCGCTCATGTGGTCGGCTCCAGTCGTTTCGCCAGTTTCGCGCGGGTGTCGTCGTCGCAGAAGGCGGCGTCGAGTGCAATCCGGTTCAGCGTCAGGAATTCGCCGTCGTCCCAGTCAAACGCATCGTTCAGGCGGTCGAATTCGTGGCGCATGGTGGTGTGGAAGAACGGCGGGTCGTCGGTCGAGACGGTGCATCTCACACCAGCGCGGCGAAGCTGGTCGATCGGATGGGACCGGACATCCGGGTAGAGGCCCAGCGCGACGTTGGAGCCGGGGCAAACCTCGAGCACGACGCCGTCTTCGGCAAGCTGGTCAACCAGTGCCGGGTCTTCGATGGAGCGCACACCGTGGCCGATACGTTCGACCCGCAGGTGGTCGAGGGCGTCCCGTACCGACTGCGGCCCGCCCCATTCGCCCGCATGGGTGGTCAGGCGCAGGCCAGCCTCGCGCGCGCAATCGAAGGACCAGACGAAATCAGCTTGGGAGAATTTCGCCTCGTCCCCGCCCATGCCCCAGCCCGTAACAAAACCGCCCGCCGTTTCCACCGCGCAGCGAGCTGTTTCGCGCGCCGCATCGGGGCCTTCGTGGCGCACGGCTGTGACAATGCCACGGGTGACGATACCGTCTGCCGCTTCGGCATCATCGGCCGCGGTCTTGATCGCGGCGAGGTAGTCACGCCAGGCTGACAGATCGCGCCCGCCGCAGAAATCGGGCGACAGGAACATCTCGGTGTAGATCACGCCGCTGGCGGCACTTTCTTCCAGCACCGCACGGGTCAGGCGATAGAAGTCATCGGGCGTTTGCAGCACGGCGGTCGCCGCCTCGTAAACCTTCAGGAATTCCCAGAAATCCTTGAAGGCATAGTTGCCCTGATCGTCGAACACGCCCGCCAGGTTCACCGATTTTTCGGCCGCCAGCCCGCGGATGAAGGCAGGCGGCGCGGCGCCTTCCAGATGCAAATGAAGCTCAATCTTGGGATGGTCAGAAACACTCATAGAAATGACTTTCCGGGGCCTTGAGAGGGAATGTTGAGGTGGGCGGCAACGCTTGCCGCGACATCGACGAAGGCGATCTGGCCAAGCGCGCGGGCGGGCGCGTCCGGGCCGCCGAACTTGGCGATGACAGGCGCACGCTCGCGCGTGTGATCGGTGCCAGTCCATGTCGGGTCATTGCCGTGGTCGGCGGTGAACAGGATCAGGTCGTCGGGCAACAGGCGGTCCAGCATTCGCGGCAATTGCGAGTCAAACCATTCCAGATGCCGGGCATATCCGGCGGGGTCGCGGCGGTGGCCATAAAGGCTGTCGAATTCGACGAAATTGGCGAAGGTGAACGATCCGTCGGGGGCCGCGTCCATGACCTCCAACAAGTGTTCCATCAGTTCGGCGTCGGTGCCTTTGCGGTTCTCATCAATGCCCCGCATCGAGAAAATGTCGCCGATCTTGCCGACCGCGATCACCTGACGGCCCGCCCCCTGCACCCAGTCGCACAGCGTGGGCGACGGCGGGTCGATGGCGAAATCCTTGCGGTTTTTGGTTCGGGAGAATCCGCCCTCAGCGTCGCCAATATAGGGTCGCGCGATAACCCGACCGACCTTCATGGCATGCAGGGTTGGTGCCAGCTGCTTGCAAAGGTCCAGCAGGCGGTCGAGGCCGAAGTGTTCCTCATGCGCGGCAATCTGGAACACGGAATCCGCCGAGGTATAGCAGATCGGCCAGCCAGTTTCGATATGTCGCGCGCCCTCATCCGCGATCACGACAGTGCCCGAAGCGTGTCGGTTGCCAAGGATGCCTTCGGTGCCTGCGATCCGGCACACCTCGGCCACCAGGTCATCGGGAAAGGCTGGTTCCATGTCCGGGAAATAGGTCCAGTCCCAGGGCACCGGCACCCCGGCCAGTTCCCAATGGCCGGACGGTGTGTCCTTGCCCGGCGAAACCTCGGTCGCCGCCCCCCAGAGGCCGGTCGGCGTCGCCTCCAACCCAGGCGCTTCGATGCCCGAGGCCAGCCGGACCGCCGCGCCAAGGCCCAGCGCGTCCAGGTTCGGCATTTGCAATGGTCCTGCGCGCCCGTCATCGGCCCGCCCGGCGGCGCAGTCTTCTGCGATATGGGCCAGCGTGTTGGATCCGGCGTCGCCAAAGGCTTCGGCATCCGGCGCACCGCCAATCCCAACGGAATCAAGGACAACAAGAATGGCGCGGGGCATCAGGGCAGCCTCAGATGAACAAGGGGTGGGAGGTCGGGCAAAGTGTCGCTGATCCGGATCGCATTGGCCAGCGCGGTTGCCGCAGCCTCGCCCGCTTCACGACTGGATGCGTGGATTTGCAGCAGCGGTTCGCGGGCGTCAACCTCATCACCCAGCGCGCGAATTCCGGTCAGCCCGACCGAGGCGTCGATGGTCTGCCCCTGTACCAACCGTCCACCGCCAAGGCGCACGACAACCTCGCCCATCATCCGCGCGTCCATCGCCGCGACATAGCCGGTTGCGGGCGCGGGTAAGTCAATGACCACAGGGGCCGCAGGCAGGCGGTCGCGCCAGCGGTCGGTGAAATCCGCCGGGCCACCCATGGCGGTGATCATTGCGCCGAACCGTTCCAGCGCAGCGCCCGATGCGATTGCACCTGCTACCATTCCCGCGCCTTCAGCGCTGTCGCTTGCCAATCCGGCCAGCTTCAGAACCGTGCCGCCCAGTTCACAGGTGATCTGCGACAGGCCGGAATCCGTGTCGCCGTCCACCAGTGCCTCCATCACCTCGATCACCTCAAGCGCATTGCCGACCGCCGGGGCAAGCGGTTGGTTCATATCGGTGATCAGGGCGGCGGTTGCGCAGCCCGCGCCATTCGCTGTTCCGACCAGCGCGTCGGCCAGCTCCGTTGCGTCCTGGGTCGTGGCCATGAAAGCGCCGCTGCCGACTTTTACGTCCAGCACCAAAGCCTCAAGCCCCGCAGCCAGCTTCTTGGACAGGATCGAGGCGGTTATCAGATCAACACTATCCACCGTCGACGTCACATCGCGCACCGCGTAAAGGCGCCGATCAGCCGGAGCGATATCACCGCTTGCCGCGACGATTGCGGCCCCGGCGCTGGCGACGATCCTACGGAACGCATCCTCGGGCTGTTCAGTGGTCAGCCCCGGTATCGCCTCCAGCTTGTCCAACGTGCCGCCGGTATGCCCCAGCCCCCGGCCCGAGATCATAGGCACATAGGCGCCCAAAGCGGCCAGTGCCGGGGCCAGCAGCAGCGAAACACAATCACCCACCCCGCCCGTGGAATGCTTGTCGAGTACCGGACCGGGCATGTCCCAGTGCAAGACCTCTCCGCTGTCGCGCATGGCGCGCGTCAGGGCAACGCGCCCGGCGTCGCCCAACCCGTTCAGGCAGACGGCCATCGCAAACGCCCCGGCCTGCGCGTCAGTGACCGAGCCATCGGCAAGACCCGCCGCGAACGCCGCAATGTCATCATCCTTTGGTCGGTCGCCGTTGCGCAGCGTCGCGATGACATCGCGCGCGATCATGCCAGATCGTCCGCGCCGAAGGCTCCGGGCAGCAGTTCGCCGACGGTGGTTTGACGTGTCGCGCCCCCGGCCGTGGCCATCGTGACCGTCACGTCGGCGGTTGCGAATTCAGCCAGCTTCTGGCGGCAGCCGCCGCAGGGCGGAACCGGGCGCGGTGCATCAGCGATCACCGCAACCTCCTGAATGCGCGTCTGACCGGCGGCAACCATCGCCGCAATCGCACCCGCCTCGGCGCAGGTTCCTTCGGGATAGGCCGCGTTTTCCACGTTGCAACCGGTGTAAACAACGCCGTCAGCAGCCCGGATCGCCGCGCCGACCCTGAAGTTCGAATAGGGGGCATGGGCGTTGTCACGCACCAAGCGCGCTGCATCCAAAAGCGTCATCTGCTGGCCTTTCATTAAAGCATGCCGCAAGCGTGGCGCGGGCGCGCGCTGATTGCAAGCGGCTGGGGAATTGGTGTGGTTCGCAACCTTTGGCAGCAGACTCTGGACAAGGAAGGGCGGCTCAAGTCCGGGTCTGAAACACACCGGGAAGCGACACTTCGAGGAGTTCAAGGTCGTCGCTGGGATCGGCGTAGCGTGTGTTCATGCCAGGCGGTATGACGAAGGCGTCGCCGGGTTCCAGTGCGTGGGGATCCTTGCCCTCCCCTTCCAGCGTCATGGTTCCGTCCATCACGAAGGTGAACAGGATGTCGCAGTCATGGTTGGTCCAGCCCGGCGCGCCCTCGCCCCGGCGAATGACGTGGACACCGGCGACGTCGGCGGTGTGTTCCGCGATAGTCGTATCGCGCGACTGATACCCCGGCAGCCGGAAGGGTGACCAGGTGGCCGCGTCGGCCTTGTGGTGGACAAACCGCTGGCCCTGAAATTCCCGTTCCGGGTTCACGGTGCCGTTGGGCAGGGTCATGTCGTGGTCGATTGTGGTTATGTGCTCGGCCGGGACGCCAATCTCGATCACTTCGATATTGTCGGATGCGAACAGCACCCGGTGGCGGATTTTCGGCGGCTGGATGACGCAGTTGCCGGCCATCAGGCGAAACGGCTCTCCCTGATCTTCGTACACAAGGTCGACCCAGCCGCGATAACAGAAGATCAACTGGAAACCGACGGTGTGATAGTGCACGACATCCGGCACCGAGCCGCCGTCGGGAATGCGGATGTGGCTGGCGATGATCGACCCGCCCAGACGATCCGGGATCAGATCGCGGTAGTGCATTCCTGCGCGCCCGATGACCCAAGGGGCTTGATCTGCCAGGCGGCGTACCACGAAAGCGTGCTACGTGTCGGGCATGATGACGGGCGGGTTCAGGTCGTCAATCTCGACCTTCGTGCCGCCGGGGCTGGTCAGGCTGCGCTGGCCTTTGGCGAAATCATCCGGCGCCACGCACAGAATACGAAGCGTTGCAGGTTCACCCCCGGCATCCGCATCGGCCCGTACCCGCAATCCGTGCCCGGAAAACACCGCCACCGCCGGATCGTCGGCGGGATAGATCGAATCCATCCGCATCCCAAGCAGCTTGGTAAAGAACGGAATGTCCTTGCGCAGGTCACGTGTCGGAATGCGAATTTCGGCGCGCGTCTCAGTCATTGTTGCCCTCAAGGTTCAATTTCGGGCAGAGTGGCGGGACGGCACCGCAATGACAAGTGCAAGCAAGCCAGGATAGTGCGGCAAATTGGATAGTTTACCATTGAACTATCGACAGAAGGGACTGAGATGAGCGACCAGAAAAAAGAAGATCTGCGACGGGCGGCGCTTGGCTATCACCAGTTTCCGCGCCCCGGAAAGCTTGAGATCAACGCCACCAAGCCGCTGGCCAATGGCCGCGACCTCAGTCTTGCCTATTCCCCCGGCGTTGCCGCCGCCTGCATCGAGATCAAGAACGATCCGGCGACGGCAAGTCTGTATACCGGGCGCGCCAATCAGGTGGCTGTGGTCAGCAATGGCACCGCCGTTCTGGGCCTGGGCAATATTGGCGCGCTGGCCTCCAAACCGGTGATGGAGGGTAAGGCGGTTCTGTTCAAGAAATTCGCCAACATCGACTGCTTCGATATCGAAGTGGATCAGTCCGATCCTGAAAAGCTGGCCGAGATCGTCTGCGCGCTGGAACCGACCTTTGGCGCGATCAATCTGGAAGATATCAAAGCGCCCGATTGCTTTATCGTTGAACGCATTTGCCGTGAACGGATGAACATTCCGGTTTTCCACGACGACCAGCATGGCACGGCAATCGTCGTCGGGGCCGCAGCGACGAATGCGCTGCATGTCGCGGGAAAGGATTTTGCGGATATCAAAGTCGTCTCGACCGGGGGCGGGGCGGCGGGGATTGCCTGCCTCAACATGCTGCTGAAACTTGGCGTCAAGCGCGAAAACGTCTGGCTGGTCGACATTGCCGGGCTGGTCTGGGACGGGCGCACCGAAGAGATGACGCCCCAAAAGGCGGAATACGCGCAGAAGTCAGATCTGCGCACGCTGGACGATGTCGTCGATGGGGCGGACCTGTTCCTGGGCCTCAGCGGTGGTGGCATCCTCAAGCCCGAGATGGTGGCGCGCATGGCGGACAGCCCGATCATCTTCGCGCTTGCCAATCCCGAACCCGAGATCGATCCAGAAGATGCCCGACAGGTTGCCCCCAAGGCGTTGATTGCCACCGGCCGGTCTGATTACCCCAATCAGGTCAACAACGTGTTGTGTTTTCCGTTCATCTTTCGCGGCGCGCTGGATGTCGGCGCGACCGACATCAATGACGAGATGAAGCTGGCCTGCATTGCCGGCATCGCCGCCCTTGCGCGTCAAACCACCAGCGCAGAAGCCGCCGCCGCCTATCAGGGCGAGGCTTTGAATTTCGGCCCCGATTATCTGATTCCCAAACCCTTCGATCCGCGGCTAATGGGTGTCGTCGCGACAGCCGTTGCAAAGGCGGCGATGGACACCGGCGTTGCCACCCGGCCGCTGGATGACATCGACGCCTACAAGGAAAAATTGGACGAAAGCGTCTTCCGCTCGGCGCTGATCATGCGCCCGGTGTTCGTGGCCGCCGCCGGTGCACAGCGCCGCATCGTCTTTGCCGAGGGCGAGGATGAGCGGGTTCTGCGCGCCGCCCATGCGATGTTGCAGGAAACCGTCGATGCGCCGATCCTGATTGGCCGCCCCGAGGTGATCGCCGCGCGGGTCGACCGGATTGGCCTGACCATCGACGCCAATGCCGAATTCGAAATCGTGAACCCGGAAGATGACCCCCGCTACCGCGATTATTGGACGACATACCACGAAATGCTGCAACGTCAGGGTGTTACCCCGGATCTGGCCCGCGCAATCCTGCGCACCAACACCACCGCAATCGGGGCCGTCATGGTGCACCGCGGCGACGCGGATTCGCTGATCTGTGGCACATTTGGGCAGTACCTGTGGCACCTGAACTACATCACCCAGATGCTCGGCACCGGCGGTCTGCACCCGGTCGGCGCGCTGTCCCTGATGATCCAGGAACAAGGGCCGTTGTTCGTGGCTGACACGCAGGTCCATCCCGAACCGACACCCGAACAGATCGCCGAGACCGTCATCGGGGCCGCGCGCCATGTGCGCCGTTTTGGTGTGGAACCCAAGATCGCCATGTGCTCACACAGCCAGTTCGGCAATCTTGACTGCGACACCGGGCGGCGGATGCGCGGCGCACTGGCGATCCTTGACGCCGAACCGCGCGATTTTGCCTATGAGGGCGAGATGCATGCCGATGCAGCACTAGACGCGGACCTGCGCGCCCGCATCTTCCCAAATGCCCGATTTGAGGGTCCGGCAAACACGTTGGTCTTTGCCAACACCGATGCTGCCTCGGGCGTGCGCAACATCCTCAAGATCCGCGCGGGCGGGTTGGAGGTCGGGCCGATCCTGATGGGCATGGGCAACCGGGCGCATATCGTCACCCCGTCAATCACGGCACGCGGATTGCTGAACATCGCCGCACTGGCAGGGACGCCAGTGGCGACCTATGGCTGAGATCGCAACACCGGATCGCTGGCATCTGATGTCATTCCCGCGGTCCGGAAACCATCTGCTGCGCACCTTGATCGAGGTGATGTCCGCCAGACCAACCGTCGGCAGCCCCGGCAATCATAAGGACCTGCCGATACACCGGACCGTCGCGGCGCAGGGCACCGGGAATATAACAATCCGCAATCCGACGCCCATTGGTTTTAAGTCGCACCGCCCACCTCAAGCGGTTCAATACGAAACCATCGCGCCCGGCGTCTGGGGCCTGATCTACCTGACCCGCGATCCGCGAGAGGCGATTGCCTCACACGCGGCGCGCGGCAAACCGCGACTGCCCGACCGGCTGCCGATTGTCCGCTCAATCAGATACCGTCGAAGAGTGCGCGACCTGGCGAAA
The DNA here is from genome assembly GCA_012103375.1 of Paracoccaceae bacterium. Classification (NCBI taxonomy): domain Bacteria; kingdom Pseudomonadati; phylum Pseudomonadota; class Alphaproteobacteria; order Rhodobacterales; family Paracoccaceae; species Paracoccaceae bacterium. The sequence goes on from WLWX01000001.1 coordinate 172,288, forward strand.
CGGTATGAGGATACGCTGTCGTTTTGCGAAAGTTTCGCCCCGGCGCGCCGATTCCACTTTCGGTTCGAAGACCTGACCGACCCGCTTGCCCGGCACCAGACGATCAAAAAATTGGCAGCGATCATGCATCTGCAACCACCCGACGCGGACGACCTCGACGCCATCTATGAAATGGCAAGAACCGCACAATCCTCGCTCCAGCGGCGGCGGCACAAGCAAAAGGCGCGGATCGCCGGTTTTGTACCGCCCAGCCTGCACTATGATCGGCTGTTGCACCGAATAGAGCAGGCCGATTCCAGCACCGCTTGACGCGCAACGGACAGGGCGCTCGTGCCAGCGCTTGCATGCTTGTGGTCGAGCCGCTTAAATCCCATCCGACAAACGGAGCCGAACATGACCACATACGCTGACCTATACCAAGCCTGGCATGACGACCCCGAGGCTTTCTGGATGGACGCCGCAGGCGCAATTGACTGGGTCAAGCCACCCAGCCGCGCCTTGGACGACACCAATGCGCCAATCTACAACTGGTTCAGCGATGCCCGGGTAAACACCTGCTGGAACGCGGTCGACCGGCATGTGGAAGCTGGCAATGGCGCGCGCACGGCCATCATCCACGACAGCCCGATCACCGGCACCACCTCAAAAGTCAGCTATGCCGAATTACGCGACCAGACTGCCCGTCTGGCTGGCGCCTTGCAGGGCCAGGGCATCGGGGTCGGCGACCGGGTCATCATCTATATGCCCATGGTGCCCGAAGCGCTGGTCGCGATGCTGGCCTGCGCGCGGATCGGGGCGATCCATTCGGTCGTGTTCGGTGGGTTCGCCGCCAATGAACTTGCCACCCGCATTGACGACGCAACCCCCAAGGCGATCATCGCGGCCAGTTGCGGGATCGAACCGGGGCGCATCATCGCCTACAAACCGCTGATCGACGGGGCGATCGAGCAGGCCGCGCATAAGCCCGAGGCCTGCATCATCCTGCAACGCGACCAGCAGCGCGCCGATCTGACGCCGGGGCGCGATCACGACTGGCACGAGGTTCAGCAGGGCGTCGCCCCGGCCGAATGTGTCCCGGTGGCAGGCGATCACCCCGCCTATATCCTCTATACCTCTGGCACCACCGGCGCGCCCAAGGGCGTCGTCCGTCCGACAGCGGGGCATCTTGTGGCGCTCAACTGGACGATGAAGGCAATCTACGACGTGAACCCTGGTGAGGTCTTCTGGGCCGCATCCGACGTCGGCTGGGTCGTGGGGCACAGTTATATCTGTTACGCTCCGCTGATTGCCGGGTGCACGACAATTGTGTTTGAAGGCAAACCGGTCGGCACCCCTGACGCGGGCACATTCTGGCGGGTCATTCAGGATCACAAGGTCACCAGTCTGTTCACCGCCCCCACCGCCTTCCGCGCAATCAAACGCGAAGACCCCGGCGGAACACTTGTCGCCAACTATGACATTACCACGCTGCGCACGCTGTTCTTGGCGGGTGAGCGTGCGGACCCCGACACCATCCATTGGGCCGAACGCACCCTGAACGTGCCGGTGATCGACCATTGGTGGCAGACCGAGACTGGCTGGGCCATCGCCGCCAACCCGATGGGGATCGAGGCTTTGCCAGTCAAAATCGGTTCTCCGTCAGTGGCCATGCCCGGATATGACGTGCAGGTGCTGGACGAAGGCGGCCACCCGGTTCCGGCCGGAACCCTTGGCGCGATCGCCGTCAAGCTGCCGCTGCCGCCGGGGTGCCTTCCCACCCTGTGGAACGCCGATGACCGGTTTCGCAAAAGCTATCTCGACACATTCCCCGGCTATTACGAAACCGGAGATGCCGGATACATCGACGAAGATGGCTATCTTTACATCATGGCGCGCACCGATGACGTGATCAATGTCGCCGGGCATCGCCTGTCGACCGGCGCAATGGAAGAAATCCTTGCCGGCCACCCTGATGTCGCCGAATGCGCCGTGGTCGGTGTCGCCGATGCCCTGAAGGGCCAACTGCCGGTGGGGTTCCTGTGCCTGAACGCAGGCAGCCAGAAGACCGAGGCCGAGGTTGTCGGCGAATGCGTCAAACTGATGCGCGACCAGATCGGCCCCGTCGCGGCCTTCAAGCTGGCTGTTCAGGTCGAGCGCCTGCCAAAAACCCGATCCGGCAAAATCCTGCGCGGCATTATGGCCAACATCGCCGACGGCGTGGCCTATAAACAACCCGCAACAATCGACGACCCGGCAATCCTGGACGAGATCAAGGCGGCGCTAATGCGTATCGGCTATCCGGGATAACACCGCCCTGCCCGTCACCTTTTTGCAAATACTCCTGCCGGAGGCATCCGCCAAATCGGGCTGAAAAGCCCGATTTGAATGAATCATGCGGCGCGAATACGCCTCAATTCAAGTGAACTGCTCGCGGATCAGACGTTCTTCCAGCCCGTGACCGGGATCGAACAGGATACGATGGCGGATGTCCGGGTCGCTGCGCACTTCAACCGCGAATACCCGCCCGGCGGATCGCCCGTCCGCCTCGGCCATCACGGGGCGTTTGGTCGGGTTTATGACCTCGAACCGCACCTTTGCGGCCTTGGGCAACAGCGCGCCGCGCCAGCGTCGGGGCCGGAACGCCGCCACCGCCGTCAACGCCAACACGTCCGAACCGATCGGCAGGATCGGCCCATGCGCGGAATAATTATACGCCGTCGATCCGGCGGGCGTACTGACCAGCGCGCCGTCGCAGACCAGTTCTTCCATGCGTTCACGCCCGTCGACGAATATCCGCAGTTTCGAGGCCTGCGCCCCGGCGCGCAGTAACGAGACTTCGTTGATCGCCAACGCCTCTTTGGTGCCGCCATCCTCGCATTCGGCGCGCATGGTCAGCGGGTTTATCACCTCTTCCACCGCTGCCGACAGGCGGTCGGGCAGATCGTCTTCGCCATATTCGTTCATCAGGAACCCGATGGTGCCGCAGTTCATGCCGTAAACCGGGGCGTCCAGGTCCATTGTTGCGTGCAGCGTTTGCAGCATGAAGCCGTCGCCGCCCAGCGCAACGATCACATCGGCATCCGCAGCATCAGCACTGCCATAACGCGCACTCAGCGCCGCAAGCGCATCCTGCGCCTGCGGTGTTTCGCTGGCAAGAAATGCGATCTGGCGGGTGTTGGGCATCTGCTTCCTTTCAACAATCCGCCAAGTCTTTGCCCGCCGTGCCGCTATTGGCAAGGGCAGCGACGTTTTGGCGCTTTTTTGACCCAGCCGACCACGATAAAAGCCGCGACAGACCCGGCGAAAGGACCAGCCCCATGTCCAGTGACTTTTTCACCCGCACCATCGCGTCTTCCGACCCTGAAATCGCCAGTGCCATCGCCCTGGAACACGGTCGCCAGCAGGACGAGATCGAATTGATTGCCTCGGAAAATATCGTCTCTGCGGCGGTGTTAGAGGCGCAGGGCTCGGTCCTGACCAACAAATATGCCGAAGGTTATCCGGGCAAACGTTATTACGGCGGCTGCCAATACGTTGATATTGCCGAGAATCTGGCGATTGAACGGGCCTGTCAGCTGTTTGATTGCCAATTCGCGAACGTTCAGCCCAATTCCGGCAGCCAGATGAACCAGGCAGTGTTTCTGGCGCTGCTAAAGCCGGGCGACACGTTCATGGGGCTGGACCTCAACTCGGGCGGTCACTTGACCCACGGGTCGCCCGTCAACATGTCGGGCAAATGGTTCAACGTGGTCAGCTATGGCGTGCGCCAGCAGGATGAACTGCTGGACATGGAGGACGTTCGCGCCCGCGCGCTGGAACACCGCCCCAAGCTGATCATTGCCGGCGGCACCGCCTATTCCCGCATCTGGGACTGGGCCGCGTTCCGCGCCATCGCGGATGAGATCGGCGCCTATCTGATGGTCGACATGGCCCATATCGCAGGTCTGGTGGCGGGCGGTCAGCACCCCTCGCCCCTGCCCCACGCCCATGTCTGCACCACCACCACGCATAAATCCCTGCGCGGACCGCGCGGCGGCATGATCCTGACCAATGACGCGGATATCGCCAAGAAGGTGAATTCCGCCGTCTTCCCGGGCCTTCAGGGCGGTCCGCTGATGCATGTGATTGCGGCCAAGGCTGTCGCCTTTGGCGAGGCTCTGCGCCCTGAATTCAAGGACTATGCCGCCGCTGTGGTCGCCAATGCGCAGGCGATGGCGGATGAGTTGATGAAGGGCGGGATCAACATCGTTTCGGGCGGGACGGACAACCACCTGATGCTGGCCGACCTGCGCCCCAAGGGCGTCACCGGCAAAGCGACCGAGGCGACGCTGGGCCGCGCGCACATCACCTGCAACAAGAACGGGGTTCCGTTCGATCCGGAAAAACCATTTGTGACCAGCGGGATACGCTTGGGCAGCCCGGCGGCAACCTCGCGCGGGTTCGGCACCGAAGAATTCCGCCAGATCGCCCGCTGGGTAGTCGAAGTTGTGGACGGCCTGGCCGCCAACGGGGACGAAGGCAATGCCGGAGTCGAAGACCGGATTCGCGGCGAAGTCACCGCACTCTGCGCGCGTTTCCCGATTTATCCGCAGACCTGAGGCAGGCGTTCTTGCAGCCCCGCGCGTGGCGTCAAACCACCGCTGCGGGTGGGCTGCACAACGTCGGCAAACCGTCGGCGAAGTGTATGGCAAACTGTATGGCAGACTGGATGCCCTAAACGCTGGCGGCAGCGTGGTGTTTCCCCGCGCCAGCCGGGCCCCGCGTTTCTGCCGGGTCAGCGATCCAGCCCCGAAATCTGCGCCGAAACCTCGCGCAGCAGCTTTTGGCGGATGCGTCGCGGATAGTCGTCAAAACCGCTGGCCGTCACCACAAAGGCACCGGGTCCGGCGATGACGTGATCACGGTAGTACCCGGTAAGATTCTGCACCGTGCCTTCGATGGCCAGCGCGTTCACCGTGAACCCCTCGACCGCAAGCGTTCGGCGCAGAACCTCGGGCGGCAGGCCCTCGTTGGATGGTCCATCGCCTGACACATCGATCACCTTGCGGCGGCAATCGCCAACATCGGAATAGGTATTGGCGGCGAAGGCGAGCGCCTCGCCTATTCCGGTCGAGTAATCGCGCCATGCGCGCGGCAGGGCTTCGGTCTGCTCGGCCAACGCCGACAGGTCGCCGCGCCCGGAAATCCGGGTCCAGCCGATCGAGACCTGCTGCCGCCCAAGGCCAGACCACTGCACCACCAGGATCGCCGCCTGCGCCTGCACCAGCGCATCCGCCACGGCGGGGTCGCGCATCGCCGCCGCCAGCCCGCCCATCTGGATCCGATATTCCGAGGGATCAACCGATCCCGACACATCAACGGCCAATGCCAGCGCAATATCACAGGCGCGGACCGGCCCCGCCACACCAAGCAGGACCAGGCACAGGCTGGCAGTGCCAAAGACCTGCCGGAGGTGACGGCTCAGATTACGGGGGAATTGCGTCATTCGCGGACCCTAACACTGGCCGTGCGGGTTTCGGAATTACGCATTCGTGGTGCCTGCGCCGGGCGTTGACCAATCGCGCCCCTTGTGTCGGTCTGCGATCCGGTGACGCACTTGCGCCTGCCGTGGCTGGCGACGTATCCAGCGCCCATGTTCGTTGTCGCAGCCCTTTACCAATTCACCCGGTTCGATGCGCCTGACGCGTTTTGCGCACCGCTGGAAGCGCTGTGCCGCGAGAACGGGTTGCGCGGAACACTGCTGCTGGCGCCTGAGGGCATCAACGGCACCATCGCAGGTCAGCGCGCCGGGCTGGACACGGTCTTGCGCCATATCCGCGACCTGCCGGGCTGCGCCGAGCTGGAGGTCAAGGAAAGCCACGCGCCCACCATGCCATTCCGGCGCATGAAAGTACGCCTGAAGCGCGAGATTGTGACGATGGGCCAGCCGGACGTTGATCCGACCCGCGCGGTCGGGCGCTACGTCGATCCGGCGGACTGGAACGCCCTGATCGCCGCCCCGGATGTCGCAGTGATCGACACGCGCAACAGTTACGAGGTCGCCATCGGCACCTTTGCCGGGGCGGTTGATCCCGAAACCGAAAGCTTCCGCGATTTCCCGCAATGGTGGGCCGCCAACAAGGACCGGTTCGCAGACAAGCGCATCGCGATGTTCTGTACCGGCGGGATCCGCTGCGAGAAGTCGACAAATTACCTTCTGGGTCAGGGGGTCGAGGATGTCTTTCACCTGAAAGGCGGAATCCTCAAGTACCTTGAAGAGGTGCCCGAGCAGGACTCCAGCTGGAATGGTGAGTGTTTCGTGTTTGATGAGCGTGTCTCGGTCGGGCACGGGCTTCAGCCTGGCCCCCATGTATTGTGCCGGGCCTGCCGCTTTCCGCTGACGCCCGAAGATCAAGCGCGGCCGGAATTTGAGGTTGGCGTGGCCTGCCACCACTGTGTCGACACACGCAGTCAGGCAGATCGCGCGCGATACCGCGAACGCCAACGCCAGATCGACCTGGCCGCAGCCCGTGGCAAACAACATCTGGAATAAGGCGTTCAGGTCGCGCGCTGAGGCGACCGGCGTTCGCAACAAGCGATCTCAGGTGCCCGCCGGATGGTCCACACAGGGCCAGATCTGCGTGTCAGTTCACATTCTGCGACCAATCTTTGTACCAGTTGCGGAACAAGGCATATTGCTGTTCGACATGTCCGCGCTGCGCATCCGACAGCGCATCGGACGCATTCAGATGCAGCGCATAGGCATCTTCGCCATTCAGAACCATCAAGTGTTTGTAATACAGCACAAGATCCGGGCCCTCGTCGAAGCTGGACAGCACGCCAAGCGCCTCTTCCAGCTGATTGTGTTGAAAAACTCCGTTTTAGGGCCTGAACGATGATTTTTCTTTCCATGCAGCCCGATCCTAAATTTTTGGCGCGGGGGTCGGCCCAAATCGCCTACATGCGCTCACGCGCAGCCATGCGCTGTCTCGTGGTCAAAGCTTTCCGACTATTTCGCTTCATAGGTTTTCGCAAGAAATCCGCGACGCTCTGATTTCGGAGTTTTTCAACACAATCAGCTCAAACGCCAGTTTGCGGGCGGTTGCATCGCCCGCGGCGGCCTTCTGGCTGAGGGTCATCAGATGAAGAACCTCGCGCGGCAGGGCGTTGCCGATGCCGGTGATCGCACCCACCGCGCCGCAGTTAATGAAACCGTGGCAGACGGCGGTGTCGACGCCGACCATCAGGGCGATATCCGGATCGCCCGAAGTAATGTTCTCGGCCGCATAGCTCAGATCCGCCTTGCCGCCGAATTCCTTGAACCCGACCAGGTTGGGATGTTCGGCGCGCAGGGCGAAGAACAGATCGGCGCGGGTGGCAAAGCCGTAATACGGGCTGTTGTAGATCACAGCGGGCAGGTCGGGCGCCGCCGACAGGATCGCCTTGAAATGCGCGCTCTGCGCTGCCGGGGACGATCCGCGCGACAGCACGCGCGGGATCACCATCAGGCCAGCGGCCCCGACTTTTGCGGCTTGGGCAGCATGGGCGACCGCGCTGGCCGTGTTCACCGCGCCGGTGCCGACCACCACCGGGACGCCCGCGTTGGTCAGCCGCGCGACACCCTCCATCCGTTGCGCGTCCGTCAACAGCGGCCAGTCCCCCATGGAGCCGCAATAGACCACGGCCGACATGCCAAGGCCCATCATCTCGACCCCTTTTTCGACCATCGCGTCAAAATCCGGGGCGCGGTCCGGGGTGCAGGGGGTCATCAGGGCGGGCATGCAGCCGGAGAAGACTTGGGCGTTCATCACGGGTCCTTTCTTATGTCTGTATGGCGGGTGTCAGCATTGGCCAGGTGTCGCCAACCCGGTAGCCTTCCGGCCAGGGATCATCCGGGTCCAGCATCAGGTGTTTCGTTTCGGTTATCCAGCCCCGTCCGCAGATCGAGGGGATGATCGCCGGCGTCCCGGCCACGACGGTTTCTGCTTCGATGCGGCAATCAAACTGGCTGCCGATGATCGAGGCGCCGCGAAACGCCTCGCCCACGGCCAGTTCGCCCCGCGCGTGGAGCACGGCCATGCGGGCGGAACAGCCGGTGCCGGTTGGGCTGCGGTCCAGTTTTCCAGGGTCGATCACGACGGTGTTGCGTCCGGTCTTGCGGCCGTCGATGACCGCGACCGGGGCGGTGAATTGGCAGAAAGAGATATGGTTCCACGCGGGCATTTCCGGGTGATGGAAGCCGATTTGTTCACTTGCCGCCTTGGTGATCTTCATGCCGGTTTCGACAAGGTCGCGCGCCTCGTCCGGTTGCAGCGAAAAGCCCAGGGCGGCGGCGTCGATCAGTGCGAAGCTGTCACCGCCGAAGGCTGTGTCGATGGTCAGGGTGCCCAGCCCCGCAACCTCGATCGTGACATCCAAGCTGGCGGCGAAACTCGGCAGGTTGGTCACGCGAATTGACTGCACCTTGCCATCCCGGCAGGTCGCCACCACGTCAATCAGCCCGCCGGGGGCTTCCAGTTTGAAGCGGGTTTCCGGTTCGGTCATGAGGACGATCCCGGTGTCCAGCAAGACAGTCGCCACACAGATCGAGTTCGACCCCGACATCGGCGGGGTATGGACCGGTTCCATGATGATGAAGCCCATGGCGGCGTCGGGGTGTTTGGGTGGGACCAGCAGGTTTACATGGCGGAAGACACCGCCGCGCGGTTCGTTCAACACGAAGTTGCGCAGGCTGTTGTCAGCGGCGATCCAGCGCGATTGGTCCCAGATCGTGTCGCCGGGCGGCGGGGCGACGCCGCCGACGATGACGTCGCCCACCTCGCCCTCGGCATGGCAGCCGATGACCTGTATGGACCTGGTCGAGCGCATCAGACCGACAGCACCGGATCGCCCAGCGCCGCCATGATCGGGCGGATGCCAAGGCCGGGTTCGTCGCTGGCGCGCATCTTGCCCTCGACACGGCGCGGCGCACCGTCGGCGATATCTACTGTGCCGTAGCTGTTGAAATCCGTGGCAGAGAAGGCGAATTCCTCGAGCGTGCTTTGTGCCAGATGGGCGATTGCGGCGGTGACGATATCGCCGCCCCAGGTATCCTCGATCGTCATCGGAACTCCCGCGTGAACGCACAGATCGCGCATCTGGCGCGCCTTGGTCAGCCCGCCGACCTTGGAGATCTTCAGATTGATCACATCCATCGCCCCATCCGCGATACCGCGAGTCAGATCGCCGATGCTGCCGATCACCTCATCCAAAACAAATGGCAGGGCGGTCCGGCGCCGGGTCACCAGGCATTCTTCGTAACTCGGGCAAGGCTGTTCGATGTAGACGTCCACGTCGCGCACCGCGTTCACGACCCGCGCAGCCTCGTGCATCGTCCAGCCGGTGTTGGCGTCGGCGACCAGGATGTCTCCGGGGCGCATTTCGGCGGCGCTTAGGCGGATACGCTCAATATCGCTGTCCGCATCTGCGCCGACCTTCAGTTGAAACTTGGTGTATCCCTCGTCCCGATATCCGGCGACATTCGCCGCCATCGCCGCCGGTTCGATCTGCGAAATCGCGCGGTAGAGCTTGATGTCCTCCTGCGCCTTGCCGCCAAGCAGCTGATAGACTGGCAGGCCCGTCGCCTGCCCAAGAATATCCCAACACGCCACGTCAATCGCCGCCTTGATATAGGGGTGGCCGCGCAGCACCGCATCCATATGCCGGTTCAGCACGTTCAGATCGCGCGGATCGATGCCAATCACCTGCGGCGCAATTTCCGCCAGCCCAGAGCGCACGCCCAGCGCATAGGACGGCAGATAGGCCGAGCCCAGCGGGCAGCATTCACCATAGCCGGTGATCCCGGCGTCGGTCTGAACCTCGACCACGGTGGAATCGAACACCTCGACAAAATTGCCGTTGGACCAGCTATAGCGGCCTTCTTTCAGCGGCAGGTCGACCTGATAGGCGCGGATGGCGGTGATTTTCATGGGGCGTCCTTTCCGAAGCCGACTTTAACGAAGTTCCAGCAACCCGCCATCCACCGGGATGATCTGGCCAGTGATCCAGCCGGATCTTGCGCTGGCGAGGAACAGGAACAGTTCCGCAATGTCATCAGTCGTCCCCCAGCGTTTCAGCGGATAGCGATCAATCACGGCGGTCAGCAGATCGTCGAATTCGGCGTCATCCGCCGCCCGCGCCCGGAACTGCGATTCCGACAGCGGCGTGCGCACCGCACCCGGCGCAACCGCGTTCACCCGGATGCCATCACCCGCGTAATCCGCCGCCAACTGCCGCGTCAACGCGATGACGGCGCCTTTGGAGGCTGAATAGGCCGCGACCCCCTTCATCCCTGACAGACCGACGGTGGATGCGGTGAACACAATTGCCCCCGCCCCTTGCGCCTGCATCTGCGGCAGTACAGCGCGGGCCGATAAGAACGCGCCGGTCGCGTTGACCCGCATGACGCGGTTCCAGTCTTCGATGGAAACATCCAGCGCGCTACCTTCGACCATGATCCCGGCATTGGCGATCAGCGCATCAATCCGGCCCGTCCATTCCAGCGCGGCACCGGCCATGCCAGCGCAGGCAGCTTCGTCCGAGACATCCGCCGCGACCGCCATGGCCGCATGGCCTGCCGCGGTCAGTTCCTCCGCCAGCGCGCGCACCCCGGCCCCGTCCCAATCTGCGCAGACCACGGCCCATCCGTCCGCCGCAAAGCGTTCTGCCGCGCGCCGCCCGATACCCGACGCGGCCCCGGTGACGATCACACTCTGGCGGTCGGTTGCCATCTAATCCGGGTCCGGCGCGAAAATCTGCGGATAGAGGTTGCGCATCGCGGCCTCATCAAATTCGACCTTGAATTTGTGCTGGTCGGCCAGCGCGACCGCCCGGCGGGCCGCCGGACGCGCATCAATCTGATCCACCAGCCGTTTGAGGTTTGGGAGGTCGTCAAACGCGTCGTCCTTGCCCAGCATGAACGGAATCCGTCCCGCCCAGCCCCAGACCGCCATATCGACAATCGTAAAAGCTTCACCCAGCATGTAGGGGCGATCCGCCAGCCGGTCGTTGACAATGCCCCAATGGCGGCGCGCCTCGTAATCATAGCGCTTGATCGCATAGGGAATGCGTTCGGGCGCGAAGTTGCGGAAATGCACGGCCTGCCCGGAGTACGGGCCGACCCCGCTGGCGACGAACATCAGCCAGGACAACAACGCGCCACGTTGATCCGGGCCAGGCAGGAATTGCCCCGTCTTTTCAGCCAGATACAGCAGGATCGCGTTGCTGTCGAATACCGCCACGCCGTCATCGAAAATCGCTGGGGCCTTGGCGTTCGGATTGATTGCAAGGTAGGCTTCGCGGTGCTGATCGCCCCGCTTAGTGTCCAGCGGGATCGGGGTATAGTCCAGCCCCGATTCTTCAAGAAACAGGCTGACCTTCAGGGGGTTCGGCGCGGCGTTGTAGTAGTATTCCAGCATGTTTTGGCCCCCTAGTGCCGCAGGATTTTGCCAAAGAAATCCCGTGCGCGCTGGCTTTCGGGCGTGTCCAGAATCTGCGCGGGCGGGCCGGCCTCAATCACTTCTCCGTCGTCCATGAAGGCGACCTGATCGGCAACCTCGCGCACGAAGGCCATTTCGTGGCTGACGATGATCATGGTCATCCCCTCGTCCGCCAGTTTGCGGATCGCGTCCAGAACCTCGTTCACCAGTTCGGGATCGAGTGCCGAGGTAACCTCATCCAGCAGCAGGATCTGCGGGTCCAGCGCCAGCGCGCGGGCCAGGGCCACACGCTGTTGCTGCCCGCCTGACAGCTTATCGGGATAGGAGTTATAGCGGTCGCCAAGACCCACAAGGGTCAGCAGGCGGCGCGCCTGCGCCTCAACCTCATCCTTGGGGCGGCGTTTGATCTTGGTCGGAGCCAGCGTGACGTTCTGGCCCACGGTCATATTCTGGAACAGGTTGTATTGCTGGAACACGATCGCCATGCGGTCGCGGGCCTCGCGTACCGCGCGGGCGCTGGAATAATCCATCCGTTCGCCTGCGATCTCCACATGCCCGCCGGTGATTGGCGTCAGCCCCATCAGCGCGCGCAGCACCGTCGATTTGCCCGATCCGGACGGGCCGACAAGCGATAGGATGCCGCCCTTCTCGACCGTCAGGTCGATGCCTTTCAGGACTTCAAGCGCCCCGTAACTAGCGCGAACGCCGCTGACCGCGAGGTGTGGCAAGACGCTTCTCCAGATGTTGGCCCAGCAGGCTGAGCGGGAAGGACAGGATGAAATAGCATAAGGCAATCGTTCCGAAGACAAGGATTCCGGAAAAGCCCTGATTGTTCAGCTCTTTACCGCGAAACGCCAGTTCGAACACGCCGACCTGGCTGACCAGTGCGGTGTCCTTGATGAAGGACACGGCAAAGGCGATGGCAGGCGGGATGATGACGGGCCAGGCTTGGGGCAGAACCACCATCAGGTTGATCTGAAGCCGCGACAGGTTCATCACCTGCGCCGCCTCGACCTGGGTTTGGGGCACCGATTCCAGCCCGCCGCGAATGATGTCGGCGGTATAGGCCACCGCGTAAAGGCAGATGGCGATCACCGCGATGGTGAAAAGTGAGGCATTGGGCGTCACCGTCTGGATGAAGAACAGCACCAGATAAACGACGACAATAAAGGGGATGCGGCGAAAAACCTCGACATAAAGGATGCAGATCAGGCGCAGCGGGAACCACCATTTGCCCGGCGTCTGGCGCAGAAAGACCAGCACAAAGGCCAGGCCGAAACCAATCAGGCAGCCCATGATCGTCATGCCAAGGGTCAGGCCTGCGGCCTCTAGCAGCAGCAGCATGTTGGGGCCGGAAAAGAAGCGCGGCAGTTGTTCGATGATCCGGTCCATCAGAAGATCCGCGCCTTCACGCGAAACGCCCAACGGCCCAGCAGCGCCAGCCCGATGCTGGCGACCAGCGTCAGCACCACATACATGCCTGCGACGACGGTGAAGTATTCCAGCCAGCGATAGTTGACGGCAGACAGGTTGATCGCCTGCCCGGTCAGCTCATCCACGCCGATCAACGCCCCGACCGAGGTGCCCATGACCAGCACGACAATGAAGAAATTGGCCAGTGCGGGATAGATGGATTTCGCGATATGCGGGACGATGATGTAGCGCACCTGCTGGATCAGCGACATGCCGAGGGTCTGGCCCGCCTCAAGTTCCGTGATGCGGACTGACAGGAACCCGGCGCGCAGGATCATTGTCAGATAGGCGCCCGCATTCAGCGTCAGGCCGATCAGCAGGCAAGCCTCGTTCGACCAGCGGATGCCAATTTCGGGCAGGCCGAAGAACAGGAAGTAGATCTGGATCAGGGCGGGGGTGTTGGTGACGAAGACGACGTAGGTATTGACCAGCGCGCGCACCGGCCAGGGGCCATATGTTTTCAGCGTTGCGCAGATCAGCCCGATGATCGCGCCGCCCCCGAAAGCGATGACGCCCAGCTGGAAAGTCAGCAGGGCGCCTTCGAGCAGCGCACCAAAGTTGTCCCAGACAACCCCGAACTGAAATCTGTAATTCATGCTGCGCGCTGCATTCCAATGCCCCCCGGCACGCCAGCAGCGCGCCGGGGGTAACGTCAGGTTTTAGAAGTACGGATCGGGATTGACGGTGCGCAGCATCGGCGCGCCATAGTGCTTTTCCCAGGTCTCGTTAATCATACCGGACGAGTGCAGCCCGTGCAGGGCGATGTTCAGAACCTCGGTCAGGTTGTCATTGCCCTGGCTGACACCGATGGCGCAGTAGGCCACGAAGATCGGGTTCTCGACCACGCGCCAGTTCACATCCGAATAGTTCTCGGTGAACGCCATGAAGAAGTCGATATTCTCGACAATCGCATCGGCGCGGCCTTGCGCGACAAGACGCACGGTGTCGGCGAGTGTATCGACAAGCTCAATCTCGACATTGGGCATGTTTTCTTCGATCCAGCCGACGGTCCAGTTGCCGCGCATGTTGGCCAGCGTCACGCCATCCTTGTTGAAGTCTTCCCAGCTGCCGCCGTCAATCTTGTCGGTCGCCAGCACGGCCAGCACTTCGGTATGCAGCGGCACGGTATAGTCGATCAGCTTGGCGCGTTCGGTGTTGCGCGTCAGCGCGCCCAGCGACAGGTCGATCCGGTCCGAGACCAGGAACGGCACCCGCTGGGGCGTTTCGGTCGGCACCCATTCGACTTCCACGCCCAGCTGCGCGGCCAGCGCGTTGCCGACGTCGATGTCAAAGCCTTCCCAGTCGCCCGCGTCGTTTCGCGTGCTCATGTTCGGGAAATTGGGGTTGATGCCGATGCGGATGACGTCATCGGACAGGATGTCATCCAGGCTTTTGGCGTGCACGGCGGTGGTGGCCATTGCGGCCATCGCAATGCCGGTGATCCCCGCCAGAAAATGTCTCTTGAGCATGTATCGTACTCCCATGTCGCGCCCCAGCAGCGGGGCAGGTCCGGGCAGGCCTTGGTGGCTGCCGTCTGATTTGTGCGCAAAACGAACTTTTGTGCGCATGTCAAACATGGCGAGATTCGACGGTGAGTCAATCCCCGGAGTGCTGGCCCTTTCGCACCCGCAAAGCGCAGGCATTCGCCTGGGGTATTTCGCAGGTTGGTTTTGGTCGGATGTGTGCGGGGGCAGAGCGTGTTTGGCCAGATTGCAAGAGTTACGAAAACGCGCCGCAAGAGCGCCATCCCAAATAACTGATTCGCTGACGGAATTACCTGCGCCCGGTGCGCGCCAAAGGCGCAGGGCGCACGCCGGACCGGCCCCACCGGTCTGGCGTCGGTTCGAGGTGGGCACATCCGGGATAGTTGACGGCTAACACCTCCCCATAAATCGTGCCCCTCAACCGTTGCTGCGCCAGCCCGCCGGTCCGGCGCGCGCCCGGCTAAGGGCGGTTGTTCGACCTTGGGCATCGGTGCAGACTAAATGGACGACACTTGATCATCCGCAGCCGTCACATCTGCAGCGCGATCCGCGCGATCAGGCCGGTTTTGACAAAGCCGGGATTGATCAAGCCCGTGCGTCGTCCATCAAGCGGCGCATTTCGGTGATCGCGGGGCCAAGGCCAAGAAAGATCGCCTCTCCCACCAGGAAATGCCCGATGTTGAGTTCCATCACCTCGGGGAATGCGGCTACGGGGGCCACGGTGTCATAGGTCAGCCCGTGACCGGCGTGAACCTCCAGCCCAAGATTGTGGGCCAGGGACGACATCTCGCGCAGGCGCTCCAACTCAGCATCGCGTTCGTCGAAACGCCCCTCGGCATGGGCATCGCAATAGGCCCCGGTGTGGAGTTCGACCACCGCCGCCCCGATCCGTGCAGCAGCTTCGATCTGGCGGCGATCAGCGGCGATGAAGATCGACACCCGGCAGCCCACGTCTGCCAGCGGCGCGATGAAATGGGCGATGCGGTTTTCCTCGCGTGCCAGTTCCAGCCCGCCCTCGGTCGTCTTTTCTTCGCGCTTTTCGGGCACAATGCAGACAGCGTGGGGTTTGTGGCGCAGGGCGATCTTTTGCATCTCGTCGGTCGCGGCCATTTCGAAGTTCAGCGGCACCGACAGAACCTCCATCAACCCGTCGATATCCGCGTCACTGATATGGCGTCGGTCTTCGCGCAGATGGGCGGTGATCCCGTCGGCCCCCGCGTCTTCGGCCAGTTTGGCGGCGCGCAGCGGATCGGGGTAATCACCGCCGCGTGCATTTCGAACGGTCGCCACATGGTCGATGTTGATCCCCAGCCGCAGCCGCCCCAGTGGGTCACGCAATGCCATCTCAGTCCCCTTCGATCCGCCGTTTCTCGGCCAGTTCCTGCGCGGCGGCGACGCGTTTTTCATAGCGCTTCTTCAGCCGCTTGATCCGCCCTTTCTGATAGGCCGTAATCACCGGGCGCGACAAGACATATGCGGCGATGCCCAGAATGATCCCCGGAACGATCCCGCCCACCAGATAGGGCAGGAAGACGCGGTGAAAGAAGCGGTGCAACTGGCCCCATTCGGCGACCTCGGCCGTGAATATCGCGGCGAAATTCGACCACAGCTCGACCGAGGCGGTCGAGAATGACCCGACGATCCTGTGCAGCGGCATGTGGCCTTCCTGACCCAGAATCCACAGGCCCCCTTCCACTGCGATCTGCGCGAAAATCGGGAAGGTGATCGGGTTGCCAAGAAACGTCGCCAGCACGGCGGCCAGGATATTGCCCCGCATCACCCAGGCCAGCATTGCCGCCAACAGGAAGTGCAAACCGAAGAACGGCGTGAAGCTGATGAAGGCCCCCGCCGCGATCCCCCGGCTGATCTTATGCGGCGGATCGGGCAGGCGGCGAATGCGGTGCAGAACGTAACTTGCCGCCCGGCTCCAGCCGCCACGGGGGTATATCCCCTCGGCGACGATCTCGGCGTAACTGCGTTTGCGGCGGCGCTTGAACAAAGGGTGGAGTCTTTCGTCGGCTTCTTGTTTCAGGTGACCTTTTATGGTCGTCGGTTCAAGTCACGATGGCGTTCAACCGTGGCCACATCGCTTTCAGCCTCCAGTGCCAGCGTCACGGCGTGCAGATGTTCGACATCGCGCAGATCCACGTCGACGATAAGGCGATAAAAGTCCTGTTTTCTGTCCAGAAAGTGCAGGTCCGAAATATTGGCCCCCTGTTCCCCGATCAGCGTGCAAATCCGCCCCAGCACGCCCGCGTCATTGCGGATTGTCAGATCCATGCCGACCGTATGCACCGGAGGGTGCGTGCCCGAGTGCCATTGCAGATCGACCCAGCGTTCGGGCTGATCCTCAACCTCGGCCAAAGCCTCGCACGCGATGGCGTGAATGACCACGCCCTGGCCGCGATAGGTGATACCGACGATGCGTTCGCCGGGCAGCGGGCCGCAGCAAGCGGCGCGGCGGAACGGCTGATCGGGGTCCAGGCCGACGATGGCGCGGGCGGCGTCAATCTCATCCCCCTTTTTGTCGGCCAGCTTGGGATAGAGCACCTGGATGACATCGCGCGCGATCAACTCGGCAGAGCCCAGCCGCGCCAGCAGTTCCGAGGCATCGCTGAGACCCATGTGATTGGCCGCCGTGGTCAGCGCCTTGTCCGTGGCGCGTTTGCCGACGTGGTCAAAAGCCACTCGGGCAAGTTCCCGGCCCAGGCGGACAAAACGTTCGCGATCTTCTTCGCGCAACGACCGGCGGATCGCCGATTTGGCGCGACCGGTGGCAACAATGTCGATCCAGGTCGCCTGCGGGCGCTGACCCTCGGCGGTCATTACCTCGACCGATTGGCCATTCTTCAGCCGTGTCCACAGCGGCACCCGGATGCCATCCACCTTGGCGCCGACGCAACTGGCCCCGATCCTTGTGTGGATCGCAAAGGCAAAATCCAGCGGCGTCGCGCCGCGCGGCAGTTTCACAACCTCGCCCTTCGGGGTGAAGCAAAACACCTGGTCCGGATACATCTCCAGCTTGACGTGTTCGAGGAATTCATCGTGATCCTCGCCCGCGCCGAAACGATCCGTCAGGGTCGAAATCCATCGCGCCGGATCAACCGCAAAGGGGTTTTCAGTGCGCACACCGTCGCGGTACGACCAATGCGCCGCCACGCCCGCCTCGGCCACATCGTGCATCTGCTGGGTCCGGATCTGCACTTCGACCCGCTTGCCATCCCGGCCCGATACCGTGGTGTGGATCGACCGATACCCGTTCGACTTTGGCTGGCTGATGTAATCCTTGAACCGCCCCGGCACGGCCCGCCAGCGCAGATGGATCGCGCCCAGCACGCCATAGCAATCGCGCTCACTCTGGCAAGTTACCCGGAAGCCGTAGATATCGGAAAGCCGCGAAAACCCCTGCTTCTTTTCTTCCATCTTGCGCCAGATCGAATAGGGCTTCTTGGCCCGGCCCGAAACTTCGGCAACGATCCCGACGCCCTTCAATTCGGCCCGGATATCGCCGGTGATCTTGTTGATCGCATCGCCCGTTTCCCTCTGAAGCGTGATGAAGCGCCGCATGAGCGAGGCGCGCGCTTCCGGGTTCAGGACACGGAAGGCCAGATCCTCAAGCTCTTCGCGCATCCACTGCATGCCCATGCGGCCTGCGAGTGGCGCGAAAATATCCATCGTCTCGCGCGCTTTCTGGGCCTGCTTATCGGGGCGCATCGACTTGATCGTGCGCATGTTGTGCAGCCGGTCGGACAGCTTGACCAGGATCACACGCAGATCCTTGGACATCGCCATGAACAGCTTGCGAAAGTTTTCTGCCTGCTTGGTCTCGGTCGAGGATAATTGCAGGTTGGTCAGCTTGGTGACCCCATCGACCAGTTCGGCAATCTCTTCGCCGAACAGCTTGCTGATCTCGGAATAGGTCGACCCGGTGTCTTCAATGGTGTCGTGCAGCAGGGCGGTGATGATTGTTGCATCATCCAACTGCTGTTCGGCCAGGATCGCGGCAACCGCGACCGGGTGCGTGAAATATGGCTCTCCCGAGTGGCGGAATTGCCCGTCGTGGGCGCGGGCGCCATAGTCCCAGGCCGCCCGGATCAGCGCGTCGTTGGTTTTTGGATTATAGGAACGGACCGAGGTGATCAGGTCATCGGCAGTGATCATTCCGGCCCTGCCCTAGCTGGCGCAGGCGGCGGCAAGCGCCCTGCGCGGCACCCGTTACTGGCTTTCCTGCGCTTCCATCAGCGCACGCAGCAATTTTTCCTCGCTCATGTCGTCCTGGGCGGGTTTGTCCTGTTCGGCCCCCATCAGAAGCGCCATCGCGTCTTCTTCGGGCTCATCAACTTCGATCTGGGTTTGCTGCGATTCGATCATCCGCTCGCGCAGGTCGTCCGAGGCTTGTGTCTCATCCGCGATCTCTCGCAGGCTGACGACGGGGTTCTTGTCGTTGTCGCGGTCGATCGTGATCGGCGACCCGGTGCTGAGTTCGCGCGCACGGTGGGCAGCCAGCATCACCAGTTCGAACCGGTTCGGAACTTTGTCAACGCAGTCTTCAACCGTTACCCGGGCCATGATCGTCTCCGCTATCTCGAAATCAGCCCGCTATGTAGGGGCAGTTGCCCAGAATGACAAGGCGAAACGCATGGCACCGGGTGGTCAGATCGGTCGCAGCGCGGCAACTTCTTCCGGTGGCAGGGCATCCAGCATCTGGGTCACCGTCCGATACAGCAGCGGATGGCGCCAATCCGGTGCGACATCGGCCATCGGCACCAGGACAAATGCGCGATCCTGGATGCGCGGATGCGGCAGGATCAGCCGGTCGGGCGAACGGCGCAGCTGATCCTCCAGCGGCATCTTGCGCCACTTTGTCTGGGTTGCGCGGCTGGGGGCCACGCGGTTTCCGACCGACAGCAGATCAAGATCAAGCGTCCGTGGTGCCCAGCGCAGACCGCGCTGGCGATCAAACTGCGCCTCGATCCCGTGCAGCGCGGCAAGCGCTTCTGCGGGAGGCAATGTTGACTTTACGGCAACCACGGCATTCACATAGTCCGGCCCGCTGCCCGCCGGGAACGCCGGGGTGAGATACAATCGCGATCTGGACCGAATCGGGAACATTTGCCGATCCATCGCATCCATCGCCGCCCGGATGAGGGTATCTGACGGCTTTCCCCTCAGCGTTGCGTTCGAGCCCATCGCAATCAGCGTTAAATCGCCATTTTGATCGATTTCAGCCAATTATTACGCCCAATTCATTGCACATTGCTGCTCAAACCCTATGACTAGTGCAACTCACGGGCTCAAGAAAATACTCAACACGCCCGGATACGGCCCGAGCGGTCCGAACACATCGGAAGGACGATGAATGTTCTACAAAGACGAGCGGCTGGCGCTGTTCATCGACGGCGCGAATCTGTACGCGGCAGCGCGCGCCCTTGGCTTCGATATTGATTACAAACTTCTCCGGTCGGAATTCATGCGTCGTGGCAAATTGCTGCGCGCGTTTTATTACACAGCGTTGCTTGAGAACGAAGAGTATTCGCCGATCCGCCCGCTGGTCGACTGGCTGCACTATAACGGCTTTTCGATGGTGACCAAGCCCGCCAAGGAATTCACGGATCGTGAGGGCCGCCGCAAGGTCAAGGGCAACATGGATATCGAGCTGGCCGTCGACGCGATGGAGCTTGCCCCCCGTCTGGATCACGCGGTGATCTTTTCGGGCGACGGCGACTTCCGCCCGCTGGTCGAAAGCCTGCAGCGCCAGGGTGTGCGCGTCTCGGTCGTATCGACCATCCGCAGCCAGCCGCCAATGATCGCGGATGAGCTGCGCCGCCAGTGCGACAACTTCATCGAGTTGGAAGAATTGAAGGACGTCATCGGTCGCCCGCCGCGCGAACCGCGCGAGGAAGAACTGCGCGACGACTGAGGCACCGCCTGCCGCACAGCAATACGTTCGGACGACTGACTTAATGGCCGCCTGACCGGTTCACTTCGTTGTGCCGGTCGATTATCTCGGGCGGCCAGGTGCTTTTGATAAAACCAAGGACCGCCAGGATATCTTCGGCACTCAGCACATCGCCAAAGCCGGTCATGTCGCTTTCATAGCCATCGCCGACAACCGCTGCGGTGCCGTCACGGGTGATGCGGATCAGATGCGCATCCGCATGGTGCCAGCTGTGGCCGGTCGCATCATGCGGCGGGGCGGGCATCTTGCCGTCGGGTTTGGGGGTTTGCCAATCCGGTTCGCCCTGCAGATCCTCTCCATGGCAGGACGCGCAATGTTCGCCATAGATTTCCTTGCCACGCGCCACCGCAACCGGATCGTCATAGGGCAAAAGACCGGCGTGTGACCGGGTGGATTGCATCAGCCAGAAGCCAGCGATCGCGATACAGCCAACGACAAGGGCCAGGGCAACGAGTGCGCGCATCAGATCACCGTTAACAACATCACTCCGGCCATGGCGACCATCGCCAGATCCTCGGTCAGGGTGACGGTGGACAGTGGCACTGACAGGATCGATCCCATGCAGGGGCAATCGATATCCAGACCGGCGCGCACTGCGCGCAGCACGCCGATGGTGCCGAAGGCGAAGACGATCACCGTCACCGCATAGGTGAATACCGGCCAGAGGAATGACAGGTACAGCAGGCCAAGCCCAAGTTCGATAAACGGATAGACGAACGCGTAATCCGGCACCTGTTTGGCCAGAATGTCGTACATCTTGAACCCACGCCGGAATCCTTTCAGGTCGAAGATCTTGAGCACTGCGAAGATCAGCAGGAACACCCCCATGAAGCCGTGCATCCAGACCATCAGCCCGCCGCCCAGCGCCGTCGCATAGGCCGCCCCGGCCAGCATTGCCGTCCCGACCAGCGCGATCAGGGGCCAATAGTCGCCAATGTGGCTGCCCCGGCCGTCGGCACGCACGTGATAGGTCGCCATTTCATCAATTCCTTGCGAAGGCCTTTATACCCCCCTAGGGTATATGCAATCGCGGCAACGTCAAGAGGGGCCTCATGCATGACAACAAACAGGCTGCATTGAAGCGCCTGAAACGGATCGAGGGGCAGGTGCGCGGCATCGCCGGCATGATTGAGCAGGATCGGTACTGCGTCGACGTGCTGGGCCAGACCGCCGCCGTCAGCGCCGCCCTGCGCGGGGTTGAACAATTGATCCTGGACGACCACGCCGCCCATTGCGTCGAAGACGCCATCGCCTCGGGTGATCCGGATCAACAGCGCGAGAAATTCGGGGAGTTGGTGCGGACTATTGCGAAGCGGGGGTAGCAGGCAGAGTGTGCTGCGTGGAGCGGACGACGGCGATAAACGACAAGCCGGGTGAGCGCCTGACCGGGGGTAGGCGACGCAACAATCGTGTGTGGCAATTTATGGTTCAGCGGTAACTCCGGACTACGAAGGTTTCGCGATCCATCGAAATCGCCTGCCCGCGGGACGGTCAGGCGATCGCCCGGCGCCCTCACGGGCTTGATTCCGGGCGAGGACGTGGGCCGGTGCCAAGGTCCGCTCCGGACCAAACACGTAGCAGCCCTCCGCCCCCCCGCACCGGGCTGGACCCCACCTGCCCAACCCCCTATCTCTGACCTGACCGAAGGAAAGCCCGTCGCAATGCCCAATCCTCCCCTTACGCTCTACCTCGCCGCGCCGCGCGGATTTTGCGCGGGCGTCGACCGGGCGATCAAGATCGTGGAACTGGCGTTGGAAAAATACGGCGCGCCGGTCTTTGTTCGCCATGAGATTGTTCACAACAAATTCGTCGTCGACAGCCTGCGTGCGAAGGGGGCGGAATTCGTCGAATCCCTGGCCGATTGCCCCGATGACCGCCCGGTGATCTTCTCGGCCCACGGCGTTCCGAAGGCCGTCCCGGCCGAGGCGGCGCGGCGCGAGATGCTGTTTGTCGATGCCACCTGTCCGCTGGTCTCGAAGGTGCATATCGAGGCGGCGCGCCATTCCGAAAACGGATTGCAAATGGTGATGATCGGGCATGCGGGACACCCCGAAACTCTCGGCACGATGGGGCAGCTGCCCGAAGGCGAGGTGATCCTGGTCGAAACCGTCGCGGATGTCGCGACCGTCACACCGCGCGATCCAAAGCGGCTGGCCTTTATCACGCAGACGACGCTCAGCGTCGACGACACCGCCGATATCGTCTCCGTCCTGAAGGCCCGGTTTCCGGCCATCGTCGGGCCGCATAAGGAAGACATCTGCTATGCCACCACCAATCGGCAAGAGGCGGTCAAAGCGATGGCCCCCAAAGTCGACGCGCTGCTGGTGATAGGCGCGCCAAATTCGTCCAACTCGCGCCGGTTGGTCGAGGTGGCACAAGCCAACGGCTGTGCATACGCGCAACTGGTCCAGCGGGCCGCTGACATTGACTGGCGCGCGCTGGACGGGGTTACGGCGCTGGGGCTGACCGCAGGCGCCTCTGCCCCGGAGGTTCTGGTGCGCGAGGTCGTTGACGCCATTGCCGCGCGCTTTGACGTGACCGAGGAAGAGGTCGTCACCGCCGTCGAATCCGTCAAATTCAAGGTGCCGCGCGTGCTGCGTGAACCCGCATGAGCGATCAGCGCACCATCGACGTCTACAATGCCCGTGTTGACGCCTATGTCGAAACGGTCGCTCATGAACCGGACAATGAAAACATCGCCGCCTTCATCGCCGCGTTGCCTGCGAAGGGGCGCGTTCTGGATATCGGCTGCGCGACGGCCCACGCGGCGGCAAAAATGCGGGACGCCGGATTGCAGATCGTCGCCGTCGATCCATCAGAGGGCATGATCGCCAAGGCGAAACAGCTTCACGACATCGATGTCATTCTCGGGTCATTCGATGACATCCCCGAGCTTGGAAAATTCGACGGCATCTGGGCCAACTTCTGCCTGCTGCATGCAAGGCGCGAAGACATGCCGCGTCACCTGGGCGACATTCACGCCGCTCTGACCCCCGGTGGATTGTTCCACATCGCCCTGAAACTGGGCGACGGCGATGCGCGCGACCGGATAGATCGCTATTACACCTACTACGCCGAGGATGAATTGACCGGCCTTCTGGAAAACGCCGGGTTCGGTATCGTCGACAAAGTGCATGGCGAAGGGCCGGGGCTAGAGGGCTCAATCTCGAAATGGATCGCGATCCGCGCCCGTGCTGAACCCCGTGGCTGAGTTGTTCGCCTATACCGATGGCGCCTGTAGCGGCAATCCCGGCCCCGGCGGCTGGGGCGTATTGCTGATTGCGCGGGATGGCGACACCGTGGTCCGCAGTCGCGACCTGAGCGGGGGTGAGGCGGACACCACCAACAACCGGATGGAGTTGATGGCCGCAATCAGCGCGCTGGAAAGCCTGACCCGCCCCAGCGCGATCACCATCGTCACCGACAGCACCTATGTGAAGAACGGCATCACCGGCTGGATACATGGCTGGAAACGCAACAACTGGCGCACGGCTTCGAAAAAGCCGGTCAAGAACGCCGACCTCTGGCAACGGCTGGATGCCGCACAGGACCGCCACGATGTGACCTGGGCGTGGATCAAAGGCCACGCAGGCCACGCCGAAAACGAACGCGCCGATGAACTGGCGCGCGACGGGATGGAACCGTTCAAAAACCGGGCTTCGGCGCGCACCCCGCGATAGGGCTTGTGGCCACGGCTGCGCCGCCGCGCCAGCGCAGGCAAACACTGGCCGAACCACAACATGCTGCGTTGCGGGCGAGTAACATGGTGTATATCCTGCGCCATGACATGAGGATGAACCGACGTCACTTTGTTGCCGCGCTGGGAACGGCGGCTGTCGCCTCGTGCAGCGGGCCGTTTCCGCTTGCCTTGCCGTCCGGTGCGCCCCCGCAATCACCCCAATATCGGCCCGTTGCAAATGCTGCCTTCGACAATTGGTTTGCGTCGTTTCGATCGCGCGCGACGAATGCCGGGATCTCGCCCCGCACCCTGAACGCGGCGCTGGCCAATGCAGCCTATCTGCCCGGCGTTGTCGAACGGGATCGCAACCAGATCCAGACCCGCCGAACGCTTGAGGAATACCTGTCCATCGCAACCTCGGACGAGCGTATCTCCAAAGGCCGCGCCGCTGCATCCCGGCATGCTCGCACACTCGGCGCGATTGAGGCGCGTTACGGTGTCGACGCGAACATCATCGCAGCCGTCTGGGGGATGGAAACCCAGTACGGAGAGAAACGCGGCACCATCCCGGTGATTTCAGCCACCGCAACCCTGGCCTTCGACGGGCGGCGCGGATCGTTCTATGAAAAACAGCTTATCGCCGCGCTTCGCATCCTTCAGCGTGGCGACACCACGCCCGCCCGAATGGTCGGCAGCTGGGCTGGTGCGATGGGGCACACGCAGTTCATTCCCACCTCGTATCAGTCTTTCGCGGTGGATTTCACCGGCGATGGGCGCCGCGATATCTGGGGCAGCGATCCCGCGGACGCGCTGGCCTCGACCGCAAGCTATCTGGCGAAGAACGGGTGGCGGACCGGCCTGAAATGGGGGGGGCGAGGCGGGAACCGGCGGGCCGCCCGGACGCACGATCCAACCACAAAGCGGCGGTGTGCGGTTTACAGTGACGAAGAATTTCGATGTTCTGAAGACCTACAACAATTCCGATCTCTATGCGATCGGAGTTGGCCGTCTTGCCGACAGGATCGGCGGTGACGGACCTTTAAGGGGGCGTTTCCCGCCCGACGCCAATGGGCTGACGAAACAGGACCGGATCGCGGTGCAGCGCGGGCTGGCCGCGCGCGGCTATGACGTCGGCACCATCGACGGCGTGATCGGAACGAAATCCGAGGTCGCGATACGCGATTTTCAGCGTGCCAGGGGCTTGGCCGTCACCGGCATCGCCACCCAGGCGGTGCTTGCGGCGCTGGGTTAGCGCGCCATCCCAAAAACCTGATTCGCCACTGGAATGACCTGCGCCCGGTCGCGTCGGTCGCTACCGCCGCGCGCGCCGTTTGCGGGCAATCGCTTCGGACGGGATCAGGATCAACGCCCCCGCCGCCCCGGCAATCGCGTTCAGCCCGTGCGAGCCCAGCGACAGGTTGAACATCACCCGCGCCATGAACAGCAAAACAACGCCGCCAATCGCGATGATGATCGCCTGGATGACGCCATGATGGGTAAAGCCGTTCTTTTCAGACAGGTAGGCGACGATGCCGCCGATCACCAGTGATCCCCAGAATGCGAATAACATCTTGATACCTTCCAACCAGAAACGCGCCAAAAGCCATGCCTCGGCGCGCATACAGTATTTTCTTGCTGCCAAAAGGGGAAGGGGCGTCAGGTCAGGTGGTTCGGCAAAGGTGCCCCGCGCAGAAACTCTTCACTGCGCATCGCCCGTTTTCCGGGGCGCTGCGCTTGCAGGATCCGGACTGCGCCGTCGGCGCAGGCAACCTCGAACCCGCCCAGATGCGCGCCCGGCGCACCAGTGCCGCCGGTCACTTCTGAGCGCAACAGCTTCACCCGCGCGCCGTCCACTTCACACCAGGCGCCGGGAAACGGAGACAGGCCCCGGATCAGGCGATCAACCTCGGCAGCGGGGCGGGTCCAGTCGATGCGCGCTTCGGCCTTGTCGATCTTGGCGGCATAGGTGACGCCGGTGTCGGGTTGCGGTTCGGGGGTCAGTTCAGTGATCCGGGCAAGCGTTTCGACGATCAGTTTGCCGCCCAGTGCGGCCAGCCGGTCATGCAGATCGCCGGTCGTCTCCTCGACGCCAATCGGGGTCGCGGCGCGCAGCAGGACCGGCCCGGTGTCCAGCCCGGCGTCCATCTGCATGATACAGATGCCCGTCTGTGCATCCCCTGCCATCACCGCCCGGTGGATCGGCGCCGCCCCGCGCCAGCGCGGCAGAAGCGAAGCATGGATGTTCAGGCATCCAAGACGTCGCGCGTCCAGAACCGCCTGCGGCAGGATCAGCCCATAGGCGACGACGACGGCCACGTCCGCGTTCAGCGCCGCGAATTCCGCCTGCGCCTCTGCCGTCTTCAGCGATACCGGGTGGCGCACCGGAATGCCCAGCGCCTCGGCACGGCTTTGCACCGGGGACGGACGCGGTTTCTTGCCCCGACCCGCCGGGCGCGGTGGCTGGGAATAGGCGCAGATAACCTCGTTACCCGCCGCGACCAACGCATCCAGTGCGGTGACCGAAAACTCCGGCGTGCCCATGAAGACGACCCTCATGTCGCCACCTTGGCGGCGCGGCGCAGCAGCATGTCACGTTTGGTTTTGCTCAGGCGGTCAAAGAACATTCGCCCGGCCAGATGGTCGATCTGATGCTGCACGCTGGTCGCCCAGAGGCCGACAAAGTCGCGATCTTCCACCACGCCATCGCCATTCAGGAACCGCACTGTCACAGCCCGGGGCCGTTCGATCTTCGCAGATACGCCGGGCAGGTTCGGGCTTGCCTCCTCATGGGTGCGCATCTTGGCCGAGGCGTGCAAGACTTCCGGATTGGCCATCCGCACCGCCTGGCCACGCGCTTCTGAAGCATCGACAACCGCCAGGCGCTGCATCACACCCAGCTGGGTCGCGGCAAGTCCGACGCCCGGCATCGCCTCCATCACCTCAATCATCTCGTCCCAGAGGGTGCGGATGTCATCGGTGATGCCTTCGACCGGGGCGGCAGCGGTGCGCAGCCGCCTGTCGGGCCAGGGCAAACACGTGCGCAGGCTCATGCCCGCGCCATTTCCCGCTTCAGCTTGACCATCTTGCGGGTGATCATCTGACGGCGCAGCGGCTTGATGTGGTCGATGAACAGGACACCGTCCAGATGGTCAATCTCGTGCTGGACACAGGTTGCCCATAGGCCGTCGAAGGCCTCGGCCTGTGCAACGCCGTCCAGATCGGTCCACGAAACCTCAACCTCGGCCGGGCGCTCCACGTCGGCGAAATGTTCCGGGATCGACAGGCAGCCTTCTTCATAAACGTTCATTGCGTCCGAGGTGCGGGTGATCACCGGGTTGATCAGGACCAGCGGGCGCGGCTCGGCCTCTTCATCCTTGACGCAATCCATCACCAGTATCCGCTTGGTGACCCCGACCTGCGGAGCGGCCAGCCCGATACCGGGTGCATCATACATGGTTTCCAGCATATCCTCGGCCAGCGCGCGCAGGTCGTCAGTAACCTCGGGCACCTCCTTGCAGAGCTTTTTCAGGCGCGGGTCGGGGTGCAGGATGATCGGTCGTTTGGTCATAATCGGTGATGTAGGGGATCACCGCCGCCTGCGCAACGATGGCCCTTGCGAACCTGGCCAAGGACGTTAGCGTGCCGCGCGTAGTTTTCAGAGGTGGTTATGAATTTCGACGAGCCAATCGACAGACGCGGAACAGATTGCAACAAATGGGACGACATGGAGCGTGTCTATGGCGTCAGCCCAGATGACGGCATTGCCATGTGGGTCGCCGATTCGGATTTCCGCCCACCAGCCTGCGTCCAGCGAGCGGTACAGAAGATCGCCGATCATGGTGTCTATGGCTATGGCGGTGACAAGGACGCCTATCGCGAAGCTGTCTGCTGGTGGATGGACACCCGCCACGGCTGGCGGCCTGACCCGTCGGCCATTTTCGCGACATACGGTCTGGTCAACGCAGTCGGCCTGTGCCTGCATACCTGGTCGGACCCCGGCGATGCGGTATTGGTCATGGCGCCGGTCTATCACGCCTTTGGCCGCGTCATCCGGGCGGCAAAACGCGAAATGGTGGAACTGCCATTGCGGATGGGCGATCACGTGGAACTGGACATCGAGGCGTGGGACGCAATGATGACCGGGCGCGAAAAAATCCTGATCCTGTGTTCACCGCATAACCCCGCCGGGCGGGTCTGGACCCGGGCTGAGCTGGAGGCGATCGCCGCATTCTGCCGCCGCCACGATGTTCTGCTGATCTCGGACGAAGTGCATGCCGATATGATCTTCCCCGGACATGCCCACACCGCCATGCCGCTGGTTGAGGGGGTCGAGGATCGGCTGGTGATCCTGCACGCTGCATCGAAAGCGTTTAATCTTGCCGGGGCCTATCTGGGCCAGACGATCATTCCGGATCCAACCCTGCAAAAGGATTTTGCCCAGACCATCCAGGCGTTCAGCATTTCAACAAATCTGTTCGCCGTACCGATGACCACGGCGGCATTTTCCCCCGAAGGGGCCGCTTGGATCGACGCGCAGATGGACTACCTCGACAAGAACCGCGCCGAGTGGGAGGCAGGGATCAACGCCCTGCCCGGCGTGCGCGCCGTGCCGCTTCAGGCAACATACCTCAGCTGGGTCGATTTCCGCGGCACCGGGATGAGCCAGGACGAGGTGAACGCCCGCGTCCACAAGACGGCCCGCCTGGCAGTCCATCCCGGCACAGATTTCGGGCTTGGCGGCGAAGGCTTCATGCGGTTCAATATCGGCACCCAGCGGGCGAACATCACCGAAGCCTTGTCACGCCTGCATGACGCATTCGGAGATTTGCAATGACCGAGAAAGTATTGGGGTTCGGCGGAGTGTTCTTCCGCGCCAAAGACCCCGCCAAACTGGCCCAGTGGTATCGCGACACCCTTGGCATCGACCTGACGCCAACGGATGAAACCACCAACCCCTGGGTGGCCGCAGGCGGGCCCACCGTCTTCGCGCCCTTTGCCGCCGACACCCAGTATTTCGGCAACCCCGACCAACAATTCATGGTCAACTTCCGGGTCAGCGACATGGCCGCCATGGTGGCCCAACTGGAAGCCGCCGGTGCCCGCATCGAGGTTCAACCCGACATGCCCCCCATCGGCAAATTCACCCACGCCTGGGACCCCGAGGGGAACAAATTCGAGCTGTGGGAAGAGATGTAGCGGAGGCGGCGGTAGATTTGGTCTAGAGCGGACGTCAACCGAAACACCGCAAGCAGGGCGTGCGCCGGACCGGTGGGCTGGCGCTGCGCCATTGAGTTTGCATGATTTATGGCTCTGGTTTGACCGTCAACTTGCTTGGATGCGCCAAGTTCAGACCAGCGCCTGACCGGCGGGACCGGTCCGGCGCGCGCCCTGCGCCTTACGGCGCGCACCGGGCGCAGGGACATTCTGCCAAATTTCGCTCCAAGACCAAATTCACCGCGCCAACGACATCACTACAAACCCGCTACTCCGCCGCCACCCGCATCATCCGCCCGCCTTGGCGCGGCACCACCCAGACCTCGTTCATCGGCCACTGGCTTTCGTCCTTCTGCGCCAGCTTGCCGATCACCTCGCGCTGAAACTCGATCCAGCCCATGCGGTGCACCTCGCCCGCCTGCGCTTCGATCTTCGCGTTCAACTCCCGCAGCTTCCAGAATGGCACCGCCGGAAACGTGTGATGCGCCGTGTGATAGGGCATCTGCCAGCACAGCCAGCGCATCAGCGCATTTGTCCGGGTCGAGCGGGTATTTTCGAGGATATCCTCTTCATGGCTCAGCCCCAGATGTTCTATCGTATTCTGCAACTGGTGCACCGGCTTGGTCAGCACCATCGGGATGATCCAGAAGCTCAGCACCGCCCAGCTTCCGACAAGCACCGAGACCAGCGCGATCAGCCCGTAACCAGCCAGATGCAGACGGCTTTCCCAGATCACCCGCGCCTCTTCGCCCGGCTTGATGTAGGGTTCGACAATGATCCCGCGCGCCCGCCGGATAAGCCCGACAACCCGATTGCGCCAATAACTCACCCCGAACAGCCACAGCAGATAGGTGGTCAGCGTATAGGGCTCCCGCACCAGCTCCCCGTCCCGCTCCCAATCCTGGGTCCAGCGATGATGCGCGAAATGCATGATCTGGTCGTAATCACGCGGAAACAGCATCACGAAGCCGACCAGCCGCCCGAATAGCTCATTCGCGCGCCGCGTCGCAAAAACGGTCGCATGGCTCAACTCATGCTGCGCGGCGTAAAGGAAGTTAATCAGCACCCCCAAAATGAAGCCCGTCGCCAGCACCCACCAGCTGCCCAGTGCCAGCCAGTGCAGCACTCCGACCAGGAGGATCGCGCCCAAGTGGCTGCCCATCTGCAACGCCCCGCGCAGATCGGACCGCTGCGTCAACGCCCGCATTTCTGTCGGGCTGACCAGCTTGCGGCGCGAAAACTCAGCCTCCATCAGCGCCCCAGCAGTGCGGTCGGTGCATTCACCGCGCGCTCAAAATCCAGCGGCTGGCTGTCCACCGCCTCGGTCGAGCGCTTGAATTCGTATGTCACCTCATCTTCTTCCTCGGAAGACGCCACGATCAGACAGCGCATCAGATGTTTGGCCCCGTAATAAAGGTCGACCAACCCACGCAGATGCGGCGCACCCTCGCGCTCCAGCGAAAACCCGTCATCCCAATAGCGCAGAACCGTGTGGATCTCGTCACCCACCTGCAACCGCAAACGGCTTTTCTTGCGCAGCGCCGCCTTGCGCGCCGCCACCAGCCCGTCGCGTACTTCCTTCGGCAGAAAATCCGACATCTGATCCCCTCATTTCGGTGCGACAGCATGGCGGCTGATATCGATCCGTCAAGCTTTTCCCGCCGCGCCATAAATGACAGGCAGGTCTTAGCGTCGTTTGGGCCGCAGCACATGGGGCATCGCGGGATCATACAGCGCCGAATCGCGAAAATCCGAAACCTCACCCAAAGCAGGCCCCGCAAGGATCAGCGCCGTGCGGGTGATCTTGGCCGCACGCACCTTGTCGCGGATGTCCGACAACGTGCCCCGGATCAGCATTTCGTCCGGCCAGCCGACGCGGTAGGCCACCACCACCGGACAGTCCGCGCCATAATGCGGCGCCAGAACCCGCTCGATCTCCAACAAAGCCCGCACACCCAGATGGATCGCCAAAGTCGCGCCAGTGCGGGCGAAATTCTCCAACGTTTCGCCTTCGGGCATCGAGGATGATTTCATCGACATCCGGGTCAACACGATGGACTGCGCCACTTCCGGGATTGTCAGTTCCTGCCCCAGCGCCGCAGCGGCGGCGGCATAGGCGGGCACACCGGGGACGATCTGATAATCAATGCCATCGGCGCGCAGCCGCCGGATCTGCTCAGCAATCGCCCCATAAAGCGAAGGATCGCCCGAATGCACCCGCGCCACATCCTCGCCCCGACCATGGGCGGCCACAATCTCGGCATGCGTTTCGTCCAAAGTCATGGGGGCCGTGTCCAACACCCGCGCGCCCGTCGGCGCAATCGCCACAACCTCCGCAGGCACCAATGAGCCCGCGTACAAACACACCGGACAGGCCGCGATCAGCCGCTCGGCCTTCTTGGTCAGCAGTTCCGGATCGCCCGGCCCCGCCCCGATGAAATACACCGTCATCGCCGCGCCCCCGCGATTCGCTGTCGGGTCAAGGATCGCCGCAGGCGACCGCCAACGGCGGCCTGTCCTTGACGCGTCAGCGACTCGCACTCACACCCTCGAACTGGCCTGTTTGCGGCAGACCTGCCCGCAAACGGCCTCTCAGCAATTGGGGCCTCTGCCAGCCAAAAATCCGACGACCGCAGAAACGGGGTCGGCCCGCCACAGGGTCCCCTCCCCCGCTCGGGGGAGGGTCAGGGAGGGGGGCACGCGCCTCACATGCGGGCAGCGCCCGCGCCGCAAAATCACCCATCGCCCTGCTCCAGCTTCTTGGCATAGCCGCGCGGCGTGTACATCCGCGCGCCCTCACCCCGTTCCACCAGCCGGGATTGTGACGATCCGACCAGAACCACGGTCAGCATGTCGACCTCATCCACCTGCAACGCGTCGAGACGCCGATAGCGCAGCTCCTCCTCGGGCCGTCCCAGCGAGGACGCCAACAACACCGGAGTCTCCGCCGGGCGCGCCGTCAGCAGAATGTCCCGTGCCTCGGCCAGCAAAGTCCGGCGGGTTTTCGACACCGGATTATAGAAGGCGATCACGAAATCCCCCTCTGCCGCCGCCTTTACCCGGCGCAGGATGTCGGCGCGGGGGGTCAGCAGATCGCTCAGCGAAATCGCGCAGAAATCATGCCCCAGCGGTGCCCCCGCCCGCGCCGCCGCTGCCTGAAGCGCGGACACACCGGGGGCCGAGATCACCTCGACCCGTCGCGCGGCATCGGAAACCCCGCCCGGCCCGTCACCGCGATCCAGCAATTCAAACACCAGCGCGCCCATGGCATATATCCCCGCATCCCCGGAACAGATCAGCGCCACATCCACACCCTCACCGGCGCGTTCCAACGCATGCCGGCACCGCGCCTCCTCTCCACCCAGCGGGAAATCCACCCGAGGTTTCCCGGCAGCCAACGGCCCCAGCAGGTCGATATAAAGCGAATAGCCGACCAACTCTTCCGCCTCAGCCACCAAACGCGAGGCCTCCGGCGTCCGCCAAGCCGCCTGCCCGGGTCCGATGCCCACCAGCGAGACACGGCCCCGCGCCCGGCCCCGCAATTCGCTGATCGGCTGAGGCGCCTTCGCCAACGCTGCCGTGGCCATCGCGGTCTTTACTTTCACACGCAGTAAACCGGCGTCCGGCCCCGCCGCGGCAAGTGCCGCGTTTTCAGCGACACCATGCGTGCCAACCTCGGCATGGACCACCTGAGAGGGGGTCGCGCTGCGCGGCGTCTGCGCCTCAAGCTCTGCCGCATCAAACAGCCGTAGCGGCACGCCCAGATGCGCCGCCAGCGCCCACATCGCAGGCTCATCCGCCTTCAGGTCCAGCGTCGCGATGGCCTTCAGTGCCTTCGGCGACAGCTTCTCTTCCGTCAGTATCCCGTCCACCAGACCAATCATCTCTTGTGGCGAACAATTCCGCGCACATCCAACACCCAACACGGACCGCTTGGGGTGATACACCAGATGCGCCGGACCTGTCTGAGCCAGCAGCGACAGCGGCTCTTGCGTGCAGGTGATGAGAACGTCGTCACCGTCCGGCAACCCGTCCAGCCAGCCCGCATGCGCCGCCTCATCCCCGCAGACCCGTGCACCGCGCCCTGAGAGCAAGCTCGCCATCGCCGCCTTTGCGTCCTCGGGGTTCGCCAAAACCCACCCCGGCGGCGGCGCATCCAGCACGACGCCCAGCGCCACCTCGCCCGCCGTCGTCAACGCCGCAGCGCCATCCGTCGCCGAAGCTACCCGCCCGGCCAGCGCGTTCGCCCCGCGATGCCCGCCCAGCAGCGGCACGACCGAAGCCCCGTCGTCCGACACCGCCAGCACTGGCGGCTCGGCCCATTTGTCCGCCAGCATCGGTGCCAGCGACCGGATCAGGATGCCCGCCGCGCAGACGCCGATGATCGGAACGCCCGCCGCGAACAGGCTACGCAGATGTTCGGGCGCGTCGTCGAACGTGGCATCTGCGCCCTCAACACGCCCCGCCTTGCCATGCACCTGCCCGCCCAGCGCGCCGGTAATTTCCCGCGCCACAGGCAGGCCCGACATCGACAGGCAGACAACAACCGGATCAGAATTCACAGCCACGGATCGGCCCCTTTCACGATCAGAATCATCGAAAAATACGGGGCCGTGCCCGGCGCATCCTTCAACGCCACGATACGCTCATCCGACAGCGTCGCCCGTTCGACGTAGCGCGCGCGCCCGGTCAGGCCCAGCCCATCGACCACGGCGCGGATTTTCGGCAGATGCCGTCCGACCTTGAGGATCGCGACGCTTTCCGCACCCTCGATCCGCGCCCTAAGTTCGCCTTCCGGCAGCGTGCCCGGCAGCACTGTCAGGCGTTCGCTACGCGCCACCAACGGAAGGCCCGCGCGCGCGGCACAGGCCGTGACCGACGTCACCCCCGGCACGACCTGAACCGGAAACCGATCCGCCAGCCGCGCGAACAAATACATGAAACTGCCATAGAAGAACGGATCGCCCTCACACAGGCAGGCCACATTCCGCCCGGCCTGCAACGCCTCGGCAATCCGCGCCGCGCCAATGTCATAGGCCGCCTGCGCCGGGTCCCGCGCGGTGGTCATCGGCACCTCGATGGCGATCTCAACCGTTCCAGGCGCAATCACATCCGCCGCAATGGCCCGCGCAAAACTCTCCGCCCCCGGCAACACCGGATAGGCGACGACGGGGCAGGCCGCGATCAGCCGCGCCGCCTTCAGCGTCATCAGTTCGGGATCGCCCGGCCCGACGCCCACGCCGTACAAAACCCCGCTCATCGCTTCACAAGGCTCCACTGCGTCACCGGCATCAGCGGCCGCCAGCCGGTCAGTCGCCCAACCGTTTCGGCCCGATTCACCTGCAGTTTCACCAGCGCGCCACCGTGGCGTTTGTGCAGATCGATCAGCACCGCCTCGCTCTCCAGCGTCACGGCATTCGCCACCAGCCGTCCCAGCGGTTTCAGCGCTTCCCAGCAACCCGCAAACGTCTCAACCGACAGCCCGCCACCGATGAACACCGCGTCCGGGGCTTCCAGCCCGGCCAATGCGTCCGGCACTTCGCCGTCGATCAGCTCCAGCCGGGGCGTGCCCAGCGCCAGCGCATTTGCCGCCGCCATGGTGCGGCGATCCGCGCGCGGCTCGATCCCCAGCGCCCGCGCGTAGCGGGCCGAACGCATCCATTCGATCGCGACCGAGCCACAGCCAGCCCCGACATCCCACAGCAGCGCTCCGCGCATCGGCATCAGCTTGGCGAGAGTCGCGGCCCGCACCTCGGATTTGGTCATCGTGCCGTCGTGCTGAAACAGATCGTCTGGAAGCCCCGGCACGCGCGGCAGCAACGCGGCATCGGGTGCCGCCACGCAATCAACGGCCAGAGTATTGAACGCCGGAACCGCATGCGACCAGTCCCGCGCCGTCCCGTCAAAGCGCACCTCATCCGCGCCCCCCATCGCCGCCAGAACCGTCATCGGGCTGTCGCCAAAACCCCGTTCGGTCAGGAATGCCGCAATCTGCCCCGGTGTTTCGGATCCCGTGGTCAGGATCAACAGGCGCTGCTGAGGCTGGATGAAAGCAATCATCTGCTCGACCGGGCGGCCATGAACGGTCAGCGTCTCCACATCCGCCATCGACCAGCCCATCCGCGCGGCGGCCAGTTGAAACGCCGACAGCTGCGGATGATAGGTGATCTCACCCGGCGCAATCGCCCGCCCGATCCGCGCCCCGACCGAGAACCACAGCGGATCGCCCGTCGCCAGCACCACGACCCGCTTGCCGCGCAGCCCCAAAAGCGTGTCGATCAGCGCGACGAAGGGCGAGGGCCAGGCAATGCGTTCTGCATTCACCGCGTCTGACAACAAATGATGTCGGTCGCCGCCAATAATAACCTCGGCAGCTTCGACCACAGCGCGGGTCGGCGCGGTCAGCCCCGCCATCCCGTCCTCGCCAATGCCGACGATATGCAGCCAGGGCGTCATATGCCCACCTCATCATTCAACCGCCGGAAAACATCGTGCTGGGGTGCCCAGACATCATAAACGGCCCGCGCATAGTCGGTGACGGCCGCACTATGTTCCCTGACATCGCGCGCCGCATGAACGTCGTCAATCCGCACGTTCACAGAGTCTTGCGGCATCGGCAGCGGGTTGAAAGGATTGCCGGATTTGGCGGCTTTTCGCAGGAACGCAACGATCCGGTCCGCAGGGACCGCGTCTTCGAAATGCAGCATCAACGCGGCAAGATGGATATACAGCGACTGGCGCGCGCGACGATCTTCCCCGACCGAGTGCTGACCGCAATAGGCATCCGTCAGCAGGCGATGCGCCTGCCAGTAATCGCGGTCCGAATACTCGCGCGTCAGAACCTCGCCATAGCGCGCCCAGCATGCCGGACTGGGGCTGATATAGGCATGGGCGGGACCGTCGTGGTCGCCCGGATGGCCGCAGGCAGGGCAGGTTGTCATGCGTCTTCCCCCGGCAGCCCCGCCGCCAGCGCATTTACTGCGGCCGAGGCCATGGCCGACCCGCCACGCCGCCCTTTCAGCGCCACGAAGTCGCAACCGCGCGGGTTGGCGGCCAGTTCTGCCTTGCTTTCCGCTGCGCCGACGAAGCCGACCGGAAAACCGAGGATCACCTCCGGTTTCGGCCAACCCTGATCCAGCCGCTCCAACAGATGAAACAGTGCCGTCGGTGCATTGCCGATGGCCACAACCGCGCCCTCGATCCGATCGCGCCACAGCTCTACCGCCGCGCCCGAGCGTGTGGTGCCAAGCTCTGCCGCCAAGCCGACACCTGCGGCGTTGTTCAGCGTCACGAGAACCTCGTTTTCCGCAGGCAGCGACCGCCGGATCACCCCGGCTGCCACCATTTGGCAGTCACACAGGACCGGTGCGCCCGCCGCCAGCGCTGCCTGCCCGGCCACAAAGGCACCGGGTGAAAAGGCCAGCCTATCCGCAACCTCGATCATCCCGCAGGCGTGGATCACCCGCGTGGCCAGCGCTGCCATACCGGGATCAAACCGATCCAGACGGGCTTCATCGCGCACCGTCGCGAAACTCTGCGCATAGATCGCAGCCGGGTCTTTCAGATAAGGGCGCATCGCTCCCCCGTCTTTTCGCCAGTTTGGGCTCCGCCCGTTTTCGCGGAAAAATCCCTCATCGCCGGATCTTCCGTGCTGATTCCGGGCCATGGGGATGTGCCTCGTGCGGATAATGCGCGTGATGATGGTGGTGATGACCGTCATCACCGTGATG
This sequence comes from Paracoccaceae bacterium, assembly GCA_012103375.1. NCBI lineage: Bacteria > Pseudomonadati > Pseudomonadota > Alphaproteobacteria > Rhodobacterales > Paracoccaceae > Paracoccaceae bacterium. The sequence goes on from WLWX01000001.1 coordinate 209,262, forward strand.
GTGGTGGTGATGGCCCATATGAAGCCGGCATTCTCCGGTGCAGAACGCCTCACACAGGGCGCAATCGGCGACGTTGGACCCCGGCGCGCTGGCCCCCTGCCCCTCCACATGATGGTGGTGGCTTTCCTGCACCGCGCCGACTTCGGCCTCGAACCCCAGCACCTGTACCCGGTATTTGCACAGCACGCAGGTCGACGGCGGCGTGTCCGCGAAGGCGGGATGGGCGCGCTGGTCAGGCGTGATATGGCGATTCTCTCCGTTGTCGAAGGCAAGCACCTGTTCGCGGTAGGCGCAGATGCCGCAGTTGGGTGGCGGGTTGGATCCGATCTGTTCCGTGACCCGCTCGGCAAAGGTAGCGAGCACCTGCGGGTGGTCGTTGAGATACCCGGCCTTGACGAAATCAATCCCCGGATGCGCCGCGGCGACCTGATCGGTGAAGCCGTAAATCCGGTCGATCAGAATGCCGGTGAACAGGAAATAGGGGAAGACGATTACCCGCTTGTATCCCAGCTTGGCCACGTGGGTCAGGCAGGGTTCGACCAACGGAAAGGTGACGCCCGAAAACCCAACCTCACACCAGCCAAAGCCCATGCCTTCCTGCAACATCCGTGCAATCTTGGCGACGTTGCCGTTGGCGTCCGGGTCAGATGCGCCGCGCCCGATGACGACCAGACAGGTTTCGGCCAGGGGCAGGAGGCCATGCTCGGCATTGGCGCGCTCGACCGCCTCCATCACTCGTGCCCCGGCGGCGGCGATCATCCGGGGGTCGACGCCAAGTTCGCGCCCGTAGCGCACCTCGATCCCGTGGCGGGCGGCATAGGTGTTCAGCACCGTCGGAATATCGTTCTTGGCGTGCATCGCGGCAAACAGCATGCCTGGAACCGCCAGAATCCGTTCGCACCCCGCTTCGCGCAGGCGGTCCAGACCATCGCGGATCACCGGGTTGGCGAATTCCAGATAGCCATAGTCGACCAGCCACTCATCCGGCAGCAACGCGGGCAATTTTCTGGCCAGCACCGCAAATTCATCCACCGCCGCCTGACTGCGAGAGCCATGGCCGCAAATCATCACGCCGGTTTTTGGTTCACTGGTCATTGGTCCGTCCGTTCAAACGCCGACAGAACCGGACAACGCCCCCACCGGGGCCGCATGACGAGTGCCCGCCCGGTCCCCGATCTGGGTCGACCCGCCTTGGCACACCGCTCCGGCCCGTTCGGGCCTCGTCAGGCGCCTTCATCGCACGGGCGGGCGGGCGCGACAATCGCGAAAGGCGGCAGCTCCGCGGCCCGAACCGACCTTTGTGCATCCACGCAGGGCATCTGCGCGCGGCGCACTGGTGTGAATGCCGCCCGCCGGTCATAGATGGGGGCGAGACATCACTTCTGAACCGAGGGCGGGCACCATGGGACATCTTCTTGACGGCAATTGGCACGACGGCGGATTCGTCTCTGACAACGACAAAGGTGCATTCAAGCGCGCCGAAGCCAGCTTTCGCAACTGGATCACCGCAGACGGCAGCGCCGGTTCTTCAGGCGAAGGCGACTTCCCGGCCCAGGCGGGGCGCTATCACCTCTATGTCTCTTACGCCTGCCCCTGGGCGCATCGCACGCTGATATTCCGGGCTCTGAAAGGGCTGGAAGACATGATAAGCGTCTCGGTCGTTCACCCCGATATGCTTTCCGACGGCTGGACCTTTTCCGATGATTTCCCCGGCGCCACTGGCGATACCCTTTACGGGCACCAATATGCGCGCGACATCTATATCCACGCCGACCCGGGCGTTTCCACCCGCGTGACGGTGCCAATCCTGTGGGACAAACAGCGCGAAACCATCGTGTCCAACGAAAGTTCCGAGATCATTCGCATGTTCAATTCGGCCTTCGACGGGCTGACCGGCAATACGCTCGATTTCTGGCCCGAAGACCTGCGCGCGGCCATCGAGCCGGTGAACGCCCGCATCTATGACACGCTGAACAACGGCGTCTATAAATCCGGGTTTGCCCAGAAACAGCCCGCCTATGACGAGGCCGTCACCGCCCTGTTTGACACAATGGATTGGCTGGAGGATCGCCTGTCATCGAACCGCTATCTGATGGGCGATCGCGTGACCGAGGCGGATTGGCGCCTGTTCCCGACGCTGGTGCGCTTTGATGCGGTCTATCACGGCCATTTCAAATGCAATCGTCGGCGGCTGATCGATTATCCGAACCTCTGGGGCTATGCGCGCGAGTTGTACCAGTGGCCGGGCGTCGCCCCGACGACCCATTTCGACCACTTCATCCGCCACTATCACTACAGCCATGAGACGGTGAACCCGCACCGGATCGTTCCCATCGGGCCGGATATCAACTGGACCGAACCACATGGGCGCGGCTGACGCAGGCGCGATTAGCTTTGGGTATCGGACCCGTAATGATCGACCATCGCGACCAAATCACCGGGGTCTGCCGTGGCAGATACCTGCGCACATACATTCGGCAGCAGCGCAAAGATTGACCCGTCCGAAAAGAAACTATCGCCGGTGACCGAGATGATCTTGGCATCAGGACAACGGTAACCGGCGTAATCCGCCACCGCGATGGCGCTGCCTTCAACCAGTTCCATGTTCAGGACCACGATGTCTGCCGGGGCCGCATCCAGCGCCGCAACGGCCTGTTCCTGCGACGCCGCATGCCGCACAACGGCGCCGCATGCCGCACAACGGCGCCGGAACACTCAAGATGCCGGCCCCAAAGCGCGCCGAGATCTGCCATGCTGGTAACGATCAATACGTCCATATTGCCCTGATTTCGGGATCCGAAGTCGTGCCGGAAAGGTTGCCCAAGGGTTAACGCAGCGTTTACGCTGCGAACAGTACCAAACCGGTTGGGTGACGTTGCGTTCCGCGCGATTTTCCGCTTCATGGGCCCACAATTTAATGGATGGCCCGATGACAACCTGGATAACGGTCTGCGACACCTGCAAACGCGATGGCTGGGAAGACGGCGACATGTCGCTGACGGACGGAGAGCGCCTGGCCGACCTTGTCGAGGGCGTCGCCAAGGATGCGCCACAGGTCCGCACCCGCCGCGTCAGCTGCATGCTGGGCTGTGAAAGGTCTTGCAACATCGCCGTGCAGGCGCCCGGCAAGCTCAGCTTTATGCTTGGTCGGTTCGAACCGGACCAGATGTCTGCGCAAGCCATCGTAGAATGGGCGGTCCTGCATGACACGAGTGAGACCGGCCAAGTCCCCTACCGGACCTGGCCCGAGGGCGTGAAGGGCCATTTCGTCGCGCGCCTGCCGCCCCTGCTCGACGATGGCTGAACCGGGGTCAGCCCGGCGCGAACACGGCGGCGGCATCGACGCGATGATCGCGCAGTATGGCGGGACGCGCGCCAACTGGCTGGATCTGTCGACCGGCATCAACCCGGTGCCCTATCCATTGCCCGATCTGCCCGCCGACGCCTGGACCGCCCTGCCCGACCGCCACGCCTTCGCGGGATTTGAGACCGCCGCCCGCCGCTTCTGGTCAGTTCCCGACCACGCCGCAGTGCTGGCCGCGCCGGGTGCTTCGGCGCTGATCGCGCGCATACCGGCGTTGTTGCCTAAGGGCAGCGTTCTGATCCGCAGCGACACCTATAACGAACACGCCGCCGCCTTTGCCGGAACCGGCTGGGACGTTGTCCAATCCGGCAGGGCCGAGGCCCGCGTCGTCGTCCACCCCAACAATCCGACGGGTGAGCGATGGGACGGCGCGGATGAAGACTGGGGCCAGCGCCCGTTGGTCGTGATCGACGAAAGCTTCTGCGACGAAGCGCTGGGCGAAAGCCTGATCCATCGCGCCGGACCGGGCGTCATCGTCCTGAAAAGTATTGGCAAATTCTGGGGTCTTGCCGGGCTGCGCCTTGGGGCAGCCGTGGGCGACCCCGCGCTGCTGGCCCGGTTGGCCGACTGGCTGGGCCCCTGGCAAACCTCTGGCCCTGCGTTGGCCATCGGCACGGCGGCGCTGAGCGATAGGGATTGGGCCAAAGCGACCCGGCGCAAGCTGGCGGAGGAGGCTGCAACGCTCGACACCGCGATCCTTGCCAAAGGGGCCAGATCCCTCGGGGGAACCTCGCTGTTTCGTCTTTATGAGGTTCCCGACGCGGCAGATTGGCAGTCGGAACTGGCGAAATCCAAAGTGCTGATCCGCTGTTTTGCCTATGCGCCGACCTGGCTGCGCATCGGCTTGCCGCACCCTAATCGACGCGACCAATTGCACCGCGCCCTGGCCACGCTGACCCCATGACCTTCGCCTTCCCGCTTGTCATCGCACTGCTGCTGGACGCCGCATTGGGCGAACCGAAATGGCTGTGGCACCGCTTGCCCCACCCCGCCGTTCTGATGGGCCGTCTGGTGGACGGGCTGGACCAGCGGCTTAACCGAGGGGCGCAAAGACGCCTCGCCGGGGTTTTTGCGCTGATCGTGCTGGTCGCCGTTGCGCTGTTGGTCGGGATCTTCATCGCCGCCCTGCCCTTCGGCCCCGTAATCGAGATTATCGTTGCTGCCATGATCCTGGCCCAGCGCAGCCTGGCCGACCATGTCGCCGCCGTCGCCGATGCGCTGCGCCTGTCGCTGGTCGATGGACGCCGCGCGGTGGCGAAGATCGTCGGGCGCGACACCTCCGACATGGACGCCCCCGCCGTGGCACGCGGTGCCATCGAAAGCGCCGCCGAAAACCTGTCAGATGGCGTAATCGCCCCCGCGTTCTGGTTCCTGATCGGCGGGCTGCCCGCGATGCTGGCCTATAAGATCGTCAACACCGCCGACAGCATGATCGGCTATCGCACGCCCCGGCATCAGGCGTTCGGCTGGGCCACTGCCCGTTTCGATGACTTGCTGAACTGGATCCCGGCCCGCCTGACCGCCGCGCTGATCGCGCTGGCCCACGCCCGGCCCGATGCCGCCCGGATCATCCGGCGCGATGCGGCGCTGCACCGGTCGCCCAATGCGGGCTGGCCCGAGGCGGCGATGGCGGTGGTCCTGAACATCGCGCTCTCCGGGCCGCGCACCTACGAAGGTGAGGCACGCGATTTCCCCTTCGTCTACCCCGAGGGCCGCCCGCCGCTGGCCCCAGACATCGACGCCGCCGTTCGCGCCCTTTGGCGCAGTTGGACGCTGCTGATCCTGATCATCGCGGTTCTGGCCCTGATCTGAGCGGCAGAAACCTGCCATACGTTTTGCCGACGCTTTGCAGACGCAATGCCGACATTGCCTGACGGCCATTCCCTGTTAGGGTCGCGGGCAGTAGGTATTGTCAGAACTGGAACATATATCATGCGGCTTTCGCGCACATTCGCCCTCCCCCTCGCTTTCGTTTCGGCCACCGCCGCGGCGGCCCAGACCGCCCCCTGCGGCGGCGATTTCAACACCTTCAAATCCGAAATGGAGGCCGAGGCGGTGCTGAACGGCGCCGACGCCGGGGCCGCCGCGCAGTTCTTTGCCGGCGTCCGCCAGGACCCGCGCACCATCAAGGCCGACCGCCGACAAGGCGTGTTCCAACTGCCCTTCGTCGACTTCTCGCGCCGGTTAATCAGCGCGGGACGGATCAACAACGGCAAGTCGAACGGGCAGAAATGGGACAGCGTTTTCAGCAACATAGAGGCAACCTACGGCATCGACCGGGGCGTGCTTCTGGCCTTTTGGGCGTTCGAGACGGACTATGGCGCGATCCAGGGAGATTTCAACACGGTGAACTCTCTGGTGACGCTGGCGCATGACTGCCGCCGCCCGGAATTGTTCCGCCCGCAGGTCTTCTCGGCGCTTGAGCTGTTCGAACGCGGTGACCTTGATCCGGCGACCACGACCGGGGCCTGGGCGGGCGAGATTGGCATGGTCCAGATGCTGCCCGGCGACATCCTGGAAAACGGCATCGACGCCGACGGCGATGGGCTGGTCAGCCTGAAAACCTCGGCCCCTGACGCGCTGACTTCGGGCGCTGCCATGCTGTCCGACCTCGGCTGGCGACCGGATGAGCCCTGGATTCAGGAGGTGGTGGTCCCCTCGGATCTGGACTGGTCACTGACCGGGTTGGAAACCACCAAAACACCCGACGAATGGGCCGCGATGGGCGTGCGCGCGCGGGCCGGGGGTTTCGCGGCTGGTGGCCTGCCAACCTCGATCATCCTGCCACAGGGGCGCAATGGTCCTGCCTTCATCGCTTATCCCAACTTCAACGTTTATTTTGAGTGGAATCAAAGCTTTGTCTATGTCCTGACCGCCGCGTATTTCGCCACCCGGCTAGAGGGCGCGCAGGTCTATGACGCGGGCAACCCGACGCCGCCGCTGTCGGGGGATGAGATGAAGGCCCTGCAACAACGCCTGACCGATCTGGGGTATGACGTCGGTGATGTCGATGGCATCCTGGGCGCCGGAACCTGCGGCGCGGTGCAAAAGGTGCAGCAGGAACTGGGCCTGCCCGCCGATGCCTGGCCGACGCGAGAATTGCTGCAAAGGTTGTGACGAAAGCGGCGCGCCGGGGTCGCCCCCGCGCGCGCCGTTCATCAATCAGAAAGATGTACCGGATTACCAGTCGATGAATTCTTCGAACCGCTGCAAACCGCGCGTCCAATTGTCCACGACCCCGTCAAAGTCTTCGTGGCTCAAACCGTTCGCGCCAAGATAGACGTCAAATTCGATGCGACTGGATTGTTCCTCGGTCAGATAGGCGCGAATATACCGGAATTCGGTATTCCATTCGTTGATCTTCTCGACCGGGACCGAACCTTCGGTGCGATAGCCCGAGAAGAACTGAATGGACAGGCAGTCGGTATTGTTGTCGCAGCCATAGAAGTAAATGGAAAAGCTGTTTCCGAAATACTTCACCTCGATCAGCGGATCGCCCTGACCATCACTGTCTAAAGTCACCGGAAAGCCTTCGGATTCAAAAAATGCGATGACACTGCCAGGGTCACTTGCCACCACATTGGATTGCGCCATGGCCGGATAGGCCAGAAAGGCGCCTGCCGCTGAGCACAGAAGTGCGGTCCGAAATGCTGTCATACCTTGTTTCCTTTTCGCGATATCTGCGGTCAAACTAACGGCAGGGCTGACGCGGTGGCAACCCGGTGTCCGTGACAATTACCGACAGAAATCAATGAATTCAGCCAAACGGGCAGATTAGGGTCAGGACCCATTAATCCGGCATCGCTGGCGTCAAATCCGCGAAATATCAGTGGTTTGGGACGCGCAGGCAAGTATGGTTCACTTTTCAAGCGGCCCGAACCGCTGAGATGAAGCGGATTTGACGCCAGCGATGCCGGATTAATGGGTCCTGACCCTAGGCGACCATCTTTTCCGCCGCGCTCAGGTCCACGCTGACAAGCTGGCTGACGCCCTGTTCGCCCATGGTGACGCCGAACAGACGGCCCATCCGGGCCATCGTCACCGCGTGGTGGGTGATGATCATGAAGCGGGTGTTGGTCTGGCGCGTCATCTCGTCCAGCAAGTCACAGAACCGGGTGACGTTGGCGTCGTCCAGCGGTGCGTCAACCTCGTCCAGCACGCAGATCGGGGCCGGGTTGGCCTGGAACACAGCAAAGATCAGCGCCAGCGCGGTCAGCGTCTGTTCGCCCCCCGACAGAAGCGACAGCGTGCTGAGTTTCTTGCCCGGCGGCTGACAGAGAATCTCCAGCCCCGCCTCTAACGGGTCATCACTTTCAACCAGTTGCAGACGCGCCTCTCCACCGCCGAACAGATGGGTGAACAGGGTGCCGAAGTTGGCGTTCACCTGTTCGAACGCGGTCAGCAGCTGTTCGCGACCTTCGCGGTTCAAGCTGTTGATTCCGGTACGCAATTTGGCAATCGCGGCGTCCAGATCGGCCTTTTCGTTGACCAGGGTTGTGTGTTCTTCCTCAACCTCGCGGGCGTCTTCTTCGGCGCGCAGGTTGACCGCGCCCAGCGCCTCTCGCTGGCGTTTCAGGCGGGCGACTTCGGCCTCGACCGTTTCGGCAGGGGGCATCTTGTCGGGATCGGTTTCGAGGCTTTCGAGCAGCGCCGCCGGCGTCACATCCTGCGCTTCGGTGATCCGCTCTTCGGCCAGCGCGACACCTTCCACGGCAGCCTCGGCGCGGGCTTCGGCGCGGGCACGAGCTTCGCGTGCCTCACCAGCGGCGCGTTCCGATTCACGTGCGGATTGGTCCGCCTGACGCAGCGCCGTTTCGCCCGTTGCCAGCGCATCCGCCGCCGCACGCCGCCGCGCCTCGGCCGTTTCGATGGACCCGGCCAGCGTGTCGCGCTCCGCCGCGATCAGCGCGGGCGCGCCCTCGGCTTCGGCCAGTTCCGCCCGGCTTGTCTCGCGCCGCCCTTCCAGTTCTGCCATTCGCTTGGAGGCTGTTTCCAGCCGTTTGCGCCAACTGGCCAGTTCTTCGACAATCTCCTGACCTCGCCGGGCCCGCGCTTCGCCGTCGCGGCGCAATTCGTCGAGTGCGGACCGCCGCGCCATCATCGTCATCCGGGCCGCTTCGACGGTCAGCTTGACATCTTCGACCTCGGCCCGCGCGGCGTCCAGATCGGGCAGGTCCTTCAGGCCAGCCTCAGCCTCTGCCAGACTTGCCCGCGCAGCCATCGCCGCCTCAGTATGGCGCGCCACGGCCAGCGATTGGCTTTCCAGTTTGCCCGCGGCAATGTTGCGATCCGCCTCGGCCCGTGACAGCGCGCGGCTGGCCTCGGTCGCGGCGCGGTCGGCATCGCGGCGGGCGGCGCGGGCCTGATTGTCGGCCTCGGTCAGGCGGGCGAGTTCGGCGCGCAGATGCTCATGGGCGCGTTGGGTGCCGTCGGCCCGGGCCGTCGCGCCTTCCAGGTCCTGTTTCAACTCCTGCAGGCGATTGAGTTGCTGCAATCGCAGCGCCGCCGCCGAGGGCGCATCCGCCGCCCCGGCCCGAAACCCGTCCCAGCGCCACAAGTCGCCCTCAACGCTGACCAGCCGTTGACCGGGCAGCAGGTCGCCCTGCAGCCGCGCGCCGTCAGCTGCATCGACCAGCCCGATTTGTGCAATCCGGCGGCCCAGAACCGCAGGCACGGTGACGTGGTTCGACAGCGCGGAAACGCCGCCGGGCAACGATTGAGGCTGCGCGTATCCATCCAGTTCCGCCCAGCCCGAAGGCGCATCCGGCCCAACCGCTGGTGCGCGCAAATCGTCCGCCAAAGCCGCGCCCAACGCCTTTTCGTACTCCGGCGAAACCGACAGCAAATCAAGGATTTGCCCGCCTTCCGCTGTGTCGCGTTCCACAAGACGGCGCAGCGCCGCAACCTCGGCCGTCAACGCACCGGTTTCGCCTTCGGCTTCGGATCGGGCGGCGCGGGCGTCCGCTTCACGCGATTGAACTTCGGCGCGGGCTTCGTCGGCCTCGGCCAGCGCCGTTTCGGCGGCTTCTGCCGCAGCGCGGGCGGCGGTATCGGCCTGTTCGGCTTCAGCAAATGCAGCTTCAAATCGCGCCACATCCGCCTCTGCGCTGGCGACTGTTTCGCGGGCTTGCGTGGCCTCACCCTCAGCCCGCGTCAGGGTTTTCTGCGCGTCTTCCAACAGGCGATGCACAGACTGGTGGCGCGCCGACAGGCGGGCGACGTCCTCGTTGAGCTCGCTCAGCGCGCCTTCGCGGGTCTGCAAAACAGCGGCCCCTTCGGCGGCGGCTGCCTCGGCCTCCTCCACCGTGTCGCCGAAGCCTTTGGACTTGGCGGCCAGGTCGGCCTGTTCCTGTTCCAGCCGGGCAATGGTGTCGACCGCATCGCCGTTCAGACCGGTTTCCCGTTCGATATCCCGGCTGAGTTGTTCGATCCGCGCGCCCAGCATCTCGATGGCCTTCACGGCACGGGCTTCGCGGTCGTTCAGCGTGTCCCGTTCGACCTGCAAGCGTTGCAGGATCGACCCGGCGATGGCCTCTTCCTCACGCAATGGCGGCAAAGCCTCATCCGCCTTTTCGCGCGCCTCAGCAGCGGAGCGCGCCGCACGTTCGGCGGCCGAGGCTGCAGTGGTGCGTTCCGTCAGCGCCTCCTGCGCGGCCAGCCGGGCGGCATCGGCCTCGGCCCAGCGACGATAGAGCAGTACGCCTTCCGACTGACGCAGCTTGCCGCCGATTTCCCGGTACCGCGCGGCCTGCCGGGCCTGCCGGGCCAGTTGCGCCAGCTGGGTCGCCAGCGCTTCGATCACGTCTTCCACGCGGGCCAGATTGGTTTCCGCGCCTTTCAGCTTCAACTCCGCCTCATGACGCCGTTGATAAAGGCCGCTGATCCCGGCGGCTTCTTCCAGAATGCGCCGCCGCGCCTTGGGCTTGGCGTTGATCAACTCGCTGATCTGTCCCTGCCGCACCAGCGCCGGCGAATGCGCACCGGTCGAGGCATCGGCGAACAGCATCTGCACATCGCGCGCCCGCATGTCCTTGGAATTGGCCTTATACGCACTGCCCGCATCGCGGGTGATCCGCCGCACCACTTCCAGCGTGTCGGTGTCGTTGAAGCCCGCCGGGGCAAGCCGTTCGGAATTGTCGATGGACAGCGCGACTTCGGCAAAGTTGCGCGCGGGCCGTGTCGAGGCACCGGCGAAGATCACATCTTCCATGCCGCCGCCACGCATGGCCGAGGGGCGGTTTTCGCCCATGACCCAGCGCAATGCCTCCAGCAAGTTCGACTTGCCGCAGCCGTTCGGGCCGACAACGCCAGTCAGCCCGTCCGCGATCACCAGATCGGTCGGGTCCACGAAGCTTTTGAAGCCGTTTAGTTTCAGCCGTGAAAAGCGCACTGTTGGGCGTGCCTTTATGATTCCTGCTCGAGTGCCAAAATCCCGCATCCAGTGGGGCGGAGTCAACAGCGCAACCCCGCATATGGGGCGATCGGCGGAGTTATCCCCAAGATATTGCAGATCGCCAGCGCTCCGCCACGGGCGCGTCACGCCGTTTCACTGCGCTGCGATGTCGGTTTCCCGCTTGACCCTGCCTTGCCCGTGGGCGCAAATGGTCGAGCATGGTTCCCCGTTCCGGTGTCTCAACACCAAGGGGATCAAATGGGAATTCGGTGATGGTGACCCAATCCGGGGCCAGATGCCGAAGCCGCCCCCGCGACTGTAAGCGGCGAGCGGGCTGTCACTTAGCCACTGGAGCGATCCGGGAAGGCGGCAGCACGCAGCGACCCGCGAAGCCAGGAGACCTGCCATGCACCCGGGGTTCGCCCCGGTCCGACTGAACGGACGGGGTGTTCCGTGATGGTGGTGCTGACGACCTGGTGCCCCTTCGACGAACTCTCCCTACATCGCTGATCTCGAAGGATGAGGGACTTATGAAAAAAATTCTGACCGCTGCGCTGGCGCTTGCTGCCACGCCTGCCATGGCCCACCACCCGCTGGGTGGCTTGCCGATGGAAACTTTTGCACATGGCCTGTTGTCGGGTGCCGGGCATCCGGTGCTGGGCTTTGACCATCTGTTTTTCGTGGCGCTGATGGGCGTCGCGGCACTGTTCACTGTGCGCAAGTATGCCTCACCCTTGGCGTATATCGGCGCGATGCTGGCCGGGACGCTGATGATTTCGACCGGGCTGACCCTGCCGGGGATCGAGTTCGTCGTGGCCCTGTCGCTGCTGGCGCTTGGAGCGGTCGTCTTGTCGGGCCGCGCGCTTGGGATGCCCGCCGCGCTGGTCCTGTTCGCCGGCTTCGGCCTGTTCCACGGAGCCGCCTTTGGCGGGTCCATCGCGGGGCAGGAAGGCGGCGTCGGAGGCGCGGTTCTGATCGGCTATCTGATTGGCCTGGGCGCGATCCAATACGGCATCGCACTGGCCGCGGGCTGGGTCGCGGAACGCCTGCTTGGCGCGACCGAGGCTGCCGCCGTGAACGCCCGCCTGGCGGGCGCAATGGTCGCCGGTGTTGGCGCGTTCCTGGTGCTGGAGGCCGTCGAAGGCCCGGTTCTGGGTGCTGTCTTCGGCGTCTGATCCGACGAAACATTCTGACCTGAACGGGTCGCGCGGCACCGCGCGGCCCGCTTGCCCTGTTCCATAATCCGGACCCGAAAAAAGGCGCTGTCATGCCCGCAAAAATTCCTGCCACTGTCGTCACCGGCTTCCTCGGGTCCGGCAAAACCACGCTGATCCGGCATCTGATCGAAAATGCCGGGGGCCGCCGCATCGCGCTGGTTATCAACGAATTCGGCGACCTGGGCGTGGACGGAGATATCCTGAAAGGTTGCGGGGATGAGGCCTGCGCCGAGGATGACATCATTGAGCTGTCCAACGGCTGCATCTGCTGCACGGTGGCCGAGGATTTCGTGCCCACGATCGAAGCCCTGCTGGCACGCGAAACACCACCCGATCATATCGTGATCGAGACCAGCGGCCTCGCCCTGCCGCAACCGTTGGTCCGTGCCTTCAACTGGCCCGAAATCGCAACCCGCGTGACGGTGGACGGCGTGGTCACCGTGGTCGATGGCAAGGCGGTGGCCGAGGGGCGGTTTGCCCATAACGTCGCCGCCGTGGACGCCCAGCGCGCGATGGACGACAACCTGGATCACGAAACCCCGCTGAGCGAGTTGTTCGAGGATCAGATCGCCTGCGCGGACATGATTGTCGTCAATAAATCCGATCTTCTGGGCGCGGCCGAGGCTTCGGACCTTCAGGACAGCCTGCGCATTGACAGCCGGGATGGCGTGCAGGTGCTGGCAACCTCGCACGGGGCGCTGCCGGTGGATGTTGTGCTTGGGCAAGGCTCAGGGGCCGAGGGCGACATGGATGCCCGTCACGAAGTGCATCACCATCATCATGACCACGACGAAAACAGCGACGATGCAGGCGATGACCACCATCACCACGACCACGACGACTTTGAAAGTTTCACCGTAACACGCGGCGAAATCGACGATCCGGTCGCCTTTGCCGAACAGGTGGCCACGGTTATTCGCGCCCATGACATCCTGCGCCTGAAAGGTTTCGCGGCCGTCACCGGCAAACCCATGCGCCTGACCCTGCAGGCCGTCGGCCCGCGTATCGACACCTATTTCGACCGCCCATTCGGCAGTGCTGCGCGCGAAACCCGACTTGTCGTCATCGGCCAATCAGGACTTGACCAGGCCGCGATCACGGCGGCGCTGTCGGCATGAGCGTGATGGTCGCCATCGGCGACCCGGAGGAGGCCGCCGATCTGCTGCGCGCCAGCCACGCGCTGATGCAATCGCTGTTTCCGTCGGAGTCGAACCACTATCTGCCGGTCGAGGCGCTGGCAGCCCCGAATATCCGGTTTCTGATTGCTCGCGATGGCGGCGCGCCGCTTGGGTGCGGTGCGGTGCGTTGGCGTTGAAGGACGGATATGGAGAGCTGAAGAGCATGTTCGTCGCCCCCGAGGCCCGTGGAAAGGGCATCGCAGAGGCGTTGATGGTTCACCTTGAAACCATCGCCCGCGACGAGGGCGTGAAAAAGCTGCGGTTGGAGACTGGCAACCTGCTGCACGCCGCCCATCGACTGTATGAACGCCGGGGATTCACCCGGCGCGGTCCGTTTGGCGACTACCGTGACGACCCGCTGAGTGTGTTCATGGAAAAACCCCTCTGATGCATTTGCTGGCGGCAACCCCCGGCGCCATCGACGATGGCACCGAACCCGTCGACCTGGGCCAGACCCCGGCAGATGTTGTGGTGATTTCAGCCGCCGATACCGAATTGGCCGCGCTGTCCGAAGCCCGCACAGAAATGGAGTCCCCCCCGACCCTGCGACTGGCCAGCCTGATGCATCTGAAGCACCCGATGTCGGTTGATTTGCATCTGGACACCTGCGCCACGAAATCCCGTCTGGTGGTGGTGCGGATGCTCGGCGGCGCGGGCTATTGGCGATACGGGTTTGAACAATACGCCGCCCGGCTGGCCGAGGCGCGCGTGCCTGTCGCCTTCCTGCCAGGCGATGACAAACCAGACCCCGAACTGCGCGAATTCTCGACCGTTTCGACGCAACATTACGACGCGCTTTGGGCCTATCTTGTGGAAGGTGGTGGCGAAAATTCGGCGAATTTCCTGAGCTATTGCAACCACATACTGGACAGCACGGAAGAACCGAATCCGGCCCGCCCACTGTTGCGCGCGGGCGTCTATTGGCCCGGTGCGGGTGTTGCCGATATTGCAACGGCGCAGCAGAACTGGACCGACGGCGCACCGGTCGTTCCGCTGATCTTCTATCGCGCCTTGGTGCAGGGGGCGGGGCTGAACCCGGTCAACCGGTTGACGCGCACGCTGCTGCGCGAGGGGGTGAACCCGCTGCCGATTTTCGTCGCCTCGCTGAAGGATCCGGTAAGCGTTGCAACGCTGGATGGTCTGTTTCGCGCAGCGCCGCCAGATGCGATCCTGAACGCGACCAGCTTTGCGGTTGGCTCTCCACACACCGACGATCCAACGGCGAACAACCCGCTGGCCGGTCCCGCCGCCAATGCCGCCCCGGTCTATCAGGTCGTCTTTTCCGCCGCCTCGGAAGACAGCTGGGCCAACGGAACTTCGGGCCTGTCCGCGCGCGATATCGCCATGAACGTCGCCCTGCCAGAGGTCGACGGCCGCATCCTGTCCCGCGCGGTATCGTTTAAGGGTGAAGCATTTTTTGACGAGGCGACGGAATGCCCCATCGCCACATACCGTGCCCAGGGGGATCGCATTGCCTTTGTCGCCAAACTTGCCGCCAACCAGGCACGTCTGCGCAATACCCCTGCGTCTGACCGCAAGGTCGCGCTGATCCTCGCCAATTATCCCAACAAGGACGGGCGACTGGCGAATGGGGTCGGTCTAGATACGCCCGCGGCGACGGTGAATGCCCTGCACCGTCTTGCGCAGGACGGGTATCGCACCCACAACCTGCCCGGCGACAGCGCGACGTTGATGGAAACGATCCTGCAAGGTCCGACCAACTGGCTGACAGATCGCGCCATCCGAACCGGCGGCGTCACCCTGTCGATGGCGGATTACCAGATTGATTATGGTCAACTGCCGCTTGAGGTCCGCCAAAAGATCGAAGAGCGCTGGGGGGCACCACAGGCCGACCCGTTCTTTTCACCCGGAGAGGTCGATTGCGGGCATTTCAGCCTGTCTGTTCTGGAGTTCGGCAACGTCGTCGTCGGTATCCAGCCTGCGCGCGGTTATAACATCGACCCGACCGATACCTATCATTCGCCCGACCTGACGCCGCCGCACAATTACCTCGCCTTCTATTTCTGGCTGCGGCATCAGTTTCGCGCCGACGCAATCGTCCACATGGGCAAGCACGGCAATCTGGAATGGCTGCCCGGCAAGGCGCTGGCCCTGTCCGATAGCTGCTGCCCCGAAGCCATCCTTGGCCCGACGCCGCATATCTATCCCTTCATCGTCAATGATCCCGGCGAAGGAACACAGGCAAAACGCCGGGCACAGGCGGTCATTATCGACCACCTGACGCCGCCCCTGACACGCGCGGAAACCTACGGACCGCTACGGGATCTTGAGGCATTGGTTGACGAATACTACGAAGCTGCAGGCGTCGATCCCCGGCGCATCACGCACCTGCGCCGCGAAATTCTGTCGCTGACCTCGGCCACCGGGCTGGACGCGGATGCCGGGTTCACCGGTGATGCGGATGGCGATCTGGCCAAGCTGGACGCCTATCTGTGTGAGCTGAAGGAGGCGCAGATTCGCGATGGATTACATGTGTTTGGCAACAGTCCGGAAGGGGCGCTGGAACGTGATCTGCTGATCGCGCTGGCGCGCACGCCGCGCGGTGACGGGACCGGCGGAAATGCCTCGATCCTGCGGGCGATGGCCGCTGATCTTGGCCTGTCGCTTGACCCGCTGGATTGCGATATGGCGTCACCGGCGATCGGAAAGCCTGACGCGCTGGCAGGTCTTTCCACGGAAAACTGGCGCAGCAACGGCGACACGGTCGAACGTCTGGAACTGTTGGCGCAGGCGCTGTTGGATGACCCCGAAGCGCCCGTTCCGGGACCGGCCACAGGGGCGGTTCTGGATCAGATCTTGGCCGGTCTGCGCCCCTCGGTCGCGGCCTGCGGGGATGCCGAAATGGATGGGCTGATGACCGCGCTAAGCGGGCGTGCGGTGCCACCCGGGCCGTCCGGTGCGCCCACGCGCGGACGGCCCGATGTGTTGCCGACGGGGCGAAATTTCTATTCGGTCGATACCCGTGCGGTGCCGACGCCGACCGCATGGAAACTGGGGTGGAAATCCGCCAACCTGTTGATCGAAAAGCACCTTCAGGATCACGGAGACTGGCCGCGTGCCATGCTTCTGACCGCCTGGGGCACGGCCAACATGCGCACCGGCGGTGACGACATCGCGCAGTGTCTGGCGCTGATGGGGGTCAAACCGACATGGGATTCCGCGAACCGCCGCGTCACCGGGTTCGAGGTGTTGCCAGCCAGTGTTCTGGGACGGCCCCGGGTGGATGTGACGCTCAGGATCTCGGGGTTTTTTCGCGATGCGTTTCCTGGCCTGATCGACCTTGTGGACAGCGCCGCACGGGCCGTCATGGCGCTGGACGAACCGGCGGACCTGAACCCGGCGCGGGCCAATGCCAAGGGGGCGGACGGGCAGCATCGTGTGTTCGGTTCTAAGCCCGGTGCATATGGCGCCGGACTACAGGCGATGATTGACGAAAAGCTGTGGCGCGACCCGGCAGACCTGGCAGATGCGTATCTGGAATGGGGCGGCTATGCCTATGGAAACAAAGCCGAAGGTGTGCGCGCGCGCCAAGCGTTCGAGACGCGTTTGGGACAGGTAGAGGCGGTGGTTCAGAACCAGGACAACCGCGAACATGACGTGCTGGACAGCGACGATTATTACCAGTTCGAAGGCGGCGCCGCGGCGGCGGTTCAACACCTGCAGGGGCAATCCCGCACGATCTATCACAACGATCATTCGCGCCCGGAACGCCCGCTGATCCGCACGTTGGAGGATGAGATCGGGCGCGTTGTACGCTCCCGTGTGGTGAACCCCAAGTGGATCGACGGGGTGAAACGGCACGGGTACAAAGGTGCGTTCGAAATCGCGGCGACGGTGGACTATATGTTCGCATTCGCGGCGACCACCGGGGCGGTGAAGGGCCACCATTTTGACGCCGTCCTTGCCGCGTTTCTGGAAGATGAAGACACCCGCGACTTCATTGCTGAGGCGAATGCCCCAGCCCTTGCCGAGATTGCCGAGCGGCTGGCCGAAGCGATTGATCGCGGCCTCTGGACGCCACGATCAAACTCTGCCCGGGCGTTGATTGATCGGCTACGTGCCTGAAGTCAGGTCCTGTTCGGCAGGCGATGAACACTCCAGAATGGCTTTCACCAGCGCCTGATCGCCGCTGAGTTTCTTGACCTGACATCCTGTGGATGACTCGATGGCGCGGGTGGCGTTGAGCAGGACTTGCGCCTCGCTCGGGCGGAAAATGAACCCCAGGCGATAGGCTTCGACCGCGTCGCCGCGACGGTGTATGGAAAAGCGCATGCCGCCGGCTTCAATCTCGGCCTTGGGCGATCCGATGAATTGCGGGCTGGGGCTGTCGCAGGCGGCCAGCAGCAGCAGCAGGATGGACAGGGTGCGGTACGTCATGGACGGGATCTTCGCAATGTGTCGCTAAAGCGTTTCGACATTAACCTGAGACATATCCGGCGGCCTTAAAGTAGTTCCAGCATTCTACTGGGTCGTAGAGATCGCAGATTGCTCCGATTGCTTCGAAGACCTGGGTAAAGGACCTGGCCCCGATCCGTCGCAAATGGGCTTTCAGTTTAGAGAAGGCCTGCTCGATGGGATTCAGGTCGGGCGAGTACGGTGGCAGGTAAAGGAACCAGCAGCCGTGATTGCGTAAAGCCTGCGTCGCCTCCTTATTCCGGTGGGTTGCCAGGTTGTCGAGAATGACGACAGTGCCGGGGTTGATCTCGGGGACCAGCACTTCGCGGATGTAGGCCGCGAAGGCGGGGCCATCTATCGCTCCCTTGATGACCCAAGGTGCGATCAGCGCGCCTTGGGTCAGGCCCGCGATCAAGGTTTGGGTTCCCCAGCTTCCGAAGAGCGCATCCATCGTCAGGCGCTTACCGCGCTTGGCTCTGCCGCGTAGGCGCGTGAGGTTTGTCTTCACTGCGGTTTCGTCAATAAAGACAACGCGCTCAGGAAAGGTCGCAATGGCTGGCGAGCGGTATCTGAACCAGTCGGCCCGTTGCTGCCTTACCTTGGCGCGGCGGCGCTCGGTTGCGACCAGCGACTTTTTTTGTACGTGAAGCCGAGCCGGGACAGAAGGTTGGCGATGGAGGAGTGATGCACCCGCACACCCTCTGCATCGGCCAGCGCATTACGCAACTCAAAGAGCGTGATGTCAGGGTCTTGTGCGATCAACTCCTCAAAGAATTCCCGATGCGGAGCCAGCTTTCCCTTGCCGCGCGGCGGTCCCTGCCGGGCAGGTTCCGCATGACCCTTCATCCTCACCTGACGCGCCCACCGCGCGCCTGTGGCAGGCGACAGCTTCAACCGCAACGCCGCCGCGCGCCCGCTCAACCCTTCTTCAATGTATCTCTGAAACCGTATCCGAAGCGCAGATGGCAAAGGTGCTGACATGATCCATCCTCCCAAACAGGATGAATCACAGATCAGGTCTCAAGGGAATCCCTCGCGATTCAGGTTCAAGACGAAACGCTTTAGTGATCAGCCGTCTTCGGGGTTTTTGAGGCGTTCGGATGCGTCTGTGGCAGCCAGACGCATGTTGCGAGCAAAAAACGTCACGTCGATATCTGTCGCAATGAAGGAAGCGCCGAGCCTTCGGCACTGCGCTTGCAGGTCCTGGTCCAGCGTCAGAATGCCTGCGGCCTTTCCCGCGGCCATGATGCGCCTGATCGCATCTGTGGCTGCGTCTTTGACTTCCGCGCGCCCGGCCTGACCGATGAATCCCATGTCCGCCGCCAGATCGGACGGACCGATGAAAACCCCATCAAGCCCATCAACGGCCAGGATGTCATCCAGATTTGCCAATCCTTTCAGGTTTTCGACCTGGACGATCAAATAAATCTCGTCCCGGGCGGTCGTCAGGTAATCGCCAATTCCTGCGAAATCCGAGGCACGGGCCAGGGCAGATCCAACTCCGCGAACGCCATGGGGTGGATAGGTCACTGCCGCGACAAGGTCTCGCGCCTGTTCGGCGCTGTCGACCATGGGAACAAGCAGCGATTACGCCCCGGCATCAAGCAATTGCTTGATGACCCAGGCCTCGCCAATGGGTGGCCGGACCACACCGTGGCAACCTTTGCCCGCAAGAACCTGTAATTGCGCGGTGATGGAACGCAGATCATTTGGCGCGTGTTCGCCGTCGATCAGCAGCCAGTCATAACCGGCACCGGCGCTGATCTCGGCGATGTAGGGGTCGGCCAGTCCCAGCCAGCAGCCCAGTTGCAGATCGTCCCTGGCGATGGCGTATTTGAACGGATTGTGCGGCGCTGGCATGGCGTCTCCCTCAGGCGAACGAGATGTCGACGGACCCGAAGCCGCCGAAATCTGCATGGATCTGTGAACCCGCAGGGCATTCGACGGCGCGGATGAAACTGCCCGACAGGATGATCTGGCCCGGCTCGATCTGTTGTCCGTATTGCGCCATTCGATGCGCCAGCCAGACGACGCTTTCTACAGGGTCATTCAGAACCCCGGCCCCAAGGCCGGTTTCTTCGACGACACCGTCGCGGGATGTAATCGCGCCGACCCAGCGCAGATCGAAGGCATCCACGGCGTGTTTCCCGGCCCCCAGAACCACGCCTGCATTGGCCGCGTTGTCGCTTATGGTATCAAACACATTGCGGGTCTCGCCGGTGTCGGCATCCAACCGAACAATCCGTGTATCCAGGATTTCGATTGCTGGCGCGACATAGTCCGTTGCCGCCAGAACCTGCGCGCGCGTAACGGCGGAACCGCCGATGGGGGATTTCATCACGAATGCGATTTCGGCTTCGATCCGGGGCTGAATGAACCGCCCGGCTGGAATGGTCGCGCCGTGGTCAAATACCATGTCATCAAACAGGATCCCGCTATCGGGGATATCGATGTTCAACGCGTATTGCATTGCCTTCGAGGTCAAACCGATTTTCCAGCCGACAACGCGACGCCCCTGGTCCAGCTTGGCCCGATAGATCGCATTCTGAATGGCATAGGCATCATCCATGCCCATGTCAGGGTGCACCTTTGTCAGCAGGCCGATCTGGGTGCCGGACGCCTCGGCACTCAGCAGGTCGGTCGCAGCTTTGGCGAGATCTTGCGGGGTCATCGAACCTCATCCTCGACGGTGTTGCGCAATGTGCCGATGCCGTTCACCTCGACTTTGACCACATCCCCCGGCTTCAGGTATTGTGGCGGGTCAAGCCGCGCGCCTGATCCAGTCGGTGTGCCGGTCACGATGATATCGCCCGGCTGCAGCGTCATGAAAGTCGAGATATATTCAACCTCGCGGCGAATGGGATGCATCATACGGGCGAGGGTGTCGTCCTGACGCACCGCGCCGTTCACGCGGGTGATGATACGCGCGTCGTCCAGCTGGCTGGCATCTGTGAACGGGACCAGCCAGGGGCCAATGGACCCGGAATTGTCCCAGTTCTTGCCCTGTGTCACGTTGAATTTGGCATGCCGTACCCAGTCCCGGATTGTCTCCTCATTGCAGAGGGTCAGCGCAGCGATGTGATCATAGGCATCGGCCTGGGATATGCGGCGGCCCGCCTTGCCGATGACGATTGCGACCTCGCCCTCGTAATCCAGCATGTGGCTTTCGGGCGGGCGGATCAGGGGACGGTCGTGACCGGTAAAGCCGCTGGCAAAACGCGGAAAAAGGGACATGTACTTTGGCTGATCCGAGCCGTCTTTGTATTCCGAATTGCGGTCCGGGAAATTGACCCCACGCAGAGGATGCGGCGCGCGTTTGGTAAGACCATTTCGTATCTGAATTCTGCATGCGTGACGGGTTTGCCATCTGCGGCCCGTGCCAGATCGCCCAGCCCGCCGGCCACGACCGCTTCAAACAGCGTTGGCCACTTTGGAAAATCATGGTTCAGCGCAATCATACCGGCGTCGGTGACCGCGCCATAATGGATCTGATTGTCGGAAGTATAGGTGGCGAAACGCATTCTCAGGCTCCCTTTGCGCGGTCAGGGCCGCACAGGTGTTCTATCTGGTTGCTGTATGAACTTCGGGCTGCTGGCGTAATCCAAAATCCGGTCCGCGCATCACGCCTGGTGCGGGTATTGGACACGGGGGCGGGTTTCCGCTGCTGTGGGAGTGTCATGGCGCGATGATCGGGCTGGCTTTGATGGTCGAGTCCTTTTGCGGGGCCCCGACAAAGGCCGTCCCGTGCCGGAACCAGCTTTCGGATGCGGGTGCGCCCCAAAGGGTCTGGCGCTGCGGATCCTGCAAATCCCATTTGATCGGTTCCATGGCGGGATCGACGGTCTGGTAATCCGAACAGTAGATTTCGATCCGGTGCGCGTCCGGGTCGAGGATATACAGAAAGAACGCGTTCGAAATTCCGTGCCGCCCCGGCCCACGCTCGATATTGCCGACATGCCCGGTGGTGGCCATCAGGTCGAGCAGGTCGATGATGTTCAGCGGCGTCGGCACCTAGAACGCAACATGGTGCATCCGATGCATCCACATCATGGCTAAAGCAGTTGAAGTGGTCGACCCGCAGCTGCTTCACCCCATGATAGAGCGCGTATTTCTGGTGGATCGGCGCCAACCGGTCCATCTTGTGATAGAATTCGAGCGGTATGCCCATATTGTCCGAGGTCAGCAGCGTCCTGCCCTGATAGGGGCGTTCGACCCAGGAGGTTGGGCGGCCCTTGGCTTTGAAATAGGCCGCAGCGCGGTCCAGATCATCTTCGTCAAACGCCTTGAATCCCATAACCTCGACCGTGCCGGGCTGGTCGGATTTTTACAGGATGACGCAGTGATGCCCACGTTCTTCCATCGCGCGCAGGTAAACGTGGCTGTCACTTTCATCGGTAACCTGCAATCCGACCAGCTCGGTTTAAAACGCCTTACTGGCGGCAAGGTCTTTGACGTTCAGACATACATGGCTGAGGCGGATGGTGTTGACCCGTTAGATCAGGCGGGATTCGAAGTCTTCGCGGATCGTATCCTGGATCAGCAGGCGTGAGGATGATGTGCAACGCTCTGCGTTGATCGAATAGATCAGGAAGATCACGGCATCCAGCGCCCGAGCCAGGTCGGCGTCGTCAAACACGATCACCGGGTTTTTGCCGCCCAGTTCCAGATGGTTACGTTTCAGCGTGTCGGCCCCCTGTTTGGTGATCAGGCTGCCGGTACGGGATTCCCCGACAAATGCGATCGCCTTGATCGCGGGATGTTCGCACAAGGCTTTTCCGGCGCCGTCTCCGAAGCCATTGACGGTGTTGAGGACACCGGCGGGCAGGCCCGCATCTTCGGCGATTTCGACCAGCAGGCGCGCCGTCAGGGGTGAGGCTTCGGCGGGCTTGTGGACGACCGTACAGCCCGCCGCAAGCGCCGGGGCGATCTTCCACGTGGACAGCATGAACGGCGTGTTCCACGGCGTGATGACACCGACAGGTCCAATCGGCTTGCGGGTGGTGATATTCATCAGGGTCGGCGACTGAAGATGTTTGCCATCCCGCGCGGATGTCACCTGATCGGCGAAATACCGAAAATTCTCGGCCCCGCGCAGGGCGGCTTTGGACATGAATTTATAGGCTTGGCCGGTGTCCCAGCATTCGCAGAGGGCGATCTCTTCGGCGCGCTGTTCGATGCCTCCGGCGATCCTGATGAGGATCTTCTTGCGCGCAAGCGCGGGCATATCGCGCCAGTCGGCAAACGCTTTCTGCGCGGCCATTGCGGCCTTGTCGATATCGGCGGCATTTCCGTGCGCGACAGTGCAGATCAGGGATTTGTCGACGGGCGATGTGTTCAGGAACGTGCCATCGCCGCCCGCGACATCCTGCCCGGCGATCCGGTTCATGATGCCGCCGTCACGGAACCGTTCCAAAATGCCGTTCAGCTTGGCGATGTTGTCGTTGAGTGCCCTCATGTGCGGTCCTCCAGGTGGTCACGGAGGTTGCCGAATTTCGGGGACAGGTTGGCGTTGATGTCGCGCATTTCGGCCGACAACGCGACAGAGCGTGTTTGCATGGCCGGTGCCATGAACGTTTTCAGGGTGTCAAAAATCTGCGCGATTGCATCGCTTTTGACGTCTTCTGACCTGTCTTCGCGCAACCGGACCGAAGGTCGATGAACACATGCCGACCGTCCCCGTCGGCCATTGCGACATGATCGACGCGGGTGGCGCGCGCCCGTATTCCGGCCATCGGAAAGGCCTCAATCCGGGCGGCGGCAGCGCGGATTGCTTCGCAAAGCGCGCCGATGTCCACGGCGTCCTCAAGATTGGCCGAATAGTCGGTATGAATGTGGGGCACAGTTGACTCCTTTTTAATTGCCTTGTTAAGTAAAATGCTTAACTTGGCAATAGTATTTTCCGGATGGTAGGATGATGCGAAGGGGTGACATGATGGCATCTGACAAAGACGATGATCCGCAGCCCGAATTGCGTAGCACCGACAGATCGCTTGCGATTTCCCTTTTGAGGACGCGGGAAAGCGTGATGCAGCCGATCCGCGAAATGCTTAGCAAAAGCGGGATCAGCGAACAAAAATGGCGCGTTCTGCGTGTTGTGGCCGAATCTGGTCCGATGGATCAGACCGTTCTGGCCGACCGGGCCTGCCTGCTGCTGCCCAGTTTGACGCGGATCCTGAAGGCGATGGAAGACGACGGGTTGCTTGATCGCAATCCCAGCGAAACCGACCGGCGCAAGACGCTTGTTTCCATTGCGCCAAATGGCCAGTCAATCCTTGAAAAACACGCCGATGAATCAAACGCGATTTTCCAGCGATTGCGTGACAATTACGGGCACGACGACATGCGCAAACTGCTCGACATGTTAGAGCGTCTGCAGAGCATCGCCCCCTGAGGTTACCCGCCCCAGCGTTTGACCATATCCCGGCAAAAAAGGCATCGCATCATGCAGACTTCCAAGCCCATTCAGGACCTGCTGGATCGCCGGGCAAACCTGTCGAGTCCGAATGTTTCGACGTTTTACGACGACCCCGTCCATGTGGTTCGCGCCAGCGATGTCTGGCTGTGGGATGCCGAGGGGCACAAGTACCTCGATTGCTATAACAACGTTGCATATGTCGGGCAGTACAATCACACGCGCCCTCACCAAGCGCTCAACATGCGACCTTCAATGCCAGACACTCTAATCGGAAATGGCCCAGGACTTGGGGGCTAGACAGGTATCGATGAGATAGTTGTCGGAGTAGGCAAAAAATGCGGGACCCTTACGCGCCGCCGTCCACTGGCTGGCTGGGTCGGAATAGGACGTGAACTTTGGCTCGACCGGTGTCGCTGCTCCGAATGCGGCCTCATCCAGAGTGTCGAGATACTCGCGGACCGCGCGGGGTGCAGCGTCTGCATCGATCCGCGCAATGTCCCATTCTTCCTTTGGCGCAGAGTACTGCTTGTTGGCATCCGCCTCGATCAAGCTGGCATCGACGGCCAGGCGCTGACCGCTGACGAGACCTTCGGCGATGCATCGCGCGACCGTGGTCTCGAAGAGATGGCGCAGCAGCTCACTCTCGCGGAACCGACCATGCCGGTTCTTTGAAAAGGTCGAGTGATCCGGCACCCGATCGGCCAGGTCGAGCCGACAAAACCACCTGTACGCGAGGTTCAAGTGTACCTCTTCACAGAGCCGCCGCTCGGACCGGATGCCGAAGCAGTAACCGACGATCAGCATCCGGATCAGCAGTTCAGGATCGATCGAAGGACGACCGGTGTGGCTGTAGAAATCGGCAAGATGGGCGCGGATGCTGCTCAGATCGACGAAACGATCAATCGATCGCAGCAGGTGATCTTGCGGGACATGGTCTTCCAGCGAGAACTCATAGAACAGCGCCGCCTGTGCTTCCTGCCTCGGTCCCATCATGGCTGATCCTCCCGCTTGTTGAGAGGATTGAATCAGCGCCATAGCCCTCGATCAAGCAGGAGTTTTTCAACAAAATTGGCCCAGTGCATCCAGTGCCGCCTCTACCTTTTTTCTGGTGGCATCCGCAACTTTGCCGGGCTGGTTGATTGACCTGGACACAGTCATTGCGGACACACCGGCGCGTTCAGCAACTATTGCCAGGTTCGCGCGCCCTTTGGGCAGTGTGATACGATCAGCGGTCACTGTAGCTCCTATGTCTGTTGCGCCTAAAACACGCGTCAGGCAGGCGTCTGGTGTTCACCTTACAATAACGGAGTTTTCCGGGAAACTGATGCATTTTCCTGGCAGAGGTTCCGGTTCGGTTTCTGTTCAGGGTTCGGCGGCAGCGGTTTGGCGCCGCAAGTGGCGTATTCTGGCGGTTTTTATCCTGGCCAATCCCCGCCTGTGCCGACGCGGTCCTTGTCACACAACGCGGCAGGGCAGATCCTTGCCTGCGAAGAAGGCATCCAGATTGTCGGCCGCCAGCATACCCATCGCGGTGCGCACCTCCTGCGTGGCTGAACCGATGTGCGGCAGCAGGGTGACGTTGTTCATCTGTTGCAAGGCGTCGGGCACCGATGGTTCGTTTTCAAATACATCCAGACCTGCGCCGGCGATGCGGCCCGTCGCCAGGGCGTCGATCAGGGCAGACTGGTCGATGCTGTCCCCACGGGCGGTGTTCACCAGATAGGCGGTCGGTTTCATGCGCGCGATATGATCGGCGGTTACCAGCGGCGGGCTACCGCCCGGCACATGGAGCGATACCACATCTGCTGCGGCCATGACGGCGTCGATACTGTCCAGCCGGGTGGCGTCGAATCCAAGATCGTCGATGGCCGAGCGGTTGTAGAACACCACCTTCATCCCGAAGCCGAGGGCGGCGCGGCGCGCCGTTGCGCGGCCAATGCGACCCATCCCGACAATCCCCAGAACCTTGCCCTGAATACTGGTGCCAAGCCCCTCGACAATCGAAAACCCGCCCCAGCGACCAGTGCGCAGTTTTGCCTCGGCGGCGGTGCTGCCCCGGGTCGCGGCAAGGATCAGCAGCATCGCGATATCGGCGGTGGCATCGGTCAGCACGTCAGGCGTGTTTGAGACGGCGATGTCCAGATCGTGCGCGGCCGCGATATCGATGTTGCTGTACCCGACGCCGACATTTGCGATCATACGAACCCGGGCAGCTTCGCTACCAAGAACAGCTGCGTCGATCCTGTCACTGACCGTTGGGACCAGCGCGTCATAGTCAGCCATCGCCGCCGTCAGGTCGGCGGATGTCATCGGGGCGTCAGTGCTGTTGAAAGTGGCATCAAAGGCGCGATCCAACCGCGCCTCGACCGCGGCGGGCAGCGTCCGGGTGACCAGAATTTTGGGTTTCACTGTTTTGTCATTCAGGTTCTGGCGGCTTCGAACCTGGCCCAGGCTTCTTCAAGCTTGTCGATGTTGAACCCCGGCGCGCGCGCCGGTTCCAGTACAATTGCCTCGCAGGATATCACGGTGTCGATGGCCTGCTTCAACTCGGGGAGCACCTCGGCAGGGATCACCAGCGCGCCGTGACGGTCGGCATGGATCAATTCGTCCTGCGCCACGCGCATGCCCATGATGTTGACCGGCGTGCCGATCTCGACCACGTGGACGAACCCATGGCTTGGCCCGATGGACCCTGCCAGAACCGGGAAACCGTCGTCGATCACATCCAGGTCACGCATGACGCCATTGCTTACCGCGCCTTTTAGCCGATTGTGTTGAAAAACTCCGTTTTAGGGCCTGAACGATGATTTTTCTTTCCATGCAGCCCGATCCTAAATTTTTGGCGCGGGGGTCGGCCCAAATCGCCTACATGCGCTCACGCGCAGCCATGCGCTGTCTCGTGGTCAAAGCTTTCCGACTATTTCGCTTCATAGGTTTTCGCAAGAAATCCGCGACGCTCTGATTTCGGAGTTTTTCAACACAATCAGCCCAAGCCCCTTGTGAACGGCGACATGCACTTCGCCCCACCACCCGGCAATGCAATTGGGATAATCCACATCTTCGACCACAGCCGCAGTCGGCCCAACGCCGCCAGCCATCGAACGGAAATACTCCATGCGCCGGGCGCGAATGACGTCGGCAGCCTCGTTCGGGGGGCCAGACCCGAGATCTTGGCCGTCCGGGCAAATCCAACGGTGGCCGGATCGCCGGGTTTGGAATGCTGCATGGTGCCCCGTGTGAAGCGATTGAAGCCGCGCTTGCCTTGTACCACTTCGATGGCGTTGCAGACCGTCGGTGTATCGACGGCCCGCAAAAGCGCAAGAAGATCGTCGGGGATTACTGTGTCAGCCATTCGTTCAATTTCCTGTTTGTGGGTTCTGGATTTTCCAGCGTTGGCAGGTGGCCAGCGCCGGGGATCACGGCAAGCCGCGATCCTTCGATCAGGTCGTGCATCAGTTCATGACGCGCCAGCGGGCAAAGCCGGTCGTCTTCACCGCAGAGTATCAATGTCGGCACCGCCACGGACTTCAGCGTCTGGCGCTGATCCGGGCGGTGCTGGATAGCGGCGGATTGGTCGGCGAAGACCTTTGGCCCAAGATCTTCGGCCATCTGCATACACAGGTCGAGGATCCTGTCGCGGTCCGGGCCGTCGCTCAGATAGTTCGGCTTCATCTCGTCGCGCATCACGTTGCGCAAACCGCCGCCCAGCGCCTGTTTGACCTGGGCTTGGCGTACCGGCGCGTTTTCGGGTGGATCGGCAAGCGCATTGGTATCCAGAAGGGCAAGCCTGCTGATCCGCTCCGGTGCCTGGCGAAACATCTCCATCGCGACGATGCCCCCCATCGACAGACCCGCCAGCGCAAAACGAGGCGGCGCGATGGCAAGGATCGCACCCGCCAGCGCCTGCATGGTATCAGCCCCGGTCAATGGGGCCACCATGACCGCCCTCTCGGACGAGAAGGCGGCGATCTGGGGGGCGAACAAGCGCCCGTCACACATCATGCCGGGCAACAGGACCAGTGGTTCCCGCATCAGCCCAGCGGCATGGTCTTGCCAGCGGGGTCGTCCGTGCGCCGGACGCGGTACATGCTGGCCTCGCCCGTCATCGAAGGCGCAAGCGCCCGTGCCATGCCCTCGGGAACCAGGCAGGTGTCGCGGGGGGCCAGCACGGTTTCGCCGCCGTCCCATCCCAGGTGCCAATGCCCTTTCACCGGCATCAGCACTTCGGGCACGTCGCAGGCATAGCTTTCCGCCGGGATCGAGCCGCGCGTAATGAAATCGGCCTCAAAGCCCGGTCGGTCGCGCAAAATTGCATCATGGCCAATGACCTTTGCAGGCTGGTGGTCGGCAAGTGCCATCAGATCAAGATAGCGGGCGACATAGTTCGGGACCACATCGGCGGTTGTCGGTTCGGCGCGCTTGGCAAGCTCTGCGTCGGACATCAGCTGCATTGGGCTGACGTTGTGCGGCAGGGTTTCGCCCTTCTTGCTGTCATAAAGCACACCGTTTTCACCCAGGATCAGACCATGGGCCGCAGCCTCTTCAATGACCTGCGGTGCCCACATCACGCCGCCGCCCGCGTCGTCACCGCCAAGGAACGCCATGATCATCCCATAGTCGGTGCCGATATTCTCGAACCTGCGGAACATGCCGGTCGGGATATTGAAGATGTCGCCTTCCTGCAGCGTCACCTCGCCCGCGTCGCCCCAGCGGCCCCAGAAGAAGCGCCAGCGGCCCTTGAGGACGAAGAACACTTCGGCAGTGTTGTGGTCGTGCAACGAGTTTCGGCACCGCGGCGGCTGACCCGCCGCGCCAATGTTGAAACCCGGAGTCTCGCGGATGTGCACATGCTGATCGGGGCTTTCCGAGACGCCGCCGCCGATGATGGTAAAATTCTCCTTCTGGTCGCTGCCCGGTGTATGGGCATCAATGAAGGCGGTTTTGCAGGGTTTCAGTTCGCCATAGCGAACGATGCGGTTTTCCATGTCTTGCAGTGTCATGTTCTTTGCCTTGCTGTTCAAATTGATCGGTGTAACGCGTTGCACCCGTTCAATTGGGCGGTCGAAGGTTGAGCCGTCTTGAGCGCAGGCTTTGACGATAGGCGTGGAAACGGCGGGTGGCCTTGGTTTCCGAAACCCCGCCGCCGACCGCGCGATATGTGGAGATACTGTTGAAGAAGTCGATGTTTTGGTCGGCGCGTTGTTGAGCGAGAGGCGGCCGCGCGCCGTTTTCTTTCACGTTGGCACTGTTGCTGGCACCAACTTCGCCAGTTTCCGGAGGTTTTGAGCTGTTGCTGCGAGTTGGAACTGTTCGGTTGCGCCTTTGGGTCCTCGAAGCCGCATCATCTGCACGCCGATGTATCGTTTCAGGTGGGCAAAGAGCATTTCAACCTTCCGCCTTTGGATGAACGACGTCATGTAGGCATCTGTTTTTCGGATATCGCGAGCGACGTCTCGGGCGGCTTCGTGAACGGACCGCATAAGGCGTCTGCCGTCGTCCTTCGGACAGCATTGCGACTTCAGAGGGCATGCGTCGCAATCGTGCTTTGAGGCTCGGTATCTGATGAACCCGTCTTTGCTGCCATTGGGCTTTCGCGGTTTTGAGAAGTTCCGCCGATATGTTTGCAAGGCTTTGCCGGTCGGGCAAGTATAGCTGTCGGTCGCCGGGTCGTAGACAAAGTCTTCGCGTGAGAATGTGCCGTCAGTTCGTTTTGACTTATCCCAGACCGGAATGTGGGGTTCGATTTGACGTTCGTCCACAAGCCAGCCCAACATCTCGGCTGATCCGTAACCCGTATCACCCACAAGCTTGTCAGGTTTGATGCCAAACCGCTCATGTACACGATCGATCATCTCCCTTGCTGCCCGCGCCTCTGCAGGCCGGATCGGAGCCGTCGGCTCGACGTCCACGATGACTGCATTATCCAAATCGACCATATAGTTAGTGGAATAGGCAAAGTAGGCGGCTCCCCCGTCAGCCCCAGTCCAACGCGCTGCTGGATCAGCCGGTGAGATGTATTTGGGGACGACCTTGGTCGCAGCACCGAAGGCCACATCATCCAGCGTCTCGAGATATTCGTCGACGGCACGGGACGTCAGATCTGCTGGCAGTCCGTCTTTGCTTTCAACGCCGCGCGTCTGGTTTGCATTCGCGGGGATCAGACTGGCATCAACACCAAAGCTGTGGCCGCCAACCAGCCCCTCATCCATGCAGCGCTGCAAAACGACCTCGAACAAATGTCGGAACAAACCGCTCTCGCGGAAACGGCCATGCCGGTTCTTAGAGAATGTCGAATGGTCGGGCACTGGATCAGCCAAATCAAGCTTACAAAACCAACGATACGCCAGATTGACATGAACCTCTTCGCAAAGCCGTCGCTCGGAACGGATGCCCTGACAATAGCCCAACAACAGCATGCGGATCATCAGTTCAGGATCAATCGAAGGGCGGCCATTGGCACTGTAGTATGAAGCGAGCAAGGGGCGCACACCTGTCAGATCAAGGAAGCGATCAATTCCCCGGACGGGATGATCCTTCGGCACAAAACTCTCGATCGAGAACTCATAGAACAGCGCGCCTTGCGCAACTTGCCTTGGACCCATCATCGCCGAACCCTCCACCCTCAAAACAAGTGAATCAGAGCGTGCGCGGCCAATCAACGGACTTTTTCAACAGTATCTGGACGCAGCGATCATTCAGGCGTCGCCCAAAAGCCGAGGAACTTGCTTGCAGATCGCCGCGGTGTCGATCTGCACCGCTTCCCGGCCGCAACCATGGCGCGCGCATCACATCCGTTCATCGGGCCACCCAACGGGTATGCGCGCGCTGCCCCTGATGATCAGCGGGCTTGCAATTTCCAGCCGCCCATCGGGCTGCTGGTGCTTTTCAATCATGTCCAGCAGCATCGACACAGCCTCGTCCACCATCTGGTTGACCGGCTGACGCAGGGTCGTCAGATCATAGGTCTTCCAGGATGACATCGCGACGTCATCATATCCCACGACCGACACGTCTTCGGGCACCCGCAGCCCCAGATCGCAGCGCAGTGTTTCAAGCACGGCAAAGGCCATATGATCGTTGCCGACAAAAATTGCGTCGGTGACGTCGCCGCCCTTAAAAAGGTCCAGGGTCGCGTCCATCGCCATGCTGCGCCGAAAGTGGCTGTCGATTATCGCGAACGGTTTCATGCCGTATTCGGCCAGCCCGTCCACAAACCCGCTTTGCCGGTCACGTCCGTTAATGGATTTCTTCCAGCCCGCGATATGGGCGATCCGTTTGTGGCCGGCTGCGGCAAGAAACCGGCCCGCCAATCGCCCGCCTTCGTAATTCGCCGCCGTGACCGAGGGCAGCGAACAGTCTTCCTGCCCCCGGTTGAACAGCACAAAAGGCATGTTCAGTTCCTGCAACCGCGCCGTCAGATCATTGGACATACTGGCCGAGGCCAGGATAATCCCGTCGACCTGGTGGGCCAACAACCCCTCGACAACGCCGTCGACCTCTTCCGCCATGTTCATGGCGAAAAACACCATCACATGATAGCCGCGCTTGCTGAGCTGTTCTGACAGTTTCTGCAAAGCTTCCGGGTAGAACGGGTTTTTCAGATAGGCGAGCACGATGCCGATGGTGAAGGATCGCCCGGTGTTCAGCGAACGCGCCAATGTGTTGGGTCGATACCCCAGATCGCGTGCGGCATCCTGAACACGCTTTACCTTGTCGGGCGATACCCGCGTCCCAGGTGTGAACACGCGGCTGACGGTGGGCTGGCTGACGCCCGCTTTCAGTGCCACATGGGCCGCCGTGATCCGCGTGTCCGCCATCGCGTTATTCGGCCGCCTCTCCGTAAGGGACATTCTTGCCGCCATAGCGACGCACCCGGATGTTGCATTGTTCGGCGTGGCCGACAAAGCCTTCCAACAGACACAACCGCGACCCGTATTCGCCGATCATGGTCGCCGCCTCATCAGTCGTGACGCGTTGATAGCTGTGGGTTTTCAGGAATTTGCCGACCCAAAGCCCACCAGTATAGCGGCCCGCCTTCTTGGTTGGCAGGGTATGGTTGGTGCCGATGACCTTGTCGCCGTTGGCCACATTGGTGCGCGGACCAAGGAACAGGGCACCATAGCTGTGCATCTTGTCGAGGAACCAATCGTCGCGGTCGGTCATGACCTGGACGTGCTCATAAGCCATGTCGTTGGCGACCTCTAACATCTCATCATAGGTGTCGCACAGGACCACGTCGCCATAGTCTTCCCAGCTTGCGCGGGCGGTTTCGGCGGTGGGCAGGATTTCCAGAATTCGATCGATCTCGGCAAGGGTTTCGCGCGCAAGCTTTTCCGAGTTGGTGATCAGGCAGGCGGGCGAGTTATAGCCATGTTCGGCCTGACCCAGCAGGTCGGTGGCGCAAAGTTCGGCATCGACGGATTCATCCGCGATGACCATGGTTTCAGTGGGGCCTGCGAACAGGTCGATGCCAACGCGGCCGAACAATTGCCGCTTGGCTTCGGCGACAAAGGCGTTGCCGGGGCCGACCAACAGGTGGACCGCATCGATGCTTTCGGTTCCGATGGCCATGGCGCCGACGGCCTGAATACCGCCAAGGACATAGATTTCATCGGCACCGCCCAGGTGCATCGCTGCAATCACGGCGGGGTTCGGTTCGCCGTTGAAGGGCGGCGTGCAGGCGATGATGCGGGGCACGCCGGCGACCTTGGCTGTCGCCACGGACATATGCGCGCTGGCAACCATCGGAAACTTGCCGCCGGGGACATAGCAGCCGACCGACTGGACCGGGATGTTCTTGTGGCCAAGAATGACGCCGGGCAGCGTCTCAACCTCGATATCGGTCATCGAGGCCCGCTGCGCACGTGCGAAGTTGACCACCTGTTCCTGGGCGAACTTGATATCTTCCATGTCGCGCGGGGCGACCTTGGCAATGATGCTGTCGATTTCCTGCGGCGTCAGACGATAGGACTCGCGGTCGTAGCCATCGAATTTGTTGGCCAGCTCGCGCACAGCAGCATCGCCGCGCGCCTCGATATCAGCCAGCGTTGTGGCGACTGCACTGGCGACCTTGGCGTCGTCCTGCGCAATCTCGTCCGCAGGTTTGGAGCGTTTCAGATGAGTAGTAGGCATATGTGTCAACTCTTGATGCGGTTTCCGGATTCGGGGTCGAACAGGTACAGATGATCGGGATCAAGCGAG
Source organism: Paracoccaceae bacterium (assembly GCA_012103375.1). Taxonomy (NCBI): domain Bacteria; kingdom Pseudomonadati; phylum Pseudomonadota; class Alphaproteobacteria; order Rhodobacterales; family Paracoccaceae; species Paracoccaceae bacterium. The sequence continues at coordinate 242,446 of WLWX01000001.1, forward strand.
ATGCTGACCACGTCATCCTGATCCTTGCGCAGATGTCGGTCGCCCTTGGCAATGACACGTTGCTGCCCCCATTGCACCGTCAGAAGCGTAGCCTCACCTGTGTTTTCAAAGGCATAGATGCGAACGTCGATGTCGCCCTGGCCTTCTTCCGAGACGCGCATGTCGTCGGCGCGCACCCCAAGGGCCACGCTGGCGCTGTCGGGGGCGGCAACGCGCACCAGCTTGGTGCCACCTGTGGTTACGAAATGGCCATCCTGTACGGATCCGTTGATCAGGTTCATCGCAGGCGACCCGATGAAGCCGGCCACGAACAGGTTCGCGGGATCATTGTAGATCTCATCCGGCGTGCCAAGCTGCTGGATGATGCCGTTTTTCATCACCGCAACCCGGTCCGCCAATGTCATCGCTTCGATCTGGTCGTGGGTGACGTAGATGGTTGTGATCTTCAATTCGCGGCTGAGGTGCTTCAGCTCGGCCCGCATGGTGACCCGCAGCTTTGCATCCAGGTTCGACAACGGCTCATCCATCAGGAAGACCTTGGGCGTGCGCACGATGGCACGGGCCAGGGCCACCCGTTGGCGTTGCCCGCCGGACAGGGCCTTGGGTTTGCGGTGCAGGAACTCGGTCAGCTCAACCTGTTCGGCAGCTTTCTGCACGCGCGGCTGAATTTCGGCCTTTGGTGTGCCGCGGACCTTCAGCGGATAGGCGATGTTGTCGAAGATCGTCATATGCGGGTAGAGGCCGTAGTTCTGGAACACCATCGCCACGTCACGGTCTTTGGGCAGGTCATCGTTGACCACGCGCCCCGCGATCAAGATTTCGCCGTCCGTCGGTTCCTCTAGGCCCGCGATCATCCGCATGGTGGTGGTTTTTCCGCAGCCCGACGGCCCAAGAAGGACCAGGAATTCCTTGTCGTGGATTTCCAGCGACTGGTTGTCGACGCCTACAAAATCGCCCCAGCGTTTGCTGAGGTTTCTGAGTGTAACTTCAGCCATTATCGAACTGCCCCCTGCGCGGCAAAGGCGCCTTTATTGATCGACGTCATCGGACCGCTCCCATTGTCATGCCTTGCACGAAGTATTTCCGGATTATCAACGCCAGCACGAACATCGGCAGCATGATGATGATGCCCGCCGCGCTGAGCAGGTTCCAAAGATCGCCTTCCTCGGCCTTGAACAGCGCCAGCCCGATGGGCAGCGTCACGGCATCCTTGTTGGTCAGGATCAGGGCGAACAGGAATTCGTTCCACGCAATGATGAAGCAGAAGATGCCCGCCGTCAGAAGGCCCGGTGCTGCCATTGGAAGAACGATGTTCAGGATCACCTGAACCCTGGACGATCCGTCAACCATCGCGGCCTCTTCGGTGTCCAGCGGGATGCCGTCGATGAAGCCTTTGATCATCCAGATCGCAAAGGGCATCACGATGGCAAGGTTGACCAGAATCAAGCCCAGCCGGGTATCCAGAAGCCCGATATCGCGGAACATCACGAAGAACGGCAGGATGATCACCACCGCCGGAACGAACTGCGTGGCCAGGATCACCACCAGCGTCGCCGTTTCACCGCGCAGTCGGAACCGGCTGAACGAATAGGCGGCCATGGTGGCAATCGGGATCGCAAAAAGCACTGTGACGAACGCCACGATTGTCGAATTCAGCAGCTTGTCGCCAAGATAGTAGGGCGCGTCGAACACCAGGCCGAAATTCTTGAACGTGGGCGTAAAGAACAGCTTTAACTGATACACATCCACATGGCTTTTGAACGCCGCCATGAAGATCCAGACGATTGGCACCAGCATGATGAAAATCGCGATCAGGATCAGCCCGATCTGAAATGCCTTACCGATCTGTTTCTTTTGTTTCCCGGTCATGGCTCAGTCCTTGCGGAAGACGAATTTGGCATAGGCATAGGTCAGGAAGATCATCGGGATCACCATCAGCCAGGCAACCGACGCGGCATAACCGATCTGCCCGTATTTCATGCCGTTAAAGTAAATATAGTGGCTGAGCGTTTGGGTCGCGGTGCCCGGGCCGCCGTTGGTCAGCATGAAGATCTGGTCAAAGGTTTTCAGGCTGAAGATCGACTTCAGGATGATTACCACGGCCAGCACAGGCGCAAGTTGCGGCAGCGTGACATCCTTGAAGACCCGCCAGCCGGACGCGCCATCGACCTGCGCGGCCTCGATCGTGTCTTGCGGAACGCTCGCCAATCCGCCGATCAGCACAAGTGTCAGGAACGGAATCCAGCCCCAGACGTCGGCCATCACGCAAACGGCAAAGGCCAGCACCGGGTCGGCCAGCCACGAAACATCGGCAAGCGGCGGGATCACGACTCCGAAGAAGGCGTCGAACAGGCCGAATTCGGGATTGAACATGAAGCGAAAGCTGACCCCGATCAGGGCCGGACTCATAGCGAAGGGAAGGATAAGCAGCGTCTGCACGCCCGAACGAAACTTGCCGCCGGGCGCCAGCAACATCGCAAGGCCGAGCGCCAGCAATGTCGTCAGTGCGACGGTCAGCACAGTGTAGATCGCCGTGACCTGAACAGAATTCCAGAACGCGGGTTCCTGGCTGAACGCCCAGGAGAAGTTCTCCCACGCGAGGTATTGATCTAACGAACCTGGTCGGTTCAGCCGCCCAACCGTGAACGACAGGCGCAGGCTTTCGATCAGGGGCCAGATCGCTGTGGCAAAGACCACAAATACGGCTGGCAGAACCAGCAGATATTTCAGTGTGTTATCGCGCATGGGGTCGCCGCCCTTGGGGGGTGAACCACCCTGCCACCGGCAGAATGGTTCAGGTTTGACCGGGCCACAAAAGCAGCCCGATCAGGGAGAAACGCTTATTCGATGCGTCCGGCGCGCTTCAGCACGCGTGTGGCCTGTTCTGCCGCATCCATCATCAGCTGCCGGGTATCGCCACCGGCTGCGGCCTCGGCGATTGCAGCGGACAGGATGTCACCAACCTCGGGCCACTCGGCAATCTGCGGCATGATGTCGGATTCCTTCAGCGACTCCCAGGCGGCGGCTTGAATGCCATCGTTGGCCGCATTCACATCCGCGTCCTGCAGCGACGAAATATGCGTCACCACGTTGTTGACGATGGGTTTTCCGGCAACCTCACGCTCGATCGCGTTGGTCTTGTCCATCTCGGGGTTGGACAGCCACTTGAGGAATTCCCAGGCTGCCTCCTTGTTTTCGGAGTACTCCGAAATCGAGAATGGCATCGAGATCGCATAGGTCTTGGTCACACCGTTGTAGGAGGGCATGCCCGTAAACGCGACCTGGTCCTTGGTCAGGGTCGAGCTGTCGGGGTTGTAGAACCCGGAATAGGCCCACCACCACACAGGCATCATCGCAGAATTACCCTGCATGAAGCTTTGGCGCGCGTCCTGTTCGACGAAGGCAAGGCTGTTTGGGTTGGTCACGCCATGAACGGTGTGCAGCGCGATGTAATCCTCGGTCGCCTTCAATGCTTCTTCCGAAGTCCAGGCCGGGGTCCAGTCATCGTTGAAGATGTCCGCACCGGCGGCCCACAGGAAGTTGATCCAGATGAACAGGTTCTGCCGGTTGCCGTCGTTATTGTAGTACAGCGCCAGCGGAGCGATTTCCGGGTTGGTTTCCTTCAGCTTCTTGCCAATCTCGATCACCTCTTCCCAGCTTGTGGGCGGTTCGGGGATCAGATCCTTGCGATAGAACATCAACTGCGGGTGCGCACGCAGCGGGAAGCCAAGTGTCTCACCCTCGAACTGCGCCGAACGCGCGAAGGCCGCCGGATAGCGATCCATCGAGATGCCGTCGCGTTCCATCATCTCGTCAATTTTCATCAGCCAGTGGGCGTTGGGCGGGCCCCAGCTGTCCAGATAGTTGACCACGTCAAAGGTGCCGTTGGCGGCGATGCCTTCTGCGTTGATCTTTTCCTGCAGGCTGCCGAAGGGAATGAATGTCCATTCGGTTTCGATGCCTGTCAGCTCGGTAAATTCTTCGTCGCGCAGCATCAAGCCGTCAAACTGGGGCGTTACCACGCTCAGAATGTTCAGCTTGGTGCCCGCATAGGGTTTGCCGTCCATCAGATTGTAGGGCGTGTCCTGAGCGGTTGCCGAAAGCGGCGCAAGCAGCATGGTTGCTGCCGCCAGCCCGGCCTTGATTAGTGTCCTCTTGCGCATTCTATCCTCCCTGGTGAGTCGCAATTTGCCGGGTCAGCATAGGGCGGTGAGAATACGTATTCAACAAGTTTTGAATACGTATTCTCAGCGAAGGTTTCACATAGGCCGTTTGGGCTGTGTCGGATGACCAAAATGCGAAGGGACAAGATATGCCGGAGCGGAACCGACACATGATCCGCAGCAGGCACAAAAAGGGCCGCGCGACACCGGATCGCGCGGCCCTGTTTTTCTTCGGTGCTGGCCTTAGTGCAGCACCGTATCTTCAGGCGGACGGCGGTTGGATGAAGACACCCTGTCCCCCACGAGAAGCCCGTCTGCACCGGCGCCAACCTCGATCGTATCGCCGTCGCCGATATCCCCGGCCAGCAGCATTTCGGCCAGCTGGTCCTGCAAGGCCCGTTGGATCACCCGTTTCAGGGGCCGCGCGCCGAACACCGGATCGTACCCCTCGTCCGCCAGCCATTTGTGGGCCGCATCCGACAATTCGATCCCGATGTTCCGCCCGGCCAGCCGCTTTTTCAGCAAGCCAAGCTGGATATCGACGATCCCCGCCATATCGTCCCGCGCCAGGCGGTCAAAGATGATCGTTTCATCCAGACGGTTCAGGAATTCGGGGCGGAAATGCGCGCGGACCGCATCCATCACGTCGCGCTTGGCATCGCTGGCATCGGCCCCGTCGGGAAGCTGACTCAGCGCCTGCGCGCCCAGATTGGACGTCAGGATAATCAGCGTCTGTTTGAAGTCCACCGTACGCCCCTGACCATCGGTCAGAACGCCGTCGTCCAGAACCTGCAACAGCACGTTGAACACATCCGGGTGGGCCTTTTCGACCTCATCAAACAGCACAACCTGATAGGGACGACGCCGCACCGCTTCGGTCAGCACGCCGCCTTCGTCATAGCCGACATAGCCCGGAGGCGCGCCGATCAACCGCGCGACCGCGTGTTTTTCCATGAACTCGGACATATCAATCCGCACCATGGCGCTATCGTCGTCGAACAGGAATTCCGCGACCGCCTTGGTCAGCTCGGTCTTGCCGACACCGGTTGGCCCGAGGAACAGGAACGAGCCCAGCGGGCAATTCTCATCATTCAGACCGGCCCGCGCGCGCCGTACCGCATTGGCGACCGCCTTGACGGCATTGCGCTGGCCGATGACCCGCTTGCCGATCTGTTCTTCCATACGCAGCAGCTTTTCACGCTCACCTTCCAGCATCTTGCTGGTCGGGATGCCGGTCCAGCGTTCCACCACCTGGGCGATCTGCTCGGGCCGCACGGCCTCTTCAACCATCAGGCCTGATTCTGAGGTTTCGGCCTCGGCCAGCTCCTTCTCAAGCCCCGGAATGACGCCGTAGGACAATTCCCCGGCCTTGCCGAGGTCACCATCCCGCTTGGCCTGATCCAGCTCGGCCCGCGCGCGGTCCAGCCGTTCCTTCAGGGTCCGCGCGCCTTCCAGTTTGTCACGCTCGGCCTGCCACTGGGCGGTCAACTCACTGGATTTTTCCTGCAAGTCACCTAGTTCCTTTTCCAGCTTGGCAAGGCGATCTTTGGAGGCTTTGTCGTCCTCTTTCTTCAACGCCTCGGCCTCGATCTGCTTTTGCAGAATGTCGCGGTCCAGCGCGTCCAGCGCTTCGGGCTTGGAGTCGACCTACATCCGCAACCGGCTGATTGTGTTGAAAAACTCCGAAATCAGAGCGTCGCGGATTTCTTGCGAAAACCTATGAAGCGAAATAGTCGGAAAGCTTTGACCACGAGACAGCGCATGGCTGCGCGTGAGCGCATGTAGGCGATTTGGGCCGACCCCCGCGCCAAAAATTTAGGATCGGGCTGCATGGAAAGAAAAATCATCGTTCAGGCCCTAAAACGGAGTTTTTCAACACAATCGGCTGGCGGCTTCGTCCATCAGGTCGATGGCCTTGTCGGGCAGGAAGCGGTCGGTGATGTAGCGGTGCGATAGCGTCGCCGCCGACACCAGTGCCGAGTCGCTGATCCGCACACCGTGGTGCAGCTCATACTTCTCTTTGATGCCGCGCAGGATCGAAATCGTGTCCGACACCGTTGGTTCGGTCACCATCACCGGCTGGAATCGCCGCGCCAATGCGGCGTCTTTTTCCACATGTTTGCGGTATTCATCCAGAGTCGTCGCGCCCACGCAGTGCAATTCACCCCGCGCCAGCGCCGGTTTGATCATGTTGGAGGCATCCATCGCCCCCTCGGACTTGCCCGCGCCGACCAGCGTGTGCATTTCGTCGATGAACAGAATGATTTCGCCCGCCGCATCGGTCACCTCGTTCAGGACCGCCTTCAGGCGTTCCTCAAACTCACCGCGATACTTCGCCCCGGCGATCAGCGCGCCCATGTCCAGCGCCATCAGTTTCTTGTTCTTGAGGGATTCCGGCACGTCGCCGTCGATGATCCGCATCGCCAGACCTTCGGCAATCGCCGTTTTACCCACGCCCGGTTCACCAATCAGCACCGGGTTGTTTTTAGTGCGCCGCGACAGCACCTGCATCGAGCGGCGGATTTCCTCATCCCGGCCGATGATCGGGTCGATCTTGCCGTCCCGCGCCGCCTCGGTCAGGTCGCGGGCGTATTTCTTCAGCGCGTCATAGCTGTCTTCGGCACTTGCCGAATCCGCCGTGCGGCCTTTGCGCACATCGTTGATGGCCGCGTTCAGCGCCTGGGCGTTCACGCCCACGGCTTCCAGTGCTTCGCGCGCCTTGGATTTCACCATGGCGAGCGCGGTCAAAACCCGCTCGACCGGCACGAAACTGTCACCGGCCTTCTTGGCCAGCGTTTCGGCCTGATCCAGCACCTTGCCGGTCTGACCGTCCAGAAAAACCTGCCCAGCGTCGCCGGTCACCTTCGGCACCTTGCCCAAGGCGGCGTCAACAGCGTCCAGAACCCGGCCCGGGTTGCCGCCTGAGGCCGAGATCAGGTTGGCGGCCAACCCCTGTTCATCATCCAACAGGGCCTTCAGCAGATGTTCGGGGGCCAGTCTTTGGTGATTTTCGCGCATTGCGATGGTCTGGGCGGCCCGAACGAAACCGCGCGACCGCTCGGTGAACTTATCCAAGTTCATGGTCTTTCTCCTTCACTAAGCGCCCTCGACTATTTGGACCCGACAAAGCGGCATCCGTTTTTGGGGCCTTCCCAGCCTATTTGGGAAACGTCCCTGTGTTGCGCAAGGGTAACAGCAAAAAACCGCGCCCGGTATCCCGGGCGCGGTGCGTCTTCTTTGGGTCGGACGGCTGTTTCGCCGCCGATTCCTGTGCGATTTCAGCCGTCAGTGGCCGGGACTGCGGGCGCTTCGGGTGTTGCCGGCGCGCTTGATTCGGCTGCTGGCGCGGTCAACCCATCGGGGCTGTCCGACGCTGTTTGTCCGCCCGCATAGACAAAATACATCAGCAAGGCCGCCAGGATCAGGCCGCCGACGATGAACCAGGTCGCCCCGGGTCCGCCGCTTCCGTCATCATAGCTGCGCCCCTGATGCGCGTTGAAATCGGGTCTGTAGTTCTGTTGGGCCATTGGAATATCTCCTGTCTGGCTGCATGTTCCGAAAAACCGTTGCCAAGCCGTATCTTTCCCCGAGCGTCTGCATACGCCTGCTTCACACGCGGCCCTAGGCGCCGGTGATCAATGGGCGAATCCCGGCCATTTCATGCGTATTTGACGAATGCGAACGCGCGCCCATCCGCCGCCCAGCAGGGCACGTTGATGGTGCCCTGCCCGCCCTGGAAGGCCGCCAGGGTGCGGATTTCGCTGCCATCGGGCTGCATCAGGCGCAGTTCGACGGGCTTGTCCGCGGGGTGCCCCACGGTCCCTTCCGGGTAGGAAAGATACAGCACCTTCGCGCCGTCAGGCGACGGATGCGGGAACCAGTTGACCCGCGCGTCATCCGTGATCTGAACCGGGTTTCCCCCGCGCGCATCCATCCGCCAGATCTGGGCGTGGCCGGTCCGGTCCGAGTTGAACCAGATGAACCGCCCATCGGCAGAATAATCCGGCCCGTCATTGTGCCCTTCCGGACCATTCTGCCCGGTCAGTTGGCATTCCGCCCCGCCACCGACCCCGATGGTATAGATGTCAAACTGCCCGCCCCGTTCGGCACAATAGGCCAGCCGCGCCCCGTCCGGCGACCATCCATGCCAATAACTCGGCGTATTTTCGGTAATCCGCACCGGCACGCCTCCATCCGAAGGAAGTGTGAAGATGCACGACCCGCCTTCGGTCTGGTGCGAGATTGCGATCCGACTGCCATCCGGTGAAATCCCGTGATCGTTGTTGCAGGCGTCGGCAAAGCCGGTGTCCACAACCTGCGGCACACCGCCAGCCGCCGGAATGCGAAACAGGCGGCCGCCGCCGTTGAACAGAAGTGTGTCGTCCACCGGATCCCAGTTCGGGGCTTCGATCAGGTCGTCGGTCTGCCAGACCACACGCGATGCACCGCGATCCAGATCAAATATTTCCAGCGAGCTACGCATGCCTCTTCCCCCTGTGCTGCGTCCCCTGTACCCCGTCCGCGATATCTTCAGAACCCGGAGTTTCCGCACCATGTCCGATGACCGCCTGATCGTCGCCCTAGATCTGCCCGACGCGCTGGCAGGGCTGCAAATGACCGAAACGCTTGGAGAGGCTGTGAGCTTCTACAAAATCGGTCTTGGGATGCTGACCGGCGGCGGGCTGGCCCTGGCCAATGAGCTTAAGGACGAACACGGAAAACGCATCTTTCTGGACATGAAGCTGTTTGACATCGGTGCCACGGTCGAGGCCGCGGTGCGTGGCATCGCCCGTTTCAACCACGACTTTCTGACAGTCCACGGCGACCCCTATGTCGTGCGCGCCGCTGTCGAGGGGCGCGGCGGGGCGGATACAAAGATCCTTGCCGTGACGATCCTGACCTCGCTGGATCGCGCCGATATGGACGACGCCTGCATCAAACCGGGCAGCCCTGCCGACCTGGTGCTGGAACGCGCTGAGCGCGCGCTGGAGGCCGGGGCCGATGGCGTGATCTGTTCCCCGCATGAGGCCGCGCTGGTGCGCAAACTGCCCCAGGCAGAGGGCCGCCTGATCGTCACGCCGGGCGTGCGCCCGGCAGGCGGCGATGCGGGCGATCAGAAACGCATCATGACCCCGGCGGCGGCTGTCGCGGACGGCGCGGACCATATCGTCGTTGGTCGTCCCGTTTGGCGCGCAGATGATCCGGTTGCTGCCGCGCAGGCCATCATTGCCGAACTAAACAGCCCGCAGGCGCTTTCACCGAATAGATAATGCGAAGCGGGGCCACTGGCCGCCGATTGCTGGTGCGCGGGGTATTGCGCCGCAGGCTCAATCCTCGATCCGGCGTGCTTCGTCCACCAGCATGATCGGGATTCCGGCGCGCACCGGATAAGCCAGATGCGCCGCGCGCGAAATCAGCTCCCCCGCGTCAGCGTCCCAGACCAGCTGCGTTTGGGTCTGCGGACAGATCAACGCTTCCAGCATTCTGCGATCATGCGCGACATCCGTTTCGTCGTTCATTGCAATTTCTCCACTCCGGTATCGCGCAGGGCGAATTCCACCAGGGTCACGAAAGTCTCGCGCCGCGTTGTCAGCGACGGCGCCTCCAACAACGCCTGTTTGTCCTCGGCCTCGAACGGGCACAGCATTGATAGAGAGTTTATCAGCAATTCGTCGTCTGCCTCGCGCAGATTTTCCCAATCGGTCTTTAACTCCTGCGCTTCGAAGTATCGCGACAGCATTCGGAAAAACCCATCGCGCGCGAAACCGGGATCGTCTTCGCAGCGGCCAAGATCCCGTTCAAAGCCCTGCCAGCGAACCGAGCAGCGTCGGTAGGGCGCGAAGCCCTCAACCTCTTCATTGATACGAAACCGGCTGATCCCGGTCAGCGTGATCATGTAGCGCCCGTCCTCAGTCTCGGAAAAGCCGGTGATGCGTCCGGCGCAACCGATGGCATGCAATGCTTCGGGCTGCCCGACCGGCATCTGGCGCGGCTGCACCATGCCGATCAGCCGCCCGGGCGTTTTCAGCGCGTCCTGCAACATCGTGAGGTAGCGCGGCTCGAGCAGATGCAACGGCAGGCGCGCACGCGGAAGCAACAGCGCGCGCGGCAGGGGAAACACTGGCAGGATATCGGGCAGGTCGGCAGCTTTGATCATTGCCGGTCACCTAGTCCGGTTGAGCCGCGTGGCAAGCCGTTCAGGTGTCAGACGAAGATCATCGACGACAGTCGACGCCGCCCGGCAAGCGCAATCGGATCCTGCGGTGACAATGATTCGAACACCGTGAACAGCTGCGCCTTTGCCGCACCTGCGTTCCAGTCACGGTCACGCCGGAAAACGTCCAGCAATTCATCCACCGCGCCTTCGACATCGCCGGAACCATGCAAAGCCACGGCCAGGTCAAACCGTGCCTGCAAATCGTCGGGATTGCCTTCAAGCCGGGCGCGCAATTCGTTCACCGGCCCGGTTTCGGCAGCCTGACGGATCAGTGCAATCTGCGCGCGCACCGAGTCAATCTCGACAGCTTCGGAAATTTCGGCAGGTGCGCCGTTCAGGATCGCCTCGGCCTGGTCCAGGTCATCCAGCGCCACATGTGCCCGCGCAAGACCGCCATAGGCGGCGGCGTTGTTGCCATCTTCGCCCAATATGGCCGAGAATGTCTGCGCGGCATCTTCGGCGGCCCCGGCTTCCAGCATCTCTTCCGCCGCTGCCAGCGCATCGGCCAGCCCGCCATCCTCATCAACGGCGAAGGCTGCGACCCGTTTGATGAAAGTCTGGACTTCTGCCGGGGTGATCGCGCCCTGGAACCCATCCACCGGCTGGCCCTGCCAGAAGGCATAGACTGTCGGGATTGATTGGATGTTCAACTGCTGTGCGACCATCGGCGCGTGATCGACGTCGAGCTTTTTCATCCGGACCTTGCCACCGGCAGCTGTCACAGCATCTTCCAGCAGCGGGCCAAGTGCCTTGCATGGGCCACACCAGGGTGCCCAGAAATCGACGACAATCGGCGTTATCTTGGATGCCTCGATCACGTCATCCATGAACTGTGCTTCGGTTGTGTCGCTGATCAGGTCCTCGCCGACGGGTTCCGCGTCAAGGTTCGCTCCAAGCTCCAACATGATCTCTCGCCCTCAGGTGGTTTGTTTTGCGCACTAGATGGGGCAAACCGGGGCCATACGCAAGATCACGCCTGCACAGGCGCTTTCGGCAGCGGCAGACAGCCGGTCAGGCCAGCCGGAAGCACCAGCCAGGCCCCGGCCGCATAAAGTGCGCGCCCGAACCCCGGGGCATCGCTGGTCAGGGTGATCGACACCGGCGAATGGCCAAGAATCGCGGCCCCGTCGGGCAGATTGCCGATCAGGCCTTGCGACGGCAGAATGACGACTGCTCCGGGTGCGGCATCGGTGGTCACCATGACCACGGCCATCACGGCGATCCATGACAGCAGCACCAGAGGACTCATCAGCATGATGGTCTTAATAATCATGGATATGTTCCAGTATCAGCGCACTGCCATCCATCCTGGCAATCCAGCCCGTCAGATCCGTCACTGGCAACAGGATCAGGTGCCGGTAACCGCCCCGCCCCTGCCGAGGCAAAGACAGCAAAGCACCCGGTTCATCTGGCGCGTCCGAAAGCGCCGTCAACATGATCTGATCGTTGCCGGCGATTTCGGAAAACGCAACACCCTGGGCGGCCAGGTCCCGGGCCAGAGTCGTGAAGGCGCGATAGCGCGGCGTTTCGATCACGATGCCAGCCCCGGTCGCCCCATATACCTGAAGGCCCTCGACCCGCGACAGCTGGCTGGCGCTGGCGACTGTCACGACCGAGCGCATGATCAATTCATCCGGGCCAACCTCGGCCACGGCGCGGGCAATCAGGCCCGCATAGGCCGCCTTGGCCCGGTATTCGAGGCCCAGCGCCATGCGCCTTTCCCAATCACGCAACGACGGCCCGGCGGCGTCGGCCAGTTCGGCCGCATCAGCCCTAAAATCCCAAAGATACCACGGAGTCTGGGTCAGAAACGCGGCATAATCCCCGGCCTGATCGGCCGACAGGTCATCCAGCGGCGCGCGCTTTGGCCCACGGATCAGCGCGGCCAGCCGCCCGATGGTTTCTTGATACTGTTGAAGAAGTCGATGTTTTGGTCGGCGCGTTGTTGAGCGAGAGGCGGCCGCGCGCCGTTTTCTTTCACGTTGGCACTGTTGCTGGCACCAACTTCGCCAGTTTCCGGAGGTTTTGAGCTGTTGCTGCGAGTTGGAACTGTTCGGTTGCGCCTTTGGGTCCTCGAAGCCGCATCATCTGCACGCCGATGTATCGTTTCAGGTGGGCAAAGAGCATTTCAACCTTCCGCCTTTGGATGAACGACGTCATGTAGGCATCTGTTTTTCGGATATCGCGAGCGACGTCTCGGGCGGCTTCGTGAACGGACCGCATAAGGCGTCTGCCGTCGTCCTTCGGACAGCATTGCGACTTCAGAGGGCATGCGTCGCAATCGTGCTTTGAGGCTCGGTATCTGATGAACCCGTCTTTGCTGCCATTGGGCTTTCGCGGTTTTGAGAAGTTCCGCCGATATGTTTGCAAGGCTTTGCCGGTCGGGCAAGTATAGCTGTCGGTCGCCGGGTCGTAGACAAAGTCTTCGCGTGAGAATGTGCCGTCAGTTCGTTTTGACTTATCCCAGACCGGAATGTGGGGTTCGATTTGACGTTCGTCCACAAGCCAGCCCAACATCTCGGCTGATCCGTAACCCGTATCACCCACAAGCTTGTCAGGTTTGATGCCAAACCGCTCATGTACACGATCGATCATCTCCCTTGCTGCCCGCGCCTCTGCAGGCCGGATCGGAGCCGTCGGCTCGACGTCCACGATGACTGCATTATCCAAATCGACCATATAGTTAGTGGAATAGGCAAAGTAGGCGGCTCCCCCGTCAGCCCCAGTCCAACGCGCTGCTGGATCAGCCGGTGAGATGTATTTGGGGACGACCTTGGTCGCAGCACCGAAGGCCACATCATCCAGCGTCTCGAGATATTCGTCGACGGCACGGGACGTCAGATCTGCTGGCAGTCCGTCTTTGCTTTCAACGCCGCGCGTCTGGTTTGCATTCGCGGGGATCAGACTGGCATCAACACCAAAGCTGTGGCCGCCAACCAGCCCCTCATCCATGCAGCGCTGCAAAACGACCTCGAACAAATGTCGGAACAAACCGCTCTCGCGGAAACGGCCATGCCGGTTCTTAGAGAATGTCGAATGGTCGGGCACTGGATCAGCCAAATCAAGCTTACAAAACCAACGATACGCCAGATTGACATGAACCTCTTCGCAAAGCCGTCGCTCGGAACGGATGCCCTGACAATAGCCCAACAACAGCATGCGGATCATCAGTTCAGGATCAATCGAAGGGCGGCCATTGGCACTGTAGTATGAAGCGAGCAAGGGGCGCACACCTGTCAGATCAAGGAAGCGATCAATTCCCCGGACGGGATGATCCTTCGGCACAAAACTCTCGATCGAGAACTCATAGAACAGCGCGCCTTGCGCAACTTGCCTTGGACCCATCATCGCCGAACCCTCCACCCTCAAAACAAGTGAATCAGAGCGTGCGCGGCCAATCAACGGACTTTTTCAACAGTATCTTCTTCATAGGCGGCTTTCAGCATCATCTCGGCGGTGAAACTGATTCCGATGGTGTGAACCAGCTGCTTGGTTGGCCCATCGACCCCGCCCATCGGCCCTGATGCACGGCTGAGTTTGCACAGCGACGACCAGTAACCCGCTACGGCTTCGACATAGCCGAACCCATGCGGGTCGCCCTGCCGGAGCGTGGCGCCGTAATCGTCATAAGCATGCACGATGTGCCATTCCGGATAGGTCAGCAATGTGCGTGCCTCGGCCCGGCGATGCTGGGGCGGCAACAGCGAAGCGTCCTCAGCAACCTCCCCCTGCGGGCGGCAGCTGAGTTCGACCCATAGCGACGGAATGGCCAGCCCGGCGACCACGACCAATGCGATCGACAGCAAACGCGCAAGCCAGCGAATTATGGCACGCACCGCTCAGCCCCGCCCGAAGCGCAGGCCGGACCAAAGCGCGACACCACCCAGCAGGATATGCGGCGCATTGGCCAGGATCCTGAAGGTGAACGGCAAGTCCAGCGTACCGTTCAGAAATATGCCAAAGTCCAGATACCCCGACCCGGTTGCCAACCCCAGCAAACCATCCCCAAGGTACAGCGCGCCAAACAACACAAGAAACATCCGCGACGCCCGGTGTCCAAGCAACGCAGCGGCCAGCGCCCAGATCGCGGACGCCAGATGCAGCGCATCATCAAATGGATCGAGCGCGAACACTCCGAACGAGCGCCCCTGATCGTCGGTGATGCCCGGAATGTAGTTCAGCGCCGCCGCGCCCAGCAGCACGACGAAATAGCCCAGGGCGATTTTCTGCAAGATGGTCATAGATGCCTCAAGTAGCTGTCCCAAAGGTTGTTGCGCAGCCGCCCGGCGGGATCCTGCGCCCGTTTCGCAACCGCGAATTCGATGGCCCGTGGATAACCGCGTTGCAACTGGCCCACTGTGGCATGGGGACGATAAGGCAGGTAATACGTCCCGCCAATCGCGATGATCCCGTCGATCAGCGCCCGCGTCATCCGCGCCATGTCCGCCTCGGCCCTTGCGGTCATTTCCTGACTGAACAGCATTACGGCGGCGATCCGGGGTTCGGGCGCGTAACTCAGCCAGCTTTCGGTGTCGGCGGCCACATAGCGCAGCGTGACGTTCAGCAACTCTTGATAACTGGCCGGAATCACCGTCTGGCAGAGGGTCAGAAACGCGCCAAACTGATCGGGCACGACGAAGTATTCGTGCAGGATATCCGTGCGCATCGGGTCACGATCATCCAGCGTCACAACCGGTTCGTTGATCAGCGAATTGCGCGTCACCACGCCGCCGCCGACCTTTGGGCCCAAAGCCGTTTCCACCCACCACCGGCCACGCTTCACCCGCTCACGCCCCAGCTGACCCCGGAATATATGGCGCGAGATTTTTGACAGCGTCCCGGATGAGGATGCGGGCGCGATATCGTCCTGATCCGCGCCGGGCACATAATCGATCAGCAGCGCGTCTTCGAAGAACTGCGCCCGATCCACGTTCAGCCGCCCGTAGACCATGTTGAGGTCCGGCTTGGTCAGGGCCGCTGCCAGCGATGCCGCAAAGTCGACAGCGGGCATTTCGGTGAACGTCGGGACCAGATTGGCGTTGGGCGCGGCGTCGACCTCAAGCTCGGTGATCAGACCGGTCAGGCCATAACCGCCCATGGTGCGCCCGAACAGGTCCGGGTTTTCGTCGCGCGAACAGGTCACCAGATCGCCGGTCGGTAACAGCATGTCGAAGGACCGCACCGTCGCGCCCATCGGCCCCAGGGGCGCGGGCCAGCCATGAGCGTTCACACAAAAGGTCGCCGCCACGCCGAAATCATTGTTCGATTGCATCACCTTGGGCGACAGGCCCAACGGGTCCAGCGCCGCAATCACCTGATGCCAGCGCACGCCGGCCTGTACGCGATAGGTCTGCGCGGCAGTGTCCGCCTCGACAAACCCGCTTTGCAGGGTAATCGCCCGCCCGCCGCGCGGGATCGCCTGTGCGCCCATGGAATGACGCGCAGCACCGATGTTGATCGCCCGCCCCTCGGCCGCTGCCTGGCGCATTTCGCTGCGCAGGATGTCGACCAGAACCTCTCCGGGATCTTCCTTGACGATCACATGGGCGGACACCGGCGTTTCGGACAGCATCGAGGCATCGTTCAGCGTTCCAGCCGCCGGTTCATGCGCCAAAGACCGCGTTCCGGTCAGATCGCTTAACGCCGGGGCGACCGCCTTGGCGCCCAGCCAGCCAACGACAGCGCCTGACCCCAGCAACAGTGCGCGACGTGACAGGCGGCCCATAGGCGCGACCTAAAGATCGAAGGTCGCGAAGACCGGCGCGTGGTCCGAGGGTTTTTCCCACCCACGCGCCGCCCGCAACACGCGCGAGCCTGAGGCCGCGTTCGAGATATCCGGCGTCGCCCAGACATGATCCAGGCGCCGCCCCTTGTCGGCCCCGTCCCAATCCTTGGCGCGGTAGGACCACCAGGAATACAGATTGCCCTCGGGGATATCCTGCCGGGTGACATCGACCCAGGCCCCGGCATCCTGCGTTTGCCCCAATGCTTCAACCTCGACCGGCGTATGGCTGACGACCTTCAGCAGCTTCTTGTGATCCCAAACGTCATCTTCGCGCGGAGCGATGTTCAGATCGCCCACCATTACCGACTTTTGCGGACGTTCCGCGTGGAACCAATCCCGCATTTCGGCAAGGTAATCCAGCTTTTGCCCGATTTTCTCATTCACGTCCCGGTCCGGCACATCGCCGCCTGCGGGCACATAAAAATTGTGGATCGTCAGGCCGTTTTCCAGCCGCCCGGCGATGTGGCGGGCGTGGTCCAACGCCGCGAAATCATAGGCCCCGGCCTCGACCATCGGCAGGCGCGACAGGATCGCGACGCCGTTGTATCCTTTCTGACCGCGCGCAACCATATGGGTATAGCCCAGCACCTGAAACGCCTCGACCGGGATCTTGTCGACCGGGGACTTACACTCTTGCAGGCACAGCACATCGGGGGCTTCTTCGCCCAACAGCTTGCAGACAATCGGTTCGCGCAGGCGGACCGAATTGATGTTCCAGGTCGCAATCGTAATTGGCATTGGCAGGGGCTTTCTGTTGGATTGGCGTCAGAATACCCCCGCCGAGGTCGCGCCACAACCGAGGTTGTTTGACATCCTGCCAGCCGGGCGCGACATCTGGGATATGCTTCTGACCCGCAACCGCAACTATCGCTTGCTGTTCTCTGCCACCGCCGTTTCAAATCTGGGCGACGGGATATCCGCGCTGGCCTTTCCGTGGCTGGCCACGTTGCTGACCCGCGATCCTTTGCTGATTGGGCTGGTTGCCGCCGCTGGAAAGCTGCCGTGGTTGTTGTTCGCGATACCTGCCGGTGCCATCACCGACCGTGCGGATCGACGCGCCTTGATGGTGCGCGCAGATGTGTTCCGCCTGCTGCTGACTGTGGGCGTCATTGCCCTGATCCTGTCTACGCCTGCCTTGCCACTGGTGGGCAGTGCGCTGCCCTATATCCTTGCGCTGTCCGGTCTTGCCTTCCTGTTGGGTTCCGCCGAAGTCCTGCGCGACAATGCCGCCCAGACTGTGCTTCCCTCGATCGTGCCAAAGACCGACCTTGAAAACGCCAACGGCCAGTTGTGGAGTGTCGAACAGATCACCGGTCAGTTCATCGGCCCGCCGGTTGCAGGATTTCTGATCGCGCTGGCAATTCCCCTGCCCTTCGGCGTCGATGCGGTCACATTCGCGCTGGCGGCCTGGCTGGTCTGGTGCATTGCCCTGCCCAAACGCCCACCGCGCACCGCGACGACCAGCTTGCGGGCTGAAATGGCCGAGGGCTGGGCCTGGATGAAAGCGCACCCGCTGATCCTGCAACTGGCGTTGATGCTGGGCATCGTCAACTTTGTGTCGATCATGGGGCTCACGATTCTCGTGCTTTATTCGCAGGAAATCCTTGGGCTTGGCGCGGCAGGCCATGGCATTCTGCTGACAGCGGGTGCGGCTGGTGGCGTTGTCGGCGGTCTGATCTGTCCGCCGCTCATCAAGCGGCTTGGGACGCAGCGGGGCATCTGGCTGGCGATGGCACTGTTCCCGTTGCCCTTCGTTACAATGTGGCTGACCAGCAACCCGTGGATTGTCGCCATCGCCCTGTTTGTCGAGATGATTGGCGCGCTGCAATGGAACGTCATCACCGTCTCGCTGCGCCAGCGGGTGATCCCGGATGAGTTGTTGGGCCGGGTCAACAGCCTTTACCGTTTCTTCGGTTGGGGCGCGATGCCGCTGGGTGCTTTCGCAGGCGGCGCGCTGGTCGCGCTTTTAGAGCCCGGTTTCGGGCGCGAGGCGGCCCTGCGCGGCGTCTACCTGATTGCAGCCCTCGGGATGGGGGCGATGTTTGCCTATGGGTTGGCGCGTTTGCGTCTGCCCGCCTCCTGAGCAAAAAAAATGCCCGGCACAATGGCCGGGCAAGTCCAACAGGGAGGATCCATGCCATTGCCCGGGCACAGTCTTCGGGTCGTCTGAGTCTTCATAGAACAGCGAATCGTTCCGATTTGATGAACTTTCTGCGGCAATCTTGTGATAATTGCCTCAGTCGTACTGCACGGCCTCGTACTCGATCCCGTCTGTATCGTGGAAATAGAAGCGGCGACCGGGTTCGTAATCCGCATGGGAATGTGTCTCCAACCCCTCGGCTTTGACGCGGGCTTCGGTTGCATCCAGATCGTCCACGACAACGCCGACATGGTTCAGGCCCGACAGCGTCCAATAGCTGCGCGGTTTCGCGGCAGGGTCGGACCCCGACGCATAAAGCGCCAGATACGTTTCCTCAGGTCCGACATGGAGCGAAGTTCCGTTGTGGATCGAATCCCCCTGCCAGCGGATTTTCCACCCGAACACCCGGTCCAGCATCGCGGCTGTCGCATGGGGGTCGGTGACTGTGTAGTTCACATGTTCCAATCGTGCGGCCATGGCCTTTTTCCTTTGTATTGCATTTCTGATTTGCTCTTTGTAATTCCTCAACCTAACTTGAGGTCAACAGTTTTTTTCGAAAGATATCAACATGGCAGAGATCACAATCGGCGCAATGGCGCGCCGCACCGGGCTGGCGGTTTCGGCTATACGGTATTACGAATCCCAAAGTCTAATCGCACCCAACCGCAATGCCGGCGGGCAGCGCCGGTATCCGAAATCCGACATCCGCCGCCTGTCCTTCGTGATCATCGCGCAAAAGCTGGGTTTCACCCTGACGCAGATACGTGAGGTGCTGACCCGCCTGCCCGAAGCGCGCACCCCGACCGAGGCGGATTGGGAGCGCATTGCCAAAGCTTTCCGGGCCGACCTCGACGCGAAGATTGACACGCTGACCCGTCTGCGTGACGACTTTGGTGGCTGCATCGGCTGCGGGTGCCTGTCGATGAAACGCTGTGCGCTGTTCAATCCCGCCGACCAGGCCGCCGCCAAAGGCCCCGGGCCGCGGTATCTTTTGGGTGACAGGCCGGAAACATGACAAAAAAAGGCCCGGCGCTAAGGCCGGGCCAGTCCAACAGGGAGGGTCTGCGTCGTAACCCGGACGCAGGGCGGGAACGTGTCAGGCGACGAGGCGGTAACCGCCACTTTCCGTAACCAGAAGTCGTGCATTCGACGGATCGGGTTCAATCTTCTGGCGCAGCCGATAGATGTGCGTTTCCAGCGTATGCGTCGTCACCCCGGCGTTATAGCCCCAGACCTCGTGCAGCAGGATATCGCGGGCGACCACGCCTTCCGTCGCCCGATAGAGGAACTTGAGAATGTTCGTCTCTTTCTCGGTCAGCCGGATTTTCTTTTCTTCCTCATCCACCAGCATCTTCTGCGCGGGCTTGAACGTATACGGCCCAAGCTGGAATACCGCATCCTCGGATTGTTCGTGCTGGCGCAGTTGCGCGCGGATGCGGGCCAGAAGAACCGGGAATTTGAAGGGCTTGGAGACGTAATCGTTCGCGCCGGCATCCAGACCCAGGATCGTATCAGCGTCAGAATCATGGCCCGTCAGCATCAGAACCGGGCATTTCACCCCGCCTTTGCGCATCAGGCGGCAAAGCTCGCGCCCGTCGGTGTCGGGCAGACCGACGTCAAGGATCACCAGATCATAAAGCGCCGCCTTGGCCTTCACCATTGCATCGGCCCCGTCGACGGCTTCGAACACATCGAAGTCCTCGGTCATGACCAACTGTTCGCTCAGCGCTTCGCGAAGATCATCATCATCATCGACCAGCAGAATTTTTTTCAGGTTCGCCATCTCGCCCTCCGGGAGTTTCCGCCTTGATGTCCCTACAGATGCGGTGAAGGTGCGGTCAGGGCAAGATTTGTGGCAAACCTCTCACGCGGACGTGTCGCGAGCGCGGGTTTTGTTTCAATTCACCCCCTCAAAGCGCTATTGCAGCGCCACGACATGTAACGAAACGCCCGAGGGGGACCATGGGCCTGTCACTGAACTCTGCCGAACGTCTGGCCCGTGCGCGCACCGATTTGCGCGCCGGGGTGCCGGTTGTGTTGCAGGATGATGGCGGGGCATCCCTGATTCTGGCGGCGGAAACTGCAAGTGTGGATCGGCTGGCTGCACTTCGCGCGGCGGGTCAGACGGTTCTGGCGATCACCGAACGGCGCGCCACGACGCTGAAGGCGCGTGCATATGACCGCGATCTGGCGCGGATTGCGTTGCCATCGGATGCGGATGTCGCCTGGGTTCGGGCCATGGCCGACCCGGCATCGGACCTAAGCCACCCGATGAAAGGCCCGTTTACCAGCCTACGCGACAGCCCGGCCAAGGTTCATCGCGCGGCGATCCGTCTGGCAAAGTCGGCGCATCTTCTGCCGGCGGTTCTGGTCGCCCCGCTGGCCGATCCTGCGGCTGCGTCAGAATTGACGTCACTTTCGCCAGACGACCTGGCCGCGTTGAGTGCACCCGAAGCGCTGTCCCAGATCGCCGCGGGGCGCGTCCCGCTTGTCGTGTCGGACGCCGGGCGGGTCCATGTGTTCCGCCCCGCTGACGGGGGCGAAGAACATTACGCCGTCGAAATCGGCGCACCGGATCGGGACGGTCCGGTCCTGACACGGCTGCATTCAGCCTGCTTTACCGGCGATGTGCTTGGATCGCTCAAATGCGACTGTGGTTCGCAGCTGAAGGCTGCCTTGCGCGCGATGGGGGACCAGGGCGCCGGTGTATTGCTGTACCTCAACCAGGAAGGGCGCGGTATCGGGCTGGCCAACAAGATGCGTGCCTATGCGCTTCAGGATCAGGGGTTTGATACGGTCGAGGCGAACCATCGCCTGGGCTTTGAAGATGACGAACGCGATTTCCGCATCGGCGCGTCGCTTCTGCGTGCGCTTGGGTTTTCAAGCGCGCGTCTTATGACCAACAACCCGGCCAAAGTCGAACGCCTGCGCTCCTGCGGCATAAATGTGGTCGAACGGGTGCCATTGGCTGTAGGGCGAACCAGTGACAACACCGACTATCTGGATGTGAAAGCGAAAAAGTCCGGGCATATTTTATGAGGTCGACTGATCTGGTCGTCACACGCTTGGGTGCGCGGTTTCGCGGCCGCCGCTTGCCCTGCGCCATTGGGCGCGGCGGGATGAGCGGTTCCAAATCCGAAGGCGACGGCGCAACCCCGGTCGGCGTCTGGCGGATCGTCGGCGCGAAATACCGCGCCGATCGCGTGTGGTGCAGGGCCGACACCGCTTTCCCGCTTTCCCCGATCAGCCCGGGTGATATTTGGTCAGACGATCCAGCGGATCCGGCCTATAACCACGGCCTGCGCGCGCCCGGCCACCGATTTTCACACGAACGAATGCGCCGGGGCGACCGGCTTTATGATCTGGTCCTTATGACGGACTACAACTGGCCGATTGTGTTGAAAAACTCCGTTTTAGGGCCTGAACGATGATTTTTCTTTCCATGCAGCCCGATCCTAAATTTTTGGCGCGGGGGTCGGCCCAAATCGCCTACATGCGCTCACGCGCAGCCATGCGCTGTCTCGTGGTCAAAGCTTTCCGACTATTTCGCTTCATAGGTTTTCGCAAGAAATCCGCGACGCTCTGATTTCGGAGTTTTTCAACACAATCGGCCGAATGCGAAACCTGGCGCCGGCTCTGCCATTTTCCTGCACCGCTGGCGCAAACCCCGCCACCCGACCGAAGGCTGTGTGGCATTCGCACCGAAAGACCTGCGCTGGATCGCCCAGAACTGGACGCGAACCTCTCGCCTGATTGTGCGCGGTTAGTCCCGCGCGCCGAAGATCGCTGAACCGACACGAACATGCGTCGCCCCGCAGGCAATCGCGACTTCGAAATCTCCGCTCATCCCCATCGACAGGCAGGCGAGCCCGTTGCGCGCGGCCATGTCGGACAGCATGTGAAAATGCGGTTTCGGATCTTCATTGGCCGGCGGAATGCACATCAGCCCCTGAACCGGCAGGTTCAGGTCGCGGCATTGATCAACGAAATTGTCCGTGTCCATTGGCAGGATACCGGCCTTCTGAGGTTCCGCCCCGGTGTTCACCTGGACGAACACATCCGGACAGGTGCCCATTTCATCGGCCAGCCGGGCAATGGTCCTGGCCAGTTTCGGACGATCAACCGAGTGTATTGCATGGAACATCGCCATTGCCTGACGCGCCTTGTTTGTCTGAAGCGGACCGATCAGATGCAGTTCCAGATCATCGCGCCCACCGCCAAGCTGTTCCCAACGCCCCTGCGCCTCCTGCACGCGATTTTCGCCAAACACACGCTGCCCGGCCTCAAGCACCACACGAACCCGATCCTCCGGCTGCATTTTTGACACCGCGATCAGCGTGACCGCATCCGCAGGCCGCCCACTGGCAATGGCAGCCGCTTCGATCCGGCCTTTGATATCGCCCAAAGACATGCCCCACCCCCTCTGACGGTTCCGCAGCTTTGTTACCCGCAAGCGCCGCCCGATGAAAAGCGCGCAAGCCCGGTTTCAGTTTTCGTAACAATACTGGAAATGACCTGGAGCGGGCGGCGGGAATCGAACCCGCATCTTCAGATTGGAAATCTGAGGTCTTACCATTACACAACGCCCGCGAAGCGAGTTAGGGGCTATTTCATTGGCTTTCAGGGGTCAAGCATGATGTCTAGATTGCCTTGCGCTTGTCACTCGAAGAAAACATTAGAAGACTGTTGAAAGCCCAGCCCCAGCAGAGCCCAGTGTTGGCAGGTTCATCAATCGCAACCTTCCAGACTGACGCCAACGGCCGATTGTGTTGAAAAACTCCGAAATCAGAGCGTCGCGGATTTCTTGCGAAAACCTATGAAGCGAAATAGTCGGAAAGCTTTGACCACGAGACAGCGCATGGCTGCGCGTGAGCGCATGTAGGCGATTTGGGCCGACCCCCGCGCCAAAAATTTAGGATCGGGCTGCATGGAAAGAAAAATCATCGTTCAGGCCCTAAAACGGAGTTTTTCAACACAATCGGCCCGAACCAGCCATTCATCGTGTCAGACTACGCCGCAGTGCAGCTTCACCGAACCGGCCATTCGCTGCGCCCGCGAGATCGCAGCGTGACCCGATGACTGGATCGCGCGACTCAACAGACATGAATGGCGGTAATGAACGTGCGGGTGGGATTTGGGCCTACCAATGCCGGTTCGTGACGCCATTGTCGTTATGGCGTTCGTCCAATTCAGCACCGACCCCAACGTTCTCGTGCTAACCCGTCGATATTGGGTGCATACTCTTGAGCGCCTGATCTGCTTGGTATTGGCTCAGGAAGACCTTGCCTGACAGATGCTCAAGAAAGTCAGAGCGGTGTAGGCGATCCAGAACTGGTCCCTTCACTTCGCTAAGATGAAGGTGAAGTCCAGCGTCTTTAAGTCGGTGGTCGATTTGCTCGAGGCTTTCCAGCGCCGAAGCATCGATGAAGTTTACAGCAGAGCACATCAGTACGACCTCACGGATTGATGGGTCCAGAGAAACAGCATCATTGATGGTGTCCTCCAAGAAGCGAGCGTTCGGGAAATAAAGACTCTCATCGATCCTGATCGACAAGACGCCCGGTGTCGTCTCTACCGTATGGCGCCTGACGTTTCGATAATGCTCTGTCCCAGGAACCTTTCCGACAACGGCAAAGTGCGGTCGCGATGTTCGCTTCAGGTGAAGTGCAAGCGAGGACAAGACCCCAATCGCGATACCAATTTCTACACCCAATGCCAGAGTTCCAAGAATTGTCCCGAGCATGGCTGTGAAATCGGCCTTCGAGTAGGTCCACGTTCGCTTGATTGTCTCCAGATCAATGAGTGACAGAACGGCGACGATGATGGTCGCGGCGAGCGTGGCTTTGGGTAGGAAGAACAGGAGCGGGGTCAGAAACAGGGTCGCGAACGCGATGCCTATGGCGGTGAAGGCGCCTGCTGCTGGTGTCCGTGCGCCGGCGTCGAAGTTCACGACAGACCGGGAGAACCCCCCGGTGACCGGGAAACCACCGGAAACGGCTGCGCCAACGTTCGAGGCACCAAGAGCGACGAGCTCCTGATCGGGGTCGATGCGCTCGCGGCGCTTTGCAGCAAGCGTTTGGGCAACGGAGATGGTTTCAACATAGGCGGCTCCACCATATCAGGTGCACGCGTCGCACGCGAATCTGATGCTCGTTTCGCAGTGGCATCAGTCACATTGATGAACATAGCGAACCGTCGCAAAGCAGAGCGATTAAAGAGACTAAAAAGAGACTAAAGTCGAGCCTCGGGCGTCAAATAGTTTGCTAAGTCATTGATTTCAGTGGTGAGCCGTGCAGGATTCGAACCTGCGACCCACTGATTAAAAGTCAGTTGCTCTACCAACTGAGCTAACGGCCCACTCGGCCCGACGACCTATCGTTGCGTCTTTCACCCGTCAACCCTGTATTCGGTGTGAATTCCGTTGGTTCCCGGGTGTGCGGGTGGGGTGGTGGGCTTTGCAAGGCAGCACGCAGGGAGTATATGCGCAATTATGGGCGAATCCTCGGCATATGCGGGCCTTGCATTTCGGAAGATGCACGGCGCTGGCAATGATTTTGTTGTGCTGGACCAGCGGTCTGGTGGCACTCCGGTCAGTGCCGCGTTGGCGCGCGCCCTGGGCGACCGCCATCGGGGCGTCGGTTTCGATCAACTTGCTGTTTTGTCGGGCGAATCCGGTCACTATCGGCTGTCGTTCATGAATACGGACGGATCTGTGTCGGGGGCCTGTGGCAATGCCACGCGCTGCGTTGCGGATTGGCTGATGCGTGCAAACGGGGTCTCAGAAGTCACGCTCACAACGGCGGCTGGCGCCCTCAGGGCGGTTCGCGAACCTTCGGGGCAGGTGGCGGTCAATATGGGGCAGCCCCGGTTCGAATGGAACGAAGTTCCGCTGGCCCGGGCGGTCGACCCGGCATCGCTGCCGCTGGATGGTGCGCCGATGGCTTTGTCGATGGGCAATCCGCACTGTGTTCATGTCGTCGATGATGCCGAAACCGTGGATCTTGCCGCGATTGGCCCGATGATCGAAACCGACGCTCTGTTTCCCGAGGCGACGAATGTCGAATTCCTGTCTCTGCTTGGGGCGGACAAGCTGCGGCTGCGGGTTTGGGAACGGGGAACTGGTATCACGATGGCCTGCGGTTCGGGTGCCTGCGCGGCTGGCGTGGTTGCCGCCCAAAAGGGCCTGACCGGCCGCCGGGTTGAAATCGTGGCCGACGGCGGGATCCTGACCGTGGATTGGCGCGAGGATGGTGTCTGGCTTGCAGGGCCGACCGCGCATGTGTTTGACGGCGTGCTGTCCGACGATTTCCCGGGCTTGCCGCTTTGACCCGGATTTCCACCCACGGCTGCCGGCTGAACGCCTATGAGTCCGAGGTTATGGGCAAGCTTGCCGGTCAGGCCGGGCTGGACGGCGCGATTGTGGTCAACACCTGCGCGGTAACGGCCCGTGCGGTGCGTAAGGCGACACAAGATATCCGACAGTTGCGGCGCGACAACCCCAAGGCGCGGCTGATTGTCACCGGCTGTGCTGCCCAGACCGAGGCGGCACGTTTCGCCGCCATGCCCGAGGTTGATGACGTGATCGGCAATGCCGAGAAGATGCGCGCAAACACCTGGCAGGGTCTGGCGGGTGGGTCCGGCGGTACGCAAGTCTCGGACATCATGGCTGAAACCGCTGCCCCTGCGCCGCAGATCGACGGGCTCGGCACCCGGGCGCGCGCCTACGTGCAGGTTCAGAACGGTTGCGATCACCGCTGCACGTTCTGCATTATTCCCTACGGGCGCGGCAATTCACGCTCGGTACCCGCAAAGACCGTTATCGAACAGGTCGCGCGCCTTGTGGATCGTGGCTTTAATGAGGTTGTTCTGACCGGCGTCGACATGACCAGCTGGGGCGCAGATCTGCCCGAGACCCCGCGCCTTGGCGATCTGGTACAGGCGATCCTGCGCGGCGTGCCGGACCTGCCGCGCCTGCGCATCAGCTCCATCGATTCAATCGAAGTGGACACGGCCCTGATCGAGGCGATCGCAACCCAGCCCCGCCTGATACCGCATCTGCACCTGTCGCTGCAATCGGGCGACGACATGATCCTGAAACGGATGAAGCGGCGGCACCTGCGTGACGATGCAATTGCGTTCTGCGAACAGGCGCGGGCGCTGCGTCCGGATATGACATTCGGCGCAGACCTGATCGCCGGGTTCCCGACCGAATCCGATGCGATGTTCGACAATTCAATGAAACTGATCGCAGACTGCGGGCTGACCTGGCTGCACATCTTCCCTTATTCGCAGCGCCCCGGAACCCCGGCGGCGCGGATGCCGCAGGTGGATGGCGCGACAATCAAGACCCGTGCGGCGCGGTTGCGTGCGGCGGGCGAGGCGGCGGTCGATCGTTATCTGGCAACGCTGCCCGGAACGGACCAATCGGTCTTGATGGAATCCGCCACCAAGGGGCGGACAGCGCATTTTGCCGAGGTTACCCTGTCCACCCCTCAGCGCTGCGGGGCAATCGTCAGATCCCGTATCACAGGGCAGGACGGCGCGATGCTTTTGGGTAGGGCTGCCTGATCCAATGCACCCAAATCCCGCCTTTCGTGGCGAAGCTGCCAGCCGCCACATTGCTCTTGCCCGGTCACGCAGTTTTGGCACGCTGCTGCTGAACGGTGCCGATGGACCACTTGCGGCCCATGTGCCGTTCCTTCTGGATGCAAAGGCCGAAACGCTCGACCTGCATCTGGTACGTTCAAACCCGATCCTGCGCGAGCTCACATCCCCACAGACGGCGTTGATCGCGGTGGCAGGGGCGGACGGGTATATATCGCCCGATTGGTACGAGGCGCCCGATCAGGTGCCGACATGGAACTATGTGGCGGTGCATCTGCGCGGAACTCTGGTACGCCTGCCCGATGACAGGCTGACCGATGTGCTGACCCGCCAGTCCGCCGAATACGAAAGCCGCCTGGCCCCCAAGCCGCCCTGGACCATCGACAAGATGACGCCGGAAGCGCTGGCCAGGATGCTGCGTATGATCGTGCCATGCCGAATGACGCTTGCGTCGGTGGATGGCACCTGGAAGCTGGGCCAGAACAAGCCCGACGCGGCGCGTCTGAACGCGGCTCGTGCCATCACCGACAGCGATTTCGGGCAAGAGGTTGCTGAACTGTCCCGCCTGATGCTGACCCCGAATTATCCAACGGAGACGACCAATGATTCTGTATGACAACCCCGCTTCACCATTCTGCCGCAAGTTGCGCATCGTGCTGTTGGAAACCGGCCAGCACGATGATGTAGAGCTGCGCCCGGCCATCGGTCACCCCCTGGACAGCGGCA
The DNA here is from genome assembly GCA_012103375.1 of Paracoccaceae bacterium. Lineage (NCBI taxonomy): Bacteria > Pseudomonadati > Pseudomonadota > Alphaproteobacteria > Rhodobacterales > Paracoccaceae > Paracoccaceae bacterium. The sequence continues at coordinate 270,081 of WLWX01000001.1, forward strand.
AGATGCCAACCGAGGAAAATCCGCTTGGGAAAATACCGACGCTGCAACGCGAAGACGGCTCGGCACTGTTTGACAGCCGGGTGATCTGTCGCTTTTTCGATGCGCGCGCCAATGGCGGGCTTTATCCCGACGCGCCGATCTGGGACGTGCTGACGCTTGAGGCGTTGGGCGACGGGATCAGCGATGCTGCGGTCGCCATGGTCTATGAGGGGCGCACCCGCCCCGCAGACAAGCAGAACCCGCCCTCGGTCGAGGCGCAGTGGGCCAAGATCGAACGCGCGCTGGACACGTTAGAGGGTCGCTGGACCGCGCATCTGTCAGGCGCGCTGGACATGGGGCAGATCGCCTGCATTGCAGCACTTGGCTATGTTGATTTCCGACTTGCGGATCGGGACTGGCGCGCTGGGCAGAAGCGATGACGGCGCGTCCATCTGTCGCCTCAACGCTGCCGCATGCGCCATAGGCCTCATTCGCTGATATTTCCGCTGGCCAGGGCGCGCCCTGCGTTGCGGCGAATTCGGTGAAACGACCAAATCATTCCCCTGCGCCCGTTTGTCCGCTGGACGCCCCTTGCAGGGGCAGCTAAACAACGCTCGAATATCCGCTGCGCGCGTCGCGGCGGGTCGGGATTCGCCCTGCTTTCAAGGGCCGCGACGATGGAGAGATCTTTTGTCCCACGCAGACGACCACGACGGCACACGCCGCGACTTCCTTTACTATGCCACCGCTGGCACCGGCGCTGTCGTGACCGGCGCTGCCGTCTGGCCGCTGGTCAACCAGATGAATCCGTCTGCCGATGTTCAGGCACTCAGCTCGATCCGTGTGGACGTGGCCGAGGTTCTGCCCGGCACCCAGCTGACCGTGAAATGGCTGGGCAAGCCGGTGTTCATCCGCCGCCGCACCCAGGAAGAGATTGACGCCGCCAATCAGGTCCAGATGGACGAGCTGATTGACGATCAGGCCCGCAACGCGAACCTGCCCGATGGCGACAGCGCGGTTGATGCCAACCGTTTCCTGACGCCCTTTGGCGAAGAAGACGCTGGCCCGACCGGCGAATGGCTGGTGATGATCGGCGTCTGCACGCACCTTGGCTGCGTGCCGCTGGGTGACGGCGCCGGCGACTTCGGCGGCTGGTTCTGCCCCTGCCACGGGTCGCACTATGATACCGCCGGGCGCATCCGCCAGGGCCCCGCACCGACGAACCTTGCCGTGCCGGTCGCGGCCTTCATCGACGCCACAACGATCAAACTGGGATAGGGGAGAGAACGCATGTCCGGTATCCCGCACGACCATTACGAACCCAAGACTGGCGGCGAAAAGTGGCTGCACAAGCGCCTGCCTGTTGTCGGCTTGCTCTATGACACGCTGATGATCCCGACGCCCAAGAACCTCAACTGGATGTGGATCTGGGGCATCGTGCTGACCTTCTGCCTGGTGTTGCAGATCGTTACCGGCATCATCCTGGCGATGCATTACACGCCGCATGTGGATCAGGCCTTCGCCTCGATCGAGCACATCATGCGCAACGTCAACGGCGGCTTCATGCTGCGGTATCTGCACATGAACGGCGCCTCGCTGTTCTTCTTTGCAGTCTACCTGCATATCTTCCGCGGCCTCTACTACGGCAGCTACAAATCCCCGCGTGAGGTGACGTGGATCATCGGCATGCTGATTTACCTGCTGATGATGGCCACCGGCTTCCTGGGCTATGTCTTGCCATGGGGTCAGATGTCGTTCTGGGGTGCCACGGTCATCACCGGCCTGTTCGGCGCGATCCCCTTTGTCGGCGAACCGATCCAGACCTGGCTGCTGGGCGGTCCTGCGGTCGACAACGCCACGCTGAACCGCTTCTTCAGCCTGCACTATCTGCTGCCCTTTGTGATCGCCGGTCTGGTGGTCGTCCACATCTGGGCCTTCCACACCACCGGCAACAACAACCCGGCGGGCGTGGACGTGCGCAAAGGCTCCAAAGCCGAGGCGGAAAAAGACACGCTGCCGTTCTGGCCCTATTTCGTGATCAAGGACCTGTTCGCGCTGGTCGTGATCCTGACGGTGTTCTTCGCCATCGTCGGCTTCATGCCCAACTATCTCGGCCACCCCGACAACTATATCGAGGCGAACGCCCTGGCGACGCCGGAACACATCGTGCCCGAATGGTACTTCCTGCCGTTCTACGCGATCCTGCGGGCCTTCACCTCGGACGTCTGGGTTGTGATGCTGGCAAGCTGGGTGACCGGCGGCATCATCGACGCCAAGTTCTTCGGTGTGCTGGCGATGTTCGGCGCGATTGCGGTCATGGCGCTGACGCCGTGGCTCGACACTTCCAGCATCAAGTCGGGCCGCTATCGCCCGATGTTCAAGATGTGGTTCGCGCTTCTTGCGATCGACTTCGTGGTGCTGATGTGGTGCGGCGCGCAACCGGCCGAGGGTATCTATGGCATCATCGCGTTGATCGCGTCGGCCTATTGGTTCGCGTATTTCCTGGTCATCCTGCCACTGCTTGGCGTGATCGAAAAACCGCTGCCGCTGCCCGACACCATCGAAGACGATTTCCGCGCCAAGGTCAGCCATGGCACGGCCACGGGCGCGGCTGACGCGACCCCGGCAGAATAAGAGGGACCGGTATCATGATCCGCACAACCATCGCATCGGTCCTGACCGTATTTGCCCTTGCAACCCCCGCAATCCCCGCAGGCGGCGGAGATGGACATATCGAGGATGTCGATTTCTCCTTCGAAGGGCCCTTCGGCACTTACGACCAGCATCAGCTGCAACGCGGGTTGCAGATTTACACGGAAAACTGCTCGGGCTGTCACGGGCTGCGGTATGTTCCGATCCGCTCGCTGACCGAAAGCGGCGGACCAGCCCTGCCAGAGGATCAGGTTCGTGCCTATGCCGCCGAGCTTTTTGTCCCGGACGAGCGCGCGAACCCGAAACATTACGATCCGGTGAAAGAGGAATATGTGGTCACCTACACCTCGAATTTCCCGGCCAACCCGACAGTAGGCGCGCCCGACCTCAGCATGATGGCAAAGGCGCGCGCCGGGTTCCACGGGCCCTATGGCCTTGGCCTGAACCAGCTGTTCAAGGGCATGGGCGGGCCAGAGTACATCGTTGCAATCCTGACCAGCTATACGGGTGAGGAAAAGACTGTCGGCGATACGACTCTCTACGAAAACACCGCCTATCCCGGTGGCTGGATTTCGATGTCGCCACCGCTGTCAGACGGCGCGATCACCTTTGAGCCCGAGCATGCAAATGACGTTCATCATCTTGCCGAAGATGCGGCGGCCTTCCTGATGTGGGCGGCTGAGCCCAAGCTGGCACAGCGCAAGCAGGCCGGCCTGGTCGGGGTGCTGATGCTGGCGATCCTGTCAGTGCTGCTCTACCTGACCAACAAGGCGCTTTGGGCGCCGGTGAAGAAGCGCGCCAAATCCGCCTGACATCGCCTGATCGGATGAAATGAAAAAACGCGCCCCGGTTTGCCAGGGCGCGTTTTTCTATCCGAGGTATGCGGCCAGTGCCGCAGGCGGGTTCGAAAACAGCGCGCCAGTGTCTTCTGGCGGATGCGCCACCCCATCGGCAACAAGGATCGTCTGGCCCTTCAATGCCCGCGCATCCTCGGGATCATGGGTGACCATCAGCAGGGTGGCGCCAATCTCTGCAATCAGATCCAGCAGCAGCGCCAGCATCTCGTCCTTCAACGCCGGACCCAGCGCTGCGAAGGGTTCATCCAACAGCACCAGCGGTTCCGCCCGAAGCAACATCCGCGCCAGCGCCACCCGGCTGCGTTGCCCCCCTGAAAGCGCGCCGGGTTTGCGATCTTCCATCCCGGACAACCCCACCCGCGACAGGCTGGCGCGCACACGGTCGCGTTCCGCCGGCGTCAGCCGCAGCGAGGGGCGCAGCCCCAGCGCGATGTTCTGGAAGGCGCTCAGATGCGGGAACAGGTTGCCATCCTGAAACAACAGGCTGATCGGGCGCGCGCCGGGGGCCTGTCCGGTCAGCAGCGTGTCGTCCCAAAGAATACGCCCCCCGGTCGGTTCGACGAAGCCCGAGATCAGATCCAGCAATGTCGACTTGCCCGCCCCCGACGGGCCGATCACCGCTACGCGCGAACCGGCCTGGACCGTCAGATCGGCGCTCAGCGTCCAGTCGCCACGCGTCAGGCGCACCCCCTCAAGCGTCAGCATCCGTCTGTCCCCCCCGATCAAATACCCAGAATACCGCCAGGCTAAGCATCAGCAGCAACAGCGCCGCCGCCGCCGCATCCCCGGTCCGATAGGCCGCCATTAACCGATAGAGGGTCAGCGGCAGCGTCGCCCCCTCCGGGTCTGCAAACAGCGCGACAACGCCAAGATCGCCCATCGACAAAGCCGCCGCCAACCCGGCGGCAAACCCCAGCGGACGGCGCAGGCGCGGCAACCACAGCAGCCGCAATCGGGCAAACCCGGTCAGGCGCAGGCTGTCGGCAAGGCGGCCATAGCCGCCCTCGACCCCAGCAAGGGCAGGGGCCAGAACACGCAGCGCGAACGGCAGCGCCATCGCCGCATTCACCAACGCCGTGACCGGCAAGGCCAGCGCCACCGGATTGGCAAAGGGAAAGATGACGATGAACAACCCCGTCCCGATCACCAGCGGAGAGGCGGCGATTGTCAGATACCCCAGCCCCTCAACCACCTTACCGCCGCGCCCGCGCAATCCATGCGCCATCGCCGCCAACGGCAGGGCCAGTGCCAGCGTCAGCGCTGTCGATGCCAGCGCCACCAGGATCGAGCGGCCAGCCGCCGCGAATACCGGCGCAGGCAGGCTCAGCAGGCCGGGCAGGCCGCGCAACACGATGGTCAGCAACGGCAGCAACAGAAACAGCGACACCAGCGCCAGAAACAGCGTATCCTGCAACCTCGCAACCGGCCCGGCGGCATCCCAGCGCCGGGCAACCCGGTCCAACCCGCCGCCCTGATCCGCCGGGCGCGACACCCGCAGCGCGATCAGCGCGGCGGTGCCTGACACCGCCACCTGAAGCAGCGCCAGCAATGCCGCGCGCGACAGGTCGAAATCGAACCGGAACGCCTGATAGATCGCCAATTCGATGGTGGTGGCGCGCGGCCCTCCGCCAAGGGTCAGGGCCACTGCGAAACTGGTCGTGCAGATCAGGAACACAGCCATCAGGGCGCCTGGCACGACCTCTCGCAACACCGGCCACTCGATGTGGCGGGCCACGTCGCGAGAGGTGAAGTTCAGCGAGGCCGCCAATCGGAACCGTTCCGCTGGTACCGCCATCCAGCCTTGCAGGATCAGCCGCACCGCCAGCGGCAGGTTGAAGAAGACATGCGCCAGCACCACGCCGTGCAGCCCGAAGATCGAAAGTGGTGGCAGGCCCAGCCAGCCCAGCGCCTGACTGGCAATCCCACTGCGACCAAAGACGGCCAACAGCCCGAAGACGGCGACAATCACCGGCAGGATGAACGGCGCGCCCAGCAGGGTGATCAGCGCACCACGCCCGCGAAATTGCCGCCGCGCCAGCGCGCGCGCCACCGGAATCGCCAGCCCGACGCTGATCACCGCCGACAAAACGGCCTGCAACAGCGTGAAGCGCAGCGCCGCCCAGTCGGACGGTTTCAACCCGCTCCAGACCTCGGCGCGCAGGGCGACGGCGGCGATAGACCCAAGGACCAGCAGCAGGATCACCCCAGCTGCCAGCCCCCCAATCAGCGCGACGCGCGGGGTTACTGGCCCAGCGCGTTCAGCCATTCGTCCAGCGCCGCATCGCGCACCGCAGGTGCGTCACCCGGGGCGACCAGCAAGGACGTGCCGTCACGCGGCGATCCGAACCCTTCGGGCAGCCCGCCCGCCGGGGTCACCGCCGGGTACATCCAATTGGTCGTCGGGATCGCGCCCTGAAACCCTTCGGACAGCATGAAAGCAAGGAAGGCGTCCGCCAATTCCGGCTGATCGCCAGAGGCAAGCTTCCCGGCCACCTCGATCTGCAGGTAATGCCCTTCGGCAAACTCTGCCGCCGCCTTGGTGTCATCCTCCTCAGCAATCCGGTGATAGGCGGGTGAGGTGGTGTAGGACAACACCATGTCCGCCTCGCCCTCAAGGAACAGGCCATAGGCCTCGGACCAGCCTTTGGTGACGGTGACGATGTTGTCCGACAGGTCGGCCCAGACCGACCCGGCCTCGTCGCCATAAGCTGCCTTGACCCACATCAGCAGGCCCAGACCGGGGGTCGAGGATCGCGGATCCTGGATGATGACAGACACATCCGACGCGCCCAGTGCCCGAAAATCGGCAGGCGGGTTCACCAGTTTGCCCGTGTCATGGACAAAGGCGAAATAGCCCCAGTCGAAAGGCAGGAACAGCGGATCATCCCAGGCGATGGGCAGGCTGAGGCCTTCGGGCGTCACGCCATGGGGCGCAAACAGGCCGGTGCCCGCAGCTGCCGCCGTCAGGTTGGTGTCGAGGCCCAGCACCACATCCGCCTCGGATCGCGCGCCCTCCAGTCGGATACGCGCCAACAGGGCAGCCCCGTCGCCAGAGCCGACGAATTTCAGGTCGCAGTTGCAGACCTCTTCAAACGCAGCCTCGACCACGGGGCCGGGGCCCCAATCGGACACAAAACTGTCATAGGTCAGCACGGTCAGGGTCGGCTTGTCCTGCGCGAACACAGGTGTTGCTGCCAAAAGCCCTGCCGCAAGGAATAGGGTACGCATTCTCACTCTCCTTGGTGGCCGGACGAAGGATCGGGTGAGGAATGCTCGACCTTCCCTCCGCCGGTATTAACCGGTTCAGGTTCGACGGGTTCGCTTTCGCATCTCAGCCCAATGGGCCCCCCGAGGTATTGTCTTCTTAGGTGCCGGGGCATCTTTCGGCAAGGGGGAGTCTTGCGGACGCGCGCGCCGTGGGTTTTGATCGTCTCATGGCCGAGGTTTCGATCAGAAAAGCGCAGCACGCTGATGCCGCCGCAGTCCGACACGTGATCCGTGCGGCCTATGCGCCCTGGGTGAGTCATTTGCCGGATCTGCCTGATGTTAGTGCCGGCGTGGTTGACGACATCGCTGCAGGCCACGTCCATCTGGCCGAGCAGGACCAGACCGTAATCGGTTGCCTGATCGGGTGGGCGACAGACGCCAACTTTCACTTGGCCAATATCGCAGTGGCGCCAGATCATGGCGGCAAGGGCGTCGGCCGCGATCTGATGCGGTTTGCCGAGACGCTGGCGCGGGCCTTGGGATGCCGCGAAATGCACCTGGCCACGCACCGCAAGATGTCCGCCAACGTCGACTTCTATCAACGTTTGGGCTGGACGGTCAGTGGGGCTGTGGGCAACAAGGTGACGATGATGCTGGCTTTGGATCGCTAGCCAGATTGGTGCAGCCGCTTCCATCCGCATTGTGATGCCTTTAGAGGAACATGCAAAGGAGCCGCGCGATGAGCCTGAACACATTCGGACATATCTTCCGTGTCACCACCTGGGGCGAAAGCCACGGGCCGGGGCTGGGCGCAACGGTTGATGGCTGTCCGCCGGGCGTGCCGCTGAGTGAAGGTGACATTCAGGTCTGGATGGACAAGCGCAAGCCGGGGCAGAACAAATACACCACCCAGCGGCGCGAGGCGGACGAGGTTCAGATCATGTCCGGCGTTTACGAGGGGCGAACCACCGGCACCCCGATCCAGCTGATGATCCTGAACACGGATCAACGCTCCAAAGACTATGGCGACATTGCCGAAAAGTTCCGCCCCGGCCACGCCGATATCACCTATTGGCAGAAATACGGTATTCGCGATCCGCGTGGCGGCGGGCGGTCTTCGGCCCGCGAAACGGCGGCGCGGGTGGCGGCGGGCGGGGTGGCAAGGGCAGCGCTGGCAGCGCTGGTGCCGGACCTCTCGATCACCGGCTATATGGTGCAAATGGGCGATCAGGCCATCAACCGTAGTGCCTTTGACCGGGATCAGATCGCACAGAACCCGTTCTGGTGCCCCGACGCCAAGGCGGCGGCGGGCTGGGCCGACTATCTGGACGGGCTACGCAAATCCGGCAGCTCGGTCGGTGCGATGATCGAAATTACGGCGCAGGGTGTCCCGCCGGGGCTGGGCGCGCCGGTCTATGGCAAGCTCGACACCGATCTTGGGGCGGCGATGCTGTCAATCAACGCCGTCAAAGGGGTCGAGATTGGTGCCGGAATGGCCGCCGCGATGCTGACCGGAGAGAAGAACGCGGATGAGATTTCGATGGGCCCGGACGGGCCGGTCTATTCGTCAAACCACGCTGGCGGCATCCTCGGAGGGATATCAACCGGGCAGGATGTCGTGGTGCGCTTCGCGGTCAAGCCGACGTCGTCTATCCTGACCCCGCGCAAGACCATCACCAAAGGCGGTCAGCCGACCGAGATCATCACCAAAGGTCGCCACGACCCTTGTGTCGGTATCCGTGCCGTTCCGGTGGGCGAAGCGATGATGGCCTGCGTGCTGCTGGATCATCTGCTGCTGGACCGCGCCCAGACCGGAGGTCGGCGCGGCCCAATTGGCTGAGTTCGCGTTGTTGGGTTTTGACTTAAGTGGACGTTGGCCAAATGTGCGAACAACGCCCGGAATCAAGCCCGCAAGGGCGCCGGGCGATCGCCTGACCGTCCCGCGGGCAGGCGATTTAGATGGGTCGCGGAACCTTCTTATCTTAGAGTTACCGCTGAACCATAAATTGCCATACAGACATGCTGCATCGCCTACCCCCGGTCAGGCGTTCGCCCAGCTTGGTGATTGATTACCTACGCCCGCCCCGGCTAAAATACCCTCAGCTGGTCGCAGCGTTCAGCGCGGCATCCATCAGCCCCTGGATCTGCGCCCGGCCTGTTCCGGCCACGATGCGCCCAATCTCATGATTGCCTTTCAGCGCCACCAGGGTCGAGCGGCGCGGGATCTTCAGCGCTTTGGCCAGATCCGACCGACCATATTTGTCCCAATCCACGTTGATGAAGCTGATCGCCTGCTCATACGCCGGGTTCGCGGACTTCAGGGCATTGATCGTGCGCTCCTGACTGGCGCAGGTCGAACACCAGGCAGCCTTGAAATCCAGGAATACGGTCTTGCCCGCAGCCAGCTCTGACTGGACCAGACCGGGCTTGTAGTTCTTGGCGGCCATTGCGGCGGCGGGAACCATTGTGGCGGCGGCTGTAGCGCTTGCTGCAATCAGAAAGTCGCGACGTTTCATGTGGATACTCCTTGGTTAAATGGAAACAGACAGGTCGATCAGCCAGGCAGGCAGGTTTTGCACGGCCCAGGCCTCGGCCAGGTGGTGAACTTTGAACAGGATGCCAAGACCGACCAGGACGAACACCGCCCCCATGATCGGGCGGGCCTTACCGGCAATCGCGCGCATCGTGGCCTGACGGCGCAGGATGACGGATCGCGCGCCATAGCCAAGTGCGATGATGATCGTCGACACGCCCAGCGCGAAAGACATCATGATGGCGGCGGCCCAGCCGATGCTTTCGCCCTGACTGGCCAGCGAGATTGCGCCGCCCAGTGTCGGCCCGATGCAGGGCGACCAGACCGCGCCAAGCAGTACGCCGGCCAGAAACTGCCCGCGCATACCGCCCTGTTCAAGATCGTCGATCTGCGAATCCGCACGGCCGGAAAACCCAGCGGTTGCCGTGGCGAACCCGGCAGAAAAACGCGGCACCAGAAGGATCAGACCGAAACCGACCATCAGCACCGCGCCAGCCTGGGCGATGGTTTCCTCGGTAATACCCAGGCTATAGCCGACAACCGTGACGCCAAGGCCAAGGACCACGAATGACAGGCTCATCCCTGCGGCGATGGCCAGCGGCCCGTGACGACTAGCCTGCAACGCCGTGGCCAATACGATGGGCAGGATCGGCAGGACGCAGGGGTTAATCAGCGTCAGCAGTCCGGCGGCATATCCCAGGATCAATTCCATGGCGATTGGCATAGGGCCAAGCCCCTGACCTGTCACATCAAATGCACGTCAGAGAATGTGTCAGGTATGTTTATGGTGTCTGACCTTCGCCATCTGCACCGCCAGAATGCCCAGCATGATGATGACGACGCCAAGAAGATCCGCCGCGCGTACGGCTTCGTTCAACAGAATTGCAGCGATCAACACCCCGAAAAATGGGTTGAGAAAATGGAATGTGGCGGCGCGCACCATGCCGATCCGGTCGACCAGATGGAACCAGACCAGCGTCGCCGCCAGCCCGGGGATCAGAGTGGTGTAGACAAAGGCAAGAACCAGCGGTGTCGACAACGTCACACTCGGGTCCTCCAGCCACAACCCAAACGGGGCCAGCACCGCCGCCCCGACCAGCATCTGCAAGCCGACAATCATCAGCATGTTCTTTCCACCGCCCGTGCCGCGCACCGCAAGGGTCGCGAATGTCAGGCCAAGCACCCCAATGCCTGTCAACGACAGGCCGAACAGATCGACCCCGGCGCCGATCCGTGTGCCCATGATGATCACCACGCCGATGGTGCCCGCCACCAGACCGGTAAACCCCAGCAGGCTCAGCCGTTCCCGGAAAACCACCCAACCCGCCAGCGCCACCAAAAGCGGCATGGTCGATGCCACGATGGAGGCCAGCGATGCCTCGACCGTCTGCATCGCGACAAAGTTCAGCCCCAGGTAAATCGCGTTCTGGCATACCCCGAACAGCAACGTCGCCCACCATTGCCCCCGGCTGAGGGTCCACGACTGGCCCAGCGCGCGCGCAATCGCCACACCGATCAGCCCGGAAATCAGGAAGCGTAGCGCGAGCGCGTTCAACGGCGGCGCGTCGGCCACAATGATCCGCGCCGAGCTGAAGGCCGAGGACCACATCACCACAAAGGCCAGCCCCATCAGAATTGCGCGGACATCCATGGAAACGCTCTATACAAAAAAAGGCCGCCCGCAATGGGCGACCTTTCTGGTCAGTTCGTCAGGGCCGGATCAGCCGTTGACGCTGTCTTTCAGAGCCTTGGCGATGGTCATCTTGACGACCTTGTCGGCATCCTTGTGGATCTGCTCGCCCGTGGCGGGGTTGCGGACCATACGGGCCGGACGTTCGCGGCAATAGACTTTGCCAACACCCGGAAGCGTCACGGCACCGCCGCCTGACACTTCGTCGGTGATGATGCCGGTGATGGCGTCCAGCGCTTCACCAGCGGATTTCTTGTCGGTGTCCATCCGCTCAGCCAGTGCGGCCACCAGCTGGGTTTTGGTCATCGGTTTGCTTGCCATGATATCTCTCCTCATGCGGCCCCCTATACTTGGGGCTCACCTTGCCACAATAGCCTTATATATGGGGGTTCCACAACGATTAGCGGTCAGTTGCAAGTGCTTTTCGCGAATTATTGGCCGGAAAACCGTCTTCACGCCGCTCGCGGCCTCATAAAAACGCCGTTTCTTCGAAACTGCGCAGCTTACGAGAGTGAATTCGCGCCAGGGGCATTTTGCTCAGCGCCTCCATCGCACGGATGCCGATCAGCAGGTGATTGGTGACCTGATTGCGATAAAAATCCGAGGCCATGCCCGGCAGTTTCAGCTCTCCGTGCAGCGGTTTGTCCGAAACGCACAGCAAGGTTCCATAAGGCACGCGGAACCGAAACCCATTGGCCGCGATGGTCGCACACTCCATATCCAGCGCGATGGCGCGCGACTGGCTCAGCCGTTGCACCGGGCCAGATTGGTCGCGAAGCTCCCAGTTGCGGTTGTCGATGGTGGCGACCGTGCCGGTCCGCATGATGCGCTTTAGCTCGAACCCTTCAAGCGCCGTCACCTCGGCCACAGCCTGTTCCAGGGCGATCTGAATTTCCGCCAGCGCCGGGATCGGCACCCAGACCGGAAGATCGTCGTCCAGCACGTGATCTTCGCGCAGATAAGCATGGGCCAGCACATAATCACCCAGCCGCTGCGAATTCCTGAGGCCCGCACAATGCCCGACCATCAGCCATGCATGCGGGCGCAGCACCGCGATATGATCCGTCGCCGTCTTGGCGTTCGATGGGCCGACCCCGATGTTGACCAGCGTGATCCCGGCGCCCCCGGGACGTTTAAGATGATAGGTCGGCATCTGCGGCAAGCGTTCGGGCACCGTGATGGCGCCGTCGGCTGTCGTGATCTCCTGATTATTCGGGCCGACAAAACTGGTGTAATCACTGTCCGGGTCTTCGATGACCGAACGGGCGAAGGCCTCGAATTCATCCACGTAAAACTGATAGTTGGTGAACAGGATGTGGTTCTGGAAATGGTCCGGGGCCGTCGCCGTGTAATGCGACAGCCGCGCCAGCGAATAATCCACCCGTTGGGCCAAAAATGGCGCCAGCGCATGGGCGCCATCGGCATGGGCAAAGCCATAGCCGTTGACGATCTCGTCATGGGTTGTCGACAGGTCGGGTACGTCGAAATAATCGCGCAGCGCATAGTCCATCACGCCCGATTGCGGCACGCTGACCGAGGCATCGTTGGCCACCGCAAAATGCACCGGCATCGGCGTCGTCGACGGCCCGATCCGCACCGGGACCGAGTGATTCTCCATCACCAGAGAGATTTGCTGCTTAAGGTAGCTGGCGAACAGATCGGGGCGTGTCACCGTCGCCGAATAGGTTCCGGGACCGGCGACATGGCCAAAGCTCAACCGGCTGTCGCCGACTTCGTAACTTGTCGTAGTCAGGCGGATTTCGGGGTAAAACGCCCGCGCGCGCGCCGCTGGAATGCCGCCTTTTGCCGCGTCGGAAAACGCGTTGCACAGAAACTTGCTGGCCGTCTGGTACAAATCGTTCAGGCGCTCGACGGCGGCGTCGGCGTCGCGAAACTCCTCAAATCCAGGGACTTCGGGGCTGACGATGGGCAGGTTGGGATCAGTCATGCGGTGCTTTCAAAAAGTTCGGTCAGTTCGAACCGGGTAACATCAACCAGCCCCATATCAGAGATCCGAAGCTCTGGTATGACAACCAGTGCCAGCAGCGAATGCTGCATATAGGCGTTGTTGAGCGTGCATCCACACTCGGCCATTGCCTGCACCATCCGGTCCGCCGCAGCGGCCACCTGCGCGGCAGGCCGGTCCGACATCAGCCCGGCAATCGGCAGTTCGACCATGGCCAGTTCGACCCCGTCCCGCCACACCGTGATCCCGCCGCCCACGGCGCGCAGCCGGTTCGCGGCCAGCGCCATATCCGCGCGCGATGTCCCGACCACGATCATATGATGACTGTCATGCGCCACGGTCGAGGCCATGGCCATGTTCCCGGTGTATCCAAAGCCCGAAACGAACCCGTTCACCACACCCCCGGTCGCCCGGTGCCGCTCGACGAGGGCGATCTGGCAGACCTCACCCTCGGCTTCCACCACGCCGTCCTGCACCGGCAGGTCGGCAGTCAGCGCCCGCGTCGGGGCCTGATTCTCGACCACACCGATCACCTTTGCGCGCACCGAATTCGCCCCCTCGGGCGCTTCAATGCGGAAATCCACCTCGGCCAGATCGCGGGCCATATTGACGGTGCTGCGCACCTCGGCAGGCCAGTCCAGATGTGGGCAATCGACTTTGCCCACCCCATCGCGGGCCACTGTGACCCCGCGCGCGATCACCCGGTCTATCGGCAGTGTTTCCAGATCGCCGGTCAGGATCATATCTGCCCGCCGCCCCGGCGTGATCGAGCCGATCTCACGCTCCAACCCGAAATGCGTCGCGGTGTTCAGCGTCGCCATCTGGATCGCCACCACCGGGTCACAGCCACAGGATATCGCGTGACGCACCACCCGGTTCATATGACCTACGTTCACGATGGTGCCGGAATGGCTGTCGTCAGTGCACAGGATAAACCCGCGCGGGTCGAGGCCTTTTTCAGTGATCGCCGTTATCTGGCTTTCCACGTCATACCAGGCCGACCCCAACCGCATCATAGAACGCATGCCAAGCCGCGCGCGGGCCACCGCATCATCCTCGCAAGTACCTTCATGGTCGTCCGCCGGGCCGCCCGCGACATAGGCCGCGAAGGCCGGGCCCAGATCGGGGCTGGCATAGTGACCGCCGACGGTCTTGCCCGCGTTCTGCGTCGCCGCAATCTCGGCCAGCATCTGCGCGTCACCTGCCGAGACACCGGGGAAATTCATCATCTCACCCAGCCCGATGATCCCAGGCCATGCCATCGCTTCGGCCACATCCTCGGCGCTGATCTCATGCCCCGTCGTCTCCAACCCCGGGGCCGAGGGCGCGCAGGAGGGCATCTGCGTGAACACATTGATCGGCTGCAACAGGCTTTCGTCATGCATCAGCCGCACGCCACGCAGGCCAAGAACATTGGCAATCTCGTGCGGGTCATGGAAGATGCTGGTCGTGCCGTGCGGGATCACCGCAGCGGCGAATTCCGCCGGGGTCAGCATGCCGCTTTCGATATGCATATGCCCGTCGCAAAGGCCGGGGATCAGATAGGCACCGTCCGCCTCGATCACCTCGGTCGATTCACCGATGCAATGGCTGGCATCGGGGCCGCAATAGGCAAAGCGCCCGCGCGATATGGCGATATCCGTGCCCTCGATCACCTCGCGCGTGTGGACATTGACCCAGCGGCCATTCTTCACAACCAGATCCGCCGCTGCGCGTCCCGCTGCAACGGCAACCAGTTCAGGGGCCGCCTTGGCCCAGCTATCAATAAGGGGGTGTTCCATAGACCAATTGTCATGAACCTGCGGCCATGTTCAACCCCCCCCTTGGGCGGCACACAGCTTTCAATTGACGCCGCCACCAACTGCCGCAATTGTGCGTGCCGACAATTGCCGAGGCCGCCATGACCGTCCAAGCCCTGACCAACCGCCCCAATATCGACCATTGGCAGCAGCGCGCCGATCTGGCCGCCGCCTTCCGCTGGACCGCGCGCCTGAACATGCACGAGGCTGTGGCGAACCATTTTTCGTTTGCGGTCAGCGACGATGGATCGCGGTTCCTGATGAACCCGAACCAGATGCATTTTTCCCGCGTCCGCGCCAGCGATATGCTGCTGATCGACGCCAATGATCCCGAAACGCTTAGTGGTCCCAACGCGCCCGATCCAACCGCCTGGGGTCTTCACGGCGCGCTGCATCGCAACGTCCCCCACGCCCGCTGCGCGATGCATGTCCATTCGATCCACGCCACGGTACTGGCCAGCCTTGCCGACAGCCGCCTTTTGCCGATCGACCAGAACTCGGCCATTTTCTTCAACCGCGTGGTCATTGACGAACACTACGGCGGCCTGGCGTTCGAGGAGGAGGGCGAGCGGTGCTCGGCCCTGTTCAGCGATCCCAGGCAGAAGGTCATGGTGATGGGCAATCACGGCGTTCTGGTAATCGGCGACACCGTGGCCGACACCTTCAACCGCATGTTCTATTTCGAACGCGCCGCCGAAACCTATATCCGTGCCCTGCAAACCGGACAGCCGCTGCGGGTATTGCCCGATAATATCGCCGAAAAGACGGCGGCTGAACTTGAGTCCTATCCCGAGCAGGACATTCGCCATCTGGGCGAATTGCGCGCGATCCTGGATTCGGAAGGCTCTGACTACGCCACATGACGCAAACCCTGCTGTCCTTCGGTCACGGATTTTCCGCCCGCGCCCTGTCGCGCCGGTTGCTGCCACGCAGCTGGAAGATCATTGGCACGACCCGGTCGCCGGACAAGATGGCCGATATCGCCGCCACCGGGGTGGTGCCGCTGCACTGGCCCGGCGATGATCCCGGTCCGGCGCTTCATGACGCCACACATCTGTTGATTTCCGCTGGCCCCGGCGAAGATGGCGACCCGGTGCTGAACGCCCTGCGCTATGAAATTGCGGCTGTGGCGCCCCAACTGGAATGGGTCGGGTACCTGTCGACAACTGGCGTTTACGGCGATCACCAGGGCGGCTGGGTGGACGAGGCGACCCCCCTTACCCCCACCACCAAACGCGGCCACGCGCGTGTGGCGGCTGAGGCTGCCTGGCAGGACATTGCCGCCAGCACCGGCCTGCCGCTGCATATCTTCCGTCTGGCCGGAATCTATGGCCCCGGTCGCGGGCCATTCGCCAAGGTGCGGGCTGGCACCGCGCGGCGGATCGTCAAACCGGGGCAGGTGTTCAGTCGCATTCACGTGGACGACATTGCCGCGACGCTGGACGCTTCGATCGCGCGGCCAAACCCCGGCGCGGTCTATAATGTCTGCGATGACGATCCGGCCCCGCCACAGGACGTGATCGCCCACGCAGCCGAATTGCTCGACCTGCCGATACCGCCGGAAACCCCGATCGAACAGGCCGAACTTGGCCCGATGGCCCGCAGTTTCTATGCCGAATCCAAGCGGGTTCGTAACCGCCGGATCAAGGAAGAACTGGGCGTGACACTATCCTTCCCGGATTTCCGATCCGGGCTTGCCGCACTGCTGACCGCGCGCTGGCCGGACTCTGGATGCGCCCCGTCGCGGGCCTATCCGCCGGACATGACCCTTGGCAGCCACAAGACCAGTTGCGGGAAGATGAACAGCAGGATCAACCCAAGAAGCTGCACCAGCATGAACTGCATCATGCCCAGATAGATGTCCTTCAGATCCCAATCCGGCACGACCCCCTTCAGGAAATACGCCGACAGCGCCACCGGCGGACTAAGCCAAGCGGTTTGCAGGTTCACCGCGACCAGAATGCCGAACCAGACCATCATGTCATAGCGTTCCAGCCCGTGCACCGACAGCGCCTCGACCGTGGGCAGCAGGATCAGCACCACGATTAGCACGATCGGCACCCATTCCAGCGGCCAGCCCAACAGGAAGATCAGCGCCATGACCATCAGCAGGATCAGATAGGGCGACATCTCAAGCCCCAGCAGCAGTTCGGTCATCATCTTGGGCGTGCCAAGGGCGCTGAACTGCGCACCGAAGAAGTTCGATGCGGCGACCAGGAACATGATCAAAACGGTTATTTCCAGCGCCTTGATCAGGCTGTCGAAAAAGCCGGGGATGGTGAACTTGCGATAACCGACCGACAGCAGGATCGCGCCGAAAGCTCCCATGGCGGCGGCTTCGGCAGGTGTCGCAAAGCCCAGCAGGATCGAACCCAGCGCGAAAGAGATCAGGATCGTTGGCGGCATCAACCCTGCGAAGAACTCGTCCCAGAGGTCCGAGAAATAGAAGCCGTCGTCAGCCTCCTTATGGTAGATCGGGCGCGCCAGCACGGCGAGAAGCCCGATGAAGGCCGCAAAGACGATGGACCAGATCGGCAGGCCGCCATCCGCACCCATGTTCGCGAAGATCATGTAGACGTGGAACAGAACGGCAATCGGCAGAACGATACGAAGGATGCTCAGCTTGCGGTAGGCCGCATAGGCGATGGCCACGGTGATCGCAAAGACGATCAGGCCAGCGAAGGGCACGACACCACCAAAGGCTCCGCCCATTCCAAGGCCGAACACCCGGCACATGGTCAGAACCCCCAGACAGATCAACGCTACCTCGGCACCATAGAACTTCGACGTGTCCGGCTGGTCCTCCTCTGACAGAATCGGCCCGAGGCTTGGATTGATCCAGCACCGCCCCAACGTGTAAAGCAGGTAGAGCGATGCCAGGATCGCGCCGGGTACAAACGCGCCCCGGAACAGGTCAAGTGTCGACACTTCCAGCACCGGTCCCATGACGATCAGCATGATCGACGGCGGGATCAGAATGCCCAGCGTGCCGCCCGCAGTGATCGTGCCGGCGGCAAGTTTCACGTCATAGCCTGACCGGCTCATCGTGGCACCGGCCATGATGCCCAGCAGCGTGACCGAGGCGCCGACGATGCCGGTTGCGGCAGCAAAGATTGTCGACACGATCAGCACCGCGAAGAACAACGCCCCGCGCACCCGCGCCATGATCATCTGGATCGACGCAAACAGCCGTTCCATCAGGCCCGCTGCCTCCATCACGATGCCCATCAGCACGAACAGCGGCACCGCCATCAGCTGATCGTTCAGCATGGTGGAGTTGGTGTTCAGCGTCATCAGCAAGGTCGTCAGCTTGAAGTTCACCCCCCAGATGCCAAACACGAACCCAAGGAAGATCAGCGTGAACGAGATCGGGAAGCCGATGAAGATCACGAACAGCATCGCGCCCAGCATGATCAGCCCGATGGTTGGCTTGTCGAGGCCCGCAGGCGCCTTCATTGCATTGGTGAACCACTCACCACCTGGCACCACATCCGGCGAGAAGATGGCCAGGACCAGCCAGATCAGCCCGATCAGGTAGAACGGCAGCGCGCGCACGAACAGGCGCTCGCGATCCTTGCCCATCTTGTGAAAGGCGCGGAAAATTTCTGGTATGCCTTGCAGCAGCAACAGCAATCCGCCAACCGGCATCGCGGTGCGCGCAGGCCAAAGGATCGGTCCCCAGGCACTGTCGATGGCCATGGTCTCGCCCGTCGAATAGGCAAGCCACCAGAACTGCGTTGCAACGACCGTGAAGAAGATCATCGAGGGCATGAAGAACAACAGGTAGAGCGAGGCATCGACCGTCGCCTGTGTCTTGTCTGACCAGTTGCGGTACAGGAAGTCCGCGCGGATATGCACACCACGCATCAACCCGTAACCCGCCGCCGCCATGAACAGCACTCCGGCAATCATCCGACTGGTGCCATAGACCCAAAGCGTCGGACCAAGGCCGATCGAGCGTGCAAATTCCTCGAACCCGGCATTGGACAGGATCGAGAAGGAGTTGCGCGAGATGACTTCGAACACCACCACGAAGATCAGTGGCACCATCAACAGCGCAATGATCTGACCTGCGCGATAGTTGATGACATCAATTGCCGCCGTGATCGGACGCTGCCAGGCCGTCATGTCTTCGGGCGTTTCACCAGGCGCTTCGGCGCGGCGTTCGGCAATCAACTCGTCCGCGATCTCCAGATCCTCTGGATTCGGTTCGTCCGCCATTTGGCTATCCCTCCCGTGGACGTGGATTTTTGTATCCGCGTTCCTTTTTCAAAACACCCCCTGCCGGGCGCTTGGAAAACAGGAACGAACGGGCCCCCGAAAGGGCCCGTTCTGACCTGTTTTTACTTCAGGGTGTCGGCAAATGCACGACCCAGGCTTGCATTCGACGTCTGAGCGCCGGACCAGAACGGCACAGCGATCTCAGCAAAGTCTTTCTGAGACTGCCAAACTTCTGCGAAGAACTCGTTCTCATCCGCAGCAGCCTGAAGCGCCTTGTTTGCAGCCGCCGAATACTCGGTGAAGTAATCAGCAGGCGTGTCTTCCAGGATAACACCGTGGTTGTCGGTCAGATCCTTCAGCGCCTTGCCGTTTTCAAGGATGCGGTAGGACATGGACTTTGACAGCGACGCGTTTGCTGCAACTTCCAGCGCCTTCTGTTCCAGCTCGGTCAGGCCATCATAAAAATCGCCATTCACATACATGTCGGCGTTCACGACAACCTGGTGCAGGCCTTGCAGATAGTAGTGCTTGAGCACTTTCTGGAAACCAAACACCGAATCCGGCTTCGGGCAGCACCACTCGGCTGCGTCGATGGTGCCTTTTTCAAGTGCCGGCAGGATGTCACCGCCGCCCATGGCGACAGCAGGTACGCCGATGTCAGCATAGGCTGCACCAACCATGCCCGGAGGGGCGCGGAAACGCATCTGACGGAAGTCATCCATGCTTTCAATCGGCTCGGGGAACCAGCCCAGGGCCTCGGGGCCGACCGGCTGCAGCATGAAGCCTTTGACGTTCACGCCCATTTCGTCCCAAAGACGGTCATACAGCTCTTTGCCGCCGCCGTACTGGAACCAGGACAGGAATGCGATGTTGTCCATGCCAACACCGGCACCGGCGACCGGTGCGCCGAACAGGTTGGCTGCAACGTGTTTGCCACCCCAGTAGTGTGTCCAGGCAAAGCCGCCTTCGACCAGACCGGCGTCAACCGCATCCATGATGTCACGCGGGCCAACGACGGCACCGGCTGGCAGAACTTCGATGGTCAGCGACCCGCCCGTCAGGGCAGCCACGTCTTTACCGAATTCGTTCAGCATGAAGACTTCGTCCGCCGTTGCTGGCAGCACCGACTGGATGCGCAGCACTTTGGAGTGGCTTTCGGCGAGTGCCGATGTGCCAAGTGACAACGACAGCGCAACCACGCCCGTTGCAAGAGTTTTGATATTGAACATTATGTTCCTCCCTAGAGTTGCCTTCTGTTTCGTCCTCCCTGCGCCGCCGTGAAGGCATCAAACGGCGCGTATTGCGGGTCTTTCATCAAGGTTGCTCCGCACCGGAGCGCCCGAGAATTCTTTAGTGGCCTTTGCCCAGGTTCATCCCTTCGATCAGGCCCAGCATCGGCCCGATGCCGTGGTTGATGTCGAACACGCCGCGGAACAGCATCTCGCCGGCGACATAGATCAGCACGATCAGTCCCAGCCAGGATATCCATGGGTACTTCGTCAGCAGTTTCATGATCAGCGTGGCCGCAAAGGCCATCAGCAGGATCGCCAGCCCCAACCCGAAGACCAGCATCTGGGTGTCGCCATCGGCAATCGCGGCCACCGCCAGAACATTGTCCAGCGACATCGACACATCCGCGATCGTGATCGAGATCAGGGCCGAGGCCATGGTCCGCCGCGGCGGACCGGTATAGCCGCCCTGGGGGTCGTCCGCAGTTGCCATTGCGGCTGCGGCCTCCTCCTCGCCGTGACCGGCGCGGATCTCGACGAACAGCCGCCAGCAGACCCAGATCAGCAGCAAACCACCGACAAACAGAATGCCGGGAATCCCCAGCAGCTTGGTCGCGATCACCGCAAATACAATCCGCAGAACCGCCGCGATCACCATACCATAGAGGATCGCGCGCCTGCGCAACTCAGGGCTCAGCCCTGCTGCGGCCATGCCGATGATCAGCGCGTTGTCGCCCGACAGGATCAGGTCCGCGATGATAATCTGTCCGAAATCTGCAATCTGTTCCATTATGCGCGCGCATCCTCGAGTATCATGTCCGAGGCTTTCTCGCCGATCATGATGGTGGGGGCATTGGTGTTGCCGGAAGTGATGATTGGCATGATCGAGGCGTCGGCAACCCGCAAGCCATCAATGCCGCGAACCCGAAGACGCTCATCCACGACGGCCATGTCGTCCTGACCCATCTTGCAGGTGCCGGTCGGGTGATAAATCGTGGTCGAGGTATTGCGCGCCCAATCCAGCAGCGCGTCATAGTCGTCATCGCCGACCGCTTCGCCAGGGATATGCTCGGCCGTGATAACGTCGCTGAGCGGCGCGGTTCTTGCGATGCGCCGCGACACGCGGATCCCTTCGACCAGCGTGTCACAATCGGTCTTGGTCGCCAGGTAATTGGGATAGATCGCCGGCGCGTCCCGCATATCGGGTGATTTCAGGGCAATATGCCCGACGCTTTCCGGGCGCAGTTGCAGGACCGAGGCCGTGAAGGCCGAAAATCTGTGCGGCCCGTCCGCCGGTTTATCCGCCGACCAGGGCTGAATGTGAAACTGGATATCCGGCGTTTCCAGGTCAGGCCGGGTCTTCAGAAACCCGGTTCCAAGACTGGCTGCCATGGTCATCGGACCCGTGCGTGTCGCCGCATATTGCAGACCGATCATTGCCTGTTTGAACAGGTTGCCAACCTCGGTGTTGATGGTCGGCACGTTGCATTTATATACCGGACGCGCCTGCAGATGATCCTGCAGATTCTGCCCGACGCCTTTCAGATCATGGCGCACACTGATTCCATGCGCGCCCAGCGCCTCGCCCGCGCCAATCCCCGACGTCATCAGAAGCTGCGGTGACGCCAGCGCACCGGCCGACAGGATCACCTCGCGCCGGGCCTTGATCTGAACATCCTGGTCGCCCTGACGGGCCGTCATCCCGGTCACGCGCCGCCCCTCAAACGTCAGCCCGGTGACGGCGGTGTTGGTCAGGATCGTCAGATTGGCGCGCTTCTGTGCCGGACGCAGATAGGCCACAGCAGTGGAACACCGCCGCCCTTTGCGCGCGGTGAACTGGAAATAACTGACGCCCTCCTGATCCTCGGCGTTATAGTCGGGATTGCAGCGATACCCGGCGTTGACCGCCGCTTCGATCCATTTATCGACAACATCACGGGTGATGCTTTGGGATGAGACACTCAGCGGCCCATCAGTGCCGCGCAGCGCGCTGCCGTTCGCCTCCCAGCTTTCCGAGCGTTTGAAATAGGGCAGAACGTCTTCCCAACTCCAGCCCGTGTTGCCCATCTGCCGCCAGCCATCGAAATCCTGCGGCTGGCCACGCACATATAGCAGCCCGTTGATCGAGCTTGACCCCCCAAGAACCTTGCCACGCGGATAGTTGATCGACCGCCCGTTCAACCCCGGATCCGGTTCCGTCTTGAAGCACCAGTCGGTTTTCGGGTTGCCCATGGTCTTGAAATAACCCACCGGCACGTGAATCCACGCAGAACTGTCGCGCCCGCCCGCCTCGATCACGGCGACGGAATAGCGTCCATGCGCGGACAAACGGTTCGCCAGCACGCATCCCGCTGACCCTGCACCGACGATGACGAAGTCAAATTCCACTCAATTCCCCAGTTTAGGGTGGATTTTTCAATTATTGAGACTTAAAGTCTCGTTTTTAACGGGAACACGCTTTAACGAGTCGCGCAAGCTTTTTCCACACATGTATTCAGAGGCTGCCATGACGGATCGAATTCCAACGAACCTTCGGATGCTGCTGATCCTGGAAGAGATTGGCCATATGTCAGGCCCGGTGACGCCTGCCGAACTGGGCCGCACGCTGGGGCTTAGCAAACCAACGGTGCACCGGCTGTGCGCAACCCTGCTGGATCAGGGCTTTCTGGTGCGTGATGATCGCCAGAAGGGGCTGCGGCCAGGGCGGCGCATGCGGCTTATGGCTTCCGGCGTCATGAACGCGTCGAGCGAGCATCTGGCCCGGTATCAGGTGCTGATGACACTGGCCGCCGAGGTTGGCGAGACGGTGAACTTCGTGTCCCCGGAAGAGCGCGGCATGACCTATCAGGACCGCGTTGAAACGGATTGGCCGTTTCGCATTCAGCTGCCGGTCGGCACCCATGTGCCGTTCCATTGCACCGCCAGCGGCAAGACCTACCTGGCCAGCCTGCAAAAGGCCGAGCGCGCGCGCCTGGTGAATGTCATGCATCTTGAACGCAAGACGGCCAGTACGATCACGGATCCCGACAAACTGCTTGCTGAACTGGCCGAAATCTCGCGCCAGGGCTATGCGCTGGACCGCGAGGAGTTCATCGAAGGCATGACAGCGATTGCCGTTCCGGTTCTGGATTCCGCCGGACGATACGCCGCCGCGGTCGCATTCCACGGCCCTGTTCAGCGGATACCGGTGCCCAAACTGTTAGAGTTGAAAGACCGGGTGATCGACGCATCATCCCGCCTGACCCAGGTGCTGTTCGGGCCCTGAGCTGCTACATCGCCCAGCCGCCGTCGATGATATGTCCCTGTCCGGTGGTAAACCCGCTTTCGTCGCTGGCCAGATACAGCGCTAGGGCCGCAATTTCGTCCGTTGTGCCAACGCGGCCCATCGGCTGTCGCGCGATGAAAACCGTCATCGCCGCGTCGTAATCCCCTGTGGCGCGCAGCCGCTCATGCAGGCTGGGGCTGTCGACGGTTCCCGGACAGATCGCGTTGCAGCGGATACCCTGCGTGACATAGTCGGCGGCCACCGATTTCGTCATCCCCAGAACCGCCGCCTTGCTAGCGCAATAGGCGAAGCGGTTCGGCACCCCCTTCAGGGACGAGGCGACCGACGACATGTTGATGATCGACCCGCCGCCGCGTTCCAGCATCCCCGGCAGCACCGCTTTCATCAGCCGGAACATGGCCCGCACGTTCAGATCAAAGGCAAAATCCCAATCCGCGTCCGAACACTCCAGGATCGAGCCTGCATGAACGAACCCGGCGCAGTTGAACAGCACATCCGCATCATTGTGGCGCGCCGTGAAATCGGCCACAGCGGCGGCGTCTGTGACATCCAGCGGCTCAACCTCGATCCCCGCAATTGTGCCCAGGTCCTCCAGCAGGCCTGCATTGATGTCGCTTGCGATTACCCGCGCACCTTCGCGGGCAAAAACCTCCGCAGTGCGCCGTCCGATCCCTTGCCCCGCCGCCGTGATAATTGCCGTTTTTCCGTTTAGCCTGCCGCTCATGTTGTCCGCTCCTCTGGGTGTTCGCCCAAGGAAGCCGGGGAACGTGTTGAGGTGCAAGCCGAAACTTGATCATCGCGCCAGGATTTCGGGGCCGCGATCAGACCCGCCCAAGCGCTGCGGCCAGCATCAGCGCCACGGTGCCAGCGCGCGATTGCCGGTGCAGGCCCAGGCGCGCAATTGCCTGCAGGCGCATCGGCGGTGGCAGGGCGCGGGCGGCTGCGAAGCGGTTCAGCACGTCCCGGTTCGCGATCGTCAGGCGGTGCGCTGAGGCCAACAATGCCGCCAGATTACGGTCGCTCATCCGGTGGGCGTCGCCGCGCAGGATCTGTGCGGCCCGACCAAGCTGCGCACGCAATCCTCGGTTCGATCCGGACAGGTTACCACCATGCTGACGATACATCAAAGACGGGTCCGGGTCGGCAATCACGCGCCCACCCGCGCCAGTGATCATCTGGTACATCCACCAATCGTGTGAGGCTGGTCCATAGCCGCCGGTGGCAAGCAGCGCCTCGGGCGCGGCTGCACGCAACAGCGCCAGCCCGGCCCGGTTCACCGCCATTGTGTTGCCGCCCCCGATGCACTGCACCAGCGCGTTGGCAAAACACGGGCGCCGCCTCACTGGGCGAGAGGTCCCCCGCAAGGACAAGTCCGGCCCCGCGATCAAGGTGGTCGAAAGATACAGCGCCGGAACATCCTGCGGACCCGAATTCAGCGCGGTACAGGCCCGCGTCAACCGGTCGGTTAGCCAGACATCATCCTGATCGCAAAACGCCACGACCCCGACATCACGCGGCACGCGGCCCAGCATCGACAGATAGTTGCGCACAAAGCCCCGCTTTGGTCCGGCACACCCATGTACCGTTCCCGGCGCGGCGGATCGACGAAACCGTTCAGTCACTGCGGGCCCATCGTCCACGGAACCGTCATCGCTGACGATCAGCGACCAGTTGGTGTGGCTTTGCCTTGCGATACTGTCCAGCTGCGCCCGAATCCAGCGACCGCCATTGTGCAGACCCAACAGGATCGCGACATGCGGCTCTGGCACGTCAGGCTGCGCGGCGGCTGCCTGGGGATAATGCGGTCTCATCGCCGCAGCAGATCTGCGCCGTGCCCGCGCAACAGGATCAGGCCCAGCGTCAGCGCGCCAAGCCCGATGCCAAGCGGGTAAAGCGGCGTCACATAGGCCGGATCATAGGCGCCATAGGCCCCGGCCCGGACTGAACCGACGACATGCAGCAGCGGGTTGTACCACAGAAGATCGCCCAGCGATCCCGGCAGATCCTCGAAAATATAGAAAACGCCCGAGGCGATGAACAGCGGGCGGCTGATGATCAGCCAGATACGCTCGGCCGGGGCGAAAACCGTGAACAGATAGCAATTGATCGTCCCCACACCCACCGCCACCACCGCCGCCATCGCAAATCCCGCCGCCAGATGGCGGGCGTCATATTGCGCACCTGATGGCCAGAATACCTCGATCCCGGCGATCACAATGCAGGCAACCACCAGATGCGTCGCGATGTTCAGCGCCAGCCGCGCCATCAGCGCATCGAACCAGGTCACCCGCGGATAGGTCATCAGGGGTCGCGAAAACCGCAGCGACTGCGCCAGTTTGGAGGAGACATCCTGGAACAACAGGAACGGCAGATAGCCGGTGGCGTAAAACAGCGGGAATGATGTGCCCAGCGATGGCGCCCGAAACGCCAGCGAGAAGGCGAACGCCAGCAGGGCAATCACCGCCACCGGTTCCGCCACCGCCCATATCCACCCCCCGGGCGAACGTCCGAAGGTCGTCGCCATCTCGCGCAGCATCAGCGCCCAGATCGCCCGCCAGCCTGCACGCGGCGAAGGCTGCAAATGCTCAAGCGGCGCGATTGGGGTGAAGGTCGTGGGGGTGGTTGGCAGTGTCATCGGCAGATCATGGCGTGTGGCAACCTTTTGTTCACGGTCTGTCCGTTAACTACGTTCCGAATCCTAATCCTTCGTTATCAATCGGAGAGTTCATGACCAGCCAGGCCGCCGTCCCAGCGATCCCCGAAGGCCGCGCCGACAACGGAACCGTTGTTGCCGTGGCGCCGATGCAGCGCGCGCCCGATTGGTATGACCCACATCGGGCCCGCCGTCCCTGGGCCTTGTGGGCCGGGTTCCTTGTCTATGTCCTGCTGCCCGTGGCGGCCGTGGCCTGGTATCTGTGGTCCGAAGCGTCCGATCAATATGCCGCAACAACCGGATTCTCGGTCCGCGCGGAAGAGGTCGGATCCGCAATCGAATTGCTGGGTGGCGTGGCCGACCTGTCCGGCTCCAGCGCGCGGTCCGACGCCGACCTGCTGGTCGCGTTCATGGGCAGTCAGGACATGGTGCGCACGCTGGATACCAGGCTGGATCTGCGCGCCCGCTGGTCGCTTCCCGAATACGACCCGATCTTTGGCTTCGATCCGTCCGGCACGATCGAGGATCTGACCGATTACTGGCAACGCATGGTCCGGGTCACCCATGATCCGGGCGCGGGCCTGATCGAGGTTGAGGTTCGCGCCTTCGCGCCCGACGATGCTCAGATGATTGCGGCGGCGATATTCGGTGAAAGTTCGGACCGGATCAACGCCCTGTCCGCCATTGCCCGCGCCGACACCACGCGCCACGCCGAACGCGATCTGGCCGAGGCTGAGGCGCGGCTGGCAGTCGCGCGCACCGAACTGACTGCCTATCGCTCGGCCAATCAAGTGGTCAATCCGGGCACGGATGTGCAGGGGCAGATGGGGGTTCTGGCGACACTGCAACAACAACTGGCGGATGAGGTGATTCGCCTCGATATGCTCAAAAGCCGCAGACGGTCCAATCAGGCGCGGGGGGATCAGGCAGAACAGCGGGTGCGGGTGATCGAGGCGCGCGTGGCCGATGAACGCGGCAAGATCGGCGGTGGTGACGCCCAGGTCTCCGCAGAAGGATATGCAACCGTCGTCGCCGGGTTCGAACGCCTGCAGGTCGAACGCGAGATTGCAGAAGCCGCCTATGCCGCCGCCCAGGTTGCCTATGACGTTGCCGTGGCCGAGGCACGTCGCCAGACCCGGTATCTGGCCGCCTATACCAACCCGACACTGGCCGAACGCGCCACCTATCCGGACCGGCCAGTGATATTGGGGATGACCGCCTTCTTTGCCACATTGCTGTGGGCGGTGGGGGTGATGGTGGTGCAATCGCTCAGGGATCGGCGCTGACATGGGCAGGCGAAGATTGAGCATCGCAGAGCATCGCGGATGAGCATCCGACTGGACCGCCTGACCAAAGTGCATCGCGCACCGGGCCTGCGCACGGTTGTGGCCGATCGCATCTGCGCCGAATTCCCCGACCGCTCCGTTGTCGCGCTGCTTGGGCGCAATGGCGCTGGCAAAACCAGCCTGTTGCAGATGATCGCCGGAACCATGCAGGCAACCTCGGGTCAGGTGCATCGCAGCGGGACAGTGTCCTGGCCTGTCGGGTTTCGCGGCGGATTTCACGGCGACCTCAGCGGCGCGCAGAACCTGCGGTTCGTTGCGCGCACCTATGGCGTCCCCCCCGCCAGCCTGATCGAATTCGTCGCCGATTTCGCCGCCATTGGCGCCCATCTGCATCAGCCGGTCAGACATTATTCCGCCGGGATGCGCGCCCGCCTGGCCTTTGGGCTGTCGATGGCGATCCGGTTTGACACTTATCTGGTGGATGAGGTGACGGGCGTCGGCGACGCCGCCTTCCGCGCCCGGTCCGAGGCGCTGTTTCTGGATCGCCTGAAACACTCCGGCGCCATCGTCGTGTCGCATCAACTGCGATTGTTGCGCCGGATCTGCACCGCTGGCGCGGTGCTGGAAGGGGGGCATCTGCATTGGCATGAGAAAGTCGAGGATGCCATCGCGCACCACCGCGACCTGATGCAGCCCGTCTGGCGCGCCTCGGCCTGACCTGAGGCTCGTCGGGGCCAATCGTGGACTAGGTCACAACCGATACCGCAAAGTAATGATGCCCGGAATAAGCGGATTAGACTGTTCCCGGGCGTTGGATGCTCACTAGATCCGATCTGCTTCGGGCGTCGCGCCAATTCGAAAACAACTCTGTTCGAATGGTGCAAAACGGCCCCTTTTCACACCGCTGGCGCGCCTGCGCCTTCTGCAATTCTTGTCACCTGTATCTCGCCAGCATCAGCGCAGCGTCTGCCCCCGGTCAACATTGTCAAACCGCAACACGCTCCCTTCCGCTCCGGCTTCCCATCGCCCCGTGTCGCGTGTAGGGCATTGCAAGCAACAGGCAGGACGCCGCCGGACGTGTCACGCGCGATCATCATTTTGACGCTGAGCTATATGCTCAGCCAGTTTTATCGCGCCTTCCTTGCAGTGCTGGCCCCGGCGCTTGAAGCCGACCTTGGCGCGATGCCCGACGATCTGGCACGCGCTTCGGGCCTGTGGTTCCTGATCTTTGCGCTCATGCAAGTTCCCGTCGGTTGGGCGTTGGACATCATTGGCCCGCGCCGCACCGCCAGCACATTGCTGGCCATTGGCGGGGCAGGGGGTGCGGCGCTGTTCGCGATGGCGACCCGGGTCTGGCACATCGACGCGGCGATGGTGCTGATTGGCATCGGTTGCTCGCCCGTGCTGATGGCCTGTTACTACATCCTGGCGCGCAACAGCCGCCCGGCGGTCTTCGCCACCTATGCGGGGGCGGTTCTGGGCTTTGGCTCGCTCGGCAATCTGGCCGCTGCGCTTCCGATGACATTGGCGGTGCAGGCGCTGGGTTGGCGCGGGGCGCTGGCGGCGCTGGCGTTGATCACACTGGCGGCGGCGCTGGCCATGCTGGTGCTGGTGCGCGATCCGCCCCCGGCTGAAAAAACTGATGGGCAGCGCGGCTCGGTCATTGATTTGCTGCGCATGCCGATCCTCTGGCCGCTATTCGCGCTGATGTTCGTCAATTATGCCGCCGCCGGTATTCGCGGCGTCTGGATCGGGCCATATCTGGACGATGTCTACAGCGCCAGCGACACGGTGATTGGCACCGCCTCGCTGGTGATGGGGCTGGCGATGGTGATCGGTAATTTTGTCTACGGCCCGATGGATCGCATCCTCGGCACCCGCAAATGGGTGGCCCTAACCGGCAACCTGCTGGGTGGGGTGGGCTGTCTGATCCTTGCGGTTTCCCCAACGGCTGGCATTATTCAGGCCACACTGCTGATGGCGCTGGTCGGATTCATGGGAGGCAGCTTTGCCGTTCTGATCGCCCACGCCCGCAGCTTCATCCCCGCCCATCTGACCGGACGCGGTGTCACCCTGATGAACCTGTTCGGGGTTGGCGGCGTCGGCGTGATGCAATTGATCACGGGCCGTGTATTCGCCGCCAGTACCGGCCCCGCCCCGCCTGCCGATGCCTATGCCGTCACCTTCCTTATCTACGGCGCCGCGCTGTTCATCGGCTGTGCATTTTACCTGTTCGCCCGCGACTCGGTCGACTGAGGGTCTTTTCCTTGCCCCGGAACGGCGGTAAGGGGGCGCGTTTACGAAGACCAACAGGAGGCCCCGATGGGCTATAGAATCGTCGTCGCTGGCGCCACGGGCAACGTGGGCCACGAAATGCTGAACATCCTGGCCGAGCGCCAGTTCCCCGTGGATGAGATCGCGGCCCTTGCCTCGCGCCGCTCACAAGGGACCGAGGTTACATTTGGCGACAAGACCCTGAAGGTCAAAGACATCGACACCTTCGATTTCACCGGCTGGGATATCGCGCTGTTCGCCATCGGCTCGGACGCGACGAAAACTTACGGCCCGCGCGCGGCCAAGGCGGGCTGTGTTGTGATCGATAACTCGTCACTCTACCGCTATGACCCGCAAGTCCCGCTGATCGTGCCCGAGGTGAACCCAGACGCGGTCGAAGGCTACGCGGCCAAGAACATCATCGCGAACCCGAATTGTTCGACCGCGCAGATGGTCGTGGCGCTGAAGCCGCTGCATGATCGCGCGACGATCAAGCGGGTTGTAGTCAGCACATATCAATCCGTCAGCGGCGCCGGGAAGGCGGGCATGGACGAGCTGTGGGATCAGACCAAGTCGATCTACAACCCGACCGATGACAAGCCGGCAACCAAGTTCACCAAGCAGATCGCCTTCAACGTGATTCCGCATATCGACGCTTTCATGGACTCGGGCGAGACCAAGGAAGAATGGAAGATGGTTGCCGAAACGAAAAAAATCGTCGACCCGAAAATCAAGGTCACCGCGACCTGCGTGCGGGTGCCGGTCTTCGTCGGCCATTCCGAAGCCGTGAATATCGAATTCGAGGACCCTCTGGATGAGGACGAAGCGCGCGAGATTCTGCGCACCTCTCCCGGTGTGCTGGTCGTCGATAAGCGCGAAGACGGCGGCTATATCACGCCCGTCGAATGTGTCGGTGATTTTGCCACCTTCGTCAGCCGGATCCGCCAGGACCCGACAATCGACAACGGCCTGAACATCTGGGTGGTCAGCGACAACCTCAGGAAAGGCGCGGCGCTGAACGCGGTGCAGATCGCCGAGCTTCTGGGCAACCGGGTGCTGAAGAAGGGCTAACGCCGCACTTGATATGCGCGCCGGTTCATCTGGATCGGCGCGCAGCAGACTTACATCCTGCAACATCCGACCGTCGCGCCGCAGGACGCATGGTTAAGCGAGCGGTAATGGAAACGATTGCAGTCGAACGACTTGGATCGTTTCGATTGAGGGGCTGTTAAGGCTGATGTGGCAAAACCTGTGTCATCGAAAGACACCAAGGGGACGCAACATGGCCTGGACGAAAACCGCGATCAAACTTTTTGCTGCACATGCTCAGACGCCGCTGACCAGAATCGCGGTTCCAGGTGCGGGTACCGCCATGGAGGCCGATGAACCGGTGACCGCGATCGAGATGCGCACCTTGTTTGCAGGCGACCTGCGCTCGGCCGACAGGGCCATGAACATCAGCTACGGCTGATTCCACCGGGGGAACGGGGGGAAAGACCGGCTGCACGCCGCCACGTTTGGTTCTGAGGGGAACCGGGGGCGTGGCGGCGGCCCGGCGGGAAGCCGGACGCGGTCAGATCGGGCTGAAGCGTTCAACCTTTGCATCGTAAACTTCCAGCCCGCCTTCGCCGATATCCGTATAAAGCCCGTGCAGCGACAGACGCTCGGCCTCGACCGCGTCGCGCACGAAGGGGAATGTCATCAGATTCTCGAGCGAGATCAGCACCGCCTCGCGTTCCAGCGTTTGCAGATCATTGCCGGCTTCGCCCAGCCGCTCAAACCCGGGGCGCAGAATGTCGATCCAGCGTCCGATAAAACTTGTATCTTCGGCCAGTTCAGGCGCCTGACCCGAACACATATCGCGACAGGCCTGAACGCCGCCGCATGAAGAATGACCCAGAACGATCAGATGCGCGACTTTCAGGTGTTTGACGGCGTATTCGACCGCCGCCGAGGTGCCGTGATAATCGCCGGATGGCCCAAACGGCGGCACCAGGCTGGCGATGTTGCGGTGAATGAAGAACTCTCCCTGATCGGCGCCAAAGATCGACGTGACATGCACCCGGCTGTCACAGCAGGAAATCACCATCACGCGCGGGCGCTGCCCATCTTCGGCCAATCGGCGATACCAGGCCTTGTTTTCCGCCCAGGTCGTAGCTTTCCAGCCCTGATAGCGCTTCACAAGATAGGTCGGCAGATGGCTGGCGTTCAACATGGGCATCCTCGCTTGGTCAACACGATGTAAATAGGAGGTATTCGCACGAAATTCGAGGGATATCACCGTTCCGGCGAAACGATTTATGAAGGCTGTTGGGTGTTAATGCCGGTGTGAGAGGGAACAGATGGGAAAGAGTAGCATGAGTCGTGTAGCACGATTGTTTATTAACGAAGACGTCACCGTGGATCATGACCGCCTGTCCGGTCTGGTCGACCATCTTGGGCGCACAAAGGCCGGGGACGTGTTGGCACGGGCCATGGATGAACTGGCCGAGCGTTTGACGCAACTGGAATTCGCCTGGGCAGGCGGTGATGTTGACGATGTTGTCCGCCGGGCGCGCGGGCTGGGCGGAATTGCCGAACAGATGGGGATGGGGAACCTGTCAAAGGTCGCGCGCGACGTCCAGAATACTGGGTTGATCGGGAACAGCGCCGCATTGGCCGCGACAGTGGCGCGATTGTTGCGCATGGGCGAAGGGTCGATGTCGGTGGTCTGCGACCTGCGAAACACCACCGGCTGAACGTCACTCCGCGCGCGGGGTTGCAGCGTGACGCCCAACGGCTAGTGTTCTGCTGGATTTGTCCAGCGGAACACTGCCATGCCCCTCAGCTTTGCCAAACCAACGAAAGATGCAGTGCCGTTGTCGCTGGTCCTGGCCGATCAGTTGCAAGATTGGCTGACCAGGCAGGACGACAGCGTGCAGGCCTGGGTCGCGGTCAATGGCTTTCGCGCCGCCGCTGGCAGCGCGCTGGCGATTCCGGGCGCGGATGGCAACCTGCGCGCGGCAATCGGCGGGCTTGGCAAGGCCGCACACCCCCGCAGGAAGCGGTTTCTGGCCGCGACCATCCGCGCCGCCTTGCCTGCGGCAACCTATGCACTGACCGATTCGCCCGACGGCGATGATCTGAACGAATGCGCGCTGGGCTGGCTGTTGGGTGGCTACTGCTTCACACGCTACAACGACAAAACACCGCCAAAGGCTCAGCTGGTTGCACCCAAAGGGGTTGACGCTGACCGGCTGATGCACATCGCCGCGGGCGAGGCGCTGACCCGCGATCTGATCAACACCCCTAGCAGCGACATGGGCCCGGATGAGCTCGAGTCCCAGGCGCACGCGCTGGCCGAAGCCTATGACGCGCGTGTATCGGTGATTGTCGGTGATGAGCTGTTGGCACAGAATTTCCCGCTGATTCATGCAGTTGGGCGCGCCTCACCCCGTGCGCCGCGCCTGATTGATCTGTCCTGGGGGAGCTCGGGACCGGTGCTGACATTGGTCGGCAAAGGCGTGGTTTTTGACACTGGCGGGCTGAACCTGAAACCTGGCAGTTCGATGGGTCTGATGAAGAAGGACATGGGGGGCGCCGCGGCTGTCCTTGGGCTGGCGCGGATGATCATGGGGCTAGGCCTGCTGATTCGGCTGCGCGTCCTGTTGCCGGTCGCGGAAAACGCGGTCAGCGGCGCCAGTTTCCGCCCCGGCGATATCCTGACTGCGCGCAATGGAACGACGGTTGAGATCAATAACACTGACGCCGAAGGTCGCCTTGTTCTGGCAGACGCACTGGCCCTGGCCGCCGAAGGTGACAGCGATCTGACCATTTCAATGGCGACCCTGACGGGGGCGGCGCGGGTCGCCGTCGGCCCGGATCTGGCACCCTTTTTCTGCGATGATACCGGCGTTGCCGATGCGTTGCGCGCAAGCGCCGAAACGGTGCGCGACCCGGTCTGGCAACTGCCATTCCACGAACCCTATGAGGCGATGATCGAGCCGGGCATCGCAGACCTCGACAATGCGCCATCGGGCGGGTTCGCTGGCGCAATCACCGCCGCCCTGTTCCTGCGCCGTTTCGCAGGCTCGGCACGCTATGCGCATTTCGACATCTATGGCTGGCAGCCGACCGCCGCACCAGGCCGCCCAAAAGGCGGCGTCGGGCAGGGGACGCGAGCCATCCTCGACGCGCTTCCCGGCATACTGCACTTATGAGCGATCGTCGCATCACACCCGCCAACGGCCGCGTCGCCGCGCGGCACCTCAGCGGAATTATTGCGGCAGATCAATATGTTGACGGGCAGCCTAAATCCGTCACCGCGATGGCGGCGTTTTTGCGCGCAACCCCGGACGGAAAACCGGACCGACAGGTTCTGCTGGGTGAGGCGGTGACGCTTTTTGAAACCCGCAACGTCTGGGGGTTCGTGCAGGCGCAGAAAGACGGTTATGTCGGCTGGACCGAGGTTGCCAATCTGCGCGATCCGATCACCCCGACGCACCGCGTCGCGATGCGCCACACGCTGGCCTTCGCACAACCCGATATGAAATCCGCGATGCTGTTCCGCCCCCCCTTCGGCGCACGGCTGGCCGTGACGGGGACTGACGGCATCTGGTCTATGATCCAGATACCGGGTCAGCCCGCCGCCTGGGTGCGGACCGATCATCTGCGCCCCGCCGAGTCGGTCGAGGGTGACCCGGTCGCGGTTGCGAAACTGTTCCTCGGCACGCCCTACCTCTGGGCCGGAAATACCGGCGACGGGCTGGATTGTTCCGGGCTGGTCCAGGCTTCGCTGTTGGCCTGTGGCATCCCGTGCCCCGGCGACAGCGACCTGATTGAAGCGGCGGTTGGTGACCCGCTGCCCGAAGGCGCGACCCTGGCGCGCGGCGATCTGATCATCTGGAAAGGCCATGTCGCGCTGGCAATGGACGGCGAACGGATCATCCACGCAACATCCGCCCCGTTAGAGGTTGTCGTCGAAAACACCGCCGCCGCAATCAAACGCATCAAAGCAGCCGGGGATGGGTTGCCGACGTCGCGCAAACGGATCACGCGAAACCCTGCGTAACCCCACACGGCACCAGCCGTCCCGCAATCCGAAAACACCGGCAGATGTCCGCCCTTGCGCAGACGCCTTCAGACGGCGCGGATCAGCTTGACCTCAAGCACGCGCAGAACGGTGCGCAGATCATGGCCACGCTTCAGGATGCGCCCATCCATCCCGATCACCGCATAAAGCCCCTGTCGATTGCGCAGTTTGGGGCGTTTTTCGATCCGGTACAGCGGGTTTTCCGCACTGCGCCGAAAGACCGAGAATACTGCGACCTCACGCAGGAACGACATGCCATAATCGCGCCATTCTCCCGCCGCGACCATGCGGCCATAGAGGCTGAGGATGACAGAAAGTTCACCACGATCAAACGTCACCTGTTCGGGTGCGGGGCGGGCCGATGGGAACGGCGTCGGAGTCTGGATCGTCATGACGAAACTCTGACCGGGTCACGCGGCAAAATCAAGTCGCCGCATCGGCGGCATTGGCACCCCCGCACGCCCCACTGGTCATTCCGCCTGACCGGTGTTCCTGAATTTCACCGCCTGCTGACCCGCCCAATGCCCGGTCGACAGGCATGCGGTCAGAAGATAGCCACCTGTTGGCGCCTCCCAATCCAATGCCTCACCGGCGATGAATGTCCCCGGACGCTTCTGCATCATCAGCCCCGCATCAAGCGCTGCAAACGGCACCCCGCCCGCGGTCGAGATCGCCTCGTCCAGCGGTCGCGGGCCATTGTGGGCAACCGGCACGGCCTTGAGGATTGCAGCAAGCTGTTCGGCGTCGGCGGGCAAAGGCCGGGCGGAACGGTGCCATCGCTACGCCGTCCGCCGCCAAGATCGTCGCCCAGGCACCATCTGCGCCCAGCCGCGCCCAGCTTGCCCCGCCGGTTGCGATAACCGTCACCGCAGGGCGCAGGCGTCGCGGCCCTTCCGCTGTGTCAAACTGCACATCCGCGCCGTCCCAACCGGTCCAGCGCCAACGGGTCCGAACCTCGACCCCCAGCCCGGACAACCGCGCCAGCCAGGCCCGCAGCAGGGGCGAAGCCTTCATCGCGCGCGGAAACACCCGGCCCGTGCTGCCGGTGAACAGCGGCTGTTCAAGCGCGGTCGCCCAGCGGCAGATCTGGTCCGGTCCAAAGGCGCGGATCATCGGTTCCAGTGTCGCCGCCCGGTCCCCGAAACTGGCCAGAACCGCGTCCAGTCCCCCGGCGTTGGTCAGGTTCAACCCGGATTTCCCGGCCATCAGAAACTTGCGCCCGACACTCGGCTTAGCCTCGGCCAGGATGACGCTGCATCCGGCAGCGGCCAGAACCTCGGCGGCCATCAGACCGGCGGGACCGGCCCCGATGACCAGCGCATCAACTGGTGCCACGGTGTCAGGCATCGCGGCGGGAATCCCTTCGCGAGATCAGCGATTTGATTGCCGCCACATGGCCCGGATCCGCGCCAAGCGCATCGGCGGCCAATGCCGCGACTGTTGTGTCCAACGCGTCCGGGTGTACCACGTCATCCACCAATCCGAAGGTCAGCGCCTGTTCGGCGCTCCACCGCTGCCCTGCCATCAGCAGCAGCTTGGCGCGCGCCGGTCCGACCAGCGCGCTCAGCCGGGCCGGGTCGGACGGTTGCGGCAAATGGCCGATTGTGTTGAAAAACTCCGTTTTAGGGCCTGAACGATGATTTTTCTTTCCATGCAGCCCGATCCTAAATTTTTGGCGCGGGGGTCGGCCCAAATCGCCTACATGCGCTCACGCGCAGCCATGCGCTGTCTCGTGGTCAAAGCTTTCCGACTATTTCGCTTCATAGGTTTTCGCAAGAAATCCGCGACGCTCTGATTTCGGAGTTTTTCAACACAATCGGCCCAGACGCATCACCGGATAAAAGAAGCGTGCATCCGGAACACAGACCCGCAGATCACAGGCCAGGACCATGCCAAGCGATCCACCCGCCGCCGTCCCGTTCAGCGCCGCGATCGTCAGCCCAGGATAGGCGGCGATGCGGGCGGATAGACGCTCCCAAACCGGGCTGGTGGCAAGACCGGCCTCAACCTCGGCCAGATCGGCCCCGGCACTGAAACACCGCCCCGCGCCCGTCAGCACAAGAACCGGGCTCTGCGCTTCGCTGACAGCCTGATCCAGGGCGTCCAGCATTGCCCAGTTCAGGGCGTTGGCCTTGTCCGCACGGTCCAGAATCAGCCGGGTCATGGACCCTTGCGTGACGTTTCGGATCATCTGCATCCCCTGTCTTCCAGCGCTTGGGGTGACCTAACCGCGAAAGTCATCGACGCCAAGCCGCCCGGCCCTTGACGCGCCGGACAGTACAGGCAGACTATGGCCCAAATTTGCAACCCGGAAAGGTAAATCATGTTCAATCGCTCAACCCTGGGGGGCGCGGCGATCCTGCTGCTGGTATCCCAGACATCCGCATTTGCCGACGTAACCGCCGAACAAGTCTGGGAAGATTGGCAGGCCCAGGCCGCGAGTTATGGCGAGGTTTTGACAGCCGACAATGTCGGCCGCGACGGTGATACGCTGGTGGTTTCAGGGCTTCGGATTGCGATGGACATCGACGGTGACGGTGGTGATGACGCCAGCGGTACACTGGCCGAAGTGCGCTTTCAGGAACGCGGCGACGGCACCGTCTCAATCTCGACCTCTCCTGATTTCGACATGATTTTTGATCAGAACGTGCCGGATGGCCCGAATGTCAGTTACCGGCTGGCGATTGACATGGCCGGCATGACGATGATCGCCTCGGGCGATTCCGCGCTGCGCCGATATGACTATGTGGCCCCCGAAGTCGGCCTGGCGCTGAAGGACCTCAGCGTTGATGAGCAGCAGATTGAGGGCATCTTTGACCTGAAAGCCATCGGTCTGGACGGCAGCTATACCATTGCCGAGGGCGAACCGAGCCAGATCGACGCCAGTTCCAACATCGAACGCGCGACCATCAATGTCGATTTCGCGGATCCCGAAGGGCAGGAAGGCCGCATCGTTGTCACGGGTGAGATTGCGAATATCACCTCAACCTCGACGTCGACCATGCTGGCAAACGCCGATCTGGCCGATATGGCCGCGATGCTGGCTGCCGGTTTCGCGGTCGAAGGGACTCTGGCAACCGGTCCGGCGTCCTATTCGGTGCAAGCCTCCGGGTCCGATGGGTCGACCTTTGCCGCAGATGTCTCATCCGCAACAGGCGCGCTGGACTTTGCGCTGGATGAAAGCGGTATCAATTATGGCGGCGCAAACACCGATATTGCGATTGTCGTGAACGGGTCGGACATTCCGTTCCCGCAGATCGAGATCAACGCGGCCGAGGCTGGCGGCCGTTTGGCCATGCCGCTCACCGTATCGAGCACACCGCAGGATTTCGCCTTTGGCCTGACCCTGCGCGATCTTGCCGTGTCCGAGATGATCTGGTCGATGATTGACCCCGCCGGTGCGCTGCCGCGTGATCCCGCAACACTGGTGATCGACACGACCGGCAAGGCGAACTGGAACATCGACATCCTGTCGCCCGAAGTTCAGCAGGGCGATTTCGGGTCCGATGTGCCGGGTCAGCTCCATGCGCTGGATCTGCGCAATCTGCAGCTGGCCATCGCCGGGGCGCTGCTGCAGGGCACCGGATCGTTCACCTTCGACAATACCGACATGCAGACCTTTCCGGGCATGCCCAAACCGGTTGGCAAGGCAAACTTCAGCCTTGATGGCGCAAATGCGCTGCTGGACAAGCTGATCGCGATGGGCCTGATACCGGCAGAACAGGCGCTGGGCTTTCGTGGCATGATGGGCATGTTCGCCCGCCCCGGCGCCGGACCGGACTCGCTTGTGTCCGAGATTGAGCTGACGCCGGACGGCGGCATCTCTGCCAACGGGCTGCGCCTGCGCTAAGACGCTTCGTCACCATCAACAGCGGGCCGCCCCCACCCGGGCGGCCCGTTTCGTGTCAGCGGCCTTGCCGACAGTCGAACCACGGATTAGGTGCCAGAGGCTGAAGAAGGACCATCACCTGATATGACCGACACGCTTTTCGACCTGACCGGGCAGTTGATCGCCGCTGCCAAGAAGGCGGGTGCCGACGCCGCTGACGCGATCGCGGTTCAATCCGCAGCCCTGTCGGCGGATGTCCTGAACGGAGTGCTTGAGCATGTTGAGCGTTCCGAGGCGCTGGACATCGGATTGCGCGTGTTCGTTGGCCAGCGGCAGGCGAATATCTCGGCCGGGAAGGGCGATGCGGCAACGCTGGAAGACATGGCCGCCCGCGCCGTTGCCATGGCGCGCGAAGCGCCGCAGGACGCCGCGGTTGGCCTGGCTGACCCCGAACAGCTGACCAGCGACACGGATGCGACAGCGCTTGAACTGGCCGATCCCGGCGCGGCGCCAGATGCCGCCACGCTGGAAACCGATGCGCGACGCGCAGAAGCGGCAGCAGCCATGATTGATGGTGTCAGCCAGGTTCAATCCGCCAGCGCCGGATACTCCCGCTCTGATATCGCTCTGGCGGCGACCAACGGTTTCGCTGCGCGCTATGCCCGCACAAACCGCTCGGTCTCGGCTGTTGCGATCACCGGGGAAGGCACGGGGATGGAGCGTGATTACGCCGGGGAATCCCGCGTCTTTGCCGCCGACCTGCCATCGCCCGAACAGGTCGGGACCCAGGCAGGCGAACGCACGATCGCCCGCGCAGGCGCGCGCAAACCGCCGACTGGCCCCGCGCCGGTACTGTTTGACGAACGCATCTCGGGCACGCTGATCGGGCACCTGCTGGCTGCGGTCGATGGCGCGGCGGTGGTGCGCGGCGGGACATGGGCGCGCGACGCGCTGGACCAGCCCGTACTGCCCGACGCGCTGACCCTGACCGAAACTCCGCACCGCCCACGGATCGCACAGTCCCGCCTGTTCGACGCAGAAGGGCTTGCCACGGCGGATCGCAAGATCATCGACGCCGGTATTTTGACCGGCTGGACGCTGGACCTGTCGACGGGGCACAAACTGGGAATGCCCAGCACCGCCAACGCCAGCCGTGGTACCGGCGGCGCACCCTTTCCGATGGTCGGCAACCTGACCTTGACGCCCGGCGATGCCACCCGCGCCGACCTGATCCGCGACATGGGGACCGGGCTGCTGGTCACCTCGCTGATCGGGGCCTCGATCAATCCGACCACGGGCGATTACTCGCGCGGCGCTTCCGGCTTCTGGGTCGAGGGCGGGCAGATCCAATACCCGGTCAATGAATGCACCATCGCCGGAAATCTGCGCGACATGCTGCGCAGTCTGATCGCCGCAGATGATGGCCGCCCCGAATTGTCGCGCGTCATCCCGTCACTTCTGGTCGCGGGGCTGACGATTGCCGGGGCCTGATCGCGCGCATGACGCTGCCGAAGATCTCGCGCTGCTGCTGCAAGCTGCGGCCGCGGCGGGGCCAATTGCGCTTGGCCACTGGAAATCCGACCCGCAGGTCTGGGACAAGGACGACGGTGCCGGCCCGGTTTCCGAGGGCGATCTGGCGGTCAATGCCGCCTTGGAGGACCACCTGCGCAGCGCCCGCCCCGCCTATGGCTGGCTGAGCGAAGAATCCGAAGCGGATCCCAACCGCCTGAGTGCCGCACGCACCTTCGTTATCGACCCAATCGACGGCACCCGCGCCTATCTTGACGGGCAGGCCAACTGGGCAATTTCACTCGCCGTGGTCGAGGCAGGCACCCCAATCGCCGCCGCCATCGCCATGCCCGCCAAATCCTGCACCTATGCCGCCGTCATTGGTGGTGGGGCGACCAGAAACGCCGCGCCGATCCGCGCCAACATGCGCACCGATGTTGGCGGCGCAACCGTCCTTACGCCCCGCGTCACGCTGGATGCCGCCAACTGGCCCGGTGGCGTGCCAGACATCAACCGCCACTTCCGCCCGTCACTGGCATATCGCATGGCGCTGGTCGCCGAAGGCCGCTTTGACGCGATGATAACCCTGCGCGACGCCTGGGAATGGGACATCGCCGCCGGTGCCCTGATCGCGGCCGAAGCGGGCGCGGAGGTCAGCGACCGGACCGGCGCGCCACTGGTATTCAACAGCGCAGGTGCGCTGACGCCGGGCGTGGTGACCGCTGCGAACCGTGTCCATCAGGGGCTGCTGGCCAGACTTATGTGAATACGGCGTTGCACGCCCTCACAGAGCTGACGGCTCTTTGGATCACCGTAGCGGATCAGAACTGCGGTATTGGAGAGTATCCGAAACTCAGCGTCTGCGGCTTATCCCCTGCCATACGTTTTGCATACGTTTTGCCGACCCTTTGCCGACGCCTTGAAACGCACCGCTTTACCGCCCCGCGGCCCTCCGATACCCTGCGCGCAATATGATCTTGCCGCCCCGGAGCACCTCATGACCCAGCGCCTGCATCTCGTCTTTGGTGGCGAGTTGATTGACCCCACCAAGACCGCGTTCAAGGACGTCAAGGACATCCACGTGGTCGGCATGTTCCCCGATTATGCATCCGCCTATGACGCCTGGAAGGCCGAGGCGCAGCGCACCGTGGACAACGCCCATATGCGGTATTTCATCGCCCATATTCACCGCTTGCGGGACGAAGAAGCCCCCGCATCGCCGACAGAAGAGCTTGGTTCCTGAACCGCAATCCGCCACCGACGCTCTGGCTGCACGCCGGGACCCCTGATGCGCTTGCGGCGGCTGAAGCGCTGGGCGTGCGGTTGCAGGATATTTACCCGGATTTCGCCGTGACAGTGACGTCTAATTCAAGGCTTGATGGGCCGGAACACCTTGTTTTACCAACGGAAAACCGGGCCGGTTTTGTCAGTTTCCTTGATCGTCACCAACCCGCCATTGCCGTCTGGATCGCGGCCGATCTGCGCCCGCAATTCAATGATGAACTGGTTCACCGTAAGCTGCCGCTGGTGCTGATTGATCCGGTCCTTCCCGGTGCCGGGCTGGTCAAGCGCCTGTTGCCGCTGCCGGGCCGTGGCCCGCGTCTGGACCACGCCAGCCGGATCTTGATTTCGGATGCCGAGGCTGCAGCGACGCTGGAGCGCCGCACCGCGTTGTCGGACCGGCTGGTTCGCACCGGCAGGTTCGAAGTGCTGCCCGCGCCGCTGCCGTATAATGAAACCGATCGCAGCGCCCTGGCCGATCTGCTGGCCGCGCGCCCGGTCTGGCTGGCCGCTGACATTTCCTTTCCGGAAGCCCCGATCGTCGTCGCCGCCCACGCACGCGCCGCCCGTTCCGCCCATCGCCTGCTGCTGATTCTGGCGCTGAGCAACCCCGCCGACGGACCGGCCCTTCGCGATCGTTTGGACGGTGAGGGATGGGTCGTCGCGCTGCGCAGCACCGGTGCCGAGCCTGACCCGGATGTGCAGATCTACATTGCCGACACGGAAGAAGAATTGGGCCTCTGGTATCGTCTTGCCTCGGTGTCGTTTCTGGGCCGTTCACTGGTCGCACCCGGGGGTGGAATTGATCCGATGCCCGGGGCGGCGCTTGGTTCGGCCATTCTGCATGGCACCAATGTTGCGGATCATCGTGACGCTTATGGCCGGCTGGCGTCCGCTGGCGCGGCGCGCTCGGTCGTTTCGCCTGCGCAACTGGGGGCAGCGGTCGAGGATTTGCAGCAGCCCGAGCGTGCCGCCGAAATGGCGCATGCCGCCTGGCAGGTAACAACCGCAGGGGCCGAGGCCATCGAGAAAGCCGTCGAAGTCATTTGCGAAGTCCTGGCCGAAGCCGATCGTGGATCCGACAAGGGTGTCGACAATGCGCCCGCCTGAGTTCTGGCAGAAACCGCACAGCGCGCCCGGGATACGTGCGCGAATGCTTGCGCCGCTCGCCGCGATTGCGGCGCGGCTTACGGCCAGAAGGGTGGCGCGCCCCGCTGATATTACCCCGGATGTTCCCGTAATCTGCATCGGGAACATCAACATGGGCGGCACCGGAAAGACGCCGGTGACCATCGCCCTGGCCGAGCGGTTGATGCAGCGCGGTCAAAAGGTCAGCGTGGTCACCCGTGGCCACGGTGGTTCCGAGGCTGGGCCGCTGCGCGTCGATCCGCGTCAGCATACTGCCGACATGGTGGGTGATGAGGCGCTTCTCCACGCCGCCTTCACCACCACGATTGTGGCGCGCAACCGGGCGGAGGGTGTGCAGGCTGTCACCGACGCTGAGGTTATTCTGATGGATGATGGGCATCAGAACCCCTCGGTTGCGAAATCCCTGTCGGTGGTTGTCGTTGATGCCGCGAAGGGGTTCGGCAATGGCCGCGTGTTTCCCGCCGGGCCACTTCGTGAACCGGTTGTCGCAGGTCTGGCGCGTGCTGATCTGTTGATATCGGTCGGGGCGACGTCGGATCAGATGCGGTTTGCGGAAAACTGGGGTGACGTGATCACGATCCCGCATGTCACGGCACGGTTGGAACCCCTTGCAACCGGGATGGATTGGGCCGGCCTGCGAGTCGTGGCCTTTGCCGGGATCGGCGATCCGGCGCGGTTCTTTGCGACCCTGGATGATCTTGGGGCCGAACGCGCAGAAAGCCTTGCGTTGGACGATCATCAACAGATTTCGGACGCGCTGTTCAAACGGCTTCTGGCCCGCGCCGAAGCTTTGGGCGCGCAGCTGGTCTGCACCGAAAAAGACGCCGTGCGGCTGAGTGCCGAGGCGCGGTCGCAAGTGCTGAGCGTGCCTGTCCGGTTGGTGGTAACGGATTGGTCGGAACTGGACTCAAAGCTCGCCGATCTGGACCTATAGCGTCCAGTCGATCACCGGCCCGGCAGGCACAATGCCCAGCGGATTGCGCAACTCGGAAGCCGAGAAGTAGCCCTGCTTGTAAATCTCAAACCGCACGGTTTCTGCGACCCCGGGCATGGCATGGATCTTGCGCGCATAGCGCCAGAGGCGCGGGTAATCCATCAACCGGCGCAGGTTGCATTTGAACGCATAGTGATAGGCGACATCGAAGCGGGCCAGGGTCGGAAACAGGCGCAGGTCAGCCTCGGTCAATGTCTCACCGCAGAGCCATTCGTGGGTCGCCAGGTGCGCTTCGATCCGATCCAGCGTGTCGAAGACTTCGGCAACGGCGCGGTCATAGGCGTCTTGCGTGCGGGCGAACCCGGCGCGGTAAACGCCGTTGTTGACCGTGCGATAGATCAGGTCATTCCAGCTGTCGATGTCGGCCTGAAGCGGTGCCGGATACAGGTTTGGCCCGGACCCGAAAGTGCCAAGCATCCGCACGATGTCCGCAGATTCGTTTGAAACGATCTGTTGTGTCCGGCGATCCCAAAGCACCGGAGCGGTGATCCTGCCGGTGTAGCCGGGCGATTGACGGGCATAGACCTGATGCAGCGCGGCGACCTTCAGTTCGGGATCGGCAAACGCACCATCCTCATCAAAAACCCAGCCGTCATCGGTGCGCCGGGGCCGGGCGTAGGACACGCTGATCGCCGCCTCAAGCCCAAGCATCACCCGGGCCAGCAAGGCCCGGTGCGCCCAGGGGCAGTTCCACGCGGCATAAAGGTGATAGCGACCGGGATCAGGCGTGAACCCGCCATCGCCGGGTGGTCCCGCTGCGCCATCGGCGGTGATCCAGTGGCGAATATCCGACCGGGCGCGTTTGAATTCTCCTCCGGCATAGCTGTCGGGGTCGGGGTCCTTGACGTGGTAATCTCCGTCGATCATCGCACCCAATGGTTCATTCCTTCCCGCTTGCGCGCTGATGGGCCGGGCGGTCTTGTAACCGGCCGAGATAGGCGCGCAGGTCGCCCTGGCCCAGATCGTATCCCGCACGGCTGGCCCATCCCAGAATGTTGCCCGCCAGAATGTCAGGAATGCTGAGGTTACCCCCCATCAGGAACGGACCCTTTCCCAGCTGGTCGGCGAACCGGCGCAGGTTTTCGGTGAACTCGGCGCGCAGGCTATCGGCGACGGCGG
This sequence comes from Paracoccaceae bacterium, assembly GCA_012103375.1. Taxonomy (NCBI): domain Bacteria; kingdom Pseudomonadati; phylum Pseudomonadota; class Alphaproteobacteria; order Rhodobacterales; family Paracoccaceae; species Paracoccaceae bacterium. Next base: position 314,665 of record WLWX01000001.1, read on the forward strand.
CAATGCGCTGCGCTTCGGGCAGAACGAACGTATGACGTTCGGCGGTCCAAAGCGGTGCCTCAAGGTCAAACAGGATGCGATGCGTCACCGCGTCCTGCCGGGCGCGATCTATTGAGCCTGCCGGGAATGTCAGCGCTTGATGCCTGTCTGCCAGATAGGTCAGAATCGCCATCGATTCGCTGATGACCGCATCGCCATCCACCAGCAGCGGGATTCTTCCCAAGGGGCTCAGCGCGCGAACCTCGGGCGCATGCGGGGCGGCGGGCAGGTGCTCATAGGGTACGCCGATTTCCTCCAGCAGCCACAGAACCCGGAATGTACGTGAGGCGCGCCTGCCGATGACCTGCAGCATCAGCGCGGGGCCATCATCGCCAACCGTATGAACGTGCGTTCGATCACCGCCATCGGTGGCGCGGTCGAGGCTGAGCGCAGCGTCAAATCCGCCTCGACCAATGTGGCCATGGCGCGTTCCAGCCGGTGCATGCCCCAGGCATTTGCCTGGCGCTGCATCCGTTCACGCGCTTTCCAGGGGACGCGGCCAAGGCCACGCGACGGGTCCACCGCCGCACCGTGCAGGGCGCGAAAATGGCGCGCGGCGCCGATCGACAGGCTGACCGGGGTGGTGCCTTGCGCCTCCAGCCGGGCCAGCAGCGGGCCGATCCTGGCCGATCCACCCTCGGCGGCCGCATTCAGCACCGCGTCGATTTCCGCTTCGGCCGAAGCCGGGGCAAGGGCGTCGATTTCCGCAGGTATCAACGGGGTCGCGTCGTTTAGCTTATAAAGGCCGATCTTCTCGACCGTTTGGCGGAAATCACCGGGGTCAAGGTCATTGGCCAGCGCGTTCAGCGCTGATTCGGCGTCCCGATCCAATGCGCCAAGCCCGGCGTCTTTCAACATCGCCGCAATCTCGTCCCGACTGGGCGGGTCATCATAGATGCCGACAGCATAGGCATTGCGATGCCCCTCGAACGCCTTGCGAAGTTTCGAGGTCGGCTTCAGCGCGCCGCCAGTAACAATGATCTGCGCGTCACCTTCCGCCCAATCTTCCAGCGCGGCCAGAATGGCCGGGGCGGCGAATTCATTGGCGTCTTCGACAAAGGCAACGCGCGGGCCGGGAAAGAACCCCTGCGCCTTGATCGCATCCAGCAATTGCGCCGGGTCGCCGCGCAGATCCCCGCCCGGAATCCGGGTCAGACGCATTTCGTCGTCGCCATTGGGGCCGATCAGCGCCGCGATCACCTGCTGACGTTTCAGCGCCACGCGCATGGCATCGCCGCCATAGATCAGAAGCCCGGTCTTCGTCGGGTCAGGTTTGGCGAAATAGGGGGCAGCGTCGCGTGTGGTTAGCTTCATGCCCGCCAGTCAGGCGCAGTCGCGATCAGCCGTGTGACCAGCTGGTCGGCAAGAATCACCATCAGGCGATCCCGCGCATCCGCCTCGGCTGATCGGGTCACCACCGTGTTCCCGGTCGAGCCATAGCCGACAAAATTGCTGACCTTGCCACTGGCAACCACAGTCTCGCTGCCAAGCGGGTAGAGCCTGTAGTTCAGCGTGCCGGTCAATTGGCGGCGTGTGGTGGAATAGTCAGGGTCGTGACCAATGTTGCGTTCGCTAACGCTCAGATCAGCCGCCAGGCGATAGCTGGCCCCGTTTGGTTTACCCAGACGCTGTTCCAGATGCTGAACCATCACAAAGGTTTGCCGGTCGGCAGGGGCGTCCACGACAATGGACCCGCGCAGGCCCGCGGCGGACCCGCCCGGAGCCAGCGCCGGAGTGAAGCCACAGCCCGCCAGAGCGGTCAGCGACAAGAGCAGTGTACGGCGGTCAAATGACGACATTGATAATCCGTCCCGGAACTACGATCAGCTTGCGAGGGGTCCCCCCCTCCAAGGCCTTTAGCACAGCTTGGTCGGCAAGCGCGCGCTTTTCAACCTCGGATGTGGACATATCCTTGGCAACCGTGATTTCCGAGCGACGCTTTCCGTTGATCTGGATCGGCAAGGTGACCGTATCCGAGACCAGCATTGCCGGATCCGCGACCGGCCAGGCGGCGTTTGCAATCAGCCCTTCGCCGCCCAGTAGTGCCCAGATATCCTCGGCCAGATGCGGCACCATGGGCGACATCAGCTGCGCCAGCACTTTCATCGCTTCGCGCCGGGCATCGGCCCCGGCCTTGGATTTCCCCAAGGCGCCCGCGAAGGCATAAAGGCGTGCGACAGCTGCGTTGAAGCCGAAGCTGTCGATGCCCAGGGTCACCTCGTTTATTGCGTGATGCATGGCGCGGATCAGGTCATCGTCGCCTTCGCCGGGGCCTGATGCGGTGGCAATCTCATTCGCCAACCGCCAGACCCGCGCCAGATGCTTGTGCGTCGCTTCTGCGCCCGCGGCGGTCCATTCGACATCGCGCTCGGGCGGCGAATCGGACAAGACAAACCAGCGTGCCGTGTCCGCCCCGTATTGGTCGATGATCGCGACCGGATCGACGACGTTTTTCTTTGATTTCGACATTTTGGCGGGGGGAATCACCTCGACCGCTGTTCCATCGGCCAGCTTTCCGTCGCTCACCTCTTCGGGCAGGTGAAAGACCGCGCGGCCCTTGGCATCGCGGGTCTGATAGATCTCATGCGTGACCATGCCCTGAGTGAACAGGGCGTCGAAGGGTTCAATCGCCGTTTTCGGCAAATGTCCGGTGATCTGCATCGCTCGGGCAAAAAAGCGCGAGTACAGCAGGTGCAGAATCGCGTGCTCGATCCCGCCAATGTACTGATCGACGTTCATCCAATAGGCGGCTTCCTCAGGGTCCACCGGCACCTCGGCGCGCGGAGAGGTGAAGCGCGCGAAATACCAGGACGAATCGACAAACGTGTCCATCGTGTCGGTTTCGCGTTTCGCAGGCTTGCCACAGGCGGGGCAGGGAACATCGCGCCAGGTCGGGTGCCGGTCAAGCGGGTTGCCGGGGATGTCGAAACTCACGTCCTTGGGCAATTCGACTGGCAGGTTCTCTTTCTTCTCGGGCACGACGCCGCAGGTGTCGCAGTGTACGACGGGAATCGGGCATCCCCAAAATCTTTGCCGCGACAGCCCCCAGTCGCGCAGGCGATAGTTCGTCTGACCGGTGCCAAGCCCGCGGCTTTCGAACCATTCGATTGCGTAGTCGATGGCCTGCTGCCCGGTCATTTGATCCGGGCCTTTGGTCGGGCGGATGAATTCGACCATCTCGTCCTTGGCGGGCACGAATGGTTCGGCAAGGATTTCGGGCATCACATAGCTGTCGCTGCGGTCAGAGCCCAACGGGCGAAACGTATCAATGATCGGCAGGCCGTATTTCCGTGCGAATTCGTGGTCGCGCTGGTCGTGGCCCGGACAGCCGAATATTGCGCCGGTGCCGTAGTCCATCAAAATGAAATTCGCGATGTAGACCGGCAGGTCGCTGACAAAGCCTTCGGCCCCGAGTTTCGCCTTTATGCCAGTGTCATAGCCCAGTTTCTCGGCTTTTTCCAAAGCCTCGGCCGTGGTGCCGCCTTTGCGACACGCGGCACAGAAATCGGCGATCTTTGGGTCATTCGCCGCAAGCGCTTTGGCCAGCGGATGATCGGGTGAAATGCCGACGAAAGACGCCCCGAAAATCGTATCGGGGCGGGTGGTATAGACGTCGATGCCGTCGATCCCGTCCGGGCCTCCGTCAATATCGAAGGTGAATTGGGCGCCGCGCGACTTGCCGATCCAGTTCGCCTGCATCAACCGCACCTTGGCGGGCCAGTCGTCCAGCCCGTCCAGCGCCTCGAGCAGTTCATCCGCCATATCGCTGATCTTGAAAAACCACTGCGTCAGCTCGCGCCGTTCAACCGGTGCGTTTGATCGCCAGCCCTTGCCGTCGATCACCTGTTCATTAGCCAGCACGGTCATATCGACCGGATCCCAGTTCACCACCGCCGATTTGCGGGTGATCAGGCCGGCGTCGAGCATATCCAGAAACAACGCCTGCTGCTGGCCGTAATACTCCGGGTCGCAGGTGGCGAATTCGCGAGTCCAATCGATACTCAGCCCCAGCGGCTTCATCTGGTCGCGCATGTCGGCGATGTTGGCATAGGTCCAGTCTGCCGGGTTCACGCCCCGTTCAATCGCCGCATTTTCCGCAGGCATCCCGAAAGCGTCCCAGCCCATCGGGTGAAGCACGTTATGGCCAGTGGCCCTTTTATACCGCGCCACCACGTCGCCCATGGTATAATTGCGCACATGCCCGATGTGGATCCGTCCCGAGGGGTACGGAAACATCTCTAACACATAGTACTTGGGGCGGGTTTCATCCCGCCGGGCCAGAAACGTCTGCGCCTGATCCCAGGCAGCCTGCCATTTCGGTTCTGCCGATGCGGGGTCATAGCGGGTCATCAGTCGGTCCTTGTCGTGAAAACGCCGGACCATTTGGCCCGGCGCTTCTGATAAGTTGTTGTCGGCGAAGGGTCTAGAGCTTCCCGTCCGCAATCCGCAACTGACGCGCGCGGGTCAGGATCGCGTCTTCTATGGCGCGAATCGTGGCGCGGTCTGCGGGACCCTGGCGGGTGTTCATGGCAACTGACAATGCGCGGGCATCCAGCGCCGGATCCTGCACGAAGACCGTGGCGCGATACTCCGTCTGCGATCCCGGCGGCGTGCCAAACCCGTAGACCAATACGCCCGAGAAAGGGTCGGCCGACTGAATGGGCATGAAATCCAGAACCTGAAGTGACGCGCGCCAGATATACTTGTTCACTTCAATAGTGGTGTTGGGGTCGTCCTTATTATTCTCAAACAGATCCAGAAGCGAGGATTTGCGCGGTGTCGACGCGGACCGTTTGCTGCCCGCCGTGCCATCAAACCCGTCACCACCAAGGCTGACCTTGCCGCAGGCCGCAGGCAGCAGGGTGATTCCCGCCAGTGCCGTCATCAGGACCAATTGCTTTAACATGTACCGAAGCTCCCAACCTGTCGCGCCCGGAACTTAGTATCCGAGGCGATTCCCTCTAACAAGGCCCTATGGTATATGCCAAAATTGAGGGCGTCGGGACGCCGGATCGGCGGCATTCGGCCATATTTTGCCTGAAAACATAGGTCTGAGGGGTGGTTGTGTTGCATACGGGTCGCACCAATGCGCTGAATCCGGAAAAGCTACAAGGCGCCCTTGGAGAGAATCCCCTGTCGCGATAGCAACGACTTGTCAAAACCTCAAAGGGGACGTGGAAAATGAAAACTACTCTACTTGCATCGACCGCTCTGGTCCTGTCGGTCGGCGCAGCCGCCGCGGCAGATTTCACAATGGCCGACACCGGCCACGATCACAGCATCACGCTGTCCGGCGACGCCCGCATGGGTATGATCAACAACGATTCGCCGGGTGACAGTTCCGACATTAAGTTTACCAGCTACGACATTAAGTTTACCAGCCGTGCACGGGTGCAGTTCACCGGCGCTGGCGAAACTGATGGTGGCTTGGGCTTCGGCTTCAACTTCCGTGCTGGTGATGCGTCGGGCGCTGATGACGGGGAAAATGGTACGGTCTTCATCAGCCAGGGCGGTCACACGCTGGCCATGGGCGACGTCGACTCGGCCGCAAATGCTGCTGTCGGTCAAGTGTCCGGTGTAGGCCTTACCGGTCTGGGTGACAACAATGAAGTTGGCTACGATCTGAATGGTGAAGCGCCTGGCGCTCTGTACTCCTATACTGGTGGCGCACTCAGCTTTCACCTGAGCTTTGATGGTGACAGGGACATTGATGGTGACAGGGACATTTATGGTGACAGGGACATTTCAGATGGACCCTCGGTCGGTGTTGCGTATGACGCTGGAACCTTCAATGTCGCTCTTGGTTGGGAAGATGATGAAGGCGACACAAGCTGGTACCTTGGTGCCGGTGTGGATGTCGGCGCGGTCGCATTGCAAGGTATTGTTGCCGATCAGGATGGCGATGATTTCTGGGCACTTTCAGCTGACTTCACCTCCGGCGCGACGACCTTCACCGTCTTTGCTTCGGATGATGATGGGGATGTTGCTTGGGGTCTGGGTGCGTCCCACGACCTCGGCGGTGGCGCTTCGCTCGTTGCTGGTGTCGTAGACTCCGACGATGAAGACGAAGTCATCTATGACTTTGGTGTCGCAATGACATTCTGATCCAAACCGGATCAGTTAATTGGGAAGGGCGGGCCAGATGGTCCGCCCTTTTCATTGAAGCGGAAGTTGACCCAGTATCACTTGCCGACCATCGCCGTTGACATCAGGCTGGTAGGGCAACAGGTTCGGGGCAGAGAGCTTCAGGCATTCACAGTTGAAAACCAAACCTGCACACACCCAGTCACCCAAGGCCTTCTTCAGTCACCTGATCGACCTGGCGAATTCCTACCCCGATGCGCTGGCGCTGTGTTCGGACAGTGGCATGACGTCGCTCAGCGATCTGATCGGGAATGTGGTTTCAGCGGCGAAGGTCTTGCGCAAAAAGAATGTTCGCGGGCGGCGCACCGTCTGCCTTTGCTGCAACAATCCGGATCTCAACTTCGTGTTGGCATTGTCGCTAATGATCAACGGCTGCCGCGTCGGCTATAGTAAGGACATTTCGATCTATAAGGCGACCGGGGTTAAGATCGACCTCGTCCTGACTGACAAAAGCGGCAAGGTCGACGACCTCCCCACGATGGCAGTCTCGCAAGAGTGGTTCCAACCCAAGAAACCGATTGCAACCCTGGGCCTGCCGATCGCGCAGGATTTTTCCGCTATATTCTCATCTTCGGGATCAACCGGGCGACCCAAACTTATTGAATTCAGCGCTCGTGCGATACTGCACAGAATTGGGACAAAAGGGCAGGATGCCTATTTCCCCTCACAGAAAAGATTCCTGTTGTCGGCCGGTCGCGGCAGCCTTTCTGTTTTCGTTGACACCATGGTCGCGGTCGCAGCCGGGGGCGTCCTTATAAATGCGCCCGCAAACAGCTGATTGTGTTGAAAAACTCCGAAATCAGAGCGTCGCGGATTTCTTGCGAAAACCTATGAAGCGAAATAGTCGGAAAGCTTTGACCACGAGACAGCGCATGGCTGCGCGTGAGCGCATGTAGGCGATTTGGGCCGCCCCCCGCGCCAAAAATTTAGGATCGGGCTGCATGGAAAGAAAAATCATCGTTCAGGCCCTAAAACGGAGTTTTTCAACACAATCGGCTCACCGGCTGTAATCGCGGCAATACAGCGGTATTGCCCCAGCTATGTTCTGATCGCACCCGCCCTACTGGCAGAAGTCATTGATGATCTGAAAACTCGACCCATCAGAACCCGCGTACCTGTCGCGCGCGTCACCGGCGCCTTTTGCCCGCCCGCACTGGTCAAGGATGCGGTCGAAGTCCTTATCGATGAAATCGTTACGTCCTATGGTGCCACCGAGGTTGCCCGAATAGCCTGGAAATCCTCGACAGAAAACGTCGCCGAAGAACGATGTGTGGGCAAGGTGATCGACGGTGTAGAAGCAGCCGCATTCACTGACGACAATGTGCAGTTGCCTGCTGGTCAGGAAGGCCTTATCCGCGCACGCGTCACGCCATAGATTGTGGGGCGATATATCGGAAAAGACGCCGGAAACGGTAGCGCCCTGATCGACGGTTGGTTCCCTACCGGGGATATTGGGCGTGTTTCGGACGATGGGTATTTGACGATCCTCGGACGCAGCTCGGTGGTCATCAACTATGGTGGCAACAAGCTGCATCCCGGATTTCTTGAACAGGCTTTACTCGGGATTGACGGCGTCACTGCTGTGGCAGTCGTCGGCGTTGAAGCGCCCGATGGCTTTCCAAGGATATGTGCCGCGATTGTGTCAGACCGCGAAATAGGGCTGGACGCCGCGAACTGGCACTTGATCAAAACAGAATTTGAATTTCCGGTTCATGTGCTGAAGCACGTCGAGACCCTTCCAAAACTCGTGTCAGGAAAGATTGATATTTCGGCAATTCGCGAGATGTTTTCGCCGGATGTCGACGTACCGATGATTGTGACCGTCTCAGAGAACACTGCGCCCGATTGATCGGGCGCCAAAAGATACGCCGATCGGAATGAATGTTTTGGCCATGGTCGGGGCGCCCTCTATGGCGCCCCGACCCAACAACACCCTTACAGCCGATCATGTGGCGAATCGCAGAACTTGCGTGGCCCGTGATACGGCTGGAACGTTTTGGTCCGGCGGCTGTAGCTGCGGTATTTCCAGTCGCACCAGTCATCGTGGCGCTCCATGTTGCGGCGTGGGATGTGGCTCCAGCCGCTATTGCCGTGGTGGTGGTGATGCTGCTGATCCAGCAAATAGGCGGTGAAGGCAAAGGCGGCCAGCGGGTACCACCAGCCGTCGTTATGGCGACGATATCCGTGCCGGCGCCATTTGGAACCCCGGTGGCCACGCAGGAAGCGTGGACGGTCGAAACCCCGGTTGCTAAGCGCGCGTCAGCGTCGCGGGTGCTTGCGGCACCACTTTTTTCCGCGCCAACGATTGTTCTTGTGATTAACCTCGACGAGGTCCGCCAGACCGATGCCAAATGACGCCACAGGCGCCTGGCCATAGCCTGGCATCTGCACCGCGCCGCCCGCATTAAGCGAGGTTGCCGCCATTGCAAAGGTCAGCGCCATCGCACCGGCCATTCGGGTTTTCTTGAAGCTGAGTATCATGGTTCAAGCCTTTCAGAGTTCACTGGTTACACGTTTCACGTGCCCAAACTCCAATCGCGCTTCCTGACACAGGTAGGTTGCTGACCCTCCAAACCCCCAGTTGGCGGATCGGCCTGCCGATGTGCCGCATTTCAATGCAGACGTCATTGGCAAACTGCGGTAACGAACCTATCATAAGCGCGGTGTTTGGCAATAACACCAGCCTGCTATCTTATAACCGGAGTGTGCCCGATGACCGTCAACCAGAACTTCATCGCCAATAATTGGCTGGACGGTGAGTCCACGATCGAGAACGTCAACCCGTCCGATACCTCTGATATTATTGGACTTTTCGCGCAAGCTTCGGGCGGTCAGCTGGATGACGCGATCGCGGCGGCGCAGGTTGCGCAGCGCGCCTGGGCCGCGACGGGGATCGAGCATCGTTATAACGTCCTGATGGCCATCGGCACGGAATTGATGGAAAAATCGGCTGACCTGGGCGAACTTTTGTCGCGCGAAGAAGGCAAACCGCGCGGTGAGGGCGTGGGCGAGGTTTATCGCGCCGGCCAGTTCTTCACCTATTACGCTGCCGAATGCCTGCGCCAGATTGGGGATCGCGCCGCCTCGACCCGGCCGGGGATCGAGGTGCTGGTGGATCGTGAACCTGTGGGGGTGGTAGCGGTGATCTCTCCCTGGAACTTCCCGACCGCGACGGCCAGCTGGAAGATTGCCCCGGCACTGGCCTTTGGCAATGCGGTGATCTGGAAGCCGGCGAACCTGACGCCTGCCTCGGCGGTGGAACTGACCAAGATCATCGCCAAACAGGATATCCCGCCGGGGCTGTTCAACCTGGTCATGGGGTCCGGCGGCAGCATCGGTCAGGCGCTGGTGGAAAGCCCGGGCGTGGACGCGATTTCCTTCACGGGCTCGGTCCCCGTGGGCAAGGGGATCGCGGCTTCGGCCATCGGCAACCTGACCAAGCTTCAGATGGAAATGGGGTCGAAAAACGCATTGGCTGTGATGGAAGATGCCGATCTAGATCTGGCCGTCACCGTGGCACTTGGCGGGGCGTTCGGCGGTTCAGGGCAGAAATGCACCGCGTCTTCGCGCCTTGTGGTCCATGCGGATGTGAATGACGAATTCACCGGCCGGCTGGTCGCCGGTGCCAAGGCGATGAAGGTCGGGCACGCCCTGGCAGAGGGCACGCAGATCGGCCCCGTGGTCAGCGCCGGACAACTTCAGGCCAACCTGGACAATATTGCGCTGGGCGCATCCGAAGGCGCAACGCTGCTTTGCGGCGGCGAGCGCGTCGACCAACCGACCGAAGGCTATTACATGTCCCCCGCCGTTTTCGCGGACACCACCAACGACATGCAGATCAACCGGGAAGAACTGTTCGCCCCGGCCACAAGCGTCATCAAGGTATCGGGTTATGAAGAAGCGCTGAGTGTCGTCAACGATACCAACTTTGGCCTGACATCCGGCATTGTCACCCGCGATCTGGCCCGCGCCACCCACTTCCGCCAGAACGCGCGCACCGGTTGCGTGATGGTCAACCTGCCCACGGCGGGCACGGATTATCACGTCCCGTTCGGTGGCCGCGGCGACAGCAGCTATGGCCCACGCGAACAGGGCAGCTATGCCGCCGAATTCTATACCACGGTCAAAACCGCCTATGTCGCGGCGGGATCGCCAAAATGACGGTCCGTATCGACGGGCTGCAATATGCCAATTGGTCCGAAAAAATCTTCCGCCAGATGCGAGCGGGCGGCCTTGATGCCGTTCATGTGACCATCGCCTATCACGAGGTGTTCCGCGAAACCGTGCTGAACATCGAACAATGGAATCGGTGGTTCGAACTGCACTCTGACCTGATTTTTCAGGGCCGCACCGGGGATGACGTGCGAAAGGCGAAGGAAACCGGGCGGACGGCGATCTTCTTTGGCTATCAGAACCCCAGCCCGATCGAGGATGATATCGGCCTGGTCGAGGTCAACCACACGCTTGGCGCGCGCTTCATGCAGCTGAGCTATAACAACCAGTCGCTGTTGGCGACCGGCTGTTATGAGGCGGAAGACCCCGGCCTGACGCGCATGGGCAAACAGGTTGTGGCCGAGATGAACCGCGTTGGTCTGGTGGTCGACATGAGCCATTCTGCGGATCGCTCGACCATGGAAGCGATCGAGCATTCCAGCCGCCCCATTGCCATCACTCATGCCAACCCGGCGTTCTGGCACCCGGCGCTCAGGAACAAATCTGATACGATTATCAAGGCCTTGGGTGAAAGCGGCGGGATGCTGGGCTTCTCGCTCTATCCGCATCATCTGAAGGGCAAATCCGACTGCACGCTTCAGGATTTCTGCGACATGATCGCGCGGACTGCCGATCTGGCGGGGCCGGAGAACCTCGGGATTGGCAGCGATCTTTGTCAGGATCAGCCGGACTCAATCGTCGAATGGATGCGGGTCGGGCGTTGGACCAAGGCGATAGACTATGGCGAAGGGTCAGCCAGCGACGCAGGCTTTCCGCCGATGCCGGAATGGTACAGGGACAACCGTGATTTCGGCAATATCGAGGATGGCTTGCGCGCCACCGGCCTGTCGGCGGGGGATGTTGCGGGCATAATGGGGGACAACTGGCTGCGTTTCTTCGACGCCAGTTTCGGCCCGGCATGACGCCCGAAGCCGCCCCCGCGCAGGTCGCCCTGCGTCCACCCGAACAGGTGATGCGCCTGGCGCGCCTGGGGTCTTTTCACGCCAGCCGCCTGTCGTTCATGCGCATCCTGATGCGCCGGATGAAGGCGGAAGGCTGGACCTTCGATTGCCCGGTGTTTGCGATTGACGACAAAGGTGTCGGCCATGCTGTGCTGACGGCCCAAACGCCGACCCGCACCTACGCGCTGGTCGCCTTCGCCCATGACCTGCCAGCCGATCAACGCAGCGACCGCGTCATCGCCGAGGCCTGGGATTGCACCTATGCGTTGCATGATGGCCTGCCGACCAGCGCGGATATTGAGCGGTTGCGCAAAAATGTTCCCTTTCAGGAGGCGGGTCGCGTCAGCGAAAAGGAACTGACCCTGTCACGGACCAACCGTTCGGTGCGGATGTTTGATCACGTGGTGGATCGGCTTGCCGCCGGACAGCAGCCGGACGAGAATATGATCCTTCGTGTCGGCTACCTCATGCGGACCACGGCGGTCTATGGGTCGGGCAAATTCGGCGCCTGTGATTATCGTGCGATCTGTGACCGCCCGGAATTTGCCGCCCCGTTCCAGGCCGAGATGCTGACCGTTTTCCTGATCCGCGATTTTGTTCGGCGACTGGCCGAACATCTGGCCCGCGTCCGGGGCGGGGAAAAGGCCGTGGCGATGTCCGCCACGCTGGCCCGGCGCCTTGGCATCGGCAACTCGACCGGTCTGGGCATGGTACCCTATCTGGTCAATCACCCGGCGCTGTTGAACAACTGGATTGCGGCGCGCGAAACCGCGCTGGCCCGGGTCAGGGCACTGCCGGGTGATGAGTCCAGTTTTCGCGAATTCGCTGAACTGGTCGCCCGCGCGCAGGCCAATGCTGCCGAGTGGCATTCGGACCATCCGTTGCAGAAGGAAAAACTGGCTGACTTGCGCCCGGACCTGGATGCATTGGCTGCGCATCTGAAGGCGTCGCCGTTGACCGGCCTGACGCCGTGGGATGACCTCTACCAATGGGGCGAAGGGCAGCTGTCTTGCGAAGGCCAGGAACAGCTCGTCTCGCTGATGCTGGAACCTCATGGCGCGATTGTCGATGATCTGGCCGACGGCATGAGCCTGCGCAGCGCGGCGCCGCGGATTGACGGGGCGGCGTCGGTTGCTGCCACCCGGCGGGCGCTGGAACAGGTCTATGGCTGGGCACTAAAGACCGACTGGATGGCGCGCGACGAACAGGCCCGGGTCTGGTACGTCAGTGCCGAAAAGCTGGAGCCGCGTCTGGGTGAGCGGTTTGAGGAGCCGATTGCCGACTATGAACAACCCCTTGCGCCGGGGCGCGATGCAGCGGTGCTGTATGGTGCGCTGGCGGATTGGCCTGACGATGCGCCGATCGCGGATCTGCTGCTGGCGAGGCCCGAGCACCGCCATATGGTGCGCCGCATCCAGATCGCGCAGACCGCACCCTACGGAGAGATTCGCGACAACACGATCAGCGCGACGGTCCTGCCCATCGACATGCTGCGCTGCAAGCTGAGCTTCTTCGGGGCCGGGCATTTTGACCCGCGCAGTGACAGATGGGTGCGGATCAACATGTTCCAGAATGCGCCCTATCCCGGCGAACTGGCGGCGGAGGAGGCCGATGACTGGACCTATCCGAAGCCATGACTGGACTCATCGACATTTCGATTTCGGAACTGACGGCGATGGCCACCAAGGCTGCCCGCGGCGCCGGGTTTGGTTGGGGCATGGCGGATGAGGCTGCGCGCGCAACCTGTTGGCTGGCGGCGCGCAATCTGCCGGGGCCAACCGCGCTGGCAGAGCTGTTGGAACGTCTGGACGGCCGGCCGATGGCGGGATTCGCGCCCTTGCTCGAAGGTGACATGTGGTCCGCATCGGGCGGCTGGCTTTGCCCGGTTGCGACCGCAGCCGCCATGCTCGACCGTGCCGACCACCTGTCCAAAGCATCGCTGACGCTTGGCCCAACCCTTTGCCCGCTGCTTCTGCGTCCTGCGGTGGCCGATATCTGGCCCGGCGGTGCAATCGTTGAACCCAAAGATCTGACCGGGCCCAAAGCCGCACAGGTGCGCATCGCCGCCGCCAGTGCCGAGGCCGTCGGGCCGGTCACCAGCCGTGCGCGGCTTGCACCCGATGTCTGGTACCGTCTTGGCGCCTTTGCCCAGCGTACCTATGCGCCTGCCACCGAAGCCTCGCGATTGGCGGGGGCCGGGGCGGGGCTGAGCGATAATGATTAACACCGGAGATCCACATGCCTGAAACCGAAACGCTGAGCCTTGCACAAATCGAAGACCTGTCCCTGCGCGCCCTGATTGCCGCCGGAACGTCCGAGGCGAACGCCCGGCCCCTGGCCGTTGCGACGGCCGCGACCGAGGCGGACGGTGTCGCCTCCCACGGTCTTGCCTATATCCCGATCTATGCCGAGCACGTTCAGTGCGCCAAGGTCGACGGGCAGGCGGTGCCGGTTCTGACACGCCCCGCACCCGGTGTCGTGGCCGTCGATGCCGCCACCGGGTTTGCCCATGCGGCGATTGATACAGGGTTTGAGGCGTTGTTTCCTTTGGCGCGCGAACAAGGCGTCGCAGCACTGTCGATCCGAAATTCCTATAACTGCGGGGTGCTGGGCTATCACACCTATCGTCTGGCGCAGGCCGGGTTGCTGGGGATCGGATTCACCAACGCGCCTGCGTCCATCGCGCCCTCGGGCGGGCAGACGCCGGTGGTCGGGACCAACCCGTTTTCGCTGGCGGTGCCGGACGGCAAGGGTGGCGCGGCGGTGTTGATCGACCAAAGCGCCAGCGTGATCGCCAAGTCCGAGATCATGAAACACAACCGCGAAGGTCAACCGATCCCCGAAGGCTGGGCGCTGGACCCGGACGGCAAGCCGACAACGGATCCGGCTGTGGCGCTGACCGGCTCGATGGCGCCATCGGGGGGATACAAGGGCGTCGGGATCGCGCTGCTGGTCGAGGTGATGGCCGCCGCTATGACCGGTGCGACATTGGGGATCAACGCCAGTCCGTTTTCGGGCACCAAAGGCGGGCCGCCGAAAACCGGACAGTTCTTTCTGGCGATTGATCCCGGCGCGACCTCGGGCGGCGGATTCGCGGGCAACGTGGCCGAACTGGTCGGGGCGATCCACGCGCAAGACGGCGCGCGGCTTCCCGGCGACGGGCGTGGCGGCAAGCGGGCTGTTGCGGCAAAGGACGGCGTTGCGGTCAATTCGACCACATTGGCGAAAGTGCGTGCGCTGATCGGGTGAGGCAGAAAAGAATAATGCCTCCGGCGGGGATATTTATGGGTCAATGATGGCATTGAGGTGCCTCTGAACCAACCGGACCTGTGATGAACTTGCCGTGGGTGATCTTGTGAGTGGCGGGCGCGCTTAGTATCACGCGCGGATTGCATCCGAACGAGGGCATCATGGCGCGCGGACAGGTCGAGGAAGAACGGGCGACATCCCGGCGTGTTGGTGCGGTGCGCGGTTTGTGGCCGTTCATGCGGCCATACAAGCTTCTGATGCTGGCGGCGTTTTCGGCGCTGGTGCTGACGGCCGGGGTGGCGCTGATCCTGCCGCTGGCGGTGCGCCGGGTCGTGGATGGGTTTGAAAGCAGCGCGGTGGCCTTGCTGGACGAGTATTTCCTGGCCGCGCTGGCGCTGGCGGGAATGCTGGCCGTAGGAACCGGCCTCAGGTATTATCTGGTGACGCGGCTGGGCGAACGGGTCGTGGCCGATATCCGCAAGGCGGTGTTTGTCCGGGTCATCACGCTGAGCCCGAAGTTTTATGAGACGATCCTGACCGGCGAGGTGATCAGCCGGATCACCACGGATACAACTCTGGTCCTGTCGGTCATCGGTTCGTCCCTGTCGCTGGCCTTGCGCAACACGTTGCTGTTCTTTGGCGGGCTGACATTGCTGCTGTTCACCTCGGTCAAGCTGACGTTGTTGGTGCTGTTGATCGTGCCTGCGGTGCTGGTGCCGATATTCGTTCTGGGGCGGCGGCTGCGGGTGCTCAGCCGGGAAAATCAGGATTGGATCGCGGCGTCTTCGGGCAATGCGTCCGAGGCGTTGCTGGCCGTTCAGACGGTTCAGGCCTTCACCCATGAGGCCGCCAGCCAAGAAGAATTTGCCCACGTGACCGAACGCAGTTTCCAGGTTGCGAAAACCCGTGTCGGGGTGCGGGCGTTGATGACGATGATCGTGATCGCGCTGATATTTTCCGGCGTGGTTGGGGTGCTGTGGATCGGGGCGCGCGATGTGCGCGCTGATCTGATGACGGTGGGTGAGTTGGTGCAGTTCGTGATCTATGCGGTTCTGGTCGCAGGGTCCGTGGCGGCCCTGACCGAACTGTGGGGAGAGTTGCAGCGGGCTGCCGGTGCGACCGAACGTCTGGTGGAATTGCTGAATGTCGAGGACGCGATTGCCGATCCGGCGCAGCCAGCGACACTGGCGCATCCGGTCCGGGGCGAGATTGAATTTGACGGTGTCAGTTTCCGGTATCCGGCCCGCCCCGATGCCGCGGCGCTGGACGCAATCGCCTTGCGGATCAAGCCTGGGGAAACCGTCGCATTGGTCGGGCCGTCGGGGGCGGGCAAATCGACGATCCTGCAATTGCTGTTACGGTTCTATGATCCGACCGCCGGTGAAATCCGCCTTGACGGGCAACCGTTAAGCGATCTGGCGCGCACCGATTTTCGCCGCGCCATGGCGCTGGTGCCGCAGGATCCGGTGATCTTTGCGGCGACGGCGCGTGAGAATATTCGCTTTGGCCGACCGGACGCGAGCGATGCGGATGTCGAGGCTGCGGCAAAAGCGGCGGCTGCGGATGGGTTTCTTGGCGCGTTGCCGGACGGCTATGACACCTATGTCGGAGAGCGCGGCGTGATGCTGTCGGGCGGGCAGAAGCAGCGGATCGCGATTGCGCGGGCAATTCTGCGGGACGCGCCGGTGCTGTTGCTGGATGAGGCGACAAGCGCGCTGGATGCGGAAAGTGAGCGTGCCGTGCAGCAAGCGGTGCAGAGGTTGGCGCAGGATCGCACCACGCTGATTGTTGCGCATCGTTTGGCCACGGTGAAACAGGCGGACCGGATCATCGTGCTGGACGAGGGGTGCATCGTGGGCGAAGGCACCCATGACACGCTGGTTGCCGAAGGGGGGCTTTATGCCCGCCTTGCACGCCTTCAGTTCACCGAAGGCATGGCCGCTGAATAGGCACGCGGTGCCGGATTTGCGCAAAACGTTGCGGGATCGCCGCAAATAGCGCATTTTCTTCCCTAAAGCGTTTCGACATTAACCTGAGACATATCCGGCGGCCTTAAAGTAGTTCCAGCATTCTACTGGGTCGTAGAGATCGCAGATTGCTCCGATTGCTTCGAAGACCTGGGTAAAGGACCTGACCCCGATCCGTCGCAAATGGGCTTTCAGTTTAGAGAAGGCCTGCTCGATGGGATTCAGGTCGGGCGAGTACGGTGGCAGGTAAAGGAACCAGCAGCCGTGATTGCGTAAAGCCTGCGTCGCCTCCTTATTCCGGTGGGTTGCCAGGTTGTCGAGAATGACGACAGTGCCGGGGTTGATCTCGGGGACCAGCACTTCGCGGATGTAGGCCGCGAAGGCGGGGCCATCTATCGCTCCCTTGATGACCCAAGGTGCGATCAGCGCGCCTTGGGTCAGGCCCGCGATCAAGGTTTGGGTTCCCCAGCTTCCGAAGGGCGCATCCATCGTCAGGCGCTTACCGCGCTTGGCTCTGCCGCGTAGGCGCGTGAGGTTTGTCTTCACTGCGGTTTCGTCAATAAAGACAACGCGCTCAGGAAAGGTCGCAATGGCTGGCGAGCGGTATCTGAACCAGTCGGCCCGTTGCTGCCTTACCTTGGCGCGGCGGCGCTCGGTTGCGACCAGCGACTTTTTTTGTACGTGAAGCCGAGCCGGGACAGAAGGTTGGCGATGGAGGAGTGATGCACCCGCACACCCTCTGCATCGGCCAGCGCATTACGCAACTCAAAGAGCGTGATGTCAGGGTCTTGTGCGATCAACTCCTCAAAGAATTCCCGATGCGGAGCCAGCTTTCCCTTGCCGCGCGGCGGTCCCTGCCGGGCAGGTTCCGCATGACCCTTCATCCTCACCTGACGCGCCCACCGCGCGCCTGTGGCAGGCGACAGCTTCAACCGCAACGCCGCCGCGCGCCCGCTCAACCCTTCTTCAATGTATCTCTGAAACCGTATCCGAAGCGCAGATGGCAAAGGTGCTGACATGATCCATCCTCCCAAACAGGATGAATCACAGATCAGGTCTCAAGGGAATCCCTCGCGATTCAGGTTCAAGCCGATTGTGTTGAAAAACTCCGTTTTAGGGCCTGAACGATGATTTTTCTTTCCATGCAGCCCGATCCTAAATTTTTGGCGCGGGGGTCGGCCCAAATCGCCTACATGCGCTCACGCGCAGCCATGCGCTGTCTCGTGGTCAAAGCTTTCCGACTATTTCGCTTCATAGGTTTTCGCAAGAAATCCGCGACGCTCTGATTTCGGAGTTTTTCAACACAATCAGCCGAAACGCTTTAATATGACGGTCAGCCATATGGCCGCGCTCCGGGGAGAGATCATTATGCGCAACTTTGCCGGTACTGCCGACTGCAGGGCGATTGAAGCTGAATCGAGCTGGGAAGACCGGGGCATGGCGCATTCGGTCTATGCGCGGATTGGCCAGACGGCGGCGGCGCATGGGGACCGCCCGGCGATCACCTATCAACTGGAATCGGGTCCGCGCGACAAGGCCGAGACGCTGACCTGGAACGAGGTTTTCGCCAAGACGACGCAGGCTGCGAACCTGTTTCATCGGCTGGGTATTCGCGACGATGACGTTGTCGCCTATATCCTGCCCAATGCGACCGAAACGATCTTTGCCCTGCTGGGCGGGATGACGGCGGGGATCGTCAATCCGATCAATCCGCTGTTGGAGCCTGAAAAGATCGCCTCGATCCTGCGGGAAACCGGGGCGAAAGTCGTGGTGACGTTAAAGGCGTTCCCGAAAACGGATGTGCCGCAGAATACAGCCAGGGCGCTGGCGCTGGCGCCGAATGTTGAGACGGTGCTGGAGGTTGACCTCAACCGCTACCTCAGCCCGCCGAAAAGCTGGATCGTGCCGCTGATCCGTCCGAAGAACCCGCGGCTCCACAAGGCGCAGGTGTTAGACTTCGTGGCGGAACTGGCGAAAGAGCCGTCCGACAAGCTGACATTCGACGAAATAACCGAGGACCGTGTCGGCGCGTATTTCCACACCGGCGGCACGACCGGCATGCCCAAGGTCGCGCAGCATCGGCATTCGGGCATGATCTATAATGGCTGGCTGGGCGCGCGGCTGCTGTTTTCGGAACAGGATACGATCATCTGCCCGCTGCCGCTGTTTCATGTCTTCGCGGTGCATGTGATCCTGATGGCGATGCTGACCTCTGGCAGCCATGTCGTATTCCCGACACCAGCGGGCTATCGCGGCGATGGGGTGTTCGACAACTTCTGGAAGCTGATCGAGCGCTGGAAGGTGACGTTCATCATCACGGTTCCCACGGCGGTTTCGGCATTGATGCAACGGCCGGTGGACGCCGATATCTCGACCGTGCGGAATGTGTTTTCCGGGTCTTCGCCGATGCCGATCGAGTTGTTCCGGCGTTTCAACGAAGCCTCGGGTGTTGAGATCACCGAAGGCTATGGCCTGACCGAAGCGACCTGTCTGGTCGCGGTCAATCCGGTGGATGGGACCAAAAAAATCGGCTCGGTCGGGGTGCCGCTGCCCTACAGCCGGGTGCGCATTCTGGATTGTGCCGAGGATGGCACCGTGAAGGCCGAATGTGCGCCTGGCGACGTGGGTGAGATTTGCGTGTCCACACCCGGTGTCTGGGCCGGGCATCCCTATACCGATGCCACCAAGAACGCGGGGCTGTTTGCGGATGGTGATTTTTTGCGGACCGGCGATCTGGGTCGGATTGACGAAGATGGCTATCTCTGGATTACCGGGCGGGCGAAGGATCTGATTATTCGGGGCGGGCACAACATTGACCCTGCGGTGATTGAAGAGGCTTTGGCCGGGCATGATGCCGTGGCCATGGCCGGTGCGATTGGTCAGCCCGATGCCCATTCCGGCGAGATTCCGGCCGCCTATGTCGAACTGGTCGAAGGCGCATCGGCGACGACGAACGAATTGACGGCATTTTTGCTGGGCAGGATCAGCGAACGCGCGGCCTTGCCAAAATACATCGAGATCATGGATGAACTGCCGAAAACCGCAGTCGGCAAAGTGTTCAAGCCCGATCTGCGTCGCAGTGCGATTGCCCGTGTCTATGACGCCGCCCTGTCCGAAGCTGGCGTCGCCGCCGAAATCGAATCTGTGGTGGAAGACAAGGCCCTCGGTCTGGTCGCCAAGGTGAAAAAGACCGGCGAGGCTGACGACGCGACAGTTAACGCAGTGCTGGGGCAATTCACCCGGCCCTGGAAGTGGGCCGAGAGTGCCTGACGCAACGCTGCATTGCAGCAATTGACCTTGCGCCGCCCGGCCATTGGCTGAATAAGCGCCCTGATCAAATGGGAAGTCAGATATGACGACGGACGTTTTACGCGCAGAAGTGCTGCGCCATCTGGGTTATTCGCTGGGTAAAGATGCCGAGCACGCCAAGCTTTATGACTGGCGCATGGCACTGTCGCTGGCGGTGCGCGACCGGATGATGGACCGCTGGTTCACCTCGACACGGGCCGCATACGGGGCGGGGGCCAAGCGGGCCATTCTATTACCTGTCGATGGAATTCCTGATCGGGCGGCTGTTGCAGGACGCCATCGTGAACCTTGGACTGGGCGAGGCGGCCGAGGCTGCGATGGCCGATCTGGGCCTGTCACTGAACGAGGTAATGGCGAATGAACCTGACGCGGCGCTGGGCAATGGTGGCCTGGGGCGGTTGGCGGCCTGTTTCATGGAAAGCCTTGCGACGCTGGGCGTGCCCGCGATGGGCTATGGCATCCGCTATGAACACGGGCTGTTCCGGCAGCGGTTCGAAGATGGTCGCCAGGTTGAAGAACCCGAAGACTGGCTGACCCAGCGCCACGCCTGGGAATTTGAACGCCCCGAGGCCGCCTTTAACATCGGTTTCGGAGGAGAGGTTGCCCGCAACGGGGATCGCAACGAATGGCGCCCGGCGGAAACGGTAATCGCGCGGGCCTATGACACACCGGTGATTGGCTGGAAGGGGCGCTGGGCGAATACGCTGCGCCTTTGGGGTGCGGTGCCGGTGACCTCGTTCGATCTGCATCGGTTCAATCAGGGTGATTACGCCGGGGCGGCGGAACCCGAAGCACTGGCGCGCACGATCAGCCGGATTCTGTATCCTGATGACACCACGGATCAGGGCAAGGCGCTGCGCCTGAAGCAAGAGTATTTCTTTACGGCCGCATCCATGCGCGACCTGCTGCGCCGGTTCGAAGGCGAACACGGCGATCTGCGCCTGCTGCCGCAGAAAGTTGCGATCCAGCTTAACGATACGCACCCCGCGATTGCCGGGCCGGAACTGGTCCGCCTGCTGCATGATGAGCGTGGGATTGACCTGCCCGATGCGATCGCGATTGCGCAGAACACGCTGAACTACACCAATCATACGCTGCTGCCCGAAGCGCTTGAAAGCTGGTCCGAGGGGCTGATGGCGCATCTTCTGCCGCGCCATATGGAGCTGATCGGCGTCATCGACGACGCGCACGCCAAGGCGCACCCCAAGCGGACACAGGGTATTCGCGACCATCACCACGTGAAGATGGGGCGGCTGGCCTTTGTGATGGCGAACCGCGTGAACGGTGTGTCAGCGCTGCACAGCGGTCTGGTCAAGGAAACGGTGTTCGAAGAGCTCCACTCGCTGCACCCGGACCGGATCGTCAACCAGACCAACGGCGTCACGCCGCGCCGCTGGCTGCTGGGCTGCAACCCGCGTCTGTCCGGCCTGATTGATGAGACGATTGGCACCGACTGGGTGGACGATCTGGAACAGCTCAAGCGGCTGGAACCTTCCATCGAGGATGCCGGCTGGCGCGACCGGTTTGCGGCGGCCAAACACGCCAACAAGGTCGATCTGGCGAACTGGCTGGGCCGCGAACATGGGCTGGACGTCGATGCGGCGGCCATGTTCGATGTGCAGATCAAGCGCATCCACGAATACAAGCGCCAGCATCTCAACATCATCGAAACGATTGCCCTGTGGCAAGAGATGCGGGCAAATCCGAACGCGGATTGGACGCCGCGGGTCAAGATATTCGGCGGCAAGGCAGCCCCCGGATACGGCTTTGCCAAGGACATCATCCACCTGATCAACTCGGTCGCGGCGGTGGTGAACACGGATCCGGTGACGGGCGATAAGCTGAAGGTGTTCTTTGCCCCGAACTACAACGTCAGCCTTGCGGAACGTCTGATCCCGGCCAGTGATCTGAGTGAGCAGATTTCGACCGCTGGCAAGGAAGCCTCAGGCACCGGTAACATGAAGTTTGCGCTGAACGGTGCGCCCACTGTGGGAACGCTGGATGGCGCAAATGTCGAGATTCGCGATCATGTCGGGGCCGAGAATTTCTTCCTGTTCGGCATGACGGCCGATCAGGTTGATGCGCGCCGCGCGATTGATGGGCACGCCGGGCAGGCAATCGCGGCTGATCCGCGCCTTGCGGGCGCGTTGAAGGCGATCCGGTCTGGCATGTTCTCCGATGGGGATCCTGATCGATTCGGGCATATTGCCGACAACGTTGGCGGGCCAGATTACTTCCTCGTCGCGTCGGATTTCAGCGACTATTGGCGGGCGCAGCGCGCGGCGGACGCGGCCTATCGCGACCGTGACGGCTGGGCCCGGATTGCGGCGCTGAACACCGCGCGGTCAGGTTGGTTTTCGTCGGACCGCACGATACGCGGGTACCTGTCGGACATCTGGCACGCGGGTCCGGTCAATGGCGCGACCACGTTGGCGGCCGAATGATTCTTGGAATTGGAATTGACCTGTGGTGTCAGGGCGTTAGCCTGTAGACATGACATCGGATAAATCATCCGCCGATGACGCCGCCGACTCCGCGGGTTTCAAACCCGTGTTGGGTGAACTTGACGACTATCTGATATCGGAAGGGACGCATCGGCGGTTGTGGACGGCGCTGGGTGCGCATGTGACCGCGCAGGGTGGTGTTGCGGGCACGCATTTCGCTGTCTGGGCCCCGAACGCCCAAGGCGTATCGGTTGTCGGATCGTTCAACGGCTGGAACGACGGTGCGACGCCTTTGGCGCAGCGCGGCAATACCGGCGTTTGGGAGGCGTTTGTGCCAGGCGTTGCCGACGGCGACACCTATAAATACGCGATCCTGCCTCATCACGGAGAGCGTTTGTTGAAGGCCGATCCGATGGGATTTGGTAGCCAGCATCCCCCTGATAACGCCAGCGTTGTGCGCGATATCCTGGGCTATGGCTGGTCCGATGATGGTTGGATGGACACTCGCGCTGGGCATCAGGACCGGCGCGCGCCGATCTCGATCTACGAAGTGCATCTGGCAAGCTGGAAGCGCCGGGATGGCAATCGCCCGATTTCCTATAAGGAGGCGGCGGTTGAGCTGATCGACTACGCCCATGACATGGGCTTCACCCATATCGAGCTGTTGCCGATCACCGAACACCCGTTCGATGGGTCATGGGGCTATCAGCCGGTGGGCCTTTACGCGCCGACGATCCGCCACGGCCCGCCGCATGAATTCCGCGACCTGATCGAAGCGGCGCATGACCGGGGGATCGGCGTGATCCTCGACTGGGTGCCGGGGCATTTCCCGTCCGATGCGCACGGGCTGGCGCAGTTTGACGGCACGCATCTTTATGAGCACGCCGACCCGAAAGAGGGGTTCCACCGCGACTGGAACACCCTGATTTTCAACTATGGCCGGACCGAGGTTCGCAACTACCTCGTCTCGAACGCGTTGTATTGGCTGGAAGAATATCACCTGGATGGGCTGCGGGTCGATGCCGTCGCCTCGATGCTGTACCGCGATTATTCGCGCGATGCGGGTGAGTGGATTCCCAACAAGGATGGCGGGCGCGAGAATTACGAGGCCATCGGCATGCTTCAGGCGATGAACGTCACGACCTACGGCGAAGTGCCGGGGATCATGACAGTGGCCGAGGAATCGACCGCCTATCCGGGGGTTTCATCGCCAGTGGATTCTGGCGGCCTCGGCTTTGGGTTCAAGTGGAACATGGGCTGGATGAACGACACGCTGTCCTACATGGCCGAAGACCCGATCAATCGCAGCCACCACCATCACAAGATGACCTTTGGCATCGACTATGCGTTCTCGGAAAATTTCATCCTGCCGATCAGCCATGACGAGGTGGTGCACGGCAAGGGCGCGATGCTGACAAAGATGCCGGGCAGCGATTGGGAAAAATTCGCCAACCTGCGCGCCTATTACGGCTTCATGTGGGGCCATCCGGGCAAGAAGCTGCTGTTCATGGGGCAGGAACTGGCGCAGCGGAGCGAATGGAACCACGACGCCTCGGTCGATTGGGGCGCGTTGGGCGATCCGGCGCATAAGGGCGTGCAGCGTTTGGTGCGCGATCTGAACACGCTCTATCGTGGCACGCCTGCGCTTCATGCCCTTGATTGCCAGGCCGCGGGTTTTCAGTGGATCGAAGGCGGCGATACAGCGCAATCAATCTTTGCCTGGCTTAGGCTTGGCGGACCGGACGACCCGCCCGCTGTGGTGATCAGTAACATGACCCCGGTGGAACGCAGTGGCTGGCGCTGTGGCTTGCCCTTGGCAGGTCGGTGGCGCGAAGTGATGAACACGGACGCCGAAATCTATGGCGGTGGCAACAGAGGCAACCTTGGTGTCGTCAAAGCCTCGGGCGATGGCTGGCACGGTCAGCCGGCTTCGGCGAACCTGACGCTGCCGCCGCTCAGCACGATTATCCTGATGCCCGATACCGACCCCGAAACCGACCTGGAAAGGGACTGACATGGCCAATATGAACGACCGGATTTCTGCACGCAGCATGGCCTTTGTGCTGGCAGGTGGGCGCGGCAGCCGATTACAGGAACTGACCGACATGCGCGCCAAACCGGCGGTTTATTTCGGCGGCAAGACCCGGATCATCGACTTTGCGCTGTCGAATGCGCTGAACTCGGGCATTCGAAAGATGGCCATCGCGACGCAATACAAGGCACATTCGCTGATCCGCCATTGTCAGCACGGCTGGAGCTTTTTTCGGGCCGAGCGCAATGAATACCTTGATATCCTGCCTGCCAGCCAACGGGTGAGTGAGCATAAGTGGTATCTGGGAACCGCGGATGCCGTCACGCAAAACATTGATATCGTTGACAGTTACAATGTGGATTACGTGCTGGTTCTGGCCGGGGACCATATCTACAAGATGGATTACGAGATGATGCTGCGCCAGCATGAAAAGACCGGCGCAGACGTCACTGTGGGGTGTCTGACCGTTCCGCGCGTCGAAGCAACCGCCTTTGGCGTGATGGCCACGGATGCTGATGGGCGCATCACCGAGTTTCTGGAAAAACCCAAAGATCCACCGGGCACGCCGGATGACCCGAGTGTCGCGCTCGCCTCGATGGGGATCTATGTGTTCCGCTGGGACTTCCTGCGGGATCTGTTGCTGAAGGATGCCGACGATAGCAATTCCAGCCATGATTTCGGCAGCGATCTCATCCCCGAGATTGTCAAGAACGGCAAGGCAATGGCGCATCGGTTCGATGAAAGCTGCGTGCGCCACGCGCCCGAAGCGCCTGCCTATTGGCGTGATGTGGGGACGGTGGATGCGTTCTGGAAGGCCAATATCGACCTGACGGATTTCAAGCCCGATCTGGACCTGTGGGACCGCAAATGGCCGATTGTGTTGAAAAACTCCGTTTTAGGGCCTGAACGATGATTTTTCTTTCCATGCAGCCCGATCCTAAATTTTTGGCGCGGGGGTCGGCCCAAATCGCCTACATGCGCTCACGCGCAGCCATGCGCTGTCTCGTGGTCAAAGCTTTCCGACTATTTCGCTTCATAGGTTTTCGCAAGAAATCCGCGACGCTCTGATTTCGGAGTTTTTCAACACAATCGGCCGATCTGGACCTATTCGGAAAGCGTGCCACCAGCCAAGTTCATTCATGATTCCGAGGATCGGCGCGGAACCGCAGTCTCTTCCTTGATTTCGGGCGGGTGCATCGTGTCCGGCACGCAGATCCGCAATTCGCTGCTGTTCACGCAGGTGCATACAAACTCCTATGCACAGTTGAGCGGGGCTGTGGTGCTGCCTTATGCCGAGATTGGGCGATCTGCGCACCTGACCAATGTGGTGATCGACCGGGGTGTCCAAATCCCCGAAGGACTGGTCGTGGGCGAGGATGCGGCCGAGGATGCCAAGTGGTTCAACGTCTCGGACGGGGGCGTCACGCTGATTACCAAGCCGATGATAGACCGGTGGAACGCGAACGCATGACGCAGGTCCTGTCGGTCGCGTCCGAGTGCGCCCCGCTGGTGAAAACCGGCGGGCTGGCCGATGTCGTCGGCGCGCTGCCCGGGGCGATGGCGGGCCAAGGGTGGCGTGTGCGCAGCTTCCTGCCCGGATATCCGGCGGTCACCGACGCACTGACGTCCGCGAAAACAGTCCTGAAAGAGCGTGACTTCTTCGGCGGACCGGTGCGGGTTCTGGCCGGGGAAGCGGCGGGCCTTGACCTGTTGGTCTTTGACGCGCCGCATTTGTTTGACCGCGATGGCTCGCCCTATCTTGATGCAGGCGGGACCGACTGGCCGGACAATGCGCAGCGGTTTGCGGCGTTCAACCAGATGGCCGCGCGGCTTGCGACCGGAGCGATCAAGGGCTGGCAGCCCGATGTGGTGCATGGGCATGACTGGCAGGCAGGGCTGGTGCCCTATTACCTGCGCGACACGGCGAACCGGCCCGGAACACTGCTGACGATCCACAATGTCGCGTTTCACGGGCTTGCCCCAGAGGCTGCGATGGCTGAGCTGGGCCTCGACCGGGCGGATTTCACCAGCGCGGGGTTCGAATTCTGGGGGCAAGCCTCGGCCCTGAAAGCCGGGATCGTCTGGTCGGACAAGATCAACACCGTCTCGGCCACCTATGCGCGGGAGTTGCTGACGCCGGAATTCGGGATGGGCATGGACGGCGTGTTGAAGACCCGTGCCAGCGATCTGAGTGGTATTTTGAACGGCATCGACGCGACGGTCTGGAACCCGGTGACCGATCCGGCGATCAAGACCTATTCAACCCCGCGCGGCAAGGCCAGGGCGAAGGCCGCCCTGCGGGCAGAGTTCGGATTGCCCGATACGGACGGGCCTTTGACGGTCGTGGTGTCGCGATTGTCGGAGCAAAAGGGTCTTGATGCCCTGCTGGATGCGCTGCCTGCATTGATTGACCACGGTGGCCAGCTGGCCCTGCTGGGGACCGGTGACAAACGGCTCGAAGCGGCGTGGAGGGGGGCGGCCAGTCATCCGAATGTGGCCGTGCACATCGGTTATGACGAAGCGATGAGCCATCGGATGATTGCCGGGGCCGACGCGATTCTGGTGCCCAGCCGGTTTGAGCCCTGCGGCCTGACGCAGCTTTACGGGCTGCGTTACGGGACCTTGCCTGTGGTGGCGCGCACCGGTGGCCTGGCGGATACGGTCATCGATGCGAACCCTGTGGCACTGGCCAGTGGCGTGGCGACGGGCATTCAGTTTCACCCCGTCACGGCGGACGCCGTCGCCGGGGCCTTCGCGCGCTTGCTGGACCTGTGGCGCGCGCCAAAGATCTGGGCAAAGATGCAACGCAACGCAATGGGTCAGCCGGTGGGGTGGGACGCCTCGGCGCCGCTGTATGCCCAGCTTTATGGCGCCCTCGCCCGGTGACGGGGATGCCGGCACTGTCGTCTGGTCGTCCGTACCCGATGGGGGCAACGCCCGACCCTGCTGGGGTGAATTTCGCGGTATTTTCCGACAATGCGGTTCGGATCGAGGTTTGTCTGTTCGACAATGCCGGGACCGAGGAACGCTTTGCTTTGCCCGGGCGCGAAGGTGGTATCTGGTACGGTCATATCGCGGGGATCGGTCCGGGCCAGCATTACGGTCTGCGCGCCCATGGGCCGTTTGCCCCGGATCAGGGGCACCGTTTCAACCCGGCGAAACTGTTGCTGGACCCCTATGCGCGCAAGATCACCGGTCACCCGATCTGGGACCCGGCCATGTTCGATGGCGACGTGGCCAACCCGACCGATACCGCCCCGTTCATGCCGCGCTGCGTTGTTGACGCGCCCTTACCCGAGGCGCCCCGCATTGCAGGCCGGCCGCTGGAACAGACAGTGATTTACGAGGCGCATCTGAAAGGCCTGACCGCATGCATGCCCGGCGTGGCCGATCCCGGCACCTGGTCGGCGCTTGCCGACCCCCGGTTGCGCGGTCATCTGACAAACCTTGGGGTGACTGCACTGGAATTGCTGCCGGTGCAGGCGTTCATCAATGATCGGTTTCTGGTCGATCTGGGGCTGACCAACTATTGGGGGTATCAGACTGTCGGGTTTTTTGCGCCCGATCCACGCTATCTGGCCAGCGATCAGGTGATCGAGGTTCAGCGCGCCATCGCGGCGCTGCATGAGGATGGCGTCGAAGTGATTCTGGACGTCGTCTACAATCACTCGGGTGAGGGGGATCATCTGGGTCCGACGCTGTGTTTTCGCGGCCTCGACAACGCGAGTTATTATCGGCTGGCGGCGGATCGCAGCCGTTATGTCAACGACACCGGCACCGGCAACACGCTGGATCTGACGCATCCGATGGTGCTGCGCATGGTGATGGACAGCCTGCGCTATTGGGTGCAGGTGATGGGCGTTGACGGCTTCCGCTTCGATCTTGCGGCTACGCTGGCGCGCAGGGAAGGCGGGTTTGACCCACGCGCGCCCTTGCTGGACGCCATCCGGCAAGACCCGGCGCTGGTGGGCGTGAAGCTGATTGCCGAACCCTGGGATATCGGCCCCGGAGGCTATCAGTTGGGCGCGTTTCCGGCGCCTTTTGCCGAATGGAACGACCGGTTTCGCGACACCACGCGGCGATTCTGGCGCGGTGACGCAGGGCAGGCGGCGGATATGGCCGCCGGGCTGATGGGCTCAGCGGCGCAGTTTGATCATTCGGGGCGCGCGGCGACATCCTCGGTCAATCTGATCACGGCCCATGACGGGTTCACGCTGGCCGACACGACCCGCTATGCGCGCCGCCATAATCAGGCGAACGGTGAAGGTGGCCGCGACGGCCACGGTCAGAACTTTTCGGACAACTTCGGCGTCGAGGGTCCGACCGATGATCCCGATATCCTGGCCGCGCGTGCGCAACGGCAGCGCAACATGCTGGCGACGCTGATGCTGTCGCAGGGCACGCCGATGCTGTTGGCCGGGGATGAGGGCGGGCGCACCCAGAACGGCAACAACAACGGTTACAATCAGGATAATGAGACGACGTGGATCAACTGGGCCGGGGCGGACGCCGGATTGCAGGAATTCACCCGCCGATTGATCGAAATCCGCCACGCCTGGCCTGCACTGCGCCAACGGCATTTCCTGCACGGCGAACCGAGGGCCGATGGTGCGCCCGATCTGATCTGGCGTCGCGCTGATGGGGCCGTGATGGAGGCTGCCGACTGGACCAGGCCGGATCTGCGTCTGGTGATCGCCGAGTTGCGCATCGCCGCCGATGCGCCGGGGGCGACTGATTCCACGGCAATGCTGATGGCGCTGAATGCCGGTCCGGCGACACGGATACATCTGCCAGATGGCGATTGGCACCGCCTGCTTGATACTTCACAGCCGGAAGCATCGCCGCGGGCGCATGTGGATACTACATTCCCCCTTAACGCCGCCAGCCTGGTGCTGCTGGCCACCCAAGCGGAGTCACCCTGATGGAAACCTTGACCATTCAAACCCAGCCAATCAGCGGGCAAAAGCCCGGCACATCCGGCCTGCGCAAGAAGACGGCGGTGTTCATGGGGCCGCATTACCTTGAAAACTTTGTGCAGGCGATCTGGAACGGGATCGGCGGGGTGGCGGGCAAAACCCTGGTTCTGGGGGGCGACGGGCGCTATTTCAACGACCGCGCGGCGCAGGTGATCCTGCGGATGGCGGCGGCGTCTGGTGCAGCCAGGGTGATCGTCGGGCAGGGCGCATTGCTGAGCACACCAGCGGCGTCAAACCTGATCCGGCAGAACGGCACCGATGGCGGCATCATCATGTCGGCCAGCCACAACCCCGGCGGCCCGGATGAGGATTTCGGCGTCAAGTTCAACACCCCGAACGGTGGCCCGGCGCCTGAGGATGTGACCAACGCAATTTTCGCGGCGACCGAAAGCATCAGCGAATACCACATCGTCGAAACGCAGGATATCGACCTGTCCGCCCTGGGCACGCAATCTCTGGCCGGGATGGTGGTCGAGGTTGTGGACCCCGTCGCCGACTATGCCGCGTTGATGGAAACCCTGTTCGATTTCGATGCGATCCGCGCGCTGTTCGCAGGCGGGTTCCGGGTGCGGTTTGACGCCATGCATGCGATCACCGGACCCTATGCGACAGAGATTCTGGAACGCCGCCTTGGCGCGGCGCCGGGCAGTGTCGTCAATGCGACCCCGCTGCCGGATTTTGGCGGTGGTCATCCGGATCCGAACCCAATCTGGGCCAAGGATCTGATGGATCACATGATGGGGTCAGATGCGCCCGATTTCGGCGCAGCCTCCGACGGGGACGGCGACCGCAACATGGTCGTCGGGCGCGGCATCTATATCGGCCCGTCGGACAGTCTGGCCGTGCTGGCGGCAAACGCGCATCTGGCGCCGGGCTATGCCGGCGGGCTGAAGGGGGCGGCGCGGTCGATGCCGACCTCGGGTGCGGTGGATCGTGTGGCCGATGCCTTGGGGATCGCCTGTTACGAAACGCCGACCGGGTGGAAGTTCATCGGCAACCTTCTTGATGCAGGCCGCGCAACGATCTGCGGTGAGGAAAGCGCCGGAACCGGCAGTGATCATGTCCGCGAAAAGGATGGCCTTTGGGCGGTTCTGCTGTGGCTGAACATCCTTGCCGCCAGTGGAAAATCCGTGGCTGAGATTATGGCAGATCACTGGGCAAATTATGGGCGCAACTATTACTCGCGCCACGATTACGAAGGCGTTGATGCGGGTGATGCGGCGAAGATGATGGCGGATTTGACCTCGCGACTGAACGACCTGCCGGGGCAAAGCTTTGCGGGCCTGACCGTCACGTCCGCCGATAATTTTGCCTATGACGATCCTGTGGATGGGTCGCGGTCACAGCATCAGGGGCTGCGGATCGGGTTTGAAGGTGGATCTCGTGTGGTGTTCCGCCTGTCGGGAACCGGCACGGTCGGCGCGACCCTGCGGGTGTATCTTGAGCGGTACGAGGATGATCCCGCCAAGTTGAACCTTGATACGCAGGCAGCGCTTGCGCCGATCATCGCAGCGGCGGAAGACATCGCCGGGATCAAAGGCGCAACGGGCTGGGATGCCCCGGATGTGATGACCTGAGGCTGGGCAGAGCTTCGCGCGGTCAGATCGCCTGACCTGCTGAAAGTCGTGGGACATCGCCGGACAGACCGGCAGCCTCACGAATGAAGCGCCGGCGTAATGCGGGCACAGCGTTCACCGCGCCAAGCCCAATGTCGCGCAACTCGCGCAGGATTGGATCATCGTTTGAAAACAGTCGGTTAAAGGTATCTGTTGCCAGGGCCAGCGTGGTGACATCGCCGCGGCGCCAACCCTCATACCGCGACAGAACATCGGCGCGCCCGATGTCTTCGCCGCGCCGCTTGGCGTGGGCCAAAACCTCGGCCAATGCGGCCACATCGCGCAAACCGGCGTTCAGGCCTTGCCCCGCAATCGGATGCACCGCATGGGCCGCATCCCCAGCCAGCGCAACACGATCCGCAGCGAAATCATCGGCCAGCGACAGACCCAGCGGATAGGTCCAGCGCGCCCCGGCAAGCGAGATACTCCCCAGGAAATCCCCGAACCTTGGGCGCAGAATCTGCAAGCAATCCCCATCGCTCAGCGCCTGGATCGCGGTGGCCCGCGCGGTCGCCTCGGTCCAGACGATGGAGGATCGGTTGCCTGCCAGCGGCAGAACCGCCAGTGGCCCTTCGGGCATGAAAAACTGATGCGCGACACCATTGTGCGGGCGCTCATGGGCAATCGCGCAGACCAGTGCGGTCTGACCATAGTCAAGGCGCTGGTGGCGTATCCCGGCCCGACTGGCGGTAGCTGACATACGTCCATCGCAGCCGATCGCCACCGGCGCCGAAAGGCTGCGCCCATCCGACAGGGTCAGGGCAATCCCGGCACTGCCCGGTTCCTGTGCCTCGACCGTCAGGCCGGACAGGCATGTGACCCGTTTCGCGGCGTCCATTGCGCTTTGCAGGGCCGCGCGAAGATGGCGATCCTCGACCATATGACCCATCGGGCCTTCCTCGATCTCGCCATGGTGGAATTCGGCGACGAAAGGGGAAGGTCCGCTGCCCGCTCGCCCGTCGCTGACCTTGATTTCCAGCATCGGCTGGGCGGTTTGGGCCAGGGCCGGCCAAAGGCCGATGGCTTTCAGCATACGCACGCTCGACAGCGCCAGCGCATAGCTCCGGCCATCAGAATCGGGGCTGGTCTGACGCCCCGCGGGCGTGGCATCCACCAGAACCGATGACAGCCCCGCGCCATCCAGCGCCAGCGCCAGCGAGGCCCCGACCAGCCCGCCGCCGACAATCAGAACATCTGCATCATGTGCCATGGGTGCGACCTAACCGGGGTCGTGCGGGATTGTCCATGTGGCCGGGTGACGCTAGCGTCGGGCGACCAACGGAGGGCGCGATATGGGCGACTGGCTGAAGATGACGGCGGCGGATCTGGGGCGCGCGATTGCCGCGGGACATATCGACCCGGTGGACCTGACCGACACCTATCTGGACGCAGTCGCCGCCCATGATCTGACCCCGCGCATCTATGCGCGAACCACGCCGGATCGTGCGCGATCCGAAGCGATGGCGGCGCGGGATCGCGCAGCGTCGGGCCAGCGACGGTCCGCCCTCGACGGGGTGCCGATCAGCTGGAAGGACCTGTTTGATACCGCCGGAACAGTGACCGAGGCGGGAACCAAATTGCTGGCGGGCCGGGTGCCGGATCGGGACGCGCGGGTGCTGAAAAACGCGACCGGTGCGGGGCTGGTCTGTCTGGGCAAGACGCATATGACGGAATTGGCGTTTTCCGGGTTGGGGCTGAACCCGATGACTGAAACGCCGCCGTGTGTGAATGATGCCGGTGCGGCGCCGGGCGGGTCGTCTTCGGGGGCGGCAACCTCGGTCGCGTTCGGGTTGGCAGCGGCGGGAATCGGCTCGGACACCGGCGGTTCGGTGCGCATTCCGTCGGTGTGGAACGATCTGGTGGGGCTGAAAACCACCTCGGGCCGGGTATCGCTGGACGGTGTCTTTCCGCTATGCCCGCGTTTTGATACCGTTGGGCCGCTGTGCCGGTCGGTCGAGGATGCCAGCCTGCTGCTGGCCGCGATGGAGGGGTCAAGGCCCGTTGATCTGACCGGCGCATCGCTGTCGGGCCTGCGCTTTCTGGCTTTGCAGGGTGCGCCGCTTGTGGATGCCGAAGCGCCTGTTTTGCAAGGGTATGAGGCGTCATTGACCCGGTTGAGTGCGGCAGGGGCCGTGATCGAGGCGCGCAGCTTGCCGGATGCTGAGGCGGTTCTGGGAACATCCGGTCTGGTCTTCGCGAGTGAGGCCTATGGCCTTTGGCAGGACCAGATAGAGGCCAACCCGGACGCCATGTTCCATCAGGTTCGTGAACGATTCCGGGGTGGGGCGACTGTGTCTGCCCCCGATTACATCGCCGCATGGCGCAAAATCGAGGCCCATCGCGCCGGATATCTGGCGGCAACGGCGGGATTTGACGCGGTTATTTTACCGACTGCGCCGATCATGCCGCCGAATGTCGACCGGCTGAACACCGACAATGACTACTTCGTGCGTGCCAACCTGATGGCGCTTAGAAATACCCGTATCGGCAACCTGTTGGGGCTGTGTGCGCTGACACTACCACAGAGTGTGCCTTCGACGGGTCTGATGCTGATGGGCGCGCCCATGGCAGAGGCGCGTTTGCTGCGCATCGGCGCGGCGGTTGAGGCGGAACTTGCCTAAATGCAACATCGCCCCTGTGCCTGAACTGCGCACTGGACCAGCGGGCATTTCCTAGTTTATTCTAGGCCTTACACGGGGCGCCAATGATCCCGGACTGAGGCAGATATGGTTTTTCCTGAGCGGTTTTCGAACCTGCCAGAATATGCGTTTCCGCGTCTGCGGAACCTTCTCGACGCTCATGAACCGGGCGGCGATGTGCTGCATCTGTCCATCGGTCAGCCCAAACATGCGTTCCCGGACTGGGTCGCCGAAGGGATTGCGGCGACGGCGCGCGGATTTCAGCTTTATCCGCCCAACGATGGCGCACCAGAGCTTTTGGCCGCGATTTCGTCCTGGCTGTCGCGGCGCTATGGCGTGCAGGTGCCGGTGGACAGGATCATGGCGCTGAATGGGTCGCGTGAGGGGTTGTTTAACACGGTTCTTGCGCTCTGCCCGGAAGCGGCGCGCGATGGCAGCCGCCCGGCGGTTCTGGTGCCGAACCCGTTTTATCAGGTTTACGCAGTGGGCGCGCTGACCCTCGGGGCCGAGCCGATTTTTGTTTCGGCGACCGAAGACACCGGGTTTTTGCCGGATTATGCCGCCTTGCCGACCGACGTGCTGAACCGAACCGAGGTTGCATTCGTTTGTTCGCCCGGAAACCCGCAGGGCGCGGTTGCGACGCGGGATTACTGGGCCGAGCTTCTGGCCCTGGCTGAACACCATGATTTCCGCATCATCGCCGATGAATGTTATTGCGAGATTTATCGTAATGCCGCGCCTGCCGGGTTGATTGAGGTCGCCGAAGAAGTCGGGGCCGATCCTGAACGCGCGATCATTATTCATTCGCTGTCCAAACGGTCGAACCTGGCCGGGCTGCGGTCGGGTTTTGTGGCGGCTGGGCCAGAATCGATGCGCCACATCCGCCGTCTGCGCGCTTATTCCGGCGCGCCGGTGCCTCTGCCGATCCAGCGGGTGTCGGAACGCCTGTGGGCGGATGAGGATCATGTGGAGGCGAGCCGCACGCTCTATCAGCAGAAATACGACATTGCCGATGCAGTGTTTGCGGGCGTCGATGGCTGCGCCGCGCCCGAAGGCGGCTTCTTCCTGTGGCTACCCGTCGATGACGGAGAGGCCGCAGCGCTGAAGCTGTGGCAACAGACCGGCATCCGGGTTCTGCCCGGCGCCTATCTGGCGCGCGAAACGACCCCCGGCGGCGGCACGCCGGGTGACGGATATATCCGGGTGGCCATGGTCGCCCCAACAGAAGACCTGCAGCACGGCCTGACCCGGCTTCGTGACTGCCTGTATACGTGAGGTAAATCAGATGGCGTCTTATTCAGCCCGGCGGCGTGACCCGCTATTCGACAGTGCAACGCAAGCGACTCTGGAACGGCGCGGCAAGGAATTGCTGGGATTTGCCTTCATTGCGATGGGGCTGGCGATTGCCGCGCTTCTGGCGACCTATGTGCCCGAAGACCCAAGCTGGCTGACGGCGACGGATGCACCTGCGGCCAATATGCTGGGGCGGTTCGGGGCCTCGATCGCCTCGCCGCTTTATATCATCGCGGGCATGGGGTCCTGGGGGCTGGCGCTGGTGCTGACGGTCTGGGGCGCGCGGTTTGTTCTGCACGTCGGGGAAGAACGCGCCATCGGGCGGCTGATCTTTGCGCCGATCGCGATTGCGGTGGCGTCGGTCTATGCCTCGACCCATGTGCCGACCTCGGCCTGGACGCATTCGTTCGGATTGGGCGGGTTGTTCGGCGACACGGTGCTGGGTGCGATTCTTGGGATTGTTCCGCTGGGCACGGCGCTGGGCCTGAAGGCGATGGCCTTCGTGATGGCCATCGGGGCGGTTGCCATGGCGCTGTTCGTGCTGGGTGTGAACGGGCGTGAATTGCGTCTGGGGTTCCGCATCATGGCCGCCGGGATCATCATGGTTTACGCCGGAATTGCCGCGCTGGTGACGCGTTCCCTGACCGGGTCGGTCGCCGTGGCGCGCAATACTGCCGCCAAACGCGCGCAACGGCGTGAGGCCGCGATTGCCGCATTTGAAGCCGAAGCTGCCGCCAAGGCGGCCATGCCCGACGCGCCGGTCGAAAAGCGCAGTGGGATGTCTGGCCTGTTCACCGCGTTGACACGCAACAAGGATGCAGAGGAAGCCGAGGACGAATTCGAGGCTTATGATGACCTTGAAGGTGACGCGCGTATTTCCGCGCGGATTGCAGACGTCATCCGCAAACGTGTCGGTCAGGAACCGTCCAGCGCAGCAGCCCCAGCGCGCATCGTACCGCCACTGGTATCGCGCGCAGCATCGGGCGAGCCGAGCCTTGGTGGCGCCTTGCGTGCCAAAGACGATCCTGCGGTTGCAGGCGGCGGGGCATCGGGAACCATATCCGGTCTGGTGCCGCCGGCGCCCAGCGATGACGATCTGGACGCATTTGTCGAAAATTTCGACGACGGATTCACCCCCGATCCGATTGAAGACGTTGGCGGAGAGGCGACAGAATCTCGCCCGATGCTGGCCCCGCTGGCCGAACTGGCGCGCAAGGTGCAGCATCCGATCCGCAAGGCCCCGAAACAGTCACGTCAGGCGCGCGCCGAGGCGCAGCCAGGTTTGGGCTTTGATGAGCATGGCGATGAATTTGAAACGCCCCCCCTCAGCCTTCTGGCAAATCCGGTTACCATCGAACGCAGCCAGCTGAGCGATGAGGCATTGGAAGAAAACGCCCGCATGCTGGAGGTTGTTTTGGACGACTATGGCGTCAAAGGCGAAATCGTCAGCGTCCGCCCCGGCCCCGTTGTCACCATGTACGAACTGGAACCCGCGCCGGGACTGAAGGCCAGCCGGGTGATCGGTCTGGCCGATGATATCGCGCGCTCGATGTCGGCCCTGTCGGCCCGTGTCAGCACGGTTCCGGGACGGTCGGTCATCGGTATCGAACTGCCCAATGAAAACCGCGAGAAAGTGCTGCTGCGCGAGATTCTGGCCAGTCGCGATTTCGGCGACGGAACCCAGAAACTGCCGCTGGCGCTGGGCAAGGATATTGGCGGCGATCCGATTGTGGCGAACCTTGCCAAGATGCCCCACCTGCTGATCGCAGGGACCACGGGGTCCGGTAAATCGGTTGCGATCAACACCATGATCCTCAGCCTGCTGTACAAGCTGACCCCGGCGGAATGCCGGATGATCATGATTGACCCGAAGATGCTGGAACTGTCCGTTTATGACGGCATCCCGCATCTGTTGTCCCCCGTTGTAACCGATCCGAAAAAGGCGGTTGTCGCGCTGAAGTGGGTCGTCGGCGAAATGGAAGAACGCTATCGCAAAATGTCCAAAATGGGCGTGCGCAACATCGAAGGCTATAACGGTCGGGTGGCCGATGCGCTGGCCAAGGACGAGATGTTCAGCCGCACGGTGCAGACCGGGTTTGATGATGACACCGGTGAACCCGTCTTCGAGACCGAAGAATTCGCGCCCGAGAAGATCCCCTATATCGTCGTCGTTGTGGACGAAATGGCCGACCTGATGATGGTTGCCGGTAAAGAAATCGAGGCCTGCATTCAGCGCTTGGCGCAGATGGCGCGGGCGTCCGGCATCCACCTGATCATGGCCACGCAGCGCCCCTCGGTCGATGTGATCACCGGCACGATCAAGGCGAACTTCCCGACGCGGATTTCGTTCCAGGTGACTGGCAAGATCGACAGCCGCACGATCCTGGGTGAACAGGGGGCCGAGCAACTGCTGGGCATGGGTGACATGCTGTACATGGCCGGCGGGGCCAAGATTACGCGGGTTCATGGGCCCTTCGTCAGCGATGAAGAGGTTGAGGAAATCGTCAACCACCTCAAGACCTTCGGCCCGCCGGAGTATATGAGCGGTGTTGTCGATGGCCCGTCGGATGACTCGGAATCCGACATTGAACTGGTGCTGGGTCTGGGCGGAAACACCGACAGCGAAGACGCGATGTACGACACCGCCGTCGCCATCGTACTGAAGGACCGCAAGTGTTCCACCAGCTACATCCAGCGCAAGCTGGCCATCGGCTATAACAAAGCCGCGCGCCTGGTTGAGCAGATGGAGGATCAGGGCCTCGTCAGCCCGGCCAACCATGTCGGCAAGCGAGAGATCCTTGTGCCCGAAGGTCAGTAGGGCAGGGCAGATTCCCGGTGCGGTATGAGCGCCGGGTCGGCCTATGCCGGAACGCCGCCGAACGCCCCCTAGGGGGCGGGCCTGCCTAAAGCGTTTCGACATTAACCTGAGACATATCCGGCGGCCTTAAAGTAGTTCCAGCATTCTACTGGGTCGTAGAGATCGCAGATTGCTCCGATTGCTTCGAAGACCTGGGTAAAGGACCTGACCCCGATCCGTCGCAAATGGGCTTTCAGTTTAGAGAAGGCCTGCTCGATGGGATTCAGGTCGGGCGAGTACGGTGGCAGGTAAAGGAACCAGCAGCCGTGATTGCGTAAAGCCTGCGTCGCCTCCTTATTCCGGTGGGTTGCCAGGTTGTCGAGAATGACGACAGTGCCGGGGTTGATCTCGGGGACCAGCACTTCGCGGATGTAGGCCGCGAAGGCGGGGCCATCTATCGCTCCCTTGATGACCCAAGGTGCGATCAGCGCGCCTTGGGTCAGGCCCGCGATCAAGGTTTGGGTTCCCCAGCTTCCGAAGGGCGCATCCATCGTCAGGCGCTTACCGCGCTTGGCTCTGCCGCGTAGGCGCGTGAGGTTTGTCTTCACTGCGGTTTCGTCAATAAAGACAACGCGCTCAGGAAAGGTCGCAATGGCTGGCGAGCGGTATCTGAACCAGTCGGCCCGTTGCTGCCTTACCTTGGCGCGGCGGCGCTCGGTTGCGACCAGCGACTTTTTTTGTACGTGAAGCCGAGCCGGGACAGAAGGTTGGCGATGGAGGAGTGATGCACCCGCACACCCTCTGCATCGGCCAGCGCATTACGCAACTCAAAGAGCGTGATGTCAGGGTCTTGTGCGATCAACTCCTCAAAGAATTCCCGATGCGGAGCCAGCTTTCCCTTGCCGCGCGGCGGTCCCTGCCGGGCAGGTTCCGCATGACCCTTCATCCTCACCTGACGCGCCCACCGCGCGCCTGTGGCAGGCGACAGCTTCAACCGCAACGCCGCCGCGCGCCCGCTCAACCCTTCTTCAATGTATCTCTGAAACCGTATCCGAAGCGCAGATGGCAAAGGTGCTGACATGATCCATCCTCCCAAACAGGATGAATCACAGATCAGGTCTCAAGGGAATCCCTCGCGATTCAGGTTCAAGCCGAAACGCTTTAATTTTTCGTTAACGCTTTGGTAACGAATGCGGCGCTGCCCTTGCAGATGCCGCGCCACCAGACCAAAGTTCGCCGAACCCGAAGGAGTGCGCGAATGACCGATATTAATGACCCTGCCCGCCACGCCACCAAGATGGCGAAGAAGAAAGCGGCGCGTGACAAGATCATGGCCACCAAGACCGAAGAAAAGGGCCTGATCATCGTCCACACCGGCAAGGGCAAGGGCAAAAGCTCGGCCGCGTTCGGGATGATCTTTCGCTGTATCGCGCATCAGATGCCCTGTGCGGTGGTGCAATTCATCAAAGGCGGCATGTCAACCGGAGAGCGTGATTTAATATTAAACCACTTCTCGGACAGTTGCGCCTTCCACACCATGGGCGAAGGGTTCACCTGGGAAACGCAGGACAAATCGCGCGACACCGAAATGGCGCAAGCGGCCTGGGCCAAGGCGAAAGAGCTTATCGCGGACCCGGGCAACCGCATGATCTTGCTGGACGAAATCAACATTGCGCTTCGGTATGACTATATCGACGTGGCCGAGGTTGTTGAGTTCTTGCAAAATCACAAGCCTGCAATGACTCATGTTGTTCTGACCGGGCGCAATGCCAAGGACGAGTTGATCGAGGTTGCCGATCTGGTGACCGAGATGGAGCTGATCAAACACCCTTTCCGGTCCGGCGTGAAAGCGCAGGCCGGGGTAGAATTATAGGGTCCGGTATGGCGGATTCAAACCTTCGATTGCTGTGCATGTCCGGCTCATTGCGCGCTGCATCGTTTAATACTAAACTTGTTAGATCCGGCGCACTTCTGTGGCCCGGTCCGCACGACATCGCGGATATCCGGCTGCCGCTGTACGATGGCGACCTGGAGGCGGACGGGATCCCGGCGGCTGTCACGGACCTGGCAACGGCGATCGCAGAGGCGGACGCGGTGCTGATCGCCACGCCAGAGTACAACAAATCCCTGTCCGGTGTTCTGAAAAATGCGCTCGACTGGGTCAGCCGGATCAAGGGGAATCCGTGGAAGGGCAAACCTGTTGCCATCCTATCCGCAACCGCCGGGCGCACTGGCGGGGAACGTGCGCAGGATGCGCTGCGGCTGGCGATGAACCCGTTCCAGCCGCGCCTGCTTACAGGGCCAGAGGTTCTGGTGGCCGGTGCGTCCAAACAGTTTGATGCGGCAGGTACGCTGATCGACGAACGCTATCTGGCCAAGCTGACCGAACTTGTAAGCACTCTGCACGCCACCGCATCGGGTTGAAGGGCATCACATCAGCAGCTTGGCGGCCAGGGTCGAATCTCGGCCCGCTGAACGCGCGGGGCCAGGCGTTGCGCACCAAGCAATGCAACAGCGACCACCGGCAGCATCACACCGGCAAGGGCGGCATGGCGCGTGTTGATCAGGCCGACGGCGCCCAACGCTGCGAGTGAGACGAACATGCCGAAAAAGAAGAACAAATTCTGCATCGCGGCAGATCGGCGCGCGGGTTCGTGTTGATACAGCAATGCCATGGGCGGCGCGCCCACGGCTGTCAGCGTGCCCATAACCCCGGCCACAACTCCCGCCGGGAACAGTGTGGCGGGACGGATCGCAACACGGACACCGATCAGCGACAGCGCAATGCCCAGATAGATTGCGCCCGCCACCACCGCCGCCAGCATCTGCGGATCGCTAAGCCTGGTGGCAACAGCTGCGGCCAGCGCGGCCCCCAGCGCGCGCCCGGCAAACCCCGATGGCACGTCCGCCCAGCGGATCGCCGAGGCATCCAGCGTGGCCGAGGTCATCCCCACCACCAGTCCGATCAGCAACAAGGTCGCGGGCAGAAACTCGGGCGCGACCAATGCGACCAGCGGCGCGGCGATCATCCCGAAACCCTGCCCGGCCAGCCGTTGCAGCATCGTCCCCAGCAGAACGGCCAATGCGATAAAGGCCAATGTCCATGGCCCCAGCGCCAGAACCGCGCTCATCCGGATACCTGGTTCGAAATTTCGATCAGATTGCCATCGGGATCGCGCAGATAGATCGAGGTGATCGGCCCCCGCGCGCCGCTGCGCGCCACCGGGCCGCTTTCGATGACAATGCCGAGCGTGGTGAGGTGCTGTATCCAGTCAGAGAGTGGAACCTTTGACAAGAAACACAGATCCGCGGATCCCGGTTTTGGGTGTCTCGCATGGGGCAGGAACGGGGCGTCGGCGGCGTGCAGATTAATCTTCTGTGCACCAAAGCCCAGTGCCCTACGGCAGGTGCCGTCGGCAGCAGGGAAGTCGAGCGCCTCCATCCCCAGCGCGTCATGATAAAAAGCAGTGGTCGCGTCGATGTCGGCAACACTCAGCACAAGGTGGTCGAGAGATTGCAGCGATGGCCGCTTCATATAGATTGTGTTGAAAAACTCCGAAATCAGAGCGTCGCGGATTTCTTGCGAAAACCTATGAAGCGAAATAGTCGGAAAGCTTTGACCACGAGACAGCGCATGGCTGCGCGTGAGCGCATGTAGGCGATTTGGGCCGACCCCCGCGCCAAAAATTTAGGATCGGGCTGCATGGAAAGAAAAATCATCGTTCAGGCCCTAAAACGGAGTTTTTCAACACAATCTATAATTTTCATGTTGCACATGCCTGCCCATCGCCCCAGCCTTGGGCGACCATGACAGAGGCACCTGACCAGATGCAAACCCTGACCGACCGGCTGGATCCGGCGCGGGCGGCGGCGCTGCATGTGACACTCGGCGCGGCGGGCGATCCGCCGGCTGCGGGCGACGCGCTGCCGCCATTCTGGCATCAGATCTATTTCTGGTCGCCGCGGCCTGCGACTGATCTGGGCGCGGACGGACATACCGCGCTTGGCGGGATGATCCCCGACATGGGCCTGCCGCGCAGGATGTGGGCCGGGGGTGCATTACAGTTTCGCGCGCCGCTGATCCTTGGGCAGATGGCCGAGAAACAGACGCGGTTGCTGAGTGTTGAGCGTAAGACCGGGCGCAGTGGGCCACTGGCTTTCGTGGCGTTGGAGCACCGGATGTCTCAGGATGGCGAGGTTAAGGTGGTCGAGCGGCAGGATCTGGTATTCCGCGCGGCCCCGGCACCCGGCGATGTGATGCCTGACCCGGCGATGGCACCGAGGGCAACGCAAACGCGGGCCGCCACGTTCGGCGAATTGACCCTGTTTCGCTATTCCGCGCTGACGCTGAACGGACACCGGATTCATTATGACGCGCCCTATGCGGCAGCGGAAGGGTATGGCGGGCTGGTGGTTCACGGCCCGCTTCTGGCCGATTGTGTTGAAAAACTCCGAAATCAGAGCGTCGCGGATTTCTTGCGAAAACCTATGAAGCGAAATAGTCGGAAAGCTTTGACCACGAGACAGCGCATGGCTGCGCGTGAGCGCATGTAGGCGATTTGGGCCGACCCCCGCGCCAAAAATTTAGGATCGGGCTGCATGGAAAGAAAAATCATCGTTCAGGCCCTAAAACGGAGTTTTTCAACACAATCGGCCCAGCTGCTTGCCGGTTGGGCGGCCGAGCGGCTGGGGACCTTGACGAGGTTTTCATTCCGCGCATCCCGCACTTTTCGTGCAGGAAGACGCGACGCTGGGCACCGCATGGCGAACGGTTCTGGGTCGCCGGGCCGGATGGGCGGCTGTGCATGATGGCCGAGGCGGCTTAGCGGGCAGACGCGGGCAGGCTTGCCCGGACGCGAAATCCGTCGGGGATCTTGTCATGACCCTCAAGGATCAGGCGGCCATGACCTCCGCGATTTTCGGGGCCATGCCAAAGCCGATCTTGAACCCTCCGTTGGCGGGAAATGGCCCGGTCGGTCGGGCCAGGCGCCCAGCATCGGGGCGCGGCTGCGCGCGCGCGGGCGAACCCCGGCCCAACGTTGCATTACCCGCGCGTCGGCAAGCCGTGGGATCGCCCCGGTGGCCTTGGCAAGCAGCACGTCAAGCTGTGCGTCTGTGGTGTCGGGCGCGTCGAAATCACGCTCGGATGTCGATCCGACAGCCACCGTGCCGTCGTTGTGCGCAACGATATGGCGCCGTCCAGGAACAGTTGGGGCTGATCACCAAGGTCGGCGGCAAGCAATGCCGCCTGGCCTTTCACGCCGTCGCCGATGGTTGCGTTCAGCGCAGCGGAAATATCGGCCAGTCCATCAACCCCGGTTGCCCATAGCACAGCGCCGGTCGCGGTTCCGTCGCTGAGAATCCGAACGCCATTGGCACGCAGCGCGTCGGCCAGCGGGCACAAGCGCGCGCCGGATGCAGACGCGCGCTGAGCGTGTCGTGGATCAGCAGGCCGGTCGGGCTGGGCGGGGAAAGGCCAGGCGCGGCTGCGCCGAAATAACCTCCCATTTCGCGCGTCCTTGCCAGAGTGTTCGGGCAGCCTCGGCCCGGGTATTTGCAAGGGCCAGCGCCGCGTCGTCCGCAACAGGTTGCAGACGCCCTATGCGACCATATCCGGGGTCGCCACCGCCTGTCTGCGCCACCTCGGCCCAGAACGCCTCGGCCATTATCAGGCTTTCGAACGAAACGCCTTCTTGTCGTTCCAGTTCTCGGGCGTGTGGGGGGCCAAAGCGCCCAGAATTCCTCCACTGGCCCCGGCAGCCACGCCATTCGGGTCGATGACCTGAACGGATGCGCCGCGCCGCATGCAGGCCCAGGCCGCGAAAGGCCGAATATTCCGGCGCCGTAGATGGTTAGATCGGGCATGTCACTCACGCTGAATTCTGAATCGCGAATATGAGGGGGAGTACCACCGCAGATGCGCAGTATCTGGTCGGATGCCATTTCCATCTTGACCCGGCAGGTCCCCGGCGCGAGGGAAAGATATGTCATACTGGGAACCGAAACCGCGCGTTTGAACTGGCGCGACGGGATTCCCGTATCGGACAAATTCGATGATCCGTATTATGCAGGCGCGGATGGATTGGCCGAGACGCGCCATGTCTTTCTTGCAGGCAACGGGCTGCCGGGGCGGTTTCGCGATGGGTTTCGGATCGCCGAACTTGGATTCGGGACCGGGCTGAACCTTTTTGCGGCGCTGATGGAATTTCGCGCGACCGGGATTGCAGGCCGCCTTTACACCGGGTTTGAGGCGTTTCCGATGTCCGTGGCCGAGATGGCGCAAGCCCTGAGGGCCTTCCCCGAGGTTGCCGAGGCGGCCGCCCCAATCCTCGACTGGTGGCACGATCCGGGTTCAGCGCTGATCCTTGCCGATCTGCACGCCGAGGTGGTTTTCGGCGACGCGGAAACACTACCCAAGTGGCAGGGCGGGGCCGATGCGTGGTTCCTCGATGGGTTCGCGCCAGCGCGAAATCCGGGGATGTGGGGCGCGGCGTTGATGTGCGAGGTCGCAAACCACACGGCACCGGGCGGAACCTTCGCGACCTACACCGCCGCAGGCCATGTACCCGCGCCCTGGCCGATGCCGGGTTTGAAGTAGAACGCCGCAAGGGGTTCGGTCGCAAGCGGCACATGGTCGGTGTCCTGCGCCTCGATGCTGGATGACGAACCGCGCCTAATGCTTATCGCGCTTTCAGCAACGCGCCGGTGTTCAACGGCCCGACCTTGCCGGACAGCCGCGCGCGGTACATCGGCACCGACTCGGCGACCCGCATGACGTAGTTGCGGGTTTCGTCAAACGGGATCATCTCGATCCCGACCGCATCAATCGTGTCACGACGCGGATCGCCACGGTCACGCATCCAGCGTTCCGGGCGCCCGGACCGGCATTGTACCCGGCCGAAACCAGCGCGACATTCTTGCCGAAACGACGCTCCAGATCCGCTAGATAAGCGCTGCCGAGGCGGGCATTATAGACCGGGTCGGTCAGAAGCCGGGATTTCGAATATGGCAACCCCAGCTGCGCGCGACATTGCGCGCCGTGGCGGGCATCAGCTGCATCAATCCGCGCGCCCCGGCAGCTTGAGACACCCGGATTGAACTCACTTTCACGCCGCGCGATCGACAGGGCCAACGCCCGGTCCACCGGCAGGCTGTCGACGCCAAGGCCAACGACCGGGAAATAGGCTCGGGGCACGATGCCGCGTTGCGCAGCCTCTTTTGCCAGCTTGAGGGCCGCGTG
This sequence comes from Paracoccaceae bacterium, assembly GCA_012103375.1. Taxonomy (NCBI): domain Bacteria; kingdom Pseudomonadati; phylum Pseudomonadota; class Alphaproteobacteria; order Rhodobacterales; family Paracoccaceae; species Paracoccaceae bacterium. The sequence goes on from WLWX01000001.1 coordinate 359,584, forward strand.
CGGTGCGCCGTGTTCCAGCGCCAGATCGCCAAGGATCGCGGCATCCTTGGCATCCAGGCTCTCGACCAGGTGGCTGAGGAATTGCGCCGCCAACTGGTGTTCATCGGCTGCGATGAACAGCTGCGCGGCGCGCACGACGGAACTGTCGGCAAAGGATGCCTTGCGCCAGTCGCCCGGTCCGCGGTGCCGGGCAGTTCGGCGCGCATTTCGATCCCGGCCTTTTCGGCGGCGAGCTGGCCGTAAAACCCGCTTTGCCAGACGCCGCCACGGGCATAGGCGGCCTTGGCGGCGGCTTCATTGTTCTTCGGCACGGCCTTCCCAATACCCGGCGCGGCCCAGGCTGATCGGCGTAAAGACGGCGGTGCGGAAATTGGCGAAATGCTGGCGCGCGCTGCCCGGGTCGCGCCGGAACCTAAGCGCCAGATACCCCGCCAGCCATTCCAGATCGGCGTAATGCTGACCGTCGCTCAGCCAATGTTCCGAGGCGATAGGCGGTTTCTTCGTCACCGGCGCGCATTGCGCGGCGTGCCAGATCGCGGCGCTGGCGGGCCCAAAGCTCGGGCCGGCCAAGCCCTTCGGCACTTGCAGATTGCTTCAGGATCAGTTTGACAGCATCGGTGCGCAGACCCTTTGCCATGCGCCAGCGGAAGCGCTCATAAGCAAGCCCGGCGGTGTTCTTCAACGCGTTGGGCACGGCATCGATCGCCGCATCCACGCCATTGCCGCGCGCCCTGAGGACCATCCGCGCCCTGGCAAGGCGGAACACGCGCAATCATGCGGTCGGCTTCGTTGCGCAGCCCCAGCCAAAGCAGATTGTCCAGCCGCGCGGCGTGGTGCGGCGCCAGAGTGTCGGACCAATCGCGCAGGAACAATGCCTCGGTCGCGGCATCCACGGACAGGGTTGTCCAGGCGCGGATCACCTCGGCCTTGGCGGCATCGTCGCGTCCGTCGGCCTTCAGGGCGTTCACCCAAAGCCCCCGCCCCAGTTCGACTGGTGCGAGGCCCAGAACTTCGGCTTTGCGACCCTCCAGCGGAATCGCGCCCTCGCCCCGATAGCCGCGCAAGGCCGGGCCAATCGTGGCGGCGCGCCAGAAACCGGCGCATTTCGTCAAATGTGCCAAGCCCGGCCCGCAGATAGCGCCATTCGACGATATCCTTGGCGACCGGCCCGATCCCGGCTGCCAGACTGCGCGCCTTGTCCCAATCGTCGCCGCGCACTTCGGCCATCATGGCAGCAACTTTCGGACCTTCGGCGGCCATTTTTACAGCCTCGTCCTCGGTCAGGCCGGTCAGGCCGATCGGTCCGATGTCGATCAATGGGACAGGGTCTTCGACGACGACCGGAACAAATCGTTCGGACGGGCGGGGCTGTGGGCGAATGGCATTCGACTCGACCCCGGTCAGCGGCAAAACCGCGCCGTTGTCGCCCGACCCATCAGCGCCTGCAATCAGCGCCACTTCGGTAAGGGGCACTTCGGTAAGGGGCCCGTCGGTTAGGGGCACGTCTGCGTCGGCAGAACCCAGTGCCGCCGCTCCATCGTCCGGGACGCGGGACGCGCTTGCGGCCGGATCATCTGCGTCTTGCGGACTGGTCAGCAACCTCGATCCGTTCACCACTGCCATAGAATACGGCAGTCGAGGCCAGCATCACCGAGACCCCGAACACGGCAATCAAGCTCAACCCTGTTATTCCGGCGTTCGTCATCGCGCCCTCGCTCGTGCTCATACGGCTCTACTTCTACACGTTATCTTGGCAAGGGCATGACACCCGGATAGGGTCCGCCGCAGCGGGCGCGAAAACCCGCCTATGGCCCGGGGCCTGCCTCATGTTTCGCGGATCTATGCCCGCCTTGGTGACACCGTTCAAAGACGGCTCAGTCGCTGAGCGCACTTGTCGAGTGGCAGATTGAAAACCAGCGCCGGTTTGGTGCCGATGGGAACGACAGGGGAAAGCCCGACGGTCAGCCATGAAGAACATGACGCCGTTGTGGCCGCCGTGGTCAAGGCCGCAGCGGGCCGGGTTCCGGTCATCGCCGGGGCCGGGTCGGCCGAGTCGGTCCGCCTTGCCAAACATGCCGAAGCTGTGGGCGCGGATGGCATTCTTGTGGTTACGCCCTACTACAACAAGCCGACGCAACGCGGGCTGATCACGCATTTCACGACCGTTGCCGCCGCGACCAGCCTGCCGCTGATCATCTATAACATTCCGCCGCGTTCGGTCGTCGACATGACGCCGGAAACCATGGGCCCATAGCACAGCGCCGGTCGCGGTTCCGTCGCTGAGAATCCGAACGCCATTGGCACGCAGCGCGTCGGCCAGCGCGGCACAAGCGCGCGCCGGATGCAGACGCGCGCTGAGCGTGTCGTGGATCAGCAGGCCGGTCGGGCTGGGCGGGGAAAGGCCAGGCGCCGCTGACGCCGAAATAACCTCCCATTTCGCGCGTCCTTGCCAGAGTGTTCGGGCAGCCTCGGCCCGGGTATTTGCAAGGGCCAGCGCCGCGTCGTCCGCAACAGGTTGCAGACGCCAGCGCGCCACCTGTCTGCGCCACCGGCCCAGAACGCCTCGGCCATTCAGGCTTTCGAACTGAACTGTCGTTCCAGTTCTCGGAGGATCCTCCACTGGCCCCGGCAGCCACGCCATTCGGCGATGACCTGGGATGCGCCGCGCCGCATGCAGGCCCAGGCCGTCGAAAGGCCGAATGCGCATGGCGGCGTTGGCCTGCATCTCGGTCACCGCCAATGTCGCGCCGAAACTATGTGCCGAGTTCCAGGCCGCCACGTTGGCAGGGGATTTCGCCAAGGCCCTGAAATACCAGGACCGGCTGATACCGCTGCATCTGGCGATATTCACTGAACCGGGTCTGGTGGGCGCGAAATACGGGCTGTCCCTGCTGGGGCGATGCCTTGAAGATGTCCGCCCGCCACTGACGACGTTGGAGGACAGCACAAAGGCGGCGATCAGGGATGCGATGGTTCACGCCGGTCTGCTGAACTGATCCAATGGTGGCGCAGGTTCATATGATCACCGGCCTTACCGGTGCCGGGAAATCCACCTATGCCGAACGCCTGCGGCGTGATCTTGGCGCGGTGCGCTTTTCCATCGACGACTGGAACGCGGTGCTGTTTTTTCCCGATCGCGCGCCAACTTCAAGCTTTCAGTGGTTCTATGATCGCGTGCAGCGCTGTTGTAAGCAGATGCGGGCCACGGCCGACCACGTGCTGGACGCCGGACAGCCTGCGGTCTTTGACTGCGGCTTCACCAACCTGCACTAACGCACAATCTTTTATGATTGGGCGGACGGGTTGGGGGTGCCGGTCACGCTGCATTACATTGATGTTCCACGCGATATCCGTTGGGATCGGGTCCAGCAACGCAACACCGAAAAAGGCGCAACATTCGCGCTGGAGGTCACGCGTGAGATGTTCGAATTCATTGAAGACCTTTGGGAAGCTCCGACAGAGGCTGAGATGTCAGCGCGAAACGGTGTTATGATCGGCGCATGACCTCCGAACGTAATTTAGAATCATGCCTGGATATGACCGCGAACTGATCTCTAACGGGAACCCGATGGAAGCGGTTGTTGGGTTTTCCCGTGCAGTCCGGGTTGGTCCATTTATCTCGATCGGCGGCACCGCACCGGTGAACGCCGACGGCGAGACGGTCGGCATCGGCGACGTTGCGGCCCAATCGCGTCAATGCCTGACGATCATCAAGACTGCCCTGGAACAGGCAGGCTCCGGTCTGCACGATGTCGTGCGCACCCGTGTCATCCTGACAGATATCGAGCGGTGGCGCGAAGCCATTGATGTCAGGAAAGAGTTTTTTGCTGATGTCCGTCCGGTCGACACGATCATGGCCGTGACCCGTTTCGTGAATCCGGAATGGCTGGTCGAATTCGAGGTCGATGCGATCATTGCAGGATGGCAGGAACGCTGACCAACAACGCAACCGGCCTTCAGTCCAGCGCGTCGCGCTGTTTTGAGCGCAGATCGCGCAGCGATTCCACCAGAAGCGCGGTGATCATCCCGAAGCCCAGAAACCCGTTCGCCGCTGCCATCCCGCCCAGCAGCCGCCATGCGAAAGGCAGCTCGCTTTCGGTCAGGCCCAGCGTGGTGAAGGCCGTGAGCGAGAAATAGACCGAAGCCTCTAACGTGGCGAATATCCCAAGCGCACGCAGGGTGACGGCCCACATCCAGATCGTCGCGCTGAGGATTGCAACACTCATCGAGCACCGATCAGGCACAGCAAAATCATCACTTTCGGCCCATGGGGTGGGCGGTCAGCGACCAGGGACGCAGCGCGTTGGTCACCTTCCTCAACGCCCAGTACAGCATGCCGGCAATGACAATCGACCCAAGGATCAAACCGCATGCCGAGGGCAATCATCAAGACTGCCCTGGAACAGGCAGGCTCCGGTCTGCACGATGTCGTGCGCACCCGTGTCATCCTGACAGATATCGAGCGGTGGCGCGAAGCCATTGATGTCAGGAAAGAGTTTTTTGCTGATGTCCGTCCGGTCGACACGATCATGGCCGTGACCCGTTTCGTGAATCCGGAATGGCTGGTCGAATTCGAGGTCGATGCGATCATTGCAGGATGGCAGGAACGCTGACCAACAACGCAACCGGCCTTCAGTCCAGCGCCCGCTGTTTTGAGCGCAGATCGCGCAGCGATTCCACCAGAAGCGCGGTGATCATCCCGAAGCCCAGAAACCCGTTCGCCGCTGCCATCCCGCCCAGCAGCCGCCATGCGAAAGGCAGCTCGCTTTCGGTCAGGCCCAGCGTGGTGAAGGCCGTGAGCGAGAAATAGACCGAAGCCTCTAACGTGGCGAATATCCCAAGCGCACGCAGGGTGACGGCCCACATCCAGATCGTCGCGCTGAGGATTGCAACACTCATCAGCACCGACAGGCACAGCAAAATCATCACTTTCGGCCCATGGGGTGGGCGCAGCGACCAGGGACGCAGCGCGTTGGTCACCTTCCTCAACGCCCAGTACAGCATGCCGGCAATGACAATCGACCCAAGGATCAAACCGCTGCCGAGGGCAATCTGGACCACCATATTCGCATCGTTGGGCATATCCGGCTTATCCCGGCGAAGCGCGCGCTGGTCAAGTCGGCGCCCCATACTGGACTTGCGGCGCGCCAACCCCTAGATCGCCTTCATGGCAAAGCCGAAGGACAATCCGAACTACAAGGTCATCGCCGAAAACCGGCGGGCACGGTACGACTATGCCATCGAGGAAGACATCGAATGCGGCATCCAGCTTATGGGGTCCGAGGTTAAAAGCCTGCGCCTGAATACCGCGAACATCGCCGAAAGCTATACCACGGTTGACGAGGGCGAGTTGTGGTTGGTCAACAGCTATATCGCCCCCTATGACCCGGCCAAGACCTGGGGGCATGAGGATCGGCGCCGTCGCAAACTGCTGGTATCGCAACGCGAACTGGCCAAGATGTGGCAGGCGACGCAGCGCGAAGGCATGACGCTGGTGCCGCTGGTTCTGTATTTCAACCATCGTGGTCTGGCGAAGATCAAGATTGCCATCGGCAAGGGCAAGAAGAACCAGGACAAGCGCGAAACCAGCGCCAAGCGAGATTGGCAACGTCAGAAGGCGCGCCTGATCCGCGACCACGGATAGACGAACCACTCCACCAGAACACAATATGTTGATTTTCGGCACCGTCTGGCCCAAAAGGTACCTGTCGGCGCGCGGGGCGGTGTTCGGCGGTTGATCATTGAGTGACCCCAACGAGGTATCGCTATGGAATTAATCATCGGACTGATTGCCGGGGCCGTGGGCGGCAATGTTGCAGGCAAGGCCGTGCCAAAGCTTGATATGGGCACGTTGATGAACTCGATCGCCGGAATCGTCGGTGGCGGATTGGGCTCGACCATCATCGGGATGATGGGTGCGGCGCCCGCCGCGGCTGAAGCGGCCGGCGGTATGGATATCGGTGCAATCATCGGCCAGATTGCCGGTGGCGGCGTCGGTGGCGGCGTGTTGATGGCCGTGGTCGGCATGATCAAGGGCGCAATGTCCAAGTAAGACACCGTCCGCCCGCGTGACGGACTTGTCCTTGGCCCGGCCTCTGGCTAGGTGGGGGGCAGTGGTTTCCGGCATGCGAGGCGGCAACAGATGACAGATGATCCCAGGACGCTGGTCTCGACCGACTGGCTGGCGGCCCGGCTGAAAATGCCGGACGTGCGTTTGCTGGATGCCAGCTGGTATCTGCCGGCAGACGGTCGTGACGGGCGCGCGGAATATGCCGACCGGCATATCCCCGGTGCGCGCTTTTTTGATATCGACGAGATTTCCGACAAACGCAGCGCCCTGCCCCATATGGTGCCTCCGGTCGAGTTGTTCATGCCGCGCATGCGCGCCATGGGCATCGGCGACGGGCATCAGGTCGTGGTCTATGATGGTGCTGGCCTGTTTTCGGCGGCGCGCGTCTGGTGGCTGTTCCGCCTAATGGGCAAGACCGACGTTGCCGTGTTGGACGGCGGCTTGCCGAAATGGCTGGCCGAGGGGCGCGACGTTACAGACGAAGACCCGATCATCCGGGATCGCCACATGACCGTCAGCCGCCAAAACCGGCTGGTCCGCGACGTCACCGAAGTGGCGGCCGCCGCCAAGCTGGGCGATCACGAGATTGTCGACGCCCGCGCACCTGAACGGTTCCGCGGCGATGCGCCCGAACCGCGCGAAGGGCTGCGCGCCGGGCATATTCCAGGCTCGAAAAACGTGCCTTTCAAGACCTTGCTGAACAGTGACGGCACGATGCGCGCGCCTGGCGAACTCGAAGCGATATTCCGCAACGCGGGTGTCGACCTGAACAAGCCGGTGATCACCACCTGCGGATCCGGCGTGACCGCGGCGGTTCTGTTCCTGGCGCTGGACCGCATCGGCCACCGCGATCACGCGCTTTACGATGGCTCCTGGACGGAATGGGGCCAATACCAAGATCTGAAGATAGCCACCGGAGAGGCCTGAGATGCTCACCACCCTGCAGGACCAGCCACAGGACAAGATCCTGATGCTGGTCAAGATGTTCCGCGACGATCCGCGCAACGATAAAGTCGACCTTGGCGTCGGCGTCTACCGCGATGCCAGCGGCAATACGCCGGTGATGGCATCGGTCAAAAAGGCCGAGAAGATGTTGTGGCAGGCCGAGCAGACCAAGGCCTATACCGGTCTTGCAGGCGACCCGGCCTTTGGCGAAGCGATGCGCGGGCTGCTTCTGGGCGACGCTGTCCCGGCAGATCGCGTCGCGGCGGCGGCAACGCCCGGCGGCACCGGTGCGGTACGCCAGGCGCTTGAGCTGATCCAGATGGCCGCGCCCGAGGCGACGGTCTGGATTTCCGATCCGACCTGGCCAAACCACCCGTCGATCATCAAATACCTCGGCATGAAGATGCAAACCTACCGCTATTTCGACGAGGCTTCGCGCGGCGTCGATTTCGCCGGGATGATGGCCGATCTGGACGCGGTGAAGCCGGGCGATGTGGTGCTGCTGCACGGCTGCTGCCACAATCCGACAGGCGCGAATCTGACCGGTCCGGAATGGTCAGCGGTGGCTGACCTGCTGGTTGCGAAAAACGTGACACCGCTGATCGACATTGCTTATCAGGGCTTCGGTGACGGGCTGGAGGCGGACGCCGCCGGGACGCGTCTGATCGCCTCGCGTCTGCCCGAAACCCTTATCGCGGCAAGTTGTTCGAAGAATTTCGGCATCTACCGCGAACGCACCGGCATCCTGATGGCCGTGGCCCCGGATGCGACGGCGCGTGACAAGGCGCAGGCCACGCTTGCCTATCTGAACCGGCAGAACTTCTCATTCCCGCCGGATCACGGCGCGCGGTTGGTCACGATGATCCTGAACGACGCCGACCTGCGCGCCGAGTGGGAGGCAGAGTTGGAGGCGGTACGGACCTCGATGCTGGACCTCAGAACGCAGCTTGCGAACGCCTTGCGCGAACGCAGCGGATCGGATCGTTTTGGTTTTATCGCCCAGCATCGCGGCATGTTCAGCCGGATCGGGGCCACCCCCGAACAAGTGCTGAAAATGCGCGAAGATCACGGCATCTACATGGTCGGCGACAGCCGCATGAACATCGCCGGGCTGAATGCGCAAACTGTGCCGATCCTGGCAGATGCAATTGTGGCGGCCGGGGTCTGATCGGGCGCGCAACTGCGACCTGCCTTGCGTCAGCGGCGCCGTTACGGCGTCGCGCGCCTCTTGACCATCGCCGGGGGAAGGCCACCTATGGCATGGCCCCTCCTATCGCCCGAGCGCCCGTGACAGATCAGCCCATCGAAATTTCGGCCCATGCCAGCCTGCACGACATCCCGGCGACGGACTGGGATGCCTGTGCTGCGCCCGATGCCGCGTCGGGCCGTCCACTGGATCCCTTTACGACCCATCGCTTCCTGCTGGCGCTGGAAGACAGCGGCTCGGTCGGGCCGGGCACGGGGTGGCAGCCGCGTTATCTGAGCGCCAAGATCGACGGGCAGATCATTGCGGTCGCGCCGCTTTACGCCAAGGGGCACAGCCAGGGCGAGTATATTTTCGATCACAATTGGGCGCATGCATTTGAACAGGCCGGCGGGCGCTATTACCCGAAGTTGCAGATGACCGTACCCTTCACGCCCGCCACCGGACGGCGATTTCTGATCCGTCCCGGATTGGAAGACCTTGGCCGCGCGGCCCTGATTCAAGGCGCGATGCAGATTGCCGAGCAGAACGATCTGTCTTCGGTTCACATCACATTCTGTACCGAGGATGAGGCTGATGCCGGGGCCGGGATGGGCCTGCTGCACCGCACGACGCAACAATTTCACTGGGTGAACGACGGCTATGGGGATTTCGACGATTTCCTCGCCTCGCTGTCGTCGCGCAAGCGCAAGAATATTCGCAAAGAACGCGCCACGGCGGCGGCATTCGGTGGTCAGATCGTCAGCCTGACCGGCGATCAGATCCAGCCGGAACATTGGGATGCCTTCTGGGCGTTCTATCAGGACACCGGAGCGCGCAAATGGGGCACGCCCTATCTGACGCGCGATTTTTTCCGTATCGCGCATGAGGTGCTGCGTGACGACATTCTGCTGGTTCTGGCGCTGGCCGATGGCGTCCCGGTTGCCGGGGCGCTGAATTTCATTGGCCGAGAGGCCTTGTTTGGCCGCTATTGGGGCGCCCTTGAAGATCATCCCTGCCTGCATTTCGAGCTCTGTTATTATCGCGCTATCGACTATGCCATCGAACACGGGCTGGCGCGCGTGGAAGCGGGCGCACAGGGCAGTCACAAACTGGCGCGCGGCTATCTGCCGGTGGCGACCCATTCGCTGCACTGGATCGCCGAACCGGGGTTTCGCCGCGCGGTGGCCGACTATCTGGCCGCCGAGCGCCGCGCCGTAGATGAAGAGATTGAGGTGCTGACAAGCTATGGCCCGTTCCGCAAAGTGGATGCGGCCGAGAGAGAGGTGGAATGACTGATGTATCCGAATTCGACGACCTGCTGGCCAACGGCTGGGTGCTGGACGGCGACAGCACCGGGATCACGAAGACCTTTCAGTTCCGCAATTTTGTCGAGGCCTTCGGCTGGATGACCCGCGCCGCAATAATTGCCGAAAAAATGAACCACCACCCGGAATGGCAAAATGTGTACCGAACGGTTGAAGTCCGCCTGACCTCGCACGATACCGGGGGTCTGAGTGAACGGGACAGGAAACTGGCCGAAAAAATGGATGCGCTGTGATGGATAAGATTCTGGGACTGCCGATCGGAACGGATCGTACCGTTGGCGATGTGATCACCGGCGATGTGGTGCTGGGCATCGCGCTGAATGTCGTTGCAGCCTTTGTGATCCTGTTTGTCGCGCTGACAATCTCGGGCTGGGTGCGGCGCAAGCTGATCCGCATCGCGACCGACAACGAAGAACTTGACCTGACGCTATTCTCGTTCCTGGCGAATATCCTGCGCTATGCTATTCTTGCGATGGCGCTGGTGTTCATTCTGAACCGGTTCGGGATTCAGACAACCTCGCTTGTGGCGGTGATTGGTGCGGCGGGTCTGGCCATCGGACTGGCCATGCAGGGCGCGCTAAGCAGTATTGCGGCGGGCATCATGCTGGTGATCTTTCACCCGTTTCGGATCGGCGATTTTGTCGAGGTCGACGGGCTGATGGGGACAGTCAAGGATATCTCGATCGTGGCGACCGAACTGGCGACGCTGGACAATCTGCAGGTCATCGTGCCGAATTCGAATGTCTGGGGCGCTCCGGATTGTGTTGAAAAACTCCGTTTTAGGGCCTGAACGATGATTTTTCTTTCCATGCAGCCCGATCCTAAATTTTTGGCGCGGGGGTCGGCCCAAATCGCCTACATGCGCTCACGCGCAGCCATGCGCTGTCTCGTGGTCAAAGCTTTCCGACTATTTCGCTTCATAGGTTTTCGCAAGAAATCCGCGACGCTCTGATTTCGGAGTTTTTCAACACAATCCTCCGATCACCAATTATTCGGTCTATCCGACCCGACGCGCAGAATGGCTGTTTGGTGTCAGCTATCGGGCAGAACTGAAAAAGGCCGAGCGGATCATACGCGAAACCATCTTCAACGACCCCCGCGCCCATGCCGAGCCCGAACCGTTCATACAAGTCAACAACCTTGGTGATTTCTCGGTCGATTTTCTGGTGCGGGTTTGGTGTGATCGCGACAATCTGTTCCAGTTTCAGGCCGACATGAAGCGCGCGGTGAAAGAGGCATTTGACGCCGAAGGCATCGAAATTCCCTTCCCGACTCAGACGGTTATCCGCGAAGGGTAAGGGCGGGCGGGCCGGTAAAACCTGGTCGGGGCGAACTTTGATTGATCTCGGATAGAAGCCGGGCGAATGAAAGAGGTTCCGCGACTACCGCCTCAGGTCGATGATGCCTTTGGGTCTGAGTGTGCGTCCGACGTATCGCCCCGCCTCACAACAAATCCAGGATCGCCTGCCCGCCGGTCAGCGCGCAGCCACCTGTGATATCCTCGGGCTGGAACCGCGTGACAACGCCGTCATCCACGACCATCACATAACGCGACGACCGGTCGATCATGCCCGTCGCTTCGGCAGTGAAATCCATGCCGATTGCCTTGGTGAACTTGCTTTGCGGATCGGCCAGCAGGGTAATCCCGGCCGCCGCAGCGCCGGTCACCTCGCCCCAAAATTTCATCACATGCATGTCGTTGACCGAAAGCACGATCACCTCGTCCACGCCTTTCGCGCGAATCGCGCCATGCGCGTCGATGATCGTTGGCATATGCGCCGAATGGCAGGTCGGCGTGAATGCGCCCGGCACCGCAACGACGACGATTTTGCGCCCCGTGGTCAGATCGGCCAAATTTACCGCCTCGGGCTCGTCAGGGCCTTTGCGCACAAATGTTGCGGCTGGCAGGGTGTCGCCTTCACGGATGCTCATTTTCGTGCGCTTTCATTTGTTTCAACTGGACCTTCTGACTGGATATAGACAGGTTCGCAGGCAAGACCAGCGCGGGATGCGATAGGCGAGGAACCGAATGGCACATTTCGTAATAGTAGGTGGCGGGCAGGCAGCGGCATCGCTGGTGGCGAAACTGCGGACCGAGGGGTTTGACGGCCAGATCACCCTGATTTCCGCCGAACCGGTGCCGCCTTACCAGCGCCCGCCGCTGTCCAAAGCCTATCTGAAAGGCGAGATGGAGGAGGCGCGCCTGTACCTGCGCCCGGCCGCTTATTACGCCGATCAGGATATCACGCTGAAACTGGGAGCTGCGGTCACGGCCATTGATGCGTCTGCAAAGACCCTCACTGTGGGTGATGAGGTGATCGCCTATGATCAACTTGCAATGACCACCGGATCCACGCCGCGCCGCCTTCCTGCGGCAATAGGCGGCGATCTTAAAGGGGTGTACGAAGTCCGATCACTCGCCGATGTCGACGGCATGCGCCCGGCGTTTCAAGCTGGCCAGCGGCTTTTGGTGGTCGGCGGCGGATATATCGGTCTGGAGGCCGCAGCCGTGGCCGCCGAACTTGACCTGCAAGTCACCGTCATTGAAATGGCCGACCGTATCTTGCAGCGCGTCGCGTCGCCCGAAACCTCGGCCTTCATGGCCGATCTGCATCGCAGCCACGGCGTGAAAATCCTGGAGAATACCGGGCTGGACCGGCTGCTGGGCGATGACAATGTGACCGGCGCGCGGCTGTCCGACGGAACCGAAATTGACGCAGATTTTGCCATCGTCGGGATCGGCGTGACGCCGGGGTCATCGCTGGCAGATGCTGCCGGGCTGACCTGTGACAATGGAATTGCGGTGAACGCGCTGGGTCAGACATCTGACCCGTCGATCTGGGCGGCGGGGGATTGCGCGTCATTTCCCTATCGCGGCGGGCGCATCCGGCTGGAAAGTGTGCAGAACGCCATTGATCAGGCCGAAACCGTCGCAGCAAACATGCTGGGGGCGGAAACCGAGTATGTGCCGCATCCCTGGCTCTGGTCGGATCAATACGATCTGAAGCTGCAAATCGCCGGACTGAACACCGGATACGACCAAGTGGTCGTGCGCCAGGTCGGGGATGCACGGTCGCACTGGTATTATCGCGGGGACAGGCTGATCTCGGTCGATGCGATGAACGACTCGCGCGCCTATATGGTCGCCAAGCGGCTGATCGAGGCGGGTAAATCCCCGGCCCCAGAGGTGGTCGCCGATCCCGCGACCGAACTGAAGCCGCTGCTGCGCGCGTGAGGATCATCGCCGGTGACTGGCGCGGCCGCACCCTGACGCCGGTGGGCAAAGGCGACGCGGGCGCGCATCTGCGCCCCACAACTGATCGCATCCGCGAAAGCCTGTTCAACATGCTGACCGGCGGGCGATTTGGTGACCCGATTACAGGCGCGCGGGTGCTGGACCTCTTCGCGGGGACCGGGGCGTTAGGGCTGGAAGCGCTCAGCCGCGGGGCCGCCCATGCGACGTTTATCGACAGCGGGCGCATTGCCCAGGGGTTGATCCGCAAGAATATCGCGCTTTGCGGTGCGGCGGCGGCGACCCTGAAATCACTGGATGCAACCCGCCTGCCGGTGAACCCGGATGCGCCCTATGATCTGGTGTTCCTCGACCCGCCTTACGGTCAATGGCTGGGCAATCTGGCGATGCCGATTGCGCTGCAAGGCGGCTGGCTGGCACAAGGTGCATTGGTAGTTTGGGAGGATGAGGCCGAGCCCACTCCGACTGCAGGCCTGAAACGCCTCGACAGTCGGCGTTATGGCGATACGGTGGTGACGATCTACGAAGTCGAAGGCCCATGAGCGATTTGCCGGACCATTTCTGCCCCGGCTGCGGGGCCGCGCAAAAGGTGTTTCCCCGCTATCCCTGGTATTTTTGCAAAGACTGCGTCAAGCGCGCCACCGACGGCGCGGGGCGGGCGCTGAAATTCGCCAATACCAGCGCTGGCGGCGGCTTCGCATTCGCCTATGCTGCGGCCGATGACTGGGTCTGTTGTGGCCACGTGCTGTGCCGGATTCAGCGGCGCCCGGTTCTGGTGGGCGAGGCGCGATTTGGCGGCATTGTCGCCCAGCCGGTGCCGGACCGACCACTGGAAAGCTCGCCCAATGATACGATCAACCTGAAAGGCAAGGAACGCTATGTCCCTGACGACACCAAGCGCCGTCCTATTTGATTGCGACGGCGTGCTCGTCGATAGCGAGCCGATCACTGATACTGTGCTGATCGCCAATCTTGCCGGATATGGATTGCACCTTGCCCCCGAGCAGGTGACCAAGATGTTCACCGGCGGCACGATCAAAGGTGTCGAGCAAAGCGCGCGCAGCATGGGCGCCGACCTTCCCGCAGACTGGATCGACAGGATCTATGCCGCGACCTTCGAACAGTTGCAGGCAGGAACGCCCTTGATTGACGGCGTGCCAGAGGTGCTGGACGCGCTGGACCTGCGCGGTATTCCCTATGCTATCGGATCCAACGGGCCGATGGCGAAGATGCGGATCACGCTGGGCCAGCACGGGTTGTGGGACCGGTTTCAGGGACGGATATTCTCGTGCCACGAACACGGGGACGCCAAGCCTGCGCCGGATCTTTACCTGCGCGGGGCTGCGGCAACCCGCCAGCGCCCCGAAGATTGCGTTGTCATCGACGACAGCGTCGCAGGGTGCCGCGCCGGGGTCGCCGCAGGAAGCCGCACCATTGGTTTTGCCCATGCCAGCGATCCCGAAAGCCTGCGCGCCGTCGGGGCAGACCCCGTCACCTCGATGGCCGAGGTGCGCGCGCTGTTGGGGTTATGAGGCGGCGGCCTCAAGCTGATCCGCGATCGGTTTAAGTGCCGCATAAAGGACCGAGTGGATCGGCGTCGGCACGCCGTGTTTTGTGCCAAGACGCACCACCTCGCCGCTCATAAACTCGTGCTCCAGCGGTTTTCCGGCGCTCAGATCGTCCAGCATCGAGGCATGCATCGTGCCGGGCAGGCGCTGGATGAAGCCCCAATATTGTTCAAGTGCGGTGTCGGGGAAGTCTGGCAAAATGACATCTGCGACGGCGCAGGCTTCGGCAATTGCATTCTGAAACAGCTCGCCAGAAACCGGGTTTTCCCGCAATGGTCCGATATCAAGGCCGGTCAGGGTCGTCAGGCTGGCCAGCGCGCTTTGCGAACAGAACTTCGCCCAGATGTCGTTGAGGATTGTTGTAGAAAGCAACCCGGTCGCCGCCGGGCTGTCGTTCAGCGCATCGGCAAGACGCTGGCAACGCGCAGTCTCGGTTCCGTCCAGTTCGCCAAACAGCAGAATCTCGAAGTCCGAGTCATGTTTGATCGTGCCGGGTGTCGGGACACTTGCAGGAATGCGCGCGACACCGGGCACCACGTGATGCATGCCGATCACGGCGCCAAGACGCTCATGCGCGCTGACGCCATTCTGGCAGGTCACGACCAATGTGTCGTCGCGCAGCATCGGCTTGATCGCCTCGGCAGCGATTTCGACATCGCGGTTTTTGACCATGAACATCACAACATCGACCGGTCCAACCTCGGCCGGGTCACCGGTTGCGTGAATGTCTGTCACATGGGCGTCGCCCAGCGGGCTGGTGATCCGCAGGCCGTCAGCCTGCATCGCGGCCAGATGCGCGCCACGGGCGATCAGCCAGACATCATGGCCCGCCTGTGCCAGCCGACCGCCGAAGTATCCGCCAATTGCACCCGCGCCCATCACAGCGATTTTCATGTCCCGCCCCCCGCTTCCATGGTTCAGGGCAGGCTACTATTCGGCATGTACGGGCGGCAAGCCGCTATGCCCAGGTCGGGTGGAATTTGTCCGCAGGCGAAAGCGTAAAGATCTCGACCCCATCCGCCGTGACGCCGACGGAATGTTCGAATTGCGCTGACAGCGATTTGTCGCGCGTCACCGCCGTCCAGTCATCGGACAGCACTTTGGTTTCGGGGCGGCCAAGATTGACCATAGGCTCGATCGTGAAGAACATGCCCTCTTCCAGCGTCGCACCTGTGCCCGCGCGACCATAGTGCAGCACGTTGGGCGGCGCGTGGAACACCCGGCCCAGCCCGTGGCCGCAGAAATCGCGGACAATCGACATGCGGTGTGCTTCGGCATAGGCCTGAATGGCGTGGCCGATATCACCAAAAGTATTGCCGGGGCGCACCGCCTCGATCCCTTTCATCAGGGCGTCGTGGGTCACCTGGATCAACCGCTCGGCCTTGCGGGACAACTTGCCGGCGACATACATCCGGCTGCTGTCGCCGTACCAGCCATCGACGATCACCGTCACGTCGACATTCAGAATATCACCATCTTTCAGGCGCTTATCACCCGGAATACCGTGGCAGACCACATGATTTACGCTGATACAGCTGGCGTGCCTGTACCCCTTATAGCCGATGGTGGCCGAGGTTGCGCCAGCCGCATCCACCGCATCATTGATGGCCTTGTCAATCTCGGCCGTGGTGCGCCCCGGTTCGACCAGCGGTGCAATACTGTCGAGGATCCGGGCCGTCAGCTGCCCCGCCTTGTGCATGCCTGCAAAATCCGCCGGTTCAAACAGGCGGATGCCGTCACGAGTGATACGAGAGGGGGTCGGGTCGTCCAAGGCATTCTCTTTCGCTGCGATTTTGCGGGTATATAGGGCGTTACAGGCAGTTATTCCAGTTCTGGTGCAAGGCGAATGCGTCCGGATACTGTTGAAAAAGTCCGTTGATTGGCCGCGCACGCTCTGATTCACTTGTTTTGAGGGTGGAGGGTTCGGCGATGATGGGTCCAAGGCAAGTTGCGCAAGGCGCGCTGTTCTATGAGTTCTCGATCGAGAGTTTTGTGCCGAAGGATCATCCCGTCCGGGGAATTGATCGCTTCCTTGATCTGACAGGTGTGCGCCCCTTGCTCGCTTCATACTACAGTGCCAATGGCCGCCCTTCGATTGATCCTGAACTGATGATCCGCATGCTGTTGTTGGGCTATTGTCAGGGCATCCGTTCCGAGCGACGGCTTTGCGAAGAGGTTCATGTCAATCTGGCGTATCGTTGGTTTTGTAAGCTTGATTTGGCTGATCCAGTGCCCGACCATTCGACATTCTCTAAGAACCGGCATGGCCGTTTCCGCGAGAGCGGTTTGTTCCGACATTTGTTCGAGGTCGTTTTGCAGCGCTGCATGGATGAGGGGCTGGTTGGCGGCCACAGCTTTGGTGTTGATGCCAGTCTGATCCCCGCGAATGCAAACCAGACGCGCGGCGTTGAAAGCAAAGACGGACTGCCAGCAGATCTGACGTCCCGTGCCGTCGACGAATATCTCGAGACGCTGGATGATGTGGCCTTCGGTGCTGCGACCAAGGTCGTCCCCAAATACATCTCACCGGCTGATCCAGCAGCGCGTTGGACTGGGGCTGACGGGGGAGCCGCCTACTTTGCCTATTCCACTAACTATATGGTCGATTTGGATAATGCAGTCATCGTGGACGTCGAGCCGACGGCTCCGATCCGGCCTGCAGAGGCGCGGGCAGCAAGGGAGATGATCGATCGTGTACATGAGCGGTTTGGCATCAAACCTGACAAGCTTGTGGGTGATACGGGTTACGGATCAGCCGAGATGTTGGGCTGGCTTGTGGACGAACGTCAAATCGAACCCCACATTCCGGTCTGGGATAAGTCAAAACGAACTGACGGCACATTCTCACGCGAAGACTTTGTCTACGACCCGGCGACCGACAGCTATACTTGCCCGACCGGCAAAGCCTTGCAAACATATCGGCGGAACTTCTCAAAACCGCGAAAGCCCAATGGCAGCAAAGACGGGTTCATCAGATACCGAGCCTCAAAGCACGATTGCGACGCATGCCCTCTGAAGTCGCAATGCTGTCCGAAGGACGACGGCAGACGCCTTATGCGGTCCGTTCACGAAGCCGCCCGAGACGTCGCTCGCGATATCCGAAAAACAGATGCCTACATGACGTCGTTCATCCAAAGGCGGAAGGTTGAAATGCTCTTTGCCCACCTGAAACGATACATCGGCGTGCAGATGATGCGGCTTCGAGGACCCAAAGGCGCAACCGAACAGTTCCAACTCGCAGCAACAGCTCAAAACCTCCGGAAACTGGCGAAGTTGGTGCCAGCAACAGTGCCAACGTGAAAGAAAACGGCGCGCGGCCGCCTCTCGCTCAACAACGCGCCGACCAAAACATCGACTTCTTCAACAGTATCTCCGCCCAGCGTGACGCCGTTCTGGTCTATCCGCGCACCTATGGCCAAAGCTTCGACACCCGCGCGGCGCGCAGCATGGAACGCCGCCGCATAGCCCGGATCAAGGTCATCAGCCAAACGAAACCGCGCGCAATCGGTGCGCTGCACGAGGTACAGTATCACGGCGCGATCCCCGGCGGCCACCCGCACCGACAGATCGTCAAGATGCTTTGCCCCGCGTTTGGTGACGCTGTCGGGAAATTCGGCACAGTCCTCCGCGCGGCGCAGGGTGACGCTTTTGACCTCGACCCAGCAATCGGGCAATCCGGGCGCGCTCAGCAGGAAATCGCAGCGGCTGTTGTCGCCATAGCGGACCTCGGGGCGGCATGTGCCATAGGCGGCCAGCGCCGGGATCGTCTGTGCGGTCAACGCCTCCTGCACCACGCGGTTCGCGACGCCGGTGTCGATGGTGACCATGTGGCCGCCGGGCAGTTCGACCAACCGCCAGCCGTATTTCAGCTTCTTCTTCGGGTCGTCATTGGGTTCCAGCCAGACCCGCATGCCCGGCGTCGCCAGACCCATCATCGAACCGGGGTTTGGGCAATGTGCCGTCACCTCGGACCCGTCGCCCAGTGACACATCCGCCAGAAAGCGCTTGTAGCGCCGGATCAAAATGGCCGGGATCAGAGGGGTTGGAAACTGCATGGCGCGCGACCTATACCCGTGGCCAGCCCCAAGCAAGGACGCCCGCGCATGCCAAACCCCACCGCCGCAATGCTTGTGATCGGAGATGAGATCCTGTCGGGCCGCACACGCGATGCCAACATGTACCATCTGGCCAATGTGCTGACCGAAAAAGGCATCGACCTGACAGAGGTGCGTGTGGTCGCCGATGACCGCACTGCCATCGTCACGGCGGTCAAGGTGCTGTCGGGTGCCTGGGATCACGTCTTTACCTCGGGCGGGATCGGGCCAACGCATGATGACATTACGGCCGATTGCATGGCCGAGGCTTTCGGGGTCGGCATTGATGTGCGTGACGATGCCCGCGCGCTGTTGGCCGCCCATTACGTCCGCAACGAATCCGAATTCAATGCGGCACGCCTGCGCATGGCGCGTATCCCGGATGGGGCGGTTCTGATCGACAACCCGGTCTCGGTCGCGCCGGGGTTCTCGATCGGCAACGTGCATGTCATGGCAGGCGTCCCTGCGGTGTTCGAGGCGATGGTGGCCACAGTTATGTCCGAGCTGACAGGCGGCGCGCCCCTGATCAGCCAGACGGTCCGCATCGACCGGGGTGAAAGCGACATTGCCATGGTGTTGACAGGGCTGGCACAGGCGCACCCGGATTTGTCGATCGGCAGCTATCCGTTCCAACGCGACGGTAAATTCGGCGCGAACATCGTGATCCGGGGCACTGATGAAGTCGAGATATCCGCCGTGCGCAACGCGCTGCTGGACGCCTTCGCCGGTGATGCGGCGTGACCTTGCCCGGGGCGCCCGACATCTATGCCGCGATAGAGGCGACCTGGCCGCCTGCAGCAACGGATCGTGTCGGTCCATGGACGATCCGGCACGGCGCTGGTGGCGGCAAACGCGTCTCGGCCGTGACGCTGGAGGGGGCGTTCGATGCCCTGCCTGATGCCGAAGCCGCCATGCGCGACCTGGGACAGACCCCGCTGGTCATGGTTCGCGAAGGCGAGGCGTTGCTGGACGCTTCGCTGGAAAGCCTGGGATATGCGGTGATCGACCCGGTGACGCTTTACGTCGTGCGCGCGACCGAGATTGCCACCCCCGCCCCGCGCATGGTCGCCTTCGAGGTCTGGCTGCCGCTGGCGATCATGGCGGACCTATGGGCCGACGGCGGGATCGGCGCGGGCCGACTGGAAGTGATGGAGCGGGTTCAGGGGCCGAAAACCGCATTGTTCGGGCGGGCGCAGAACCGCCCTGCCGCCTGCGCCTTCGTCGCCTGTGCCAAAGATATCGCGATGATTCACGCGCTGGAGGTCGCACCCGCAATGCGGCGCATCGGGATGGGCGCGACCCTGACCCGCGCCGCTGCGGATTGGGCGGCGCGTCAGGGTGCGACCTGGCTGGCGCTGGCCGTGACCACGGCAAATTCGGGGGCAAACGCGCTGTATTCCGGGCTTGGGATGCAGGCAGTCGGGCAGTATCACTATCGCATCAAGGAGGACGCATGACCGACCAACCAACCGCCCTGGACCTGCCTGCCGTCGACCCGCTGCCGCCGGAAACGCAGAAATATTTCGACATCTGCGCTGAAAAGCTGGGGCTGATCCCGAATGTGTTGCGCGCCTATGCCTTCGACATCGCCAAGCTGGATGCATTCACCGCGCTCTACAACGATCTGATGCTGGGCGACAGCGGCCTGACCAAGCTGGAGCGCGAGATGATCGCCGTCGTCACCTCGTCGATCAATCGCTGCTGGTATTGTCAGGTCGCCCATGGCGCGGCTGTTCGCGCCCTGTCCGGTGACCCGGCACTGGGTGAAGCGATGGTGATGAACTGGCGCGCCGCTGACCTGAACGCGCGCCAGCGGGCGATGCTGGAATTCACCGAAAAGGTCACAACGGCCAGCGCAACGATTGCGGAGGGTGACCGGCAGGCGCTGCGCGATGCGGGCTTCACCGATCGCGGCATCTGGGACATCGCCTCGGTCGCGGGGTTCTTCGCGATGAGCAATCGGGTCGCCTCGGCCACCGGAATGCAGCCGAACGCAGATTATCACGCGCAGGCGCGCTGATGCCGGACCGGTTTGATAACTGTGATCGTCATTTGCCTGTAGCGCCCGTGCGTGGCAGGCTTGTGCCATGATACGCATTCTGTTCGCCTTACAGCTGCTTGCTGCCCCTGTTGCCGCCGAAACCCCGATGAGCGCGGCCGAGTTTGAAGCCTATACCACGGGCAAGACTCTGACGTTCAGCCGCGCTGGGCGCGAATACGGGATCGAAGAGTATTTCGATGATCGCCGCGTGCGTTGGTCATTCCTCGATGGGCAATGTCAAGAAGGCGTTTGGTACGAAGAGGGCGACAAAATCTGCTTCGTCTATGAGTTGGAGCCAAGCCCGCAATGCTGGCGATTCACCCGGCGTGGCGGCGGGCTGCGCGCAGATTTTGCCGATAGTGACGAAGTCCTGGAACTTTATGAAACCCGGGAAAGCGATGAGCCGATGACCTGCATCGGACCCGATGTCGGCGTTTGATTGACCGGACTGCGCACGTTGAGATAGCCGGAGGGGCCAGCCCCTCCGGACCTCCCCGGGATATTTTCGGGTCAATGATGTCAGAAGAGGGATCCCTGCCCCGGCGGTGGTTTTTTTGCGGGTTTTTTGGGTGGCGGGCTTGGTGCCGCAGAACCGCCAACCGGCAAGCGCCCATCGCGGAACTGGATTTCCAGCGCGTCGGCCTTGGCCGCGGCCTTTGCACTCATCACGACGTCACCATCGCCGCGGACAACCGCATAGCCACGCGACAGCGTCGCTTCATACCCCAAAGAGGATCGCAGCCGTTCGATGGCGTCGAGCTTTGCGCGCCGGGCGGTGGTCTGGGATTGCGCCAGCACACTCAGCCGGGTGCCCAAAGCGGAAAGGTCGCGGCGTTTCTGGGCCAGTGGCCGGTGCAGCAAAGCGGGGCGCAGACGATCTGATGCGGCGCCAAAGGCGCGCCGGTTGTCGCGGCTTTGCCGCAGCTGCGTGGCGGCGGCGCGACTGGCTTGGTCGTGCAATTGTTGGCGGGCCGTGGCCAGCCGGACTTTTAATGCCCGAGGAGAGAGGTTGGCCGAAACCTCGACCAGCCGCAGGCGTTTTCGGGCCGCTGTGTTGCGCAGGGCCTGCGGCAGGCGACCCTCGGCAAGGTCGAGGCGTTGGCGTGCCGTGCTCAGCAAGGTTTCAGGACGCGGCAGGGCGCGGGACAGATCAGCCAGGCGCTGACGGCGGCGGCTGGTCGCTTCGGACGCGGCGCGGGACAGGCGCGCGCCCTGCCCGTCCAGCCAGGCCAGCAGGTCCAGGCGCACCGGCACAGCGCGTTCAGCGGCAGCGGTCGGCGTTGGGGCGCGGTGATCCGAGACGAAGTCGATCAGGGTGGTATCGGTTTCGTGACCCACAGCAGAAATCAGGGGAATATCGCTGGCGGCAACGGCGCGGGCGACGACCTCTTCATTGAAGGCCCAGAGGTCTTCCAGCGACCCGCCGCCGCGGGCCACGATCAGCACATCGGGACGGGGCAGCTTGCCGCCCGGCGTCAGGCGGTTGAAGCCTGCGATGGCGGCGGCAACCTGCCCGGCAGCGGCCTGGCCCTGGACTGCGACGGGCCAGATCAGAACCTTGCAGGGAAATCGGTCGCGCAACCGGTGCAGGATGTCGCGGATCACGGCACCGGATGGCGAAGTCACGACGCCGATCACCTCGGGCAGGAAGGGCAGCGGCTGTTTGCGGGCCGGATCGAACAGCCCCTCGGCCTCCAGCGCTTTCTTCCGCTTTTCCAGCATCGCCATCAGCGCACCGACCCCGGCGGGGCGGATGTCGTCGATGACAATCTGGTACTTCGACTGGCCGGCGAAGGTGGTGACCTTGCCGGATGCGACCACCTCCATGCCTTCTTCGGGCTGGGTGGCCAGACGGGCCGAGACGCCCTTCCAGATCACGCCGGATATCACCGACCGGTCGTCTTTCAAGTCCAGGTACACATGGCCCGAGCGGGGGCGTGAGACGCGGCCGACCTCTCCCTTGATGCGGACCTGGCCGAATTCGCCCTCGATCACCCGTTTGATCGCGCCCGAGATTTCGGTGACGGTGAATTCATGGGCATTCTGGCCCGGTGTGGGGTCGTCGATCAGGTCGGACATATTGCTGTGCTTGTGGCGGCCATGCCGGGACTTTAGAAGGCCGGGGAAGCGGGGGAAAGAGCTATGAACATCCTGATACTTGGCAGCGGCGGGCGGGAACACGCGCTGGCCTGGGCGGTGAACCAGAACCCCAAGTGTGATCGGCTGATCGTGGCGCCGGGCAATGCAGGTATCGCGGCGGTCGCCGATTGCGCGGACATCGACATCATGGATGGGGCGGCGGTTGTGGAGCTGGCCGAAGGTGCCTCGATCGATCTGGTGATCGTCGGGCCCGAGGCACCGCTGGCCGCTGGCGTCGCGGATGATCTGCGTTCTGCCGGATTCTCGGTCTTCGGGCCATCGGCGGCGGCGGCGCGTCTGGAGGCTTCCAAGACATTCACGCATGAGGTTTGTGATGCGGCGGGCGCGCCGATGGCGGCGTGGGCGCGGTTTTCGGACGCGGCTGCGGCCAAGGGTTATGTCCGCAATCAGGGCGCGCCGATTGTCGTCAAGGCAGACGGGCTGGCGGCGGGCAAAGGCGTAGTAGTGGCCCAGGACGAGGCGACGGCATGCGATGCGATTGACGAGATGTTCGGCGGGATGTTCGGAGATGCAGGCGCCGAAGTTGTCATCGAAGACTTCATGGACGGGGAAGAAGCCAGCTTTTTCGTGCTGTGCGATGGTGACACCGTGCTGCCCTTTGGCACCGCGCAGGATCACAAGCGGGTCGCCGAAGGTGACACCGATCTGAACACGGGCGGGATGGGGGCGTATTCGCCCGCGCCGATCCTGACCGAGGCGTTGCAGGCGCAGGTGTTGGATCAGATCATCCGCCCGACTGTCGCCGAAATGGCGCGGCGCGGGACACCGTTTCAGGGCGTGCTCTATGCCGGGCTGATGATCGAGGGCGGTCGCGCGCGGCTGGTGGAATACAACGTCCGCTTTGGCGATCCGGAATGTCAGGTGCTGATGATGCGGCTGGGCGCGCAGGTGTTGGACCTACTGCAAGCCTGCGCCGAGGGGCGGCTGGCCGAGATGACGGTGAACTGGGCGGATGATCACGCGCTGACAGTGGTGATGGCGGCGGATGGGTATCCGGGCGCCTACGAAAAGGGAACGGTTATCGGTGGCTTGAATAGTCTGCCAGAGGACAGTTTTCAGATGACTTTCCACGCCGGAACGACCGAGCGTGACGGGCAGGTTGTGGCAAACGGTGGTCGGGTGCTGAATGTGACCGCGCGTGGAGCCTCACTGGCCGAGGCGCATGAACGCGCCTATGTGATGGTGGACGCAGTGGATTGGCCCGGCGGGTTCTGTCGGCGTGATATCGGCTGGCGGGCGTTGTCGGCCGGATGACCACGACAATCGGATACCGGCCCGCCTTGCTGAGGGGCCGCGTGGAACATTTGCTGGACGGCGATACCCTGTCTCTGTGGGGTGGCAAGGGGGCGACGATCAATCTGGGGCAGCTGCGCAAACTGCGCTATGCCTCGATAGCTGTCGCAGGGACCATCAGCCAGTATCTGGTGCTGAGCGATCAGAACGGACACCACCGGCTGAGCCAGTCGCTGACAATTGCAGAAAAGAACGGCGCGCGTGATCAGGAATTCCGCGACTGCGTGGCCACGATTCTTGAACGGATCGAACAGACCGCGCCCGGCCGGGCGGTTCTGATTGGCCCTGCCGGGCGCATGCGCTGGACGATGTTTGCGGTGGGGGCCCTGACCCTTCTTGCAGCTTTGGGCCTGGGCGGCGCGATCATCGCCACCTGCGCGCTGTCGCGGCGCGGCCCAGAGGGGTTGATCTATGTCGCGGCAATGCTGGCGCTTGGTGGCTATGTCAGTTGGCGGTATTCGGCCCGGGCAGGACGAGGTGTCGGTACCTGCGGCGCATTTGGCCGAGGCCCTGCGGGTGGGCGCGGCCTGAGCGTCGGATGAACCCTCAGCAACCAAGCGCTGTGCGAAAACTGCCGCGCCCCTTGTGGGCACCAATATCAGCCGCGTGCAACTTGCCACCTTTCAGCGTCACGGCCATCAGCCGCTGCCAATTTGCGCTGGCCACGATCATTACAGGCGCGTGTCCGCAATTGCGGATCCCGCCCGAGATGTAATCCTCGCCAATCCGGTGGTTGGTCACACCGGGCAGGTCGGCAACATGGCGCAACCCGCCGCCCTGCCAGCGCCAGACACGCAATACCTTCGCCAGATGCGGGCGGTCGACATAGGCAAGCTCGACCAGCCCGTCGCCATCCAGATCGGCCGCTCCGACCGGGGCCAGCCAGCGGTTCGAGGTGCCGATATGGGGCGTCGCCGCCAGTTTGCCTTGCGCACCATAGACGGCAAGGCTGGCGCCGCGGTTGACGTGCGTTTCGATCACCACAACCTCGGACAGGCCATCGCCATCGACATCTGTTAGGCGCGCCTCGATATCCTCAAACACGCGGCTTTCGGGTAAGCGATAGGTGACAGATTTGCGGCAGGTCCCGGACTGCGCCGGGCAGCCGTCGATCACCAGCGTCAACGCGCCCCATTCGACCGCATCACCCAGGATACCGTGCGCGTAACGCGTCGTCGGCGCGCTGAATTTGGCCGAGATCACCTGAGCGGTCGATCCGGCCGTTGCCGCGCTGGTGGCCGCAAACCACAGGCAGGCCGCGATCAACCCGCGCATCAGATCTGTTTTTCCGGCATCTGCACGATCAGACCGTCCAGTGCGTCGGTAACCTTCAACTGGCAGGTCAGGCGCGACCGATCCGGGTTCGGCTCATACGCGAAATCGAGCATATCTTCTTCCATCGCGTCCTTGGCGGGCAACTTTTCCACCCAGGTCGGATCGACATAGACGTGGCAGGTCGAACAGGCGCAGGCACCGCCGCAGTCCGCCTCGATCCCCGGAATGCCGTTGTCACGCGCGCCTTCCATAACCGTCAGGCCGTTGGCCACGTCGACGACATGTTCGGTGCCGCCATGTTCGATGTAAGTGATCTTCGCCATAATCCTGCAGGCCCTTCGTCGTTTACTGTTGCCTTCGCCAGATATAGGCACCGCGCGGTTATTGCCAGTCATTTGCCGACACTTGCGCGTGACGGCAAATGTTCTATCTTTGTTCACATGCCCCACCTGACCAACTCTGCCCCGGTACTGATGAGTGAACCACCGCCGACCCCGCACCCCGATGCCTGGATCCGTCCGCCCGGGGTGATCCCCAACGCCCGGCTGGCCGAACCACCCAATGGCGCGCGCGTCGTGGTTGCGGGCCTGGTCTTGATCCGCCAGCGTCCCGGCACGGCCAAGGGGGTGATCTTCGTCACGCTGGAGGATGAGACGGGCATCTGCAACGTCATCGTCTGGCGCAAGCTTTATGAACAATTCCGCCGGGCGGTCATCTCGGGCCGCTGCTTGCGGGTGACGGGCCGGGTGCAGCGTGACAGCGGGGTGACCCATGTGATCGCCGAACATGTCGAGGATATTTCCTGGATGCTGGATGAACTGGTGCGAAGCGACGGCGCGACCACGGCTGATGGACATTCCTCAAAGGACTAGTGGCCAAACTCTATGCACGCCCAAGATATCGGTTGCCACGAAGCCACGAACCGGGAACCATCAGGGCCTGCCACGAATCGCGGCCTAACACGATTCGGGCCTGACCGATTAAGCTAGGCCATCAATGCCCATAAGAGGCGACCGAGTAGTGAGACATCTGAACCGATATGCTGGCATCTGCAGCCTTGGCCTAGCGCTGTCGGCCTGCGTTGCCATGCCGCTGCCGCAGGTCATGCGCAACGCGCCGCCGGATGCGCGCCCCGGGGCGTGCTATGTCCGCGATACGACACCCGCCACGGTCGAAACCGCGACCCGCCAGATTGAGGCAACTCCGCCGATTTATGATGCCGCTGGCCAAATCACTCAGGCCGCGACATACCGCACCGAGGTGCGCCAGAATATCGTGCAATCGCGCCGCCAGATCTGGTTCGAAACGCCGTGTTTTGCCGATATGACGCCGGATTTCATCGCCTCACTGCAACGCGCCCTGATCGCCCGCGAACTGCTGACAGGCGCGCCAACCGGAATGCTGGATTCCCCCACCCGTGCCGCCATCCGGGCGTTTCAGGCCGACACCGGCCCCAACAGCGGCGAACTGTCGATGCAAAGCGCACGGCGGTTGGGATTGGTCACTGTGCCGCGCAAGGGCTAGGCGCAGGTCACCCTTGACGGCACCACCACAAGACCGGTCGCACATGGGTACCGACAACCAATAGCTGATTGGCCACGCATTCGCAGTAGCACCGGTTGGCAAATGCGGTGGCATGTCAGCGGATCAGGAAAGGTGTTTCAACATGTCTGACCTGAACACCTGGCCGGAATTTCGCATTCGTCACTGGATCGCCTTCAATCCTGGATAGGCGGCGCGGAAGGCCTGATAAGCCTGGTCAAATGCCGGGCGTAGAGCGTCGTCAGGTTGCACTTCGTTCTGAATTTCCGGAGGTGACATAACATTTTCAACTGCGGCCCGGGTGGCCGCGATCATGCCAAGACGTGCGGCTCCAAGTGCGGCCCCAAACTCGCCCGAGGCCGGTACTTGCAAAGGCACGCCAAACATTGTCGAGATGAGCCTGAGCCAATATCGCGAGGCACTGCCGCCGCCGATGGCAATAATCTTGTCCGGTTTCGCGCCGGTCGCGGCCAGGGCGTCAAAGCTGTCACGCAATCCGAAAGCCACGCCTTCCAGAACGGCACGGGTGATATCCTCGCGCGTTGTGCCCGACGACAATCCGGTCAGCCCGCCGCGGATGTCTGCATCGTTGTGGGGGGTCCGCTCGCCCGACAGATAGGGCAGGAAGCGCAGCTTTCCCGGCGCATGAAGCGTGTCGCCAAGCGTCGCGGTCATATCGGATGGCGTCTGGCCGCAAATGCGCGCGAACCAGCCCAGGCTGTCGGCCGCTGACAGCATCACCCCCATCTGATACCAGCGCCCCGGCACCGCATGGCAAAAGGTGTGAACGGCTGTTTCGGGCGCGGGGTGATACCCATCACGCGCAGCCAGAAGCACGCCCGAGGTGCCCAACGACACGAACGCCTGACCTTCCTCCAACGCGCCAATCCCACAGGCTGCAGCCGCATTGTCACCGGCCCCACCAGCCACAGTGACGGTGCCGTTCAGGCCCCAATCCCGCGCCAGACTGTTCCGCAGGGTGCCAGCCGCTTCTGAGCCTTCGACAAGGCGCGGCATTTGATCGCGGCGCATTTTGCCCGCATCCAGCAGACGGTCCGACCAGTCCCGCTTGCCCACATCCAGCCAGGATGTCCCGGCGCTGTCAGACATATCGGCGACATATTCCCCGGTGAGGTAGTAATTCAGATAGGCGCCCGGCAACAAAACCTTGGCCGTCGCCCTGAAGACCGCAGGTTCGTTCCGGAATACCCACTTCAACTTCGGCGCGGTGAAACCTGGGAACACGATGTTGCCTGAAAGATCGCGCACGCAAGCCATGGCATCCAGTTCGGCCGCCTCAGCATGGGACCGCGAGTCATTCCAAAGGATACAAGGCCGCAAAACCTTGCCCGTTTTGTCCAGAAGCGTCGCCCCGTGCATGTGCCCTGCGACGCCAATGCCGCGCAATGCGCCGAATGCCGGGCAAGTCTCACGCAATTCCCTGACCGCACCCTCCAGCGCCGCGATCCAGTCCGCCGGGTCCTGTTCTGACCATCCGTGATGCGGATGACTTGCGCTGTAGTGACGCTCGGACGAGGCGATTGGCGCGCCATGTTCATCGACCAACAGCGCGCGCAGGCCGGAAGTGCCAAGATCAATGCCAAGAAACGTCATTCAGATGCCTTTCCAATTCTGGCGACGAACAGTTTCTACGCTGTCCTTGCGGATTTGGCATCAGAGGTTTGGCTGAACACACGCAGATCGGGCCTTCGTTCATTGAGACCCACAAGAAAAAAGGCCCCGCCATGGCGGAGCCTTTCGTTTTCGGTTCGGCGGGTTGTTACCCGTCCAGCGACAGCGCCACGAACCTTGGGTCGCCTTCGCGGCGTACCAGCAGCAGGATCGATTTGCGCCCCGCTTCGCGCGCGTCTTCGATCCGGGCTTCCAGATCGTCAACGCTGGTCACTGGCTGTTGCCCAGCCTCGGTGATGATATCGCCGGCGCGCACGCCTTTTTCAAAGGCCTCGGTATCTTCGCCAACCTCGGTCACAACCAGGCCTTCCAGGCCATCGGCCAGGTTCATCTCGGCGCGCAGATCGCTTGTCACCGGAGAGATCGACAGACCCAGCAGATCCTTTGCAATCGGTTCGTCAGCCGGGGCCGATGCCGGGACCGCTTCGGCCTCGGCATCTTCGCGACGTCCCAGCGTCACCAGCAGTGTCTGGGTGCCGCCATCGCGGTGAACGATCACGCGCACGGCCTTGCCCACCGGCGCGTTGGCAACTGTCGAGACCAGCTCGCGCGTATCCTCAACCTCGGTTCCGTCAAAGGACAGGATAACGTCACCGGCCAGAACACCCGCCTCTTTCGAGGGGCCTTCGGGGACATCGGTTACAAGTGCGCCGCGCGCCTCTTCAAGGCCGATTGCCTCGGCCACGTCCGGTGTCACATCCTGAATGCGCACGCCCAGCCAACTGCGGCGGGTTTCGCCGAATTCCTGCAGCTGGCTGATCACATTGGTCGCGACCTCACTGCTCATCGCAAAGCCGATCCCGATCGACCCCCCGTTCGGAGACAGGATCGCGGTGTTCACGCCGATCACCTGACCATCCATGTTGAACAGCGGCCCGCCCGAGTTGCCCCGGTTGATCGCCGCATCGGTCTGGATGAAGTCATCAAAGCTGCCCGAAAGCGCCCGACCACGGGCCGAGATGATTCCGGCCGAGATCGAAAAGCCCTGGCCCAGCGGGTTGCCCATCGCCATGACCCAATCGCCAACACGGGCCGCTTCACTGTCGCCCCAGGGCACGAAGGCCAGCGGTTCGTCGCTTTCAACTTTCAGAAGCGCCAGATCGGTGTTCTTGTCGGTGCCGATCACGACGGCCTCAAGTTCTCCGCCTTCGAAGAATTCGATCTGAATTTCATCAGCGCCTTCGATGACGTGGTTGTTGGTGACGATGAACCCATCTTCGGAGATCACAAAGCCCGAGCCCAGCGCCTGACTGCGACGCGGACGGCTGGGGCGGTCACCCGGCTGGCCGTTGCGGTCCATGAAATCGCGGAAGAAATCCTCGAACGGGGATCCTTCGGGCAGAATTGGGCCGGATCCGGTGTTGCCAGCCACGGTGGTCGAGGTGGTGATATTCACCACCGCCGGGCTGACCTGTTCGGCCAGATCGGCGAATGTCACGGGGCGGTTCTGGGCGTCGGCGGCCAGCGCGCTGGCCAGGATAAGGCCCAGCCCCACGGTCAGGGTCCACAGCGCATTCGCGGACAATGCGCGCGATGGCTGCAGGGTGATTGCCTGTTGGTTCACTTACTCACTCCTTCTCGATGACACATACTGTGCCGGATCAACCGGCAGCGATGCAAATCTGATACAGTAATTTTGGGGCAGATGGCAGCGCCTTCAAGGGTACGATCCGTCGCACGGCGTCACTTGGCCGTTACGAGGTTGAAATATGCGTTCGCTGCGCGGGGTGTGGTTGCCTCAATATGGCCGATTGTGTTGAAAAACTCCGTTTTAGGGCCTGAACGATGATTTTTCTTTCCATGCAGCCCGATCCTAAATTTTTGGCGCGGGGGTCGGCCCAAATCGCCTACATGCGCTCACGCGCAGCCATGCGCTGTCTCGTGGTCAAAGCTTTCCGACTATTTCGCTTCATAGGTTTTCGCAAGAAATCCGCGACGCTCTGATTTCGGAGTTTTTCAACACAATCGGCCCGAAGCGGACGTTCGCAGATGCATCGCAAGCAAGGCGCGTGCCGGACCGGTGGGCTGGCGCTGCGCCGCCATAGAGTTTGCATGATTTATGGCTCAGCTTTGGCCGTCAACTCGCTTGGACGCGCCAACTTCAGACCAGCGCCTGACCGGAGGGACCGGTCCGGCGCACGCCCTGCGCCTTACGGCGCGCACCGGGCGCAGGGAAAATCTGCCAATGTCCGCTCCGGGCGAATTTTGTTGAAAAACTCCTGCTTGATCGAGGGCTATGGCGCTGATTCAATCCTCTCAACAAGCGGGAGGATCAGCCATGATGGGACCGAGGCAGGAAGCACAGGCGGCGCTGTTCTATGAGTTCTCGCTGGAAGACCATGTCCCGCAAGATCACCTGCTGCGATCGATTGATCGTTTCGTCGATCTGAGCAGCATCCGCGCCCATCTTGCCGATTTCTACAGCCACACCGGTCGTCCTTCGATCGATCCTGAACTGCTGATCCGGATGCTGATCGTCGGTTACTGCTTCGGCATCCGGTCCGAGCGGCGGCTCTGTGAAGAGGTACACTTGAACCTCGCGTACAGGTGGTTTTGTCGGCTCGACCTGGCCGATCGGGTGCCGGATCACTCGACCTTTTCAAAGAACCGGCATGGTCGGTTCCGCGAGAGTGAGCTGCTGCGCCATCTCTTCGAGACCACGGTCGCGCGATGCATCGCCGAAGGTCTCGTCAGCGGTCAGCGCCTGGCCGTCGATGCCAGCTTGATCGAGGCGGATGCCAACAAGCAGTACTCTGCGCCAAAGGAAGAATGGGACATTGCGCGGATCGATGCAGACGCTGCACCCCGCGCGGTCCGCGAGTATCTCGACACTCTGGATGAGGCCGCATTCGGAGCAGCGACACCGGTCGAGCCAAAGTTCACGTCCTATTCCGACCCAGCCAGCCAGTGGACGGCGGCGCGTAAGGGTCCCGCATTTTTTGCCTACTCCGACAACTATCTCATCGATACCGATCATGGTGTCATCGTCGACGTGGAAGCGACACGGTCGATCCGTCAAGCCGAGGTGGGGTCAACCAAGACGATGCTGAAGCGGGCCAAAGAGCGCTTCGATCTTCATCCCGAACGGCTGATCGCCGACACCGCCTACGGATCGGGACCCATGCTCGGATGGCTGGTGGGTGAAAAGATCGCACCGCACATCCCGGTCTTCGACAAAGCCGGGCGCACCGATGGCACCTGGTCCCGAGCTGACTTCGAATGGGATGCCGAGAACAATCAATACATCTGCCCGGAAGGCGAGGCTCTGAAGCAGTTCCGCCGAAACTACTCCGACCCCAATCGCGGCCCAACCGGCAAGGGCGTGGCCAAGTACCAAGCGCTGAAGCACACCTGCCAATCCTGTCCTTCCAAGCCGAAGTGCTGCCCGAATGCCGACGCCCGTAAGATCACCCGTGAGGAACATGAGGACGCTCGCGACATCGCCCGCGCAATCGCCAAAACGCCGCAATACAAGATCTCGGTGAAGCTCCGGAAGAAGGTCGAAATGCTCTTTGCCCACCTCAAGCGCATTCTCGGCCTGGGACGGCTCCGATTACGTGGACCATGCGGCGCAAATGACGAATTCCTGCTCGCCGCCACTGCCCAAAACCTTCGCAAACTGGCAAAGATCTTTCCTGCACCGCAGCAAACGCGCAAAGCCTGATCAGAAAGGCGCTCGCGCTATGTTCAAATCGCTACTTTCTGCGCCCGCAACACGTTGTTTTTCCACAGAATCGGCGCTGGCCAGCATGGAAACCGGCCTGACCGGATTTGATGAGATCGAAATTGAGGGCGCGCCGGAAGACAGCGCGCTGATCGCGGCCTTGTCGCGCGAGACACCGGACCGCCTGCGTGTGATCGCGCAGGCGATGCGCCACGGGATGAGCGACGATGCGATATTCACCGCCACGGCCTTTGCCCCGTGGTTCCTGGCCCGAATACGCAAGATTATCGAGGCCGAGGAACAACTGCGCCAGAACGGCCTTCCCGCCGACGCCCAGGACCTGCGCGCGTTGAAAATGCTGGGCTTCACCGACGCGCGGCTGGCCCATCTGACCGGGCAAAGCGAAGCGGATGTGCGCCGCGCCCGGAAGGACGTTGGCGTCACCGCCGTTTTCAAACGGATCGACACCTGTGCGGCGGAATTTGAGGCGCAGACGCCTTATATGTACTCGACTTACGAATCCCCCGTGATGGTCGACGTTGAATGCGAAGCACGCCCATCGGGCGCCAAGAAGGTCGTCATCCTGGGCGGCGGGCCGAACCGGATCGGTCAGGGGATCGAGTTCGACTATTGCTGCTGCCACGCCTGCTATGCGCTGACCGAAGCGGGCTATGAAACCATCATGGTCAACTGCAATCCGGAAACGGTGAGCACCGACTATGACACCTCGGACCGTCTGTATTTTGAACCGCTGACCTTCGAACATGTGATGGAAATCCTGCGGGTTGAACAGGACAACGGCACGCTGTGCGACGGCACGGACGTGCATGTCGCCGGGATCATGCAGCATATTGAAGAAGCGGGCGTGCATTCGGGCGACTCGGCCTGTTCCCTGCCGCCCTATTCCCTGCCTGCCCCGATCATTGCCCGAGATCGAGGTGCAGACCCGCGCGCTGGCGCTGGCGCTGAACGTCGTCGGGCTGATGAACGTGCAGTTCGCGGTGAAGGATGGTGAGGTTTTCCTGATCGAGGTGAACCCGCGTGCATCCCGCACCGTGCCCTTCGTCGCCAAGGCAGTGCGGTCCCCGATTGCGGCCATTGCGGCGCGGGTGATGGCGGGGGAAAAGCTGTCGGCGTTTGATCTGAAAGACCCGATGATCGACGGCTTCGCGGTAAAGGAAGCGGTGCTGCCCTTCGCGCGCTTTCCCGGCGTGGATACACTGTTGGCGCCGGAAATGCGCTCGACCGGGGAGGTGATGGGATATGACTCCAGCTTCCACCGGGCGTTTCTGAAGGCGCAGATGGGCGCGGGCGTTGTGTTTCCGCAGGTGGGCGTGGCCTTCCTGTCGATCAAGGAGGCGGACAAAGGCCCGCTGCTGGTGGAAACGGCCAAGGTGCTGGAAGGGCTGGGTTTTGGCCTGCTGGCGACCAGCGGAACGGCGGTCTATCTGGGCGAACACGGGATTACCGCCGAGGTGGTCAAGAAAGCCTATGAAGGCCGGCCCAGCATCGTCGATGTGATGAAGGACGGCGGCGTGCAGATCGTGATGAACACAACCGAGGGGACGCAGGCGGTGGAAGATTCACGCTCGCTTAGGGCCGTCGCGCTGTCGGACCGGATCCCGTATTTCACCACGCTGGCCGGGGCCCATGCCGCCGCGCACGCGATGCAGGCCGAACGTGAGGGGGCGGTTGGCGTCAAGGCGCTCCAGGCCTGAACGTGTTGCAAGGCCAGTGGCAGTGACGCAAGCTGTGGGCGTTCATTGCCCCATTGAAAGGCCGCCCCATGACCCGCCGCATCGCCTTCACCCTGCTGAGCGCCACACTGGCCCTGCCCGCACTGGCGCAGGACAAGGTGCGCAGCCTGACAGGGAATTACATCGCCGAAGGGCGGAACCCCGATGGATCCGCCTATTCCGGGACCGTGCGGATTGAGGAGACCGACGGCGCGGTGGCATTTGCCTGGAACGTCGGCGGGCAGACCTATGCCGGGACAGGCGTGCGCGAGGGCCGGGTGGTAACGGTGGACTGGGGCGCCGAGACGCCGGTGGTCTACGTGGTGATGCCGGGCCGGGAGTTGCACGGGACCTGGGGTGGTGGAACGGCGTTGGAACGGTTGGTTAGGGAGTGAGGATACCTTGAAGTTTAACCAATCAAGTCCCACATTGCCGTGATGGAAGAAGGAAAACTAGAGCGATATCGCCAACGCTATGAAACCTGGCGGCATCTAGACAAGATTCGCTATCAGATAATACAAGCGTCTATCGCATTGCTAGCCGCCGGGGCAGTTGTTATTAACTTTTCCGACAATTCGTTACCCTTTTGGTTCTTTCTGATAGTCGGGCTGGCCGCGATGATGTTTTGGAAAGTGCTCTACAAAGTTAACGACGCCATCATCGGAAACGGACAGGCGCTTCGCGATTACGGCGCAGCAATCGGCGACGAAGATCTTCCGGACGTTTCCGATCGAAAAGCATCAGTGTTTTACTACATCGAGGTTGGGTACCTAATTTCCGCCGCGATCTGTTTCTTAGTTACAATATTCATATTTCTCTCTGCCCTATAGGAAAAAAATGATTAAAACATTTACCTGTTATCATCATCGCCTCGATCAGGAACACAAAGAATTATTCGTCAATTGGGCAACCGCGAGCGGACTAGAGCATGGTCCATTTAATCTGCAACATATCCGGCAGCCTTGAAGAGGTTTCTGCATTCTTCTGGTGGAAAGAGGTCGCAGGTTTGTGCGACGGATTGGAACAGCGCGTCGAAGGTACGTGCTTTCAGCCGTCGCAGATGTGCTTTGAGCTTGGCGTATGCCATTTCGATAGGGTTCAGGTCGGGGCTGTAGGGCGGCAGGAGGAGGAGCCAGCTTCCCTGCGCTTTCAGGATGGCCTGTGCCTTTGCGGATTTGTGGGACGACAGGTTGTCAGCGATCACGACGTCACCTGGCTGCAAGGTCGGAACCAATTGGGTTTCAATGTATATGTCGAAGGCGGCGCGGTTCATGGGGCCGTCCAGAACCCAGGGTGCGCTGAGTTCATCCATCCGCAGCCCGGCGATGAAGGTTTGCGTGCGCCAGTGGCCGAAGGGCGCGTCCGCCTCAAGCCGAGTCCCCCGGAGGGATCGGCCCCGCAGGCGTGTCATCTTGGTGGTGACGGCGGTTTCGTCGATAAACACCAGCCTATGCGGCTCACGGCGCATCCTCGGCATCCGACGCCGCCACTCGTATCGCGCGGCGCGAACCCGTTTGCGCAGCCTTTCCGTTGCGATCAGCTATTTTTTTATATGTGAACCCAAGGCGATGAAGCAAGTGACGCGAGAGCATCGCCGGTGTGGCGATTAGGTCATGCTCCTGCTTCAACGCTTCGGCCAGCTCCGGCATGGTGATGTCCGGTTCAGCTTGCACGCGTAATTTCAACCACTCGGACGCCGCGTCCAACTTGCTGCGTCGAGGCCGTCCTTGAGGCGCAGCTTTCACGCCGCCGGTTCGCCTTTTGCGCTGCATGATCCGCACCGCGCTCGCGACCGATATCCGCAAACGCCGGGCCGCCTCATGGCAGGAAAGTCCTTCATCTACCAGCGCGACGACGCGCTCTCGAATGTCCAAAGACAGTGATTTCCCCATGATCCACCTCCACATTCGGTGAATCACAAAATCAGACCTCTGGGAATCCCATCGATTCAGATTTCAAGGACGGCGCTCTAATATCTGACTACTCGGTCGGCGTTGGAGATATTGATGAGAACCTAGAGCCACAAGTTATTAGAAGGATTATTAGAGACACGTACCTTCGGGATTCTGAAGTTACTGTTTTGCTTAGCGGACTCGAAACCAGATATCGAAAACACGTTGATTGGGAATTGAAATCCTCAATGATTGACGGCAAAGTTAATGGAAGATCAGGGATTGTAGTTATTGATCTTCCATCATCTGGAAGCACTAGTTGGCATGCGGCATTTCCAGATGAGAAGAAGGCAATTTATGCGGACTACGAAGGTCCGTGGACGACAATTTCAACCAAAACTGAATACGAGAATCGATACCCGAATATGCCAGGTCGAATAATTGAGAACCTTTTGAAGGATGATGTAAAGATTCCAATCGTTCCTTGGGATCGAATCTATGGATACCCAGAAAGGCTATCCTACTTGCTTGCGCAAGCAGCAATTGTCGGCCGATTGTGTTGAAAAACTCCGTTTTAGGGCCTGAACGATGATTTTTCTTTCCATGCAGCCCGATCCTAAATTTTTGGCGCGGGGGTCGGCCCAAATCGCCTACATGCGCTCACGCGCAGCCATGCGCTGTCTCGTGGTCAAAGCTTTCCGACTATTTCGCTTCATAGGTTTTCGCAAGAAATCCGCGACGCTCTGATTTCGGAGTTTTTCAACACAATCGGCCGAAACAATCCTTACGATCTTAGTCGCAAAATGCGAATGCGTGATCATAACCCAGTAACCGAGACACTAGACATTCGGGTTTAACTCCTACTCAAACTGCTGTGCTCCGCCCGCTTGTGCTGGAAACGCCGCCCCACGGCGTTTCTTTATTCGCTCCGGGGCTCCGCCCGTTGGTGGCGGACACGCCCCACTGGGGCGTTTCTATTTCGCCCCGGGGCTCCGCCCGTTCGGGCCTGAAACGCCCCACTGGGGCGTTTCCTAGACGGCCCTCACCCGCCTCATCCACAACCACCTTAACGATATCCCCCGGTGACAGCCCCTCTGCCCCCTCATCAATAAACAGGTTCCCATCAATCTCCGGCGCGTCGGCTTTTGTCCGGCAGGTGGCGACGCCGTCCTCGACCTCATCCACGATCACCTCCAGCCGCTGGCCGACCTTCGCGGCCAGTTTCGCGGCTGAGATGTCTTGCGCTTTGGCCATGAACCGCTCCCACCTCTCCTGTTTGACCTCCTCGGCCACATGGTCGGGCAGTGCGTTGCTCCTCGCCCCGGCGACGTCTTCGTATTTGAAGCAGCCGACGCGATCCAATTGCGCCTCTTCCAGCCAGTCGAGCAGCACTTGGAATTCGGCCTCCGTTTCTCCGGGATAGCCGACGATGAAGGTGCTGCGCAGGGCGATGTCGGGGCAGATTTGTCGCCCGGCGGCGACCTCGTCGAGCGTTTTCGCCGCCGCCGGGCGGGCCATGCGGCGCAGGACGCCGGGGTCGGCATGCTGGAACGGGATGTCGAGGTAGGGCAGGATCAGCCCCTCTGCCATCAGCGGGATCAGATCGCGGACGTGCGGGTATGGGTAGATGTAGTGCAGGCGGACCCAGGCGCCGAGGCTGCCGAGGTCGCGCGCCAGATCGGTGATATGGGCGCGGTGGCAGCGATCTTCCGCGTGGCGGATGTCGACTCCGTAAGCTGACGTGTCCTGACTGATGACCAGCAGTTCCTTGACGCCTGCGTCGACCAGCCGTTCGGCTTCGCGGATCACGGCATGGGCCGGGCGCGACACCAGCCGCCCGCGCATGTCGGGGATGATGCAGAACTTGCACTTGTGGTTACAGCCCTCGGCGATCTTCAGATAGCTGTAGTGGCGCGGGGTCAGGCTGACGCCGCTGGCGGGCAGCAGGTCGATGAACGGGTCGGGCGCGGGCGGCGTGGACGGCGTCCAGCACAGCCTCGTACTGATGCGGGCCAGTCACGGCGAGGATTTTCGGGTGGTGTTCGCGGATATACTCCGGCTCGGCCCCCAGGCAGCCGGTGACGATGACGCGGCCGTTTTCGGTCAACGCCTCGCCAATCGCATCAAGGCTTTCTACCTTGGCGCTGTCCAGAAACCCGCAGGTGTTGACGATCACCGCGTCGGCCCCGGCATAGTCGGGCGACATGGCGTAGCCTTCGGCGCGCAGGCGGGTCAGGATGCGTTCACTGTCGACCAGCGCTTTGGGGCAACCAAGGCTGACCATGCCGATGGTCGGTTGACCGGGGCGGCGGGTATCTGCAAGACGGGGTGCAGGTGCCAAATCTGGCCGTAATTCTGGCGGATTGTTCATTCAGACCCTCTTTCGTCACGGCTCCGCCTATCGGAGGTTTCGAGTTATTGCAAAGTGGATCGGGCATGTTTTCGGGAATTCTGCGCAAGGTGATGGGCAAGCACAGCGATGTGGATGCGGCCATTCCCGCCGACGACAAGGCGATGCTGGAAGGCACGCTGGACGAGGTCGCCAAATCGCTGGAAGGCGCGATGGACGACCTGGACCCGGACCAGCGCGACGCGCTGATGGCGCAATTCGAAGATGGCCTGGCCGAGACATTCGCCGAGATCGGCCCCGAGATTGCGCGCGCTAACGACGCGACGTTGGATCAGGCCCGTGACCTGCTGGCCAAATGGCGGCGCCGGGTGGCGCTGAGCGGGCAGGACGTCCAGTTCGACATACTGAACGATTTTAGTGCTGAGCGTGCCGAGGTTGAAGCCGAAGCCAAAAGCCACAAGCAGATCGAAAAAGAGTTGAAGCGCCTGCTGAAGCAGGACGAAAAATCGCGCACGCCGCTGATCAAAGCGATTGAGCGGGCTGACGATGATGATCTGACAGGCCAGGTTCGCGCCCTGCTGGACGGCGGTGCGGACCCGAACCAGCGGTCGTTCCTGATGGATGCGCCGCTGGCCTATGCTTATGAGCGCAGGCGGTTTGACGTGATGAACCGGCTGGTGGATGCGGGCGCTAACCCGGATGCAGTTGGCTGGGGCGCGCTGCACACCGCGATTGCGTGGGGAACGCCGGGGGATGTGGCGGCTGCCCTGCCTTCGGATCTTCTGATGCGCCCGGATGAAGAAAAGAACACAGCCGCGGAATTGGCAGCATTGGTTGGCGATGCCGACAAGACCAGGCTGGTGATGGCGGCACAACTGGACGCAGGCGGCACCGATGGGGTTGAGGCGGGTGAGGCGTTGCACACCGCAGTCGAATCCGGCGACGCCGTGGTTGTTGCCTCGCTGCTGGAGGCCGGGGTTTCGGCGGATGCCGAGAATGCCTGGGGCCAAAGCCCTGTCTGGACCGCCGCCAACATGCATCATGTCGATGTGCTGCGCCTGTTGTTGTCGCATGACCCGGATATGTCGGACATTGACGACATCGCCGCCTATCAGGAGGATCCGGCCGCCGAACTGACCGCCGATGGCACGCCCAAGGTCGTGGTCATCGCGCGCATGCTGGTCGCGGCGGGCTGGGATCCGGCGCAACTGGACAGTTTGAATGCGGACCAGATGCGCTTTGTCACCGGGGCTTGTCTGATCCCGGAACAGGCCGTGTCAGCAGACACATTCAACAGTCAGTCTGTTCCACGACCCGGCCTGCACAACCCTGAAACGGTTGACGCGGCATTCCTTCGACACATGATCCGCACCGGCAAAAGCGGTTATGCCGGGTTGCAGGACTTCGCATCCGACGCGGAAAAGGCGGCGTTCCCGCGCCCCGCAACCTGGAGTTTCGATCGCTTCGGGCGCACCACAACCCGCCTGCCCGATGGTCGCTGGGTGCAGATCGCAGGCGAGCATGAGGATCACTATGATCCCGATTTCAACATCTACAACGATGTTGTCGTGCATGACGGTGTCGGGGGCGTGCAGATATTTGCCTACCCCGCAGAGGTTTTCCCGCCGACCGATTTTCATACGGCCACGTTGCTAGAGGGGCGGATCATTCTGATTGGCAGCCTGGGCTACCAACAGAACCGGCGCGTTGGTGAAACGCAGGTGCTGCAACTGGATTTGTCTGACTACGCGATTTCACCGGTTGCGACGTCGGGAAATCCTCCGGGGTGGATCAGTCGCCACCGCGCCAAGTTGGATGGTGACCGGATCGTCGTATCGGGCGGAAAAATACAGACGGCGCAGGGGTATGAGGATTTCGGCGGTAAATTTGCGCTGTATCTGGATGACATGCGCTGGGACGATCTTTCCGGCGCCTGACGCGGCGCCTTGCGCGGGACTCTGCCACCTGCGCCGGTTGGGTCTTGCCCGGACCGCGCGGGCACGTCACATACCCGGACCGAATGATCCAAAGGTTGCCCGCATGTGTTCTGCCCGAATTTTCGCGCCCCTGGCCGTTCTGATCCTTCTGTCGGCCTGCGCCGCGCAGACCCCGCAGCCCGAACCACGTGCCGCCCCGTATTTTGCGCCCGTTCATAGGGCGGCTTCACCGGACCTCTACCCCGGGGAAACGCGCGCCGTTCGCCGCCTGGTGAACAAATGGGCCGATCACTATGACATTCCGCGCAGCCTGCTGCACCGGGTGATCCAGCGCGAAAGCGATTACCGGGCGGATGCGCGCAACGGGCCCTATTACGGGATGATGTAGATCCTGCCAGCGACGGCTGGAACGATGGGGTTTTCCGGTGCGCCGAGCGATTTGCTGGATGCCAATACCAACCTGAAATACGCCACGAAATACCTGCGCGGCGCCTGGCTGCTGTCCAACGGGAGCGAGGCACAGGCCGTGCAGTGGTACGCCAAGGGCTATTACTATGAAGCGCGCAACCGCTGCATGCTGCGAGAGACCGGGTTGCGGGATACCGAGGTCAGGAAGCACTGCGGTTGAGGTCTGGGGGTTACAACTGTGGAATTGGCTGGCGTCGTTCCTGGGCTGGGGCGGACGTTTGCGATCAATCGCCAAGCCGGGTGGTCGCCTGACCGGGGGTAGGCGACGCAACGGTGGTGTAGGGCAATTTATGGTTCAGCGGTAACTCTAAGATACGAAGGTTTCACTACCCATCGAAATCGCCTGCCCGCGGGACGGTCAGGCGATCGCCCGGCGCCCTCACGGGCTTGATTCCAGGCAAAGAAGTGAGCGATGAGAACGTCCGCTTCATCCCCAACCGGTCACCCGGCAAAGGATCTCCCCAGCCAAACCATCACGTGCTGATCAGCGGCGACGATCCCGGCGAGAGCTCATCGGTTGAAACGCGACGCCGACATGGGCCTCGCAATAGGGCTTGCCAGATTTGACGCCCAAACCGCAGAACCAGAAATCTTCTGTCGCCGGATCGCCGATCGGCCATTTGCAGGTCCGCTCGGTCAGTTCCATCAGGCTGATTTTATTTGCCTTCTTCTCAACCTCGCGCACGCTGGCCAGCGCTTCTGGACTGATCTCATTCGCGCTGGGCTGCGGTGGCAGGGGCTGGCCTGCGGGGATGATCTTGGTGCGCAGATTGACCGGCGCGGGCGGCGGGATTTCGGTGGCGCGGCCGGGGGCGGATTTCACCTCGGGCGCTGGCTTTGCCTCAACCTTGGGTTCGGTCTTGGGCTTGGCGCGCGCCGGGGCCGGTTTTTCCTTGGCCGCCGGGGCCGCCTGCCCGCCCGAGCGGTTCGACAGGCCCAGGCGATGCACCTTGCCAATCACCGCATTGCGGGTCACGCCGCCAAGTTCCTTGGCGATCTGGCTGGCAGATTGACCTTCGGTCCACATTTTCTTCAGCGTCTCGACGCGTTCATCGGTCCAGGACATGCCGCTTCCTTGAATAAGTAAAAGCGACCCCTGCGGGCCGCCTTGGTGGGTCTTGAGTTGGTGACAGTGTAATCATCCGCGCGCGGGCGAACAAGGCATCGCCCTCAATCCGACGCAGTTCCGTTGCGCTGAAACGTCAAATAATGCGGTCTGCGCCCCTCGCGCAGGGCCTTTTGTTCGTAGCGGGTGGAAATCCAGTCATCCCAGGGGCGGTAGATGTCATCGGTCAGGTTGGTGAAATACGTGCCCGGAACCTCTTCCATGGTCTGGCGAACATAATCCTCGATATCCGTTGCCACGCGGAAAATCGCGCCGGGCGCCATGGCGCGGGCCAAAGGCTCCAGATGTTCGGGCGTGACGAACCGGCGGCGATGGTGGCGCGCCTTGGGCCAGGGGTCGGGGTAAAGCAGGAAGGCGCGGGCAATCGAACCCGCTGGCAGCACATCCATCAGATCGCGGGCGTCACCGGGGTGGATCGCCACGTTTTCGACGGCCGCCTTGCGCAGCTTGCCCAACAGCATGGCAACGCCGTTGATATAAGGTTCCGCCCCGATAATCGCGACACCGGGGTTTTGGGCGGCCTGATGCACCAAATGCTCACCCCCGCCAAATCCAACCTCCAGCCAGACCGGCACATCTCCGAAACGCGCGATGAGGTCCAGCGGAGTGCGTTCCGGGTTGTCATCCCAGCCAACCGGCCCCGGCGACAGCACGCCGAGGTCGGACTCCAGATATTCCTTCTGGCTGTCGCGCAGGGTTTTGCCGCTGAGGCGACCATAGAAGTTGCGCCAGGGGCGCTGAGGGTTGCTCATTGTCATTCCAGACTGTGACCGCCCAAGGGCTCCGCCCGTTTTCGGCGGAGGCTGGCCGTCGTCAGACGGCCCTTTTCAACGCCTCGGCCAGATCGGTCCGTTCCCAGCTGAAGCCGCCGTCTGCGTCAGGTTCCCGCCCGAAGTGGCCGTAGGCTGCGGTGCGGGCATAGATCGGGCGGTTCAGGCCCAGGTGCTCGCGAATGCCACGCGGGGTCAGGTCCATCGCCTGGGACACCGCCGCTTCAATGGCCGCATCCTCGACCTGTCCGGTTCCGTGGGTGTCGGCATAGATCGACAGCGGTTTGGTGACGCCGATGGCATAGCTCAGCTGGATCGTGCAGCGGTGCGCCAGGCCCGCCGCAACCACGTTCTTGGCCAGATAGCGCGCGGCATAGGCGGCTGAGCGGTCGACCTTGGTCGGGTCCTTGCCGGAAAACGCGCCGCCGCCGTGCGGGGCCGC
The DNA here is from genome assembly GCA_012103375.1 of Paracoccaceae bacterium. NCBI lineage: Bacteria > Pseudomonadati > Pseudomonadota > Alphaproteobacteria > Rhodobacterales > Paracoccaceae > Paracoccaceae bacterium. The sequence continues at coordinate 402,413 of WLWX01000001.1, forward strand.
TCCACCGTAAGTGTCGACAATGATCTTGCGGCCTGTCAGGCCCGCATCGCCGTCCGGGCCGCCGATAACGAAGGTGCCGGTCGGGTTGACGTGCCAGACGGTGTTGGCGGTGATCCAGCCATCGGGCAGAACCTCGTGAATGTAAGGCTCGACAATCGCGCGAATATCATCCGAGGTCTGGCTTTCCTCGGCGTGCTGGGTCGATAGCACGATCGAGGTCACCTCGGCCGGGTCACCGTTTTCATACCGCAAGGAGATCTGGCTTTTGGCATCGGGCCTGAGCGTCGGCTGTTCACCGGATTTGCGCACCTCAGCCAGGCGGCGCAGGATGGCGTGGGAATACTGGATCGGGGCGGGCATCAGTTCGGGCGTTTCGTTGACGGCATAGCCGAACATGATCCCCTGATCACCCGCGCCTTCGTCCTTATTGCCACGCGCATTGACGCCTTGGGCGATATGGGCGGATTGTTCGTGCAGCAGGTTGGTGACCTTGCAGGTTTTCCAGTGGAACTTCTCCTGCTCGTAACCGATGTCCCGGATGCAATCGCGTGCGATCCCCTCGATCCGGCCCATATAGGTGGCCAGCCGATCCTTGTCGGACAGGCCCACCTCTCCGCCGATCACCACGCGGTTGGTGGTGGCGAATGTCTCGGCCGCGACCCGGGCTTCGGGTTCCTCGGCCAGAAACGCGTCCAGTACGGAATCCGAGATGCGATCGCAGAGTTTATCGGGGTGACCTTCGGATACGGATTCCGAGGTGAAGGTATAGTTTTGACGGGCCATCGGGGGGCGCTCCATTGATATAACACGCCGCCCCGTCAGGAAGCCGTTGGGGCGGGCAAGGACTCTGCCCTATGCGGGACAGCGCTTGGCGTCAACGCAAGTCAGTGGATTTATACCTTCGGCGGGCACAATTCCGGGCTGATACCCCTTAGGATTTGCGCCTTGGGCTGGCGACGAAAAGCAGGCCCAGAAGGATCAGGATGATCGTAGGCCAGTCGTTGAACCGGGAATAGAATGTCGGGGCCAATGGTGCGGGAAGGCGCGCGTCAAGGTGTCCTTGCTGGCCCAGCCCCAGCGAAGCGACGACATCGCCTGACGGCGCGACCACGGCGCTGACCCCGGTGTTGGCGGCCCGGATCAGCGGCAGCCCCTGTTCGATGGCGCGCGCGCGGGCCTGGGCAAGGTGCTGGAACGGCCCAGCGTATTCCCCGAACCAGGCATCGTTGGTGATTTGCAACAGCAGATCCGGGCGTTGGCCGGTGCGGGCATTTGCGGGGAAGATCGCCTCATAACAGATCAGCGGCAGCGCGGTGCCAAGCGGGCCGAGGTCGATCAGCTTTGGCCCGGGGCCCGCCGACAGCGCGCCGCCCTGTGCTGCCAATGCGCCAAGCCCGATGCGCCGGGCCAGCGCTTCCAGCGGAATGAACTCTCCAAAAGGAACAAGATGATGCTTGTCGTAAATCTGGCTGGCCGCGCCGTCGGGACCGATCACCGCCAGACTGTTGAAGATGCCGGTTGCATCGCGGCGCAGGGTGCCGACGACGACTTCGGCGTCCCCTGCGGCGGCGCGAATGCGGGTGCGGGCGTTTTCAGCCAGGTCGAGGAATGTGGGCAGTGCGGTTTCGGGCCAGACGACCAGGGCGGGCGGTGTTTCAGCGGATGCGGCGGTGGCGGCTTCGGCGCGTTCAAAGAACACCGGGATCATCGCCGGATCCCACTTCTGGTGCTGCGGGGCATTGGGCTGGATCAGGCGGACGATTGGCCGGTCGGGCTGCGCCAAAGGCAAAGACCGCAGGCGCGTCAGACCGCTCAGCTCCAGCGCCAGGATTGGAAGGGCCACAGTCAGAACCACGAAGATCTTCCCACGCCCGGCAAGCGGTGCAGTGCCAAGACCAGCAACGGCCAGAAGCGTCAGCGTCGTCAGCCCGTATGGCCCGACCCAGGCGAGCCATTGTCCAAGCGGGCGGTCGATCCAGATATAGGCAGGCAAGGCCCAGGGAAAGCCGGTCAGGATGTGACCGCGCAGAACCTCGGCCAACGACAAGGCCAGTGCAACGCCGACAGCGCGCCGGGCGGGTGCGCGCGCAAACCGCAGACCAACAGCCGACCCGGCGCCCCAGAATAGTGCGAAACCGGTCGCGGTGAACAGCAATGCGAAAGGCGCCATCCAGCCGGTGCGCGCCACATCCACCAAAAATGGCTCGACAATCCAGAACAACGTGGCACCGAAATAGCCGATGCCCGCCAGCCAGCCCCGCAGGAACGCAACCCGCGCGCGCGGCGCACCCGCAACCAGCCAGATCAGCAGCGCGAACCCCACCAGCGACAGTTTTTCCCAACCCAGCGGTGCCTGCCCGACCGCCGCCAGCGCGCCAATGAACGGGGCCAGGATCGCGGCCCTGCGCGCCGATATCACATCGACAGACAGCGGGTGGATTGCACGGCCCGGCACGGATTGCGTCACCAGGCTGGCGCGGGCTTGAGTGACCCCGAGACGATCTGCCACTCCACATTGCCCAGTGGTTTGTCAGGCGAGGCTTCAGCCCAGAACACCGCGTCAGGTCGCAGGTTTGCGGGCATCGGGGCGGCAGACGCGCAGGCGTTTGACGCGGCGCGGGTCGGCGTCGACAATCTCGAACTCTGCGCCGCCGGGGTGGACGATCACCTCGCCACGCGCGGGCACGCGGCCCAGCAACAGGAAGACGACGCCGCCAAGAGTGTCGATCTCTTCCTCATCCGGGATCCGCAGGGTCATGCCGCTTTCAGCCTCAAACTCGTCCAGCGGGGTGCGTGCTTCTGCCAGCCAGACGCCGTCACGCTCGGCGACCCAGTATTTATCCTCGTCAATGTCGTGCTCGTCCTCGATCTCTCCCAATACCTGTTCGATCAGGTCTTCCAGAGTGACCAGACCGTCGACGCCGCCATATTCGTCGATGACCAGCGCCATGTGGATACGATCAGTCTGCATTTTCTGCAGCAGCACACCAATCGGCATCGAGGGCGGCACATAGAGCAGCGGGCGCACCAGCTTGCGCAGGCGGAAAGTCGATGCCTTGCCGTTGAAGCCATGTTCCAGCGCGAAATCCTTGAGGTGCACAAGCCCCAGCGGGGTGTCCAGCGTTCCAGTATAGACCGGTAGCCGGCTGAGGCCGCTGTCGCGGAACACATCCAGCAGCGCCTCGCGTTTGGTCGCCGCTTCGACGGCCACAATCTCGGGGCGCGGGATCGCAACGTCTTCAACGCGCAACTGATAAAGGTTGGACAGGCCCGGCAGGGTCGTGCGCGGCAATTCGGGCGACTGCGATTGCGCCGCGGCTTCGCTGACCGGTTCAGAGGCGGACCGCCCCCGGAACAAACGCCACAGAAAGCCGGGGCCCGCAGGCGGGGCGTTCGGGTCTTGTTGGATGTCTTGCGCGCGCTGCGCCGCGCTAGAAGACCCGTCAGTGGCGTCGGTCATTTTACCTTTCCGGTGGCCCGGGGATCACGCCCCCTGCCCCCTATATGGGTCAGCAAGGCCCAGACGTGCAAGTATTGCGACCTCTAATGCCTCCATTTCGGCGGCTTCGGCGTCCGTTTCGTGGTCAAATCCCAGTAAATGCAGGGTGGCATGGACGATCAGATGGGTGACATGATCGGCCAGCGATTTGCCCTGATCGGCGGCCTCGGCTGCGCATGTGTCGTAAGCAAGCGCAATATCGCCGAGTTCGCCGTCTTGCGGAAGGCGGGTCGGTGTCCAGGGACCCGACGGCCAGCTGAGCACGTTCGTGGCCCCCGGTTTGCCGCGAAAATCGGCGTTCAGCACCGCGATACGGGCGTCATCGCAGGCCAGAAGCGCGATGGCGCAAGCGTCAGGGTCAAGCGCCAGATCGGACAGCGCCGCGTGTGCCGCAGTCCGGGCCAGCGGCGCAAGTGCGACCGCATCCCAACGGGGGTCTTCGATGATGACATCAACACTCATGCAGCGCCCGGTACGCTATTGCGGCCCGGTGTTGCAAGGAGCGACGAACCGAATGGGGCTTGCTGGATTTTCAACAACGCCCGCGCCGAAGCGCGCACTCAAAAATGTGCCTTGGGTTCATCGGGACGGCCAGCGGCGATTGCCAGCAGTCCGGCGGTGCCGATCAGCGCCACGGGGAAGGTGATGAAGAACCCCCAGCCGAGCCCCCAGACCAGAAGACCAGCCGCAATCAGCATCGCGGCCCCACCCCAAAGCGCGCGCACCTTGGACATCGCCGCCCCGGCGATCGCAAGGATCGGCGCGAACAGGGCAACGGCGCGCGTTTTCTCAACATTTTCAACCTGATCTACGAAATCGCGCACGACCTCATGGCTTTCCACCGCGACCGTGTAGCCATAGCTGAAAAACCCGACGATCAGGGCCAGGACCCCGCCGATGATGCCAAGAACAAGGGCTGCGTTGCGCATGTCTGCCTTCCGTATGCGTTGCGTATGCCAAACGTATGGCAACTTGGTTTCAGCACCTCAAGTAAGGGGCGCGGCCACATTATCCAAGATGCGCGGCCTGCGCGTCCGCGCCCAGCGTCAGCCCACCCGGCCCGTCGACCACAGGGCGTTTCATAAGTGCCGGATGTGCGGCCAGCAAGTCGGCCGGTGCGCCCGCACGCTCCGCTTCGGACAAACCGCGCCAGGTTGTCGATTTGCGGTTGATCAGGGCGTCACCGAATGCGTCGAGGAACCGCGCAATCTGTCGCGGATCCAGCGGGTCCGCGCGCACATCGACCCGCACCAGTGAATACCCGGCGGCGGACAGCTGTTTCGCGGCCTTCCGGCAGGTATCGCAGCTGCCCAATCCGAATAATGTGACGTTAACGTCAGTCTTCTTTGATGGGTCCATTTACTGAAATCCTTGAATTTTACCTGATACTGCGCCAAATTTCCCCTGTGACAACAGACTTTCGACGACCGCCTCCCTTCTCGGGGCTGCTGGATACTTCGAATTCCCTGGCTGCACCAACCCGTCGCATACCGCGGGCGGGCCTGACTGAGGAGAGACGGAATGCCCACTGGCACCGTGAAATGGTTCAACACCACAAAAGGTTACGGGTTTATCGCGCCCGATGACGGAGGCTCGGACGTCTTCGTGCATATCTCGGCCGTGGAACGCGCCGGCCTGACCGGCCTGGCCGACAACCAGAAGGTAAGCTATGAGCTGACCGAGGGCCGCGACGGACGGTCATCTGCGGGGGAACTGCAGGTTTTGTAGGGGCGGTTCGCTAAGTCGAAAGGACGGGCTGTGATGGCCCGCTTCACATGAGCTTGACTTTGAAAAAATACGTGATACGTATCACGTATGATTGCGTCGTTTGCGGACAAGCATACCGCCGGGCTTGCGGCACGACAGCGCGTCAGAAAATTTGCGAATATCGAACGGATCGCCCTGCGCAAGATCGAAATGCTGCGGGCGGCGGTCGTGCTCGACGATCTGCGGGTTCCGCCTGGCAACCGGCTTGAAGCGCTGAAAGGCGACCGTGCCGGGCAACATTCGATCCGCATCAACGTCCAATACCGGATTTGCTTCCGTTGGAGTGAAGGAGAGGCCCATGACGTCGAAATCTGCGACTATCACTGACACCATTACCCAAATCCATCCCGGCGAGGTGTTGGCCGAGGAGTTTCTGAAACCCCTCAAGCTGTCCGCCACGGCACTGGCCCGCAAGATCGGCGTGCCTGCCAACCGGGTGAGCGAGATTGCGGCGGGGCGGCGCTCGATCACAGGAGATACGGCGCTGCGGTTTGCTGCGGCCTTTGGCACAACGGCTGAATTCTGGATGAATTTGCAGAAGAACTGGGAGTTGGAGGTGGCGCGTGATGCGTTAGGGGAATTGAAGGTCAGCGCTTAGTTGCACCACCGGTCCGTGCCCGTTTTGCGTCGATTCTGTGGAAAAACAACGTGTTGCGGGCGCAGAAAGTAGCGATTTGAACATAGCGCGAGCGCCTTTCTGATCAGGCTTTGCGCGTTTGCTGCGGTGCAGGAAAGATCTTTGCCAGTTTGCGAAGGTTTTGGGCAGTGGCGGCGAGCAGGAATTCGTCATTTGCGCCGCATGGTCCACGTAATCGGAGCCGTCCCAGGCCGAGAATGCGCTTGAGGTGGGCAAAGAGCATTTCGACCTTCTTCCGGAGCTTCACCGAGATCTTGTATTGCGGCGTTTTGGCGATTGCGCGGGCGATGTCGCGAGCGTCCTCATGTTCCTCACGGGTGATCTTACGGGCGTCGGCATTCGGGCAGCACTTCGGCTTGGAAGGACAGGATTGGCAGGTGTGCTTCAGCGCTTGGTACTTGGCCACGCCCTTGCCGGTTGGGCCGCGATTGGGGTCGGAGTAGTTTCGGCGGAACTGCTTCAGAGCCTCGCCTTCCGGGCAGATGTATTGATTGTTCTCGGCATCCCATTCGAAGTCAGCTCGGGACCAGGTGCCATCGGTGCGCCCGGCTTTGTCGAAGACCGGGATGTGCGGTGCGATCTTTTCACCCACCAGCCATCCGAGCATGGGTCCCGATCCGTAGGCGGTGTCGGCGATCAGCCGTTCGGGATGAAGATCGAAGCGCTCTTTGGCCCGCTTCAGCATCGTCTTGGTTGACCCCACCTCGGCTTGACGGATCGACCGTGTCGCTTCCACGTCGACGATGACACCATGATCGGTATCGATGAGATAGTTGTCGGAGTAGGCAAAAAATGCGGGACCCTTACGCGCCGCCGTCCACTGGCTGGCTGGGTCGGAATAGGACGTGAACTTTGGCTCGACCGGTGTCGCTGCTCCGAATGCGGCCTCATCCAGAGTGTCGAGATACTCGCGGACCGCGCGGGGTGCAGCGTCTGCATCGATCCGCGCAATGTCCCATTCTTCCTTTGGCGCAGAGTACTGCTTGTTGGCATCCGCCTCGATCAAGCTGGCATCGACGGCCAGGCGCTGACCGCTGACGAGACCTTCGGCGATGCATCGCGCGACCGTGGTCTCGAAGAGATGGCGCAGCAGCTCACTCTCGCGGAACCGACCATGCCGGTTCTTTGAAAAGGTCGAGTGATCCGGCACCCGATCGGCCAGGTCGAGCCGACAAAACCACCTGTACGCGAGGTTCAAGTGTACCTCTTCACAGAGCCGCCGCTCGGACCGGATGCCGAAGCAGTAACCGACGATCAGCATCCGGATCAGCAGTTCAGGATCGATCGAAGGACGACCGGTGTGGCTGTAGAAATCGGCAAGATGGGCGCGGATGCTGCTCAGATCGACGAAACGATCAATCGATCGCAGCAGGTGATCTTGCGGGACATGGTCTTCCAGCGAGAACTCATAGAACAGCGCCGCCTGTGCTTCCTGCCTCGGTCCCATCATGGCTGATCCTCCCGCTTGTTGAGAGGATTGAATCAGCGCCATAGCCCTCGATCAAGCAGGAGTTTTCCAACAAAATTAGCCAAAATCGGTCACCTGGTCAATTTGCCAATACCTCAAACGGGGTCGCGCATTAAGATAGGGCTACCCGTTGTTATTCAAAGTTTGCCGACTGCCAGTCCTTGTTATGTCCGGAGCATATTCAAAACTTTTCCCAAAGTTCTCGCGCATCATTTTTGATACGCGTCCCAATGTTTCGTCAGAATGAGTGCGCGCATCCGTGACCAGCGATCGAATGTGACCCTCAAGATCGGACAAACCGATCAAGTCAGTTTGTTTGATCGTGAAGTGTCCTGAAATTACGCGGCCGTCAACGTTTGCCCCTTGCGTGATCAGTGACTCCGAGAATTTCACGAACGCTTTTTCGTGCCGATCCAGCAAATCGTTCAGAGAGTGCACTGCACTTTCGACTTCTGAAACTTCGCTAAACAGCGTTGCGTCTGAAATCTCAAGTAAAAGTGCTTTCTCTTGTTGCGATATCTTGGTTGCGAGTCGCGGTCCTGTTAGCGGTTTTTTTAGCCTAAAGCGTTTCGGCTTGAACCTGAATCGCGAGGGATTCCCTTGAGACCTGATCTGTGATTCATCCTGTTTGGGAGGATGGATCATGTCAGCACCTTTGCCATCTGCGCTTCGGATACGGTTTCAGAGATACATTGAAGAAGGGTTGAGCGGGCGCGCGGCGGCGTTGCGGTTGAAGCTGTCGCCTGCCACAGGCGCGCGGTGGGCGCGTCAGGTGAGGATGAAGGGTCATGCGGAACCTGCCCGGCAGGGACCGCCGCGCGGCAAGGGAAAGCTGGCTCCGCATCGGGAATTCTTTGAGGAGTTGATCGCACAAGACCCTGACATCACGCTCTTTGAGTTGCGTAATGCGCTGGCCGATGCAGAGGGTGTGCGGGTGCATCACTCCTCCATCGCCAACCTTCTGTCCCGGCTCGGCTTCACGTACAAAAAAAGTCGCTGGTCGCAACCGAGCGCCGCCGCGCCAAGGTAAGGCAGCAACGGGCCGACTGGTTCAGATACCGCTCGCCAGCCATTGCGACCTTTCCTGAGCGCGTTGTCTTTATTGACGAAACCGCAGTGAAGACAAACCTCACGCGCCTACGCGGCAGAGCCAAGCGCGGTAAGCGCCTGACGATGGATGCGCCCTTCGGAAGCTGGGGAACCCAAACCTTGATCGCGGGCCTGACCCAAGGCGCGCTGATCGCACCTTGGGTCATCAAGGGAGCGATAGATGGCCCCGCCTTCGCGGCCTACATCCGCGAAGTGCTGGTCCCCGAGATCAACCCCGGCACTGTCGTCATTCTCGACAACCTGGCAACCCACCGGAATAAGGAGGCGACGCAGGCTTTACGCAATCACGGCTGCTGGTTCCTTTACCTGCCACCGTACTCGCCCGACCTGAATCCCATCGAGCAGGCCTTCTCTAAACTGAAAGCCCATTTGCGACGGATCGGGGCCAGGTCCTTTACCCAGGTCTTCGAAGCAATCGGAGCAATCTGCGATCTCTACGACCCAGTAGAATGCTGGAACTACTTTAAGGCCGCCGGATATGTCTCAGGTTAATGTCGAAACGCTTTAGCGCATCACGCGGCCCCCGTCGAAGGGGATGATCTGACCGGTGACATATGATGCGGTACCTGACGCCAGCATCTGAACAAATGCCGATGTTTCTTCAAATGTGGTCAGCCGCTCCAAAGGAAGACTCAGTTCGATCTGTTCAATGTCGTTCGCCGAAAACAACGCACGCAGAAGGTCGCTGTCGACAAACCCAAGGGCAACTGCGTTCACGGTTACGCAGGGGCCAAGTTCAAGCGCCATGACCTGCGTCAGCATGTTCAGCCCGGCCTTGGAGGCCGCGTAATTGGCGTTTCCGGTGCGCGCCACGATGGCAGAGGTTGCCGAAATGTTGACGATCCGCCCTTGCCGGGCCGCCACCATAAGTCGCCCGACAGCTTGGGACACCAGAAACGGCCCCTTCAGATTGACGTCGCAGACCCGGTCCCAGGCCTCTTCGCTGATGTCAAGGAAGGGCGCATCCTGGCTGAGGCCTGCGTTGTTGATTAGAATGTCGATACCACCAAAGGCGCTTTCGACCGTTTCAACCATTTTGTTGACGTCGCGCGATTGGGAAATGTCCGCGCCGATGACCAGCGCTTCGCCGCCGCCATCCCTGATCATTGACGCGACACCCTTGGCCTTGTCGCGTGAGTTGGCATAGTTGAGCGCGACCTTCGCGCCCCGTTTGGCAAAGTCGATCGCCAATTGCCGCCCCAGGCCACCGCTTGCGCCGGTTATCAATACTGATTGGTTGGAAAACTGTGCCATGTTCTTCCCGTCTGAAAGGGTGTTCATGATCCCGGTCCGCCCTGCCGTGCCGGGCGTTTCGCCTGAAAGGCGCTAAGGCTGTCGCTAAGTCTGCGTGCAAGGCGCTGGATGCCGTCGGTCGTTGTCATTGGATTGATGACCGAAACGCGCAGCACATCGGCACCTTTCCATTGGGTGGGCCGCACGAACATATCACCGGGGGCGTTCAGATCTTCGGTCATCGCCTGAATCGCGCCGGGGCCAAGGTCGGTTCCGATTACGACCTGGTTCAAGTCCACCTCGTTTAGGACCTGCAGGCCCGGGATCTGGGCGACCTCCTGTGCGAGCACGCGCGCGATGTCACAATGCCGTTCAACCAAATCGCGCACCCCGGACCGCCCCAGCGATTGCAGCGTCGCCCAGGCGGCAAACCCGCGGGCACGGCGCGACAGTTCGGGGTTGAAGTGGGTCGGATTGCGCCCATCCTGGGCCGCTTCGTTAAGGTAGCTGGCAGAAATATCCATCGCGCGGCGATGTGCATTACTGTCGCGCACGATTGCAAAGCCGCTGTCATAGGGGATCTGCAACCATTTATGCCCGTCCACCGACCAGCTGTCCGCAAGCTCGATCCCCTGCGTCAACGGTGCCTTTTGCGCCAGAACCCGCGCCCAGAGGCCGAAGGCCGCGTCGACGTGGTGCCACGCACCGTAGCGCTGCGCCAGCCCGGCAATTGCCGCAATATCCTCGAACGCGCCCGAGTTGATGTGCCCCGCCTGCGAGATGATGATCTTGGGCCCGCAGTGCGCGGCAAGGGCGTGTTCAAGCGCCTGAACATCCATCCGCCCCTGTGCATCCGAGCGAATGCGGGCGCAGTTTGCGTCCCCCAGACCGATGTGCCGGATGGCCGTGTGGTTGGTAACATGGGCGTCGTCACTCAGAAAAACGCGCAGCGTCGGCGCGCCCTGCAACCCGAGGCGTTCATAGTCATGTCCCGCGCGTTTCAGAACTGCCGTGCGTGCGGCGGCAAGCCCGACAAACGCCGCCATTGTCGCGCCCGTCACCAGCCCCACCGACGCGTCGCGCGGCAGGTCGAGGAGATCGAGAAGCCAGTCTGAAACCGCCTCCTCGGCGATGGCAGCAGCGGGCGACGTCTGATAGATCGCCGCATTCTGCCCCCAGGCGGATGTCAGCCAGTCGGCGGCGACCCCGACAGGGCTGGAACCGCCCATCACCCAGGCGAAAAATTCGCCCTCGGTATTGCCGACCAAACCCGGTTCGGCGGCGGCGATCAGATCGTTGATCACCGCCGTGCCATCGCGGGGCGCTTCCGGCAATGCGATCCGAAACCGGGCGCGAAGGTCGTCGGCTGTCACAGTCGGGTGAAGCGGGCGGGTCTGATCCCGATACCGCACGGCATAATCGGCCGCCGCCGCCAGGGGGGCAAGCGGCCCGTCGGTCCCGGACGATGGCGTCATCTTGGGTGCAGCCATGTCGGCAGGAAGCTGTATGCGTCCCGGTCCATATCTGCGTTGAAGGCCACGCTGGCCTCGGCAAGCATCGCTTTCAATGACCCATCATTGAAGGCATCGAAGGTCTCGGTCGCGCCACCGATATGTTGCCCATCCACGAAAATCTGCGGAATTGTCGGCGCATTACAGCGCTGGCGCAGATCGGCGCGAATATCGCCGCCCAGGTTGTCCTTCTGAAACGCAACTGAATCGAGGTCGACCGAGTGGTATTCGATACCGGCTGCTGAAAACATCTTTCGGACGGACCAGCAGAACTCGCACCATTCCAGGGCGAACATGGTCACCTTATTCTCGGCGATGGTCTGTTCGACGAAGGCCGTCGCGTGCGCTTTCGCAGGCTCGGCTGCCGTGGCAGGTGCTGCACTGCCGCTGACATCAAAACGATAGCCGTCGGTCGAACGCGAAATCTCCATCTCTTCGTCGGTCATGGTTTCGGCGACTTCGTCAAACAGGACCGTCGACATATAGCGTTCGCCCGTGTCCGGAAGCATCGCGAGGATCTTTGCGCCAGCCGGTGCAGTTTCGGCAAGTTTCAGGGCGGCGGCAAAGGTCGCGCCACTGCTGATGCCGCAGAAGATGCCTTCCTTGGTGGCCAGATCGCGTGCGGCCTGAAGCGCGTCGACACCGGCGACAGGTTGAAAGCCGTCGATATGGGTCGCGGCATCCTCGGCCAGCTTCGGGATGAAATCCGGCGACCAGCCCTGCATCAGATGCGGGCGGAACATCGGGTGGCTTGCGGTCGGTTTGCCGTCGGCATCGCGTTCCTGCGCAATCCCGCTGCCCATGACGGGCACATTGTCTGGTTCGGTCAGCACGATCCGTGTCTTGGGGCTGCGTTCCTTGAGCACGCGCGACACGCCCTTAAGGGTGCCGCCGGTGCCAAATCCGGTCACGAAAAAGTCGAGCTCATTGGCACCAAACGCGTCGAGGATTTCCGGCGCAGTCGTGCGCGAATGCATATCCGCGTTGGCTTCATTCTCGAACTGGCGGGCCAGGAACCAACCGTGCTTTTCTGCAAGCTCTTCAGCTTTGGCGACCATGCCCGAACCTTTTTCGGCCGCCGGAGTCAGCACGACCCTGGCACCAAGAAACCGCATCAGCTTGCGCCGCTCGACACTGAAGTTCTCGGCCATTGTCACGACGATGGGATACCCTTTCTGCGCGCAGACCATCGCAAGGCCGATCCCGGTGTTGCGCGAGGTCGCTTCGACCACCGTCTGGCCCGGCTTCAGGGCACCTGACGCCTCGGCCGCCTCGATCGCGGCAAGCGCGAAGCGATCCTTGACGGATCCCAGCGGGTTGAACGCTTCCAGCTTCACGAAAAGCTCGACCTGCTTTGGGCCGATGTTGTTGATCCGCACGATCGGGGTGTTTCCAATCGTATCCAGAATCGAGTCTCTGATCTTCTGCATCTGCGTATTCCTTTGGGCCGCACATTGCGGCTGCGGTAATCTTCGATCCAAGTGTGTCATTTTCCTGCTCCTCGCTACAAGTCTTACGCGCCGGCCAAAATCGGTAGGATGCAATGCAGGAATATCCCGACACTTGCGGCACCCCCCGCGGCGAATAGGGCGGGGCGACGACGCAGGCGCCGCCGTGGCCAGACGCTGTAGGGCCCGATGATCGCGGGTTTGCTGGGACGGGTATCATTGATGAAGGTCATTGAGTTTGGCTCCTAGAGTGGTGTTTCGAACTGGCAGCAATGTCCCAGCCGGATCAAAAAGCGCCGTGAGCCTGCCGTGAACTCTGCTGTGAATTCGGGGGTGAATTTGAAAAAAAACCTGGGCGATCCACAAAAATCTGGTCGTTTTGGGTCAGGATCGGCCCAAATTTGGCCACCAGAGTCGCCGCACGGCCCCCGCCTGCGGGCATGTTTTTCAGTTTCTCTTCAATCTTTGCCGTGACCCACTTACTGTGAACGCCAGCCATTCAAACGGGTCAACGCCATGTTTGACGTGAAACTGTTCGGGAAATTCGAAGTCCTCTCTCAAGACGGTGCAGCAATCAATGTGGCGGGGGCAAAGACGCAGGGGCTTATTGCTTTCCTGGCCATGAATATGGGGATGCCGCCGACGCGCGACCGGATCGTCAATCTGTTCTGGGGCGACCGGTTCACGGATCAGGCGCGCCAAAGCCTGCGCCAGGCGATTGCCAAGCTGCGCCGCATCCTGCCTGACGGTGACCGTGCGTTGGTTATCGAACATGACAGGATCAGTTTCGACCCTGCCGTGGTGCGTGTTGATTTGGACCGGTTCACCGAACTGGCCGAAAACGACCGGGTCCAGGACGCGATCGCCGCGGTTGCCTTGCTGCGTGGCCCGCTTCTGGATGGATTTTTCGGGCAACAGGCAGAGTTCGAAGATTGGATTTCATCGGAACGCCAAAGTATCAATGAGCTGTCCTGCAAGCTTCTGGAACGTGCGGCGGATGCCGAATCCCGCAACGGAAACATGTCACAGGCGCTTGTGCATGCGCGCCGGGTGACCCAGTTGAACCCCTGGAGTGACGCCGCCCATGGCGTCCTGCTGCGACTTCTGGCGCAGAATGGTGAACGCGCGCAGGCGATCCAGCATTTCCAGAAGTATGAGAGCACTTTGAAAGACGAACTGGGGATCGGTGTCGGGCAGGAATTGCGCGAACTGATCGCGCAGATCCGTGGTGAAACCTTTGCGCCCGCAGAGCATTCACCAAATGACCCGGCGCTGTCGGCCTCGCCTCCGGCTTCTGCGTTGCCAATGGCCGAACGTGCCCCCGACGCTGCAGATGGGCAAACCTCGATCGCGATAGTGCCCTTCGCGTGGATGGCGTCCGAAGCCGATCATGGGTTTCTTGTTGATGGCCTTGTCGAGGATATGTCGACCAAGCTTTCGCGGTTCAGCTGGCTGACCATCAAGGCCGGTGCCAACACCCACGGCGCACGCCTGACCGGCGCCGAGATGAGCGCGCTTTTTGGCGAACAGGGGATCGACTATCTTATACACGGATCGCTCAGATCGCAGGGAAATCGGTTTCGCCTGACTGTGCAACTGGCCGATCCGCGTGATGGGCGTTACCTTTGGGTGGAACGGTTTGACCGGTCGACCGATGATCTGTTTTCGCTTCAGGATGATCTTTCAGACGCTGTCGTCGGATCGCTGGAGGCATCAATTGCGCGGCTTGCCGGGCGCAGTACGCGCAGCCTTTCGTTTGACGATATGAACGCCTGGGAATGTTATCATCGCGGCCTTGCGATCCAGTATGAATTCGACGCCGCAACGAATTCGCAAGCCCAACGTCACTTTCGCCGCGCCATCGCGCTGGATCCGAACTTTGGACTTGCCTATGCGCGGCTGTCCTATGCCATCGTCATTTCAGCGATTTACTTCGAGGCGGCAGATGTCACAGCATTGCTGGACGACGCGCTAGAGCTTGCCCAGACCGCTTCGCGCCTTGAACCTGATGACGCCGTTGTCCGGTTTGCGCTGGGGCGGGTTCTGCTGGCGCGGGGGGAATACGACCAATCAATCTCGCACCTCAAAAGCGCTATCGAGTTGAACCCCAATATGGCGCAGGCCCATTGCGGGCTTGGCGATTCAATGGCCTATGCGGGCGACCTTGATGCCGCCATGTCCTGCTTTGAAGAAGCGGTGCGGGTTTCGCCGAATGATCCCTACCGCTGGGCGTTCCTGAGTTACGGCGCAACTGCGCTTTTGTTTCGAGGTGATTTTCTTGATGCGGACAAATGGGCCGCAGAGGCTGAATCGATGCCGAACGCCCATTACTGGCCGATTGTGTTGAAAAACTCCGAAATCAGAGCGTCGCGGATTTCTTGCGAAAACCTATGAAGCGAAATAGTCGGAAAGCTTTGACCACGAGACAGCGCATGGCTGCGCGTGAGCGCATGTAGGCGATTTGGGCCGACCCCCGCGCCAAAAATTTAGGATCGGGCTGCATGGAAAGAAAAATCATCGTTCAGGCCCTAAAACGGAGTTTTTCAACACAATCGGCCGACAGCCATTCGTGCCTCGGCATTGGCACATGCCGGTCACGAGGGCGAGGCGAAGGCGGCACTGGAACGGTTGATCGCCTTGCGGCCCGGCATTTCCTGCGACTTCATCGAAAGTCGCCTGTTCTATCTGCGCGACCCTGAACAGGTTGAAACCTATGTTTCCGGTCTGCGAAAGGCAGGGTTGGAATAGGCGTACAATTTGCGGGCAGGGCGCGCAAAGATGGTGCCAGCAGGCCATTTCAACCTGCTGGCACATTCAAAGTGCGACGCAGACGCCCGGTCCCGAACCAATGCGCGGCCAAGGCCGCATCACAGGTTCGATCTTGGGCGACGGCGAAAGCGTGGGAACCCTCAGGATCCATCGGGGCCAACCCTCAAAGCAGGACTTTCCCGCCAGCCTCAAGGAAATCCATCGAGTGCGGAGCACCGGCAATTTCTGCGCCGTCGATCAGGTCGTCCTGGGTGATGTTCATCACAGCGGCACAGACCTTGCAGACCCAGATGATCCCGCCTTTTTCGACGAATTCGGCGATGTATTCACCCACCGGTGGGTATCCTTCGGCGGCCAGACCATCGGCGCGGCCCTTGACCACAAGGTTCAGCGCATCGCCCGTCAGAAACGCGCGCGCCGGGCCACGATTGGCGGCTGCACAGGCAAGAATGAAAGGCACGGTTGCACGCTCAAGATCTTCGGGGCCAAAGCTGCTGTTTACGAGGTACGACATTGAAATTCTCCTTTTTGATGTTGTCGATTTCGATGTCGCCAACATCTGGCAGCCCGGTGAAGCGGGCGTTCTCCGGGGCGCGAACCAATCCGCAATTCAGGGTGAACAACGCGAAACTTGCCGTGAATTACCGGGATCTGGGCGTGAAGCTACAAGAAATTCAGTTAAAGCGGCCGTACTGGCGGGCGACGGAGCACTGCGGCCAATGGTTTTTTGAAATAGCTTGGGGCAGCGAGCATCGGTTGGAGCATCTTCGGTTCAATCTGCAACGATGCCTGAAGACGAAAAACCCTACCAAGCAGGGCGCGCGCCGGACCGGCGGGCTGGCGCAGCGACGGGGGACAGGCATGACTTATGGTGCAGTGTTAGCCGTCAACTCTGACCGAAGTGCCAACCTCAAACCGACGCCTGACCGGTGGGGCCGGTCCGGCGTGCGCGCCTTGCGCCTTTGGCGCGCACCGGGCGCAGACGGGGGTCGTCAGTCTTTTGACCAGCGCTTCCGCGCGTTTTCGCACCTCGTCCGGGAGATGCTTTCCACGCAGCAGCGGGTCCAGATCGACCTGCGCTGACTTTTGCCCGCCCGCCCCGTTCATCAGGTCGCGCTGCCCGCTACCTTGGGGCTGGATGCATCGTCGTTGGCGGGCACAGCGCCGTCGCCGGGTATGCCGGGTGGGACGCTGCTGTCGATTTCAACAACGCGCGTGGTACGTGCGGTCACCGTTTCGACAAGATCAACGGGTTTCTGGCGGGTGACGCGGGCAACTGGTTTGTTATGGTTCAGTTTGACCACGGCAAACGACACATTGTCCTGATCCGGGTCGGCCAGTTCCAGAATCGCGGCCAGCAAATGCTCGGCGATTTCGGCGCTTTTGCGCCTACGGTAACGCCGCAGGATCTTTTCGATCCTGGGATCTTCCAGATATTGAAGACCATCGCTGGAAACGACAACCATATCGCCGACTTCCAGTTTGAATGGGCGCCCGGGACAATCCGATTTCGCGACCTTTTCGCCCAACAGAACGGAGGTAAGGCAGTTGCGATCCGGGTGGTTTTTGGCCACTTCTGGATCCATCAGCCCGCTTTCAACCATAAAGTCAATTTGCGGCGCAATCGAGTGATCTTCGTTCAGCTGCGAAAGCTTACCGCCCCGCAGATGATACAGCGGAGAGTCACCCACCGACATCCAGTACATCCGGTTTTCGACCATTACCAGCGCCACAAGGGTTGCACCCATTCCGCGCGCCTTGGGGTTATCCTCGACGTATTCACGCACACTTTGGTTGGCGTTTGCGGTTGCCTTCAAAAGGTATTTCGGGATTTGCGTTTCGAATTCCGAAAAATTCGCGCTTTCGAATTTCAGTTCTCCATATACTTCCGTAACAACAATTTTAGACGCAACGTCCCCGGCCGCGTGCCCGCCCATGCCATCGGCAAGCACCACGACCCCGATATCCGTTCCGGCCGGAAAATCGGTGACAATTGCGTCTTCCTGATAGTCGCGGCCGCCCTGGCAAACCGCCGACGCCACGTCAAAGCGTGGTTCAGGCGATTTCCACATTTTCCGCCTCGTCGTCCTTGTTTTCTGTCCAGGTGAAGTTCTCGTTACACAGGGCGATGAATTGAAGCGTCGTTTCGCCGATGTTGATCTTGTCCATGGTCGTCAGCGGCTCATTGCTGATGACCGGCTTGCCGTTCAGGCGCACGATGTTGCTTTTGCCGCCCTGACCCAAAACGAATTTACTCTCTTCGGGGTCAAAAACAATTGCGGCATGGCTTGATCGTGAAATCGCATTGTCGCCGAAATCAAGCTGGACGGCCTGGTCTTCGCCGCGCCCGATTGATGACATTCCTGTATGCAGCGTGAACGATTCTCCGCGTCCGGGCCCATCCAGTACGATCACCCAACCAACCGGGAACCGGGCCGAGGTCTGGACCTTGGCTTCCACCGGGTTTTCAAACAGATCAACAACCTGCCCGTCCGAATGTTCGAATCCCAGCAAACGTGTCCGGTTGCGACGCTTGCGCGCAGGTGCGGCATCGGCGCGGTCAAGCAAATCTGCGGTGGCTTGTTGGGTCGCCGCAGGATTTGTCGGGTCAAAATCTTCCAGATCCCAGATGTTCACGCCATCCTCGGCCGGTTGCTCGGCCAGCGGTTCGTGCACTGCCGCAAGCGGCTGGGCGGGGTTCGGCTGGCTCGGCGCAGCGCCGCCGGATCGGCGGAATTCATGGGCAACACCTGTGCTGCCGCCTAGGCGATCGAATGCATCTACTCCGTTCGTCCCAAGCGTTTCCGCGTTCTTGCTGGACCGTCTGAAAAGTTTGCCAAGTAGTCCCATAATCTATCCTCTGCTATTTTGGCCGAGATCTGCGTTCTGCCGCGCTTTGTGCGCTGTCGTATCTGATGTCGGTCTGACTGGCGCTTGTTTGGCCAGCACTGCGACGATCAATTCTGTCGTTTTCGCTTTGCCATCGGTTTGGATTTCATCTTCCGGTTCTGATCCAGAATTGTGTTTTCTCTGCTTCCCATCCGCTAATTCACCACGGCGCTATTGTAATACATGGTGACCAGCCACATCGCGCCGTCACGGTTCACGGCAAAGTTGAAATTGGAGGTCCCGTTGGCGATTTCGCGGCGCATCAAGGCGTGCAGTCCCTGCCGACCCTGGATGGCCTCGTTCGTCGTCATATAAGAAACCACCGCGTCGCCGTTCTGGAATTCGTCGGGTTTCGTACCGGGGCTTGCTTTTACACGGGTCACCCATTCGCCATTTTCAAGACGCGATTGGAACTGAACGCCGTTCAGAAGGGCCAGATTTTCGACGACGGGAAGGTCAAGGGACCGCACGATCGCCGTTTTGCCTAGCTGATCCTCGACCCCCAGTTCGACGGCGATGGACCCTTCGGTGTCTATCGGCGCAGTTGCTGTAACGACCTTTTGGATGTCACCGATCGAGTCGACCGGAACGCCGTTGACCGAGACGATTTTGTTTCCTGCCCTCAACCAGGCGGGTGCATCGTCGGCGATCGAGCCAACCGCCGCCGGGTCAGGATTGTGTTGAAAAACTCCGAAATCAGAGCGTCGCGGATTTCTTGCGAAAACCTATGAAGCGAAATAGTCGGAAAGCTTTGACCACGAGACAGCGCATGGCTGCGCGTGAGCGCATGTAGGCGATTTGGGCCGACCCCCGCGCCAAAAATTTAGGATCGGGCTGCATGGAAAGAAAAATCATCGTTCAGGCCCTAAAACGGAGTTTTTCAACACAATCTCAGCAGAACTGGCGCTGAATGGAAGCAGCGCTGACGTTACCGACATGACAGCAGTGGCGTCCTGGACATCGCTGCCTTGCGATTGCGCAACAACCGGCGCGTCGACGACAGCGCCAGCAGTTTGCGGGGCAGGGGTCGGCTGGGCCGATTGCTCGGCTGCACGCCGTGCGGCTTCTTGCTGGGCGGCTTCTGCCTGCCGAAGGGCTTCTTCCTCGGCGGCGCGTCGGCCTGCTTCGGCTTCGGCAGCGCGCCGACCGGCTTCGGCCTCTTCAGCGCGTTGTGCGGCGGCGGCTTCTTCGTCTGCGATACGCTTCGCTTCGGCTTCTTCTGCCTGACGTGCGGTTTCCGCCTGGGCCAGGGCAAGCGCCTCGGCAGCCTCGGCGGCGGCGCGTTCCGAATCTTGCAGGGCCGCAATACGTGCGGCTTCTTCCGCGGCAAGGCGATTGGCCTCGGCTTCGGCTTCGGCGGCGATGCGGGCGGCTTCTTGTTCAGCGGCCAGACGCGCGGCCTGCATTTCTGCAGCCAGGCTTGCCGTTTCGGCCTGCAAAGCCATGCTGATGAGATCTGCTTCTGCCGCGATACGTGCTGTTTCGGCTTCGGCGGCAATACGCGCAACTTCTGCTTCGGCTGCTATGCGGGCCGCTTCTGCCTCGGCGGCCAGGCGCGCAGTCTCGGCCTCGGCAGCGATGCGTGCGGCTTCGGCGGCTTCTGCAACCCGCGCGGCCTCAGCCTCGGCCGCTATGCGCGCGGCTTCGGCGGCTTCGGCAACCCGCACCGCCTCAGCTTCGGCAGCGACACGTGCGGCTTCGGCTTCGGCAGCAATTCGGGCCGTTTCAGCCTCGGCGGCTAGGCGAGCTGTCTCGGCTTCTGCAGCGATGCGGGCGCTTTCGGCCTGCTCGGCGGCAATTGCGGCCTGATTATTCGTGTAGTTGTTATAGCCAAGCAATCCCAAAACTGCGACGACCGCCAGGGCGGATCCCGCCATCATCAGCGTTTTTCGCTGTACCTTGGGCATCACAGTCGCCGGGGCAGCTGCGCCCGCCTTCTGGGACGGCTTCGACGATTTTTTACCGGCCTTGGCTTTTGCAGGAACATCCGAGTTCGCCGGAACCGTGCCATCCAGTATGTCCAGCCACTCGCGTGCAGATTGAATGCGTTTGGCCGGCATCGTGATCAATGCCTT
Organism: Paracoccaceae bacterium; assembly: GCA_012103375.1. Taxonomy (NCBI): domain Bacteria; kingdom Pseudomonadati; phylum Pseudomonadota; class Alphaproteobacteria; order Rhodobacterales; family Paracoccaceae; species Paracoccaceae bacterium. The sequence continues at coordinate 422,819 of WLWX01000001.1, forward strand.
GTCAATCGCTTCGAGGAACCCGGCGGGATACCCCTTTATCTTTCCGGTCAACGGCTCATAGGGGTCGGGTCGCTGTTCGGCGATTGCGACCAGGCGGTTCTGGCCGTTGATCGGCGGCTGACCCGTAATCGCATGATAGAGCGATGCCGCAAGCGCATAAAGGTCACTCCACGGGCCCTGATCGCTGCCAGCAATATAAAACTCTTGCGGGGAATACCCGTCTTTTACGACCCGCAACGCCGAATGTTTCTTGTTCGACATCGCAAGATTTTCGCGTGCGGCGCCAAAGTCGATCAGGATCGGTTCTCCTGCCGCGTCGATCAGGATGTTGTCGGGTGAAATATCGCGATGCAGCAAGCTGTGTTCGTGAATGAAGCCAACTGCACCAAGCAATTTCCGCGTCATGGCAACGACGTGATCGGGGTCGAACTTCTTCTTCGGATCCTCCAGAATCTCCAAAAGATCCTGACCTTCGACATAGTCGATTGCCATATAGGCGGTGTCATTGTCATCAAAGACCTGATGAACACCGACAATGTTCGGGTGCACCAGTTTCGACAGGCTTTGTGCTTCCTGTACGAAGTGGCGAATGATGGATTTCAATTCGCCCTGATGCGCCCGAGATCTTGCACTGACCACCGTATTGGTCCTGCGGCAAAAGGCGTCGGCATAGCACTCCTTGATGACCACATCCCGATCCAGGCTGTCTTTGGCCAGATACGTGATCCCGAAGCCGCCGCTGTTGAGGTAGCGCACGATCGTATATTGTCCGTGCAGAAGCTTTGTACCTGGCTTCAGCTCATCCAGTGCGCCATCATCGTCGGCTTCTTCAATCAACTTTTTAAGTGCCATACTCTATTCCATTCACGTTGGCGTCATCCATCGTCTGCTGGTGTTACAGCAGCGACTGAACGTTAATTCCGAAGGTGATTGCGCCGATCAGGTTGCCGGTGTCCGGGTCAGAGATCGGCATGGAAACCTGGCTTTGATAAGAGCCGGTGCTTTCGTCATATTCGACTTCGCTGATGTGAATATCACCGCTGCCGTTTCCGAACGTCAGTTTCCATTTGCCTTCATCACCCTGCCAGTAGTCGGAAGTCTCGACACTTTGGGCAACGTTCAGACCACGGTTGTCCATCGCGAATACTTCGGTCACGAAGTTTGCCGTGCTGGCCTGTTTGGTACGCAGCCATTCCGGTGACGGGTGGCCAAGCAACTGATCAATCAAGGGCTTTTCGTCCAGTTTGCGCTGTGCGCGCCAATCCAGATCAAGCTGATCGATATCTGCCTGGGACAGGCTGGCGTGGGTCGCGTTCTGCATAGGATTGCAGCGGAACCCGGTAGACATCTTCCTGACCAGGGGTCGAAAGCATGTAGAGCGTGACAATGTTGCTCATGTCTTTCGTCATCTCGCCGGAAACTTCGGCAACAGATTCCACAATTTCCGGTGACGGTTCGGCCCCACCCTGAACACCGGTAAGGGTGGCCAGCTTGTCCTCCCAGCTTGTGTTAACCTGCTCCAACTCGGCAGCGATAACCTCATTCGGCGGCGGGTTGACACCGGCATCGACCAAACCTTCGCGCAGCGCCTTGAGCGAGATTGAATAGAGGCCAACAGACTCTGCAAGTGTATCCCGCGTTCCAAGTTCGCTGGATCCGACCGCGATGCCGCAGACCTGCTTTGCCACCTGATGCCCCAGCATGCGCTGGCGCCCTGCGATGTTAAGGGCCATGGCGTCGGCCTGTGTCAGCTCATGCGGGTTGCTGTATTTGCCCGAAATGTCAGATGCCAGGATCTTGGTGGCTTCCAGCAGCAGGTTTCGTTCTGCGATGACATCGCCCGCTGTCCCGGTTCCGCCACGTGCGGCCAGCATCCGTTCGCTTGCCTCGTCGATCGGTGCCCAGGCTTCGCGGACTTCGGCGATGGAATTGATGACCACGCCGTGCTTCTCGGGCGCCGGGATGCCAAGGGCAACGCCCCCGATTTCCAGACCCGTCAGAATTGTATTGAAGTCGCTGCGTGCGGTCTTCAATTCTTCCAGCGCGGCGTCGGTGCCGATGCCGCCGTTGATCCGGCAACTTGCCGAACCGATGCTTTGCGTCAGCATCAGAAGCTTGTTCGACAGGTTCACCCGCGCCTTGCTGCCGTCAAAGACAGTTTCGGCCTGGGCATGCGCCGCCCCGCCCTGGGCGAGCAGCGCCACACAAACCGCTGCTGCCTTTGGGGCCATTCTGAACAAATTGGCAATGTGCATGACGGCTTCCATTTCGTTAATCGACTTGTAAATTTGTCGCGGTTTTTGGGTCTTCCGGCCTTCAATCTTGCTGACCAGACGGTGATCGGCGGCCCCGTTCAATTGCCGGGGATCGCTTGCGGGATTCACGTGCTGATCATCCCTCATTTTTTGCGATCCACACTTCGACGCGACGATTGATCTCGCGACCCGACTCTGTGTCATTGCAGGCGGCCGGAGCGATTTCGCCAAATCCGATCACGTCAATCGACATATCGTCCAGGGCACCTTCGGCAGCCGCACGCAGATCGTCGCGGACTTGCTCGGCGCGGGTGACGGACAGGCGACGGTTGGCTTCGAACGCGCCAACGTCATCGGTAAATCCAACCAGCGAAAGCGAGGTTCCCTCGGGTTCATTGGCCAGGAACCGGATCAGGCGCGCCATATCGAGCTGTGCCTTTTCGTCCATGGTTGAGGAGCCGGGGCGGAAACGGAACGTGGTGGATAGGCGGTCCGAGGTTACCATCGCACCCAGCATTTCCCGCATCACGCCAGCTTCGAAGTTGTCAGCCTCGGCGTTGATAAGGCCCAGTGCACGATCACCATTCAGATCCTGTGCGCGGCGAACAATGCCCAGGTCGATGAAGCCGGACTTGGCAACAACGCCATCGGCCCCTTCGGATACTGCAAAGTCCAGGAACTGCTTTGCGGCATCGTCAAGGTTGTCCGACCGGTTATACAGGTACATACGGCTGTCTAGCCCCCAAGTTCTGGGCCATTTCTGATTAGAGTTTCTGGCATTGGTGGTCGCATGTTCAGAGCCTGGTGCGGACGTGTGTGGTTGTACTGCTTAAGCCAATGATTGATGACGATCTGTGCCTGTTTCGTTGTTGTGAACCATTCAGCGTTGAGGATCTCGTGCCGGAGAGTGCCGTTGAACCTCTCGTTGTATCCGTTTTCCCAAGGGGACCCCGGATAGATTCTAATTGGTCGAACACCAACGCGAACCAACCACTCCTGCATCGCCTTGGCTACGAACTCTGGGCCGTTGTCGGAGCGGATATACTCCGGCGTGCCATGGCAGAGGAGCAGCGGATATAGCGCCTCCAGAACATCTTCGGCGCCCATCCTGCTGCGAACTTCCACGGCCAGGGCCTGCCGGGTGTACTCATCCAGAACGGTCAGCATCTTGTAGCTCCGGCCATTGCTGAGCTTGTCGTGAACGAAGTCGATGCTCCAGATGTGGTTCGGATGCGTCGGCCTGAGGCGAATGATCGAGCTGTCCTTGTGATAAAGCCGTCTGCGCTTCCTGTGCCGCTGCGGGAGTTGCAGTCCTTCTTCCTGCCAGAGACGCTCAACCTTCTTATGATTGACCCGCCAGCCCTCGATGCGCAGGAGTTCCGAAACTTTACGATAGCCGTAGCGCCCATATTGCTTGGCCAGGCGGATCAAAGCGAGCCGTAGAGCATCATCGTCTTTTGGCGCGGGTCGATATTGCAGAGAGTTTCGCGCCATACCGACGACCCGGCAGGTCCTCCGCTCCGAGGTCGCGAGCTTTTGGCGCGTATGAATAACGGCCTGACGGAGCTCCCCAGTCGTCAGGCCCTGGGCTTTAAGTAGTTCAGGCTTTCTTTGAGGATCAGCTTGTCCAATTCAAGCTCAGCGACGATCTTCTTGAGACGCCCATTCTCCTTTTCCAGGCTGCGCATCTCCGACAACTGCGACCGTCCCATACCACCAAACCGTTTCCGCCAGTTGTAATATGTCGCATCGCTGATGCCGACGCTACGACACGCCGATGCAACGTCACTTCCTCCCGTCAGCTTCAGCTCAATCTCACGCAGCAGCTTCAATACATCTTCGTCCGAATGCCGTTTCCGTGCCATTACATATTCCCCTCTCAAGACCAATGTAGTGGCCCAGTTTTAGGGGGGAAGGACAGGGTTCGATTTGACGTTCGTCCACAAGCCAGCCCAACATCTCGGCTGATCCGTAACCCGTATCACCCACAAGCTTGTCAGGTTTGATGCCAAACCGCTCATGTACACGATCGATCATCTCCCTTGCTGCCCGCGCCTCTGCAGGCCGGATCGGAGCCGTCGGCTCGACGTCCACGATGACTGCATTATCCAAATCGACCATATAGTTAGTGGAATAGGCAAAGTAGGCGGCTCCCCCGTCAGCCCCAGTCCAACGCGCTGCTGGATCAGCCGGTGAGATGTATTTGGGGACGACCTTGGTCGCAGCACCGAAGGCCACATCATCCAGCGTCTCGAGATATTCGTCGACGGCACGGGACGTCAGATCTGCTGGCAGTCCGTCTTTGCTTTCAACGCCGCGCGTCTGGTTTGCATTCGCGGGGATCAGACTGGCATCAACACCAAAGCTGTGGCCGCCAACCAGCCCCTCATCCATGCAGCGCTGCAAAACGACCTCGAACAAATGTCGGAACAAACCGCTCTCGCGGAAACGGCCATGCCGGTTCTTAGAGAATGTCGAATGGTCGGGCACTGGATCAGCCAAATCAAGCTTACAAAACCAACGATACGCCAGATTGACATGAACCTCTTCGCAAAGCCGTCGCTCGGAACGGATGCCCTGACAATAGCCCAACAACAGCATGCGGATCATCAGTTCAGGATCAATCGAAGGGCGGCCATTGGCACTGTAGTATGAAGCGAGCAAGGGGCGCACACCTGTCAGATCAAGGAAGCGATCAATTCCCCGGACGGGATGATCCTTCGGCACAAAACTCTCGATCGAGAACTCATAGAACAGCGCGCCTTGCGCAACTTGCCTTGGACCCATCATCGCCGAACCCTCCACCCTCAAAACAAGTGAATCAGAGCGTGCGCGGCCAATCAACGGACTTTTTCAACAGTATCTCCGCGATCTCACCATTGCTGAGTTCCTAAGTGTTAGCCCCGGTTTGTGCACAGAATGAGACTGGATTCTGGAAATCGAGGGGGATTGTCGCGCAAAACAGGGGGTAGTTTTCGCTTTTTTTAGGAATTTGCGTTCGAAAACGGCAACTTTTTGTCATCAATGTGATTGCAATCCCATATTGAGATCGCGAATCTTTGCGCAATTTGAAGTTGATTCTCTGACCGTCGCTATAGGTTGCTCCATGTAGCGCTGATTGGCGGCAGTTTGAACGCGCGACGGAAGACAGCGATCAAGCGCATTCAAACAACGATCCCATTCGGTATCCGCGATCATTTGGACATATTCCAACGGACAGTCGCCTTCGATCCCTTGCTGCATCATGGGTGAGCAATGGATGCAATTTCGGGATTTCGGAGAATTGCACATTTCGCACATTGATACAGTCGCATGATATGTCTGGCGAAGCGGATAAACGCGGCAGGGGCGTTCAAAGCTAAAGTGCACTACGTGCGACAATCGTAGTCGGGTCTATTCTGTCCGGTGTGAAATGGGAACGGACATTTGCCCCATGTTCAAACGCGCGCTGACCTCACGAATCCAATCGAAGCGCCTTGAGCGATCTGGATAGCGACCGGCACATTAGATGCGTTGCGGGCGAGGGGTTGCTGCGTGACGAGATCAGAATGCTCATCTTCAGGTCCTTCAGAACTGGCGACAGGATGGTGATATAGCGCAGCAGCCCCTGTTCGATCTCTTCAAGAAACCCGATCTTGGAGTAGATGCCGATACCGTGCTTGCGCAGGATCAGCGCCCGCGCCAGTGGCAGGGAATTGGTGATCAGTTGACGCGGCAGTTTTGTATCAGCATCCGACATTGCATCCGTGAACAACGAGTGTTTGGCCCGCCCATCGAACGACCTGACCACCTGAAAGGCTTCCAGATCGTCGATATCGAGCGCATCTCGTTCGGCCATCGGATGATCCGGGCGCAGGATCGCCCCGATGGGAGTCGATTTTTCCGAATGGATGCGAACACCCGGCAAAAGATCATTGCTGAAAGTAATGCCAATATTCACGTCGCCATTGGCAACACCCAGCATTACCTCATCTGGCTGCGCGGTCTGGACGGTGTAAGCAATCTCGGGATGGCTGCGCGAGAATTGGTCCAGCACTTCTGGCAGCAGGCTGTGGGCAACCGAATCCAGCGTCGCGATGTGGATGTGGCCTGTGCGCAGTTCGCTGATGTCTTCGACTTGCGAGAGAATTTTCTGGTAATCAAAAATGGTCTTGCGGCAGTGTTCCAGGACAACGGCACCTGCGTCGGTCAGTTCGACACCATCGGCATGCCGGTCGAAAAGGCGGACGCCAAGGCTGTCTTCGATGCTGAGGATCTTTCGGTTCACCGAGGAAGACGCCACATTCAGAACGGCCGCCGCTTTTCGGATCGACCCCTGTCGTGCGACTTCATCGAAGTATGTCAGGAACTTATCGTGCATCGCTCCGCCAAAATCCTGGGTGATGCGATAATCGCACCGCTACGTGGCGTTTTCTATTCTATGCGCATCGCCCTCGAAGAGTCTACGATCAGGGCACTGCGCAAAAGAATCTCAACCAATTGGGAGTTACAGAACATGACACAACGCGATCTAAGTCGCCGCGGGGTCCTTGCGGGTATGGGCGCTGCTGCCGGAATGGCGGCAGGCGGCACTATGCTGTCGGTCGGGCCAGCATTGGCACAGGACACGTTTCAGATTCGCATGCAACTTGGCTGGCTGGCCTCGAACGGCATCCTCGGCGAAGTAATGGCCGACAAGCTGGGCTATTTCGAAGAAGAGGGGCTGTCGCTCGAAATCGTGCCGGGTGGACCGAATATCGACGGCGTCGCCTCGGTCGCGTCGGGGGCGAACAATTTCGCCTCGATCTCGTCCTCGCCGTCGCTGATGCTGGCACGCTCGGCCGGGTTGCCGATCAAATGCGTTGCAGCGGGTTATCAACAACACCCGTTCACCTATTTCTCGCTGAAGGGAAATCCGATCAACGAGCCGAAAGACATGATCGGCAAGAAGATCGGCACCCAGGGCACGGCGCAAATTCTGTTGCGGGCGTTGCTGGCCAAGAACGGCATTGCCGAGGATGACGTCGAAGTCGTTGTGATGGGCGGCGACATGGCCGCGCTGAAGACCGGTCAGGTCGATGCCGTCACCGGTTGGCAAACCAACGTCGGCGCGTTGTCGGTACTTGGTGACGAACGTGTCGACATGATGTTGTGGGACGCGGGCATTCAGCTTTACGCCAACCCATATTACACCACGGATGCCATGCTGGCCGAAAACGGCGACAAGATCACCGCCGCAATCCGCGCCACGGCGCGCGGTTGGGGTGCGGTCCACGCCGACCCGGAAGCGGGCGTTGATGCGCTGGTCGAACGCTATCCGAACCTCGACAAAGCCAGCGAGATGGAGGCCGTCGGCCTCGTGCTCGGCTTCTCGTTCAACGGGCTGACCGCCGCCAATGGCTGGGGTCAGATGGACGCGGCAAACTGGCAGGCGCAGATCGACACTTATGATGCGTTGGGTCAGTTCGCTAATGGCGCGCCGGCGCTGGAGGACATCATGACGCTGGATATTCTGGACGCGACTGCTGATGCGCGCCCGAAAATCGGCTGAGGGTGATGGACACCGCACATACTACCGGGGAAGGCCGCAGCATCGCGGCCTCCCTCACCGATGCGTCGGTGAAGTTTGGCGATTTCACCGCGCTGACCGATATCTCGCTGGAGATCGGCGAAGGTGAGATGTGGACGATCCTCGGCCCGTCGGGCTGCGGGAAATCCACGATGCTCAGGCTGGTGTCGGATCTTGTTCCGCCCGCCGCAGGCACCGTCACGATCCTTGGCAAATCGACCGAGGCGGCGCGCCTGGCCCGCGAATTTGCCTTCGTCTTTCAGGACGCGACCCTGCTGCCCTGGCGCAGCGCGATCAAGAACGTCGAATTGCCGCTGGAAATGGGCAAGAAACGCGGGATCGAAATACCGCGCGGCGACCGCACGCCGATGGAGCTGCTGGAGCTGGTCGGTCTGAAGGGCCGCGAAGATGCCTTGCCCCACGAATTATCCGGCGGCATGCGCCAGCGTGTCGCCATTGCCCGCGCACTGGTCTGCCAGCCGAAACTGCTGTTGATGGATGAACCCTTTGGCGCGCTGGACGAAATGACGCGCGACCATCTGAACCTGCAACTTCTGGATATCTGGAAGCAAACCGGCACGACGATCCTGTTCGTGACGCATTCTATCCCCGAAGCCGTATTCCTGGGTCAGAAGGTCCTGATGCTGAAGGCGCATCCGGGTCGCATCAAGGACGTGATCGACATCGACCTGCCTTACCCGCGTGAGATTGCGCTGCGCGAGGGACCGGAATTCAACGCCTATTGCAGCCAGTTGCGCAAATTGCTGGAGGAGTGCTGATGGCCGTCACGGAACCTCAATCGCAGGCCCAAACCCCAAGTCAGCCCAAACCGACCGCCGGCCTGAGCGTGCAGGCGCGTGAACGGCTGAGGAATTCGGCCATTCCCATCGGCACCGCGCTGGCATTGCTGCTGATCTGGCAGTTGGGCGTGCGCCTGTTCGGCGTGCTGCAATACATCGCGCCCGCACCCACGGATATTTTGAGCGTCTTCGCCAATGAATACCCGCTGCTTTTGCGCAACCTGTGGCCGACCCTGATCGAAAGCCTGTCGGGCTTTGCCATGGGCAATCTGGCGGCGATCCTGCTGGCCATCGCCTTCGTGCACAGCCGCACAGTCGAACGCGCGTTCTTTCCAATCGCGGTCTTCATCAACACGATCCCGATCCTCGCCATCGCGCCGATCCTGGTACTGATCTTCGGCCCCGGCATGACCGCCAAGGTCGTCATCGCCTCACTCATCTGCTTCTTCCCGACGCTGGTGAATATGGTGCGGGGGTTGCAGGCCGTGTCGCCCCAAACGCTGGAACTGGCGCGCATCCTCAGCGCGTCGAAGTCCGAGGTGTTCTGGAAAATCCGCCTTCCATCCTCACTGCCGTTTCTGTTCTCGGCCCTCAAGATCGCCGCCACCACCTGTGTGATCGGCGCAATTGTGGGCGAATGGATCGGGGCGAATGTGGGTCTTGGCGCGCTGATCATCGAAAGCACCTTCAACTTCCGCTCTCCATTGCTTTACGCCACGGTTTTCGTTTCGTCCGGGCTGTCTGTGGTGCTGTTTGCCAGCGTCACGATTGCCGAGAAACTGATCGTCCGCTGGTGAGAACAACAGATTTTCCGGCCCTTGAACGGGTCGATCCAAACAGGAGGACATGACAATGTCAGAACGTCACACAACGTTTGTCCAGGCAGATGCAGAACAGATCCCCGTGGTCGCCGATTGCGACGTGGTGGTCGTGGGCGCCGGGCCAGCGGGCCATGCGGCGGCGATCTCGGCGGTGCGCAACGGCGCCTTGGTCACGTTGCTGGAACGCTATCACCATCTGGGCGGCATGGCCTCGGGCGGGATGGTTCTGGTGCTGGACGACATGGTGAATGAGGGCAATGAGATCGTCACCACCGGCATCGTCAGCGAATTCGTCGACCGGATGAGCAAGCAGAACGCTGCCGTCTATCCCCCAAGCGAGGAATGCCAGACCAATTGGGAGGCCTGGCAGAAATGGTCACGCTGGGGCTGCATTGATTTCCACAAGGCGATGATGCCGCAGCCGATCATCCACGCCGTCGCCTTTGATCCGGACGGCTGGAAGCGTGTCAGCCTGGACATGGTGCGCGAGGCTAAGGTCAACCTGCGCACCCACAGCTGGTTCTCGGGCGTGCTGCGCGAAGGCGGCAAGATCACCGGCGTGATCGCCCAGACCAAACTGGGTCGTCAGGCGATCCGTGCCAAATATGTTGTGGATGCGACGGGTGATCTGGATGTGGGTGTGTCGGCAGGGGCCGAATACATCGACGGCCAATACATCGTCACCACCGTTTTCCGCATGGCCAATGTCGACACGGAAAAAGCCATCGCCTTCGAATTTGCCGAGCCCGAGGAATATAAGAAACTCGACCGGCAGGCCCGCCGCGTCATCGGTGGGGCCTGGGGCATGTGGTGGCTGAAAACCCCGCTGCCCGGCATCGTCTGGTGCAACTGCCCGCATATGCCCGGCTATGACGGGCTGTCCGTCGAAAGCATGGTTGAAAGCGAGGTTGAGGGCCGCGAGCGGATGATGAACCTTTACAAATTCGCCAAGGAGAACATCCCCGGCTTTGAGAATGCCGAGATGTTGGGTGCCGCAGAACAGATGGGCATCCGCCAGACTCGCCTGTTGCAGGGAGAGTATGTGGTGAACAAGGACGACGTGAAGTCTCGCCGCTACTTCGAGGATACCGTCTGCCGGGGCCGCGACTACTATACCCCCTACCGCGCGCTGTTGCCCAAGGGGATCGACAATCTGATCGTTGCCGGGCGGCACTATTCCGTTGAAAGCGATGCACAGAAACTCAGCCGCGAAATCCCGCCCTGTCAGGCGCAGGGCGAAGCGGCGGGTGTTGCTGTGTCGTTGGCACTGAACGGCGATCTGGCGCTGCGCAATGTCGATCACAAGGCAATCCAGAAGCAGATGCGCGCCCAGGGTGCTGACCCCGGTGACAAGCCATCGCCCAACGCGCTGATCGAAAATCCGGTTGCGGCCGAGTAACGAGGTTACCCATGACTGAAGCCACAATGCCGCTGAGCGGTGTTCGCGTGATCGACTTCACCCAGGTGATGCTTGGCCCCTGTGCCACGCAGATGCTGGGCGATTTTGGCGCGGATGTGATCAAGATCGAACGCCCCGGCAGCGGCGATCTGTCCCGCAACTTCTTCGGTGATCCGTCGGAACTGGCGGCGAACAATGCGGTTTTCGCCTCGCTCAACCGCAACAAACGTTCGATCACCATCAACACGAAGTCGGACGAGGGCCGCCAGCAGGTGCTGGACCTTGTGCGCACGGCGGATGTGGTGGTCGACAATTTCCGCGCCGGTGTGATGGGGCGGCTGGGGTTCGGGTATGATGACCTTTGCAAGATCAACCCGCGGATCATCTGCGCCTCGGGCACAGGGTTCGGACCGACGGGGCCCTATGCCCACAAGGGCGGGCAGGACGTGCTGGCCCAGGCGATGACCGGGGTGATGGAGAAAACCCAGGACCCCTCGATCCCGAAGTCGATCTATCCGACAACGCTGTGCGATTATTCGGCCGGCATGCATCTGGTGCAGGGGATTCTGGCCGCTCTTTTGATGCGCGAAAAGACCGGGACCGGCCAGCAGGTCAACGTTTCGCTGTATGACAGCATGATCGCCATGCAGATGCAGGAGGCCGCGCAATGGTCGAAACATCGCGAGGTTCTGAACTGGGCCGCGATGCCGCTGACCGGCGTGTTTGATACGACCGACGGCGCGATTGTCATCGTCGGCGCGTTCAAGGCGAACCCGTTGCAGGATATCTGCAACGCGCTGGAAATCGACGACCTGTCGCCGGAGTATCCCACGCTCGACACCCAGCGCGCCAACAAACCGTTCCTGCAGGACACGTTTCGCACCCGCATCGCCACCAATACCTCGGCCCATTGGCTTGAACGGCTAGAGGCGCAGGATTTGCTGTGCGCCCCGGTCAAATCCCTGGGCGAAGCGCTGGACGATCCACAGACCCGGATCAACGACATGCTCTGCCCGATTGATCATCCCGTGTTGGGCGAAGTCACCGTCGTCGGGTCCCCGGTGCATCTGAGCGCCGCCCCGATGGAGGTCCGCCATCTGCCGCCGAAACTGGGCGAACATACCGACGAGGTGTTGCAGGAACTCGCCACGCTGCTGCGAACCGAGGCCGCTGAATGAGCGTCATTTTCGACGTCAAAGACCACGTCGCACGGGTCACCATCGACAGGCCCGAGCGGATGAACGCCATCGACCCGGCGACATTCCAGCGGTTGGCCGAGGTCTGGGCCGAGGTGGAAGCAACCCCCGACATCCGCTGCGTCGTGCTGACCGGCGCGGGCGAAAAAGCGTTCTGTGCCGGGGCGGACATGAAGGCGGGTGGCAGTAAGACGGGTGTCGAATACTGGAAAGAAATTCAAGATTGCGCAGGACTAGCGCTGCGCAAGACATTGAAAACGCCGGTGATTGCCCGTGTGAATGGCTTGGCGCTGGGCAGCGGGCTGGAAATGGTCATGGGCTGCGACATCGTGATCGCCGCCGACACAGCCCGCTTTGGCCTGCCCGAAGCCCGCGTGGGCCGGGTGCCGCTGGACGGCGGCATTGTGCTGCTGCAACGCCTGATCCCACGCAACATCGCGGTCGGCATGATGATGACGGGTCGGATTGCACCGGCGGAAGAAATGGCGCGTTATGGTCTGGTGAATGCCGTGGTCCCCGCCGCTGATCTGGACGCCGAGGTTGACCGCTGGGTCGCCGATATCCTTGCAGCAGCGCCTCTGTCCCTGCGCGCCATCAAATCCGTCACCCGCGAAACCGCCACCATGCCGGTCCACGATGCGTTTGCCCGCGAAACGCCCGAATTGATCGCGGCGCTGAACTCTGAAGACGCCGACGAAGGCGTCACCGCTTTTCGCGAAAAACGCGCGCCGGTCTGGAAGGGCCGGTGATCCGGTGACACTTGTCATTATCAGCGCCTGTGTCGACGTGAAGGACGGTATCTGCACAACCTCATGCCCGGTGGACTGCATCTATGAGGGGGAGCGGATGTACTACATCCACCCCACCGAATGCATCGAATGCGGCATGTGCGAAAGCATCTGCCCGGTCGATGCGATCCGCTACGACGACGAAGTCCCAACCGAAGAACTCCCCTTTGTCGATCTGAACGCCGCCGCCTTTCGCAATGCGGCCGGAGAGGTGGTTGAACCCGGCGGCTGGTCTGAAAAGCAACCGGCCATCGCCGATCCGCCGGAACTCGCGACATTGGTGCAACCATCGAAGGGCGCAGAGAATGGCGGATGAAATCGAATGGTCACACCGGTTCATGGGGCCGTGCGATCACATCGCCAGCTGGTCCGAGGATCGCGATTTTCAGGTCGGATGCGTCATTGTGGACCCCGAGGGCCACGTCGTCCGCGCCACCGGTTACAACGGCCTGCCGCGCGGCGTATCCGATACGGATGACGCCCGCTTCGACCGCCCCAGCGGAGAGAAATTTTTTTGGATCGAACACGCCGAACGCAACGCGGTTTACAACGCCGCCCGCGCGGGCGTTTCGCTGGCTGGATGCACCGCCTACGTCAACCGTTTTCCCTGTGCGGATTGCGGGCGGGCGCTGATCCAGTCTGGTGTGACCAAAATCGTCGCGCCGCCGATCCCCCAGGCGGATGGCGCGCTTGATCACAGCTTTCAGGTCTCGGCGCAAATGCTGGCCGAGGCTGGACTGACCCTCATCGAATATGAACAGGAATAATGATGCTCAAAGGTAAATCACTGATCGCTGGCGACTGGGTCGGCGCGGACGCGACGTTCGAAAATGAACCCGTCAGCGGCGCACCCGACAGTTTTGCCTGCGGCACGCCCCAGATGGTGGATCGCGCCTGCCAGGTCGCAGAACAGGCATTCTGGTCCTATGGTTACGCCAGCGACGACACCCGCGGCGCATTCCTTGACGAGGTTGCCAGCCAGATAGATGCACGCGGTGATCAGATTACCGAAATCGGCGTGAAAGAAACCGGCCTGCCCCAAGCGCGCCTGCAGGGAGAGCGTGGCCGAACCGTCGCCCAACTCCGCCTGTTTGCGGCGCATATTCGTGCGGGTAGCCATCTGGATCATCGCCACGACCCGGCGTTGCCAGACCGTGCCCCCCTGCCGCGCCCCGATCTGCATCTGTTGCAGCGCCCGATAGGCCCGGTCGCGGTTTTCGGTGCGTCGAACTTCCCGCTCGCGTTTTCATCGGCGGGCGGCGACACGGCGGCGGCGCTGGCGGCGGGCTGCCCTGTCGTGGTCAAGGGACACCCGGCGCATCCCGGCATCGCGGATTACATCGCCCAGGCTTTCGACGCGGCGATCAGGGCCACGGGCGTGCATCCCGGTGTATTCAGCCAAGTGCTGGACGGCGGACATGTCGTTGGCGAAACTCTGGTCAAACATCCGCTTATCACAGCCGTCGGATTTACCGGATCGCAACGTGCCGGGCGCGCCCTGTTCGACATCGCCGCCAGCCGCCCCAATCCGATCCCGTTTTTCGGAGAGCTTGGGTCAACCAATCCGATGTTCGTAATGCCCGATGCCATGGCCGCGCGCGGCGCGGACATCGGCGCCGGCTGGGCCGGATCGCTGACCATGGGGGCGGGGCAATTCTGCACCAACCCGGGCGTGGCCGTGGTGATTTCTGGCAGCGATGCCGACATTTTCGTCGACTCCACCGCCAAGGCCCTGCGCCAGGTCGGGGCGCAGACAATGCTGACCGATGGAATATCCGCAGCCTTCCAGGCCGGTTGCAGTGCCGTTTCGGACACGGCGGGAATCGAGGCTGTCGTGACCTCGGACAACGCAACAAGGTCCGCCGGGCCGCAATTGTTCAGGACTTCGGCCAAGACTTGGTTGGAAACCCCCGCCCTGCATGACGAGGTTTTCGGCCCGCTGGCCATTGTGGTTGAAGCCGAAGATCTGGATCAGATGGCGCAGGTCGCAAAAACGCTGGAAGGGCAGTTGACCTGCACGTTGCAGTTGGATGCGTCGGATGAAAAGGCGGCCAAAACACTCATGCCGATTCTGGAGCGCAAGGCAGGGCGTCTTCTGGCGAACGGTTTTCCGACCGGGGTCGAGGTTTGCGACAGTATGGTACACAGCGGTCCTTATCCGGCCTCGACCAATTTCGGCGCAACCTCGGTCGGAACGATGGCGATCCGCCGCTTCCTGCGACCGGTGTGTTATCAGGATATTCCGGCAAGCCTGCGCCCCGCGACGCCGGATCAGTAAAGCCGTTTTCAAAGGACTTGCATCAGTCAACGCTGCCCGAATTCCGAGGTTTCGACGCGTTGGCTGGTTCACCAATCCACTGGCATAATCGCTGGCGCAATTCGGTCGGGCAGGGGGCGACGCCATCAAAGCGTCGCGATCAACTGATTCTCTTTAGCAAATACAGCAGCTTTTCCTTTTCCGTCGCGGTCAGCGGCGACATGGTGCTGGCCGAAATGCGGTGTCCGGCCTCGTGCAATTGGTCGATCAATTCCCAGCTGTCAGCGGCAACGGACAACATCGCCCGGCGCCGGTCATTCGGGTCGATACGCATTTCAACCAACCCCTTCTTGCGCAGCCTGTCGACCACGCCCTTGATCGTTGCGACATCCATCGACGTGCGACGCCCAAGTTCGTTTTGCGAGCATTCACCAAGCTGCGCCAGTCGGACCAGCGCGGAAAACTGCGTCGGGGTCAGCCCGGCAGGCGCAAGCGATTGAAACAGCAGCGCATGGCGCTGCCCCGCAGTCCGAAGGAGATATCCGACCTGATCCTCAAGCACATAGTCTTCTGTGCCGGAATTCACGTCTGGGCATTGCTTCTTCTTCCTGGGCATGTCCCGCCTCCGTAAGGGAAATCGGCGATCAGCACCGTATTCCGGTTCCGGTCCTCCTGTGGCGTGAACCCACGCCATGTCCCCGGTTTGCTGCGCATGGCCGAACCGGCCAGTGTGATCATGCGGCAGTTCATTAGCACGCTAACATAACCGTCGCCGGTGGCTCAATGCGCGCGGCGAGAACCTGATCGAGGTCAAAAAAACCCGGCTTATCCGCCCAGGCAGGCCTTCAGTTTCAGGGCAAAGTCCCGCATCTGCGGGATGTCTTTTTCCAGGTCATCAACCGACTTTCGCGTCGTTAACGCATGGGTCGAAAGACAGGCCATCAATGCGCCGGAATCACCAAAGATCGGCACGGCAGCGCCCACCATGTCGTCAAACCATTCTTCATTGTCGATTGCGTAGCCTTGGGTCCGAATTTTCTCTAACTCGGCGGCAAATGCTGACTTGGTGGTGATCGTGTTGCGCGCAAATTCTGTCTTTGCAATGCGTTCGAAAACTCCCATCGCTGCCTTTGGGTCCAGCGTAGAAAGATACAGCTTTCCCGAAGCACAACAATGCAGCGGCAGGGGCGCCCCAACCTTCAGATTGACCTGAAACGGCCAATGCGATTCCAGCCTGTCAAAATAGATCAGCTTGGTGCCGTGCGGGATTGAAAGACTGACGGTTTCCTTCAACTGATCCGACAGGGACCGCAGCAAAGACCGCCGTTCGGTGACCTTGGGTTCATATTGAAGGCTGTTCAGGATCAGGTCGCGAAACCGTTCACCCGGAACATAATGTCCCGAGGCTGTTGGCGCGATGAACCGTTCCTCACTCAGCGCATCCAGCCACCGGTAGATCGTCGGTGACGGGATCTCCAATGACTGCGACAGGCGCGCGGCTGTGGCCGCTTCCGGGTTGAGGCAGATAGCTTCGATAATCTCGAGGATTCGGCGCGGTGAATTCCGGGTGGTTTTCTTCTCGGTCACAGGTCTGCCTTTTCGTTCTTGGGTCTTCGGCGGCATGGGCGCGGTTTTCGCGAAAAGAAACTGAGGTCTCCCGACACTCATTTCCAACACGAAAGACAATTTGGCAACCGCCTGATCAGGTGCAACCAAGGTGAGTTACGGAAAGATCAAAGTCAACTAAATGAGAAAATTAACATCACTTAGTTGACAGATGCGAAACCCGTCACATAGGCTTGTCTGCAATCAGCGGTGCCGCGCCGCTGGTTTGGGGAAAGGAACAGCCGATGAATGTCAGGGTCTGCGCACCTCGCTTTATGTCAGTTGGTGCTGACGCCCTGAACGGCATTGTGGACGTCCTGGGCCGCATGGGGGCGATCCGGAATCCCATGATTGTGACCGATAGGTTCATGGCCGAAAGCGGCATGGCCGAACGCGTTCAGTCGCTGTTGAAAAAGGCCGGGCTGACGTCATCGGTATTCGACGCCGTGCTTCCGGACCCGACCGATACAATCGTTCTGGCCGGGATCGAAAAGCTGGAAAGCGGGGGCCATGACGCCGTGATCGGGCTTGGCGGGGGCAGCCCGATTGATGCGGCAAAGGCCATTGCCGTGATGGCACGGGGCAGCCGAGACATTCAGGATTACCGCCCGCCCTTGCAATCCGATACACCGGGCCTGCCGATGCTTGCGATCCCGACCACGGCCGGAACCGGATCAGAAGTCACCCACCACGCCGTCATCATTCATGACGATAGCCGGGAAAAGATCTCGTGCCGGGGTGAGGGGTTTGTCCCGACTGCGGCGATTGTTGATTTCAACCTGACACTGACCAAGCCGAAACGCCTGATCGCGGACAACGGGCTGGATACGCTGACCCATGCAATCGAAGCTTATGTCAGCCAGAAGGCCACGCTGTTTTCAGATCGCATGGCGCTGGATTGCATGCGCCTTGTGGCGGCCAACCTGGACGCCGCCTATGAAAACCCCGAGGATCTGGCCGCGCGCGAAGCCCTGATGCTGGCCGCCACGTTCGGCGGGCTGGCATTCTCGAACGCGTCAATTGCACTTGTTCACGCGATGAGCCGCCCCCTGGGTAGCCTGTTTCACGTGCCCCACGGGATGAGCAATGCGATGCTGCTGCCATCGGTTACGGAATTTTCGCGACCCGCTGCCTTGGCCCGCTATGCGACCTGCGCGCGCGTGATCGGTGTGGCCGATGACGCAGCCAGTGATGACAAGGCCAGTGCCGCGTTGGTAGCGGGGCTGTACGCCTATAATATCCGGCTGGATGTCCCGACCATGTCCGGGTTTGGCATCGACAAAGACGCCTACACCGCCGCCGCCGCACATATGGCCGAAGACGCCGTTCGTTCTGGCGCGCCCAGCAACAACCCCCGCGTCGGAAGCGCGCAAGAGATAACAGACCTCTATCACGAGGCATGGGCCTGATCGCCCGACCATCGAGGCGCAGGCAGATCGCGCTCGACACCTGAACATGACCAGAATTGCAACTGTGGAGGAGATCAACATGACAACCCTTACCAACTCACTGACCGGGCTAAGCCGCCGTGTCGTCGGCGTTGCGGCCCTGTCCGCGCTATGCCTTGGTGCCGGATTTGCGGTACCCGCCGACGCGCAGGAGAAAATTCGCTGGAAGGTTCAGGCCACGTTCAATACCGGCTGGCCCGCCCTGGGTGACCCGATTGCCCGCGTGTCCGAGATGCTGGATGCCGCCACCGATGGGCGGATCCAGTTGAAGATATTTGAGCCTGGCAAAATCGTTCCGCCATTGGAAATCTCTCCCTCGATCAGCAACGGCAACCTGCCTGCGGCCTATAATTATCTGGCCTATGATCAGGGGCGCATCCCGTCTGCCGTGCTGTTTTCGGCCGTGCCATTCGGTATGGAGCCCTGGGAATACGCCGCCTGGTGGTTTGAAGGCGAAGGCCACGGGCTGGCCGAAGAAATCTATGCCAAACAGAACATCCATCCCCTGCTGTGCAGCACGATCGGGCCGGAAACCGCTGGTTGGTTCCGCAAGCCGATCACCAAGCTCAGCGATCTTGAGGGGCTGAAAATCCGCTTCTCGGGACTGGGCGGTCAGGTGTTGAACCGGATCGGAGCGTCGGCAACCCTGATGGCAGGTGGCGAGATCTTTGCCGCCCTTGAAAAAGGCACGCTGGATGCCACGGAATACTCGATGCCCGCCATCGACGAAATCCTCGGCTTCCACAAGATCGCCAAGTACAATCTGTTCCCCGGTTGGCACCAGCCTTCAACCTCGACCCATTTGCTGATCAATCTGGACGAATGGAACAAGATGTCGTCTTCCGATCAGGCGCTGTTTGAAATGGCCTGCACGGCGGCCACCATGCGCGCATTGACCACCGGCGAGGCATTGCAGGGCGCACAGATCAGAAGCTTCCCTGACAAGGGCGTGACCGCGGCCAAGCTGCCCGATGACGTCATTCAGGAACTGAAGCGCGTCACCCTGGAAGTCATGACGGAAGAGGCCGCCAAGGACGCCGATTTCGCCCGTGTCTGGGAATCGCAGAAAGCCTTCCACGCTGATTACCAGATCTGGAAAGAGCTGGGCTATCTGCCTCGCGACTTTGACTAGGGTTTCAGCCTAAACTGAACAGGCGGCAGCCCGGGCCCTGTACCCGGGCTGCCGAAATAAGTTCAGACAGGGATGGGGTGACACATGCAATCCGACGATAAGCCGACAGGCCCAACGGGCGCAGGCGACCTGCATCACCACGATGACGAGGTGATGCGCGACACAGGACTCAGCCAAGCAATTGACAAGGTGGTCGGCAAAGTGGGCGAGGTTTTCAGCTGGCTTTGGCTGGTGCTTCTGGCCGTGATCATCGGCAATGTCATTCTGCGGTATGTCTTCAGCCAGGGCATGATCGAGTTGGAAGAGCTTCAGTGGTACCTATATGCAGCCGCCTGGCTGGTCGGCCTGTCCTATACCTTCATTTCCGATGGGCATGTGCGCGTCGACGTGGTGCATGACCGCCTGTCCCTGCGCGCCCGGATGGTGTTGGAATTTCTTGGGCTGACGCTGTTGTTCCTGCCCTTCGTGGTGTTCGTGATCCTCTATGCGATCCCCTTCGTCGAGCTTTCCTGGCAGACCAACGAAACCTCAACCTCGGCCAATGGCTTGCCGGCGCGCTGGCTGATCAAGGGATGTTTGCTGTTCAGTTTTGTCCTGTTGCTGCTTGTCGGCATTGCGCGGCTGTTCCGGGTTCTCACCACGCTGCGCTATGGTGCCGCCCCTTCGATGAAGGGCGCCTGAAGATGATCAGCGATCCCGCACAATACATGGCCATCGCGCTGTTCGTCAGCTTCGTGGGCCTGATATTCACCGGCTATCCCGTGGCCTGGCTGATGGGTGGTCTGGCCGTGGCCTTTACCGCCATCTCGGTCATGTCGGACGCTTATCTGGATACCTTCTTTGGCGTTGACTGGGGCTATAGCTCGATCGTGGTCGACCGCATTTATGCAGTGATGAACAACTGGGTGCTGGTGGCCCTGCCGATGTTTGTCTTCATGGGTATCATGATGGACAAATCCGGCATCGCCGAAGACCTGATGACCGACCTTGCCAAGTTGTTCGGACGGGTCCGCGGGGGGCTTGCCATCACTGTCGTGGTGATCGGCGTTCTGCTGGCCGCCTCGACCGGGATCATCGGTGCCGCCGTGGTGCTGCTGGCGATCCTTGGCATTCCGCTGATGCTGAAACACCACTATGATGCGGCGCTGGCGTGCGGCGTGGTTTGTGCAACCGGCACGCTGGGCATCCTGATCCCGCCCTCGATCATGCTGGTGCTGATGGCCGACCAGATCCGCATCTCGGTCGGCGATCTGTTCATGGGCGCCATGCTGCCCGGCCTGATGCTGGGGCTGCTCTATGGGCTATTCATCCTGGTCTATGCCTGGGCCCGGCCCGGCGTTGCGCCCGCGCCGGTCGATGCCGAACCGGTGCGTTTACGGCTGGTTCTGAACGTGCTGAAATCCACGGTCCCGCCAAGCCTGCTGATCATTGCCGTTCTGGGCAGCATCTTCTTTGGCATCGCCACCCCGACCGAAGCGTCGGGCGTTGGCGCGTTGGGGGCGACCTTGCTTGCCATGATGCGCGGGCGGCTGAGCTTTGCAAACCTGCGCGATGTGCTGCAAGGCACCATGAAAACAACGTCTTACATCTTTGCGCTGTTCGTCGGGGCCACGGCCTTCGCGCTGGTGCTGCGCGGATTTGGCGGGGACGAGTTGATCGAGGACGCCCTGAACAGTCTGCCATTCGGGCCAAGCGGCGTCGTTCTGGTCATCCTGTTCATCGCTTTCCTGCTGGGCTTCGTTCTGGACTGGATCGAGATCACGCTGATCCTTCTGCCCCTGATAGCGCCGGTCCTGTTGGACATGGACGTCAACCTGGTCTGGTTCGCCGTGCTGTTTGCGGTGACGCTGCAAACCTCGTTCATCACACCGCCCGTGGGATTTGCACTGTTTTATATGAAGGGGGTGGCCCCGAAGGGCGTCACCACCGGTACGATCTACAAGGGCATCCTGCCTTTCATGACAATCCAGTTGATCGCGGTTGGCGTGATCTTCTTCTTCCCATTCCTGGCAACCTGGTTGCCCGCCGTCGCCTATGGACCCTGAGCCTGACCGGCGGCGCAAACCCAAAAAGGACTTCCGATGAATACCGTCACCCACTTCCTGTCTAACGCCACTTGGGCAGGCACGTCCGCGCGTACATCCGACATCTATAACCCCGCGACGGGGGCCGTTTCGGGCAAGGTCGCGCTGGCCTCCAAGGCGGATGTCGACAAGGTCGTCGCAACCGCTGCGGCCGCCGCGCCGGGCTGGGCCGCGACCCCACCGGCGAAACGCGCCATGGTGATGTTCGAATTCCGCGATCTTCTGAAAAAACACACCGACGAACTGGCCGAATTGCTTTCCGCCGAACACGGCAAAACCCTGCCCGACGCCAAGGGAGAGATCGCCCGTGGCATCGAAGTGGTGGAATTCGCCTGCGGCATCCCGCAAGTGCTGAAAGGTGAATATTCCGAGGCGGTTTCTTCCGGCGTCGACAGCTTCTCAGTCCGTCAACCGGTCGGTGTTGTCGCTGGCATCACGCCCTTCAACTTCCCCGCCATGGTGCCTTTGTGGATGTACCCCGTGGCCATCGCCTGCGGGAATGCTTTCGTTTTGAAACCGTCCGAGCGTGACCCGTCCGTCGTCATGCGCATCGCTGAACTTCTGGCCGAAGCCGGACTGCCCGAAGGTGTTTTCAGCGTCGTGAACGGCGACAAGGAGGCGGTGGACGCCCTTCTCGACAACCCAAGCGTCGATGCAGTCAGCTTTGTCGGTTCAACCGCCATCGGCCACTATATCTATTCGCGCGGTACGTCGAACGGCAAACGGGTGCAGGCCCTGTGTGGAGCCAAAAACCACCTTGTGGTCATGCCCGACGCCGACATGGACCAGGTGACCGACGCGCTGATCGGCTCGGCCTATGGATCGGCGGGCGAACGCTGCATGGCCGTGTCCGTGGCTGTCCCCGTGGGCGAAGAAACTGCCGACCGCCTGGTTGCCGCGCTGGAACCACGTATCCGCGCCCTCAAGGTCGCGCCATACACCGATCCCGAGTCCGAGCTTGGGCCGGTGGTCTCCAAAGCCAGTTATGACCGCATCCACGACTACATCCAACAGGGCCTCGACAAGGGTGCAAACCTTGTCGTCGATGGCCGCGACATCAGCCTTCAGGGATATGAAGACGGCTATTTCGTGGGTGGCTGCCTGTTCGACAACGTGACCCGCGATATGTCGATCTACACGGACGAGATCTTCGGCCCCGTGCTGTCGGTCGTGCGTGCGCAAAGCTATGAAGAAGCCGTGGACCTGATCAACACCCATGAATATGGCAACGGCACCGCGATCTTCACCCAGGACGGCGACGCCGCGCGCGATTTCTGGGCCCGCGCGCAGATCGGCATGGTGGGCGTCAATGTGCCGATCCCGGTTCCGGTGGCCTATCATTCGTTCGGCGGCTGGAAACGCTCGCTTTTCGGGGACCACCATATTCACGGCATGGAAGGGGTGCGATTCTATACGCGCCTGAAAACCATGACCATGCGCTGGCCGTCAGGCATCCGCACCGGTGCCGAGTTCCACTTCACCGGCGGAAAAGACGTCTAAACCGCCATTCTGAATCGCAGCTTACAATTGGAATGGCCTGCGCGTTCACGCGCCTGCGCAGATGCCCGGACGTCAGGTCGCGACGGCTTCCTGATGTCCGAAATGAAGATCGCGCAGGAATGTTATCAATTCCTCATAACCCATCGTAGCTGTTTTGCAGTCAAGGACAAGGCGGCCACGATCCAGAACGATCAGCCGGTCACAGACCGCGTGAACGTGGTGAATGTTATGTTCGATGTAGATGCAGGACCGGCCGTTTTCCTTGATCGAGCGGATGAAGTTCAGGACCTTCTCGACCTCGGAAAGGGCCAGAGCCACGGTCGGTTCATCCAGCACGATCAGATCGCTGTCAAAATGCATGGCGCGGCCGATTGCGACGCCCTGGCGTTCACCGCCTGACAGCCGACCAACCGGCGTATCAACATCAATGCCTGCGCCGCGAAAACCGATGGTTTCGCGCATGATCTGTTCTGACAAGCGCTTCTGTTCGGCCACTTTGATAAAGCCGAGCCGGTTCGTGATGGGGCGTCCGACAAAGAAATTGCGCCAAAGCGGCTGTTTTGTGCCGATTGTGTTGAAAAACTCCGAAATCAGAGCGTCGCGGATTTCTTGCGAAAACCTATGAAGCGAAATAGTCGGAAAGCTTTGACCACGAGACAGCGCATGGCTGCGCGTGAGCGCATGTAGGCGATTTGGGCCGACCCCCGCGCCAAAAATTTAGGATCGGGCTGCATGGAAAGAAAAATCATCGTTCAGGCCCTAAAACGGAGTTTTTCAACACAATCGGCCAAGCGATGACGATTGATACACGGTTTCGATGCGCAGCTCATGCGCGCGCTGGACTGAATAATTTGCGATATCTATCCGCTCACCCCGGATCGAGACCTCGCCGCTGGTCGGGGGTTCGACACCTGTCATGATCTTGATCAGGGTCGATTTGCCCGCACCATTGTCGCCGATCAGACCGACGATTTCGTTGCTGCCAATCTCTAAAGAGACATCATGCAGGCTGACGACGGGGCCATAGGATTTGCCGACGTTTTTGAGTTGTACAATCGGTTGGTCGCCCATCCCTTGGCCTCCTTTAACGGGGCGGCGGTCCACCGCCGCCCCTGGTATTTCGATTTTAGCGCAGGCCCTGTGCGACCAGCGATTCAATCAGGTCGACATTGTCCTTGGTGACAACACCGCCGCCGGTGTTCAGGAACAGACCGCCAAGCCTGTATTTGGACTCGAGCACCGCAGCCACGACCGGCATGAAGCCCTGAAGATAGGGTTGCTGGTCCAGCACAAGTGTCAGATAGCCCTTTTTAACTTCGTCAATCGCCGTGGGCGAAATATCGAAACCGGCCGTCACGACCGAACCGGCATCCTTGCCGGCATCGCGCAGAACCTTGCCAAGGAAAGCCGTGATACCGCCATGGCCGGGGACGATGATCGCGCGGGTATCGGGGTTGCTTTCAAGATAGCTGACCAACACCGGCACGGCGAGCGAGGGATCCTGCACCGCCTCGTTCGACCATTGCAGCGTGTCATAGGCGATACCCGCTTCATCAAGTGCCGCGAGTGATCCTTCGGCAACATTGGCACCGGGCGCACCCTCGATAAACGCGCCATAGACGACGACCTTGTCGCCTGCGCCAAGCCCACCGGTATCCGCGGCAAGCCGGGCCAGGTTTGCACCGGCGTCATAATTGTCCAGCCCGAAATAGCTGCGGCCCGACCCCGGCAGGTTGTTGTTGCCCACCACAACGGTCACACCTTCGCGGCCTGCGCGGTTCAGGAAACTTGTCATGGCTTCGGTGCCAGGATGGCCCATGACAATAATCGCGTCCGGCGCCGCGGCCAAAGCCTCGTTCGCTTGTTGCAACATGCGCTGCGGGTCCCATTGCGAATGTTGCTCGATCAGGTCGATGTCAAGAATGCGCGCTGCATCCCGGGCCCCCAACTCACGCGCAAGCGTGGCGGGCCCGCCAGGATTTCCGCCAAGTTGCATGTAAATGGTCAGGTCGCCGTCAACCGGTTCGCGGTCCTGGGCAGACAGACTTGCAGTGCCGATGCCAACGGCAGCAATAGCGGAAAGAAGAGTCCCTATCATGCGTTTCATTTTAGTGTTCCTCCTGTTGGTGAATTTGGTTTCAGTTGTTTTTGCGCATCCTGGGTCGCAGCATGCGTACCAGTGGCACATTGTCGGGGTTCTCAATGACTGTGTTGGCGGTGACGGACAGTATGAATACAAAGCCGATGAAGAAGCGGGTCCAGAACCCCTGGATGCCCGAAGCCACAAGCCCGGCTTCGATTACGGTGACGATGAAGGCCGCAAAGACCGTCCCGACGACCTTCCCGGAACCGCCAAAGATCGAAGTTCCGCCGATGAAGACGGCGGCGATCACCGTCAACAGATAACCCATGCCCTGGCTGGCGAAATACGCCGTCGTTTCAAGCGTCAGCAAAACGCCCGCCAGACCGGACAGCGCGCCGGACAGCGCGAATAACTTGATCTTCTCACGCGTGGCGTTGATGCCGACGACTTTGGCGACTTCAAGACTATCGCCGATGAACAACAGGTTCTCACCGAACCGGTGCCGGTTCAGAAGCATCCACACAAACACCGAAAGCAGCAATGCCCAGATCATCTGTGCCGGGAAGATGCCACCGATGCGACCGACCAGAATGCTGTGCATGGCGGTGCCATAGATGTCGGGAATGGCCAGCTGAATGCCCCCGGACACGACCGTCACCAGGCCCCCCCAAAGAAACAGCATGGCCAGCGTCGCGATCAGTGAGGGGATGC
Organism: Paracoccaceae bacterium; assembly: GCA_012103375.1. Classification (NCBI taxonomy): domain Bacteria; kingdom Pseudomonadati; phylum Pseudomonadota; class Alphaproteobacteria; order Rhodobacterales; family Paracoccaceae; species Paracoccaceae bacterium. The sequence goes on from WLWX01000001.1 coordinate 448,446, forward strand.
CCAGAAGCGTGATGACCAGACCGTTGATCAGCCCCATCGTTGTGCCAATGGCGATCGCACAGGCCATCGCCACCCACGTCAGGCCCCAATCCTGATACAACATCCCAAAGACATAGCTTGCCGCCGCGACGACCGAGGGGAATGACAGATCCATTTCCCCGGCCACGGCGACCAGTGTGACACCAAGGGCGATGATCAGGGGCGGCGGGACGGTCGCCATGAAGCTCATGTAGACCCGATAGCCAAGGAATGCCTGGGGCGCGGTGATCATGAAGACGATGATCAGAAGCGCAAAGACCAGCGCAACGGATGCCCCGTCCATCTGTAGGAATCGTTGCAAAAGGCCCGAACCAGTGCTGCGCTTTCCGGTCTTTGCGAGGCCAGAAATGTCCGCCGTTTCGGGCATCTTACAGGGCCCCGAATTCGTTGTAGACATCCGTCAATTTGCGCCCGGCCCGAAGGGCGTCCATGGAGTTATTCTCGGCGGCGAGCTTTGCGCGGCCTTCTTCCAGAACGGCCATTTCAAGCGCTTTTGGTATGATGACACAGCCGTCGGCATCGCCGAAAACGATGTCACCGGCGTTGACCAAAACACCGCCGCATTCAACCGGCACGTCAACTTCGATCACCTTGCCCCGCCCCATACTGTCAAGCGGTGCAATCCCGCCTGAAAAGACCGGAAACTTCAGGTCACGCACCTGCCGGATATCGCGCACACAGCCGTCCATCACTGCGCCTGCTGCCCGGCGGACCGTTGCGGCTGTGCTCAGCAACCCGCCCCAGGGTGCGATCCGGCCCGTCTTGCCGCAGGCAGCCACGACAACGTCACCGGGGCGCAGGTCGTCGACCAGCCCGATTTCCAACGCATAGTGGTTTTCATCGGGGCCGGGCCGCGCATAGACATCGGCGTAAAGCATCGTGCGCGCGCGGCCGACCATGACCAGACTGTCATCAAGCGGGCGCAGGCCGGGGGCCATGGCCTGATCCATATGTCCAAGCGCGTCCAGCACATCCGAGATCATGGCGCAGAAGAAATTTTCGCGCATTTCCGCGACAATTGGGTCAGACGCCTGGCCATTCCCCGCAGTCGGGCCGGTGTTCGGCATCGGTTTATCAGGCATCACTCACTCCAAACCTTTATCGTTAAAGTAACTTTGCACCCTGCGCTTGCGGCTGTCAACATGACGCGCGAAACCGTTGCTTCGACGCGCAAAATCGCGCGGCGAACAGCGGTCTGATCGCCGCGGTTAATCAGGTCTGGCCGCCGCCACCAACGACGGCAACCCAAGCCTGGCCAATTCCCGGTTTGTTTGATCGCGAACGATCGTTTAGACAGGGGCGCTTATTCTTGGAGCCCGCAGGAGGCGCAATTTGGCAGACAAGAAACCAGCCCCATTGCCGAACACCAGGAAGCGGGCGACGATCAAGGACGTGGCGCTTGCGGCCAAGGTGTCTCCGATGACCGTCTCGAATGTTCTGAACAATAATATGCAGTACGTCAGTTCGAAGACCAAGGCGCGGGTTGAACGGGAAATTGCGCGCCTGAACTATCGGCGTCAGGCAGCAGGGCGTAACCTGCGATACTCGGACCAGCGCTCGATCGGGTTGATTGTTGTCAGCGATGATCCGGCGTTTCTGGAAGATCTGTTCAGTACGAAGGTTGCCGCCGGATTGGCCAATTCGCTGAACAGCGCCGATTACACGATGACCGTTCAGGGCGTCAGCGCGGCGGGCCTGTCCGATGCCATGATCATGCGCAGCGTTGATGTCGCAGGCGTTTGCGCCATGATTTCCGGCCCGGAAGAGGCGCGGATCGAGGTTGTGAAGAAGCTCCACGCTCTGAACCAGCCTTTAATTCTGTTCCAGCAGTCCAATACGCAAAACATCGATGACATCTGCACGATCCGCCTGGATGAGTTCGGAAGCGGCCAGATCATGGGCGATCACCTGCTGGCAAGGGGGGTCCGGTCGATCCTTGCCCTGCGCCCGCAGCAACACTGGTTCGCCATCGAAAAGCGGTTTGAGGGCATCCAGAAGGCGATGTCGAACACAACAGGCGCGCCGACGTTTACAACGCTGGAGGCTGCATCAGAATCGCTGATCTCCGTTCAGACCGCGCTGGAGGATTACCTGGATACGAACCCCTTGCCTGACGCGATTGTCGGCGGCAATGATCAGATCGCGCTTGCGGCGATGCTGTTGCTGGCGGAACGCGGCATTCGGGTGCCGGGGGATGTTCGGATTGCAGGGTTCAACGGATTTGAAGCGCACCGGTATCTGCGCCCGCAACTGACGACTGTGACCTCTCCGGCCTATGATCTGGGTGATCAGGCAGGCAAATTGATTATCGAACGCCTTACGGGCGGCACATTTTCGACCCGGGATCTGGTGCTTCCGGTGCATTTTTTGCCGGGTGGAACGACATAGGATCCGGCCCGCGACATGGGCGAAAGATCGGCAACTTGTGGCATCGCAAATTTAACGTTACATGTTGGAATGGCAGTTTGAAATTTGCGCAATCGCAACACTCAGCTTGAGGGTCGCCGAATGGCAACTGACGACAACAAGACCAGATTGCGAAGCGCCGAATGGTTCGCGCGCGAAGGGAAGTACGGATTTGTTCCGCGAAGCTGGATGCGCAGCCAGGGCTTTTCCGAACGCCTGCTGAAAGATCGGCCCGTCATCGGCATCTGCAATACCTGGTCCGAGCTGACAAATTGCAACAGGGGCCTGAAGGAACTGGCCGAACACGTGAAGCGCGGTGTGCTGATGGCGGGCGGCTTCCCGCTGGAATTTCCGGTCACAAGCCTGGGTGAGCCGTTCATGCGCCCCACGACGATGATGTTCCGCAACCTGGTGTCCATGGATGTCGAGGAAACCCTGCGCGCCAACCCGATTGACGGTGTGGTCTTGTTGTGCGGATGCGACAAGACAACGCCGGCTTTAATGATGGGCGCGGCGAGTTGTGATTTACCCTCGATCGTCGTTTCGACGGGACCGATGCTGAATGGACGTTTTCGTGGCCGCACCCTGGGGTCGGGGACGGATATGTTCAAACTCGATGAAGATTACCGTTCCGGTGCGATCTCAAAACAGGAGTTCAGCAATGCTGAGGCCGCGATGTCGCGTTCCATCGGAACCTGCATGACAATGGGCACGGCCTCGACCATGGCGTCCCTGGCCGAAGCGATGGGCATGGCGTTGCCGTTGAACGGTGCGATCCCGGCGCCCGACAGCCGCCGCGCGGTTCTGGCCGAATTGTCCGGTTCGCGGATTGTCGAACTGGTCAACGAAGACATCCGCATGTCCCGCATTCTGACACGTGACGCGATCGAGAATGCGATCGTCGTGAACGGCGCAATTGGCGGGTCGACGAATGCGGTTATGCATCTGTTGGCGCTGGCGGGCAGGCTGGGCGTCGATCTTGCGCTTGACGATTGGGACAGGCTTGGGAGGGATGTGCCGTGTCTGGTTGACCTCAAACCGTCCGGGCGGTTCCTGATGGAGGAATTCTTTGAGGCGGGCGGACTGCCGGTCGTAATGCGCCGGATCGCCGACAGGTTGCATCTGACTGCGACAGCCGTGGAAGGCGGAACCATCGGCGACAGGATTGCGGATGCGGAGGGTTTCGATGACGAGGTTATCCGCACAATTGACAACCCCGTCACCGAACAAGGCGGCATCGTTGTCTTACGGGGCAATCTGGCACCTGATGGCGCGATCCTGAAATCCTCGGCCGCCAGCCCCGGCTTGATGAAACACACCGGCAAGGCGGTTGTGTTCGAAAGTGCCGAGGATTTTCGCGCCCGTGTCGATGACCCCGAACTGGATGTTGACGAAAACAGCGTGTTCATCCTGCGAAACTCGGGGCCCCGGGGTCATCCCGGCATGCCCGAGGTGGGCAGTATGGCCATTCCCAAAAAGCTGATCGCGGCAGGTGTCACGGACGTCGTGCGGATATCGGACGCCCGGATGAGCGGGACAGCCTTCGGCACAGTCCTCCTGCATGTCGCGCCTGAATCTGCCGTGGGCGGGCCTTTGGCGGCCGTTGAAACCGGCGATACCATCGTTCTGGACGTGGCGGCGCGCCGCCTTGAAGTCGACTTGTCCGAACAGGTTCTGCAGGCGCGTCTTGCCGCCCTTGACCCGAAACCTTCGGATCAGACGCGCGGTTACGCGAAACTCTACGTCGCGCATGTTCAGCAAGCCGACAAGGGCGCTGATTTTGATTTTCTTGTGGGTGGTTCAGGCACACCCCCCTCAACGCCGTCCTTTTAACACCCGGAGCATTGCCATGACCGCGCGCGCCTATTGCGATTGCCACGTCAACATCTGGAACGATGAACACGTTCTGCCATTGTATCACCAGCAACAGGCCCGTGTGCGACAGGGCGACATTGCGCCAAAGGCCGATGCCGATACGCTGTATGCGGCGATGCAGGACGTCGAAAAGGCGGTTGTCTTTTCGCTCCGCTATGGCGACTCGGTCGGCATCGAAGGCGATGACGAGACTACGGCTGCAGCGGTGGCGAAATATTCCGACAAGCTCGTCGGCTTCGCCTATGTCGACCCGCGGCGCGCTGACTGTATGGATCTTTTGCACCACGCGATTGATGATCTGGGTCTGAAAGGTGCGAAGTTCGGGCCGATCTACAACGGCGTTTCCTTGTCGGACCCGCGAATGGAGCCGGTGTTGGAGTTCCTGCAGACCCGAAACCTGCCGCTGACGATGCATATGGGGACCACCTTCGCGCGCAACGCGCCGGTGGATCTGGGACGCGCCATTCATGTTGAACCCGTGGCGATGAAATACCCTGACTTGACCATGGTGATGGCCCATATGGGGCACCCATGGTACGAAGAGGCTATTGTGATCGCCCGCAAGCAACCCAATGTTTTCCTTGATCAATCTGCGTTGTTTTACCGGCCCTGGCAGTATTACAACATGCTGGTTCTCAGCCAGGAATACAAAATCACCGACAAGATTTTTTTCGGCACCGACTATCCCTTTGCCGGGGTCGGGGAAAGCGTGGACGGGCTGCTGAATATCAACGACATGTTGGAAGGCACCAAGTTGCCGCGCGTCAGCCAGGACACGATGGATCAGATCCTGCAATCCAACCCGTTCGAAGTCTGGTGGAAAGGCGACAGCCCGATCCGGGACGGGCCGGGGGCCGGCACCTGATCAAAAATGGGATTGCGGCGGCCAGTATGATTTGCGCGCTGAGCCTATGAATGCAGGCCAGGAAACGGGCCGGGCACCACGGCAGTCTGACCACCCCCTGGGGCGTTGTCGCCCTTATCCCGGGGTTTTTTGTTCGACGTGGTTGGTCTGGTCAGGGTGATCTGCCGAGGTACGAACCCGGCTGCGCGACCCCAGGGCCACAGCGGCAAATCCAACCGCCAGAACGACAATCCCGATCAGCAGCAGTTGTTCGTATTTGTGGCCGTCATACAGCACGGAAGCCGCCCAATCAGCCGCACGCGCAAAATACAGCAGCGCGCCCATCATGGCGGCGGCAAAGCTGACCAGATACGCCCAAAGCTGGACCTGCCGACCCAGAAACAACCCGGCCAGCAGAACCGGCGTCAAAAACATCGAGGCGGTGCCAGACACAGCGACCGCGTCAAACAGCGTCTGATTGCCCCACAGCGTCAGCAGCGTTCCCATGGCCGCGAAGATGACCATGGTCATCCGACCGCCATTCAGGCTGCGCGAGGCCAGGCCAAGTTCCTCAACCGCCAGCCGGGCCGACGACACCAATGCGGAGTCGAGGGTGGAAAGCGCCGACACCAGCAACGACACCATCAGTGCCGCAAACAGCCAACCGGGCAGCAATCCGGCCCAGGTGCCGATCAACTGCGCCTCATATGCCGCGCCCTGCAGGGCCGCTTGAATTCCGAAGAATCCGAAACTGATGATGCAAAGCGTCGAGATCCAGAACGCATGCTGGAAACTTCTGCGGGTCGTGGCGGCATCGCTCAAAAAACCACGATCCATCATCACCGGATCGTGGACCGGGTAGGAAAAGACCTGCAGCAATGCCACTGCCAGCAGCACCCATCCGTTGTAGGGGCCAGATACACCGGGCGCAGTCAGCGTCGCGCCCAGATCGAATTCCGGGCTTGCAAGCAACGCGGCGAGAGCGGTGCCGAACACCACCAGGAAAATCACCATCTGCACCACGTCGGTGCGCAAGGCCGCGCTTAGCCCGCCCAGGCTAGAATAGGCCAGCGCGAGTATCGCGACGGCCAGAATGGCAAGGTTTCTGTAGTCTCCGAATTCCGGCAGCACCGCCACGAATATCAACCCGACAACAATCAGATTGGCGAAAACTTCCGACAGAAGGCGCAGCGCGATGACCACGTTATAGCAGCTTTGCCCCGCCAGACCGAAGCGCCTGCCAATCCAATCCTGCACCGACCCCGCGCCCGAGGCCCGCAGCCGCGCGACAATCAGCCCCCCGGTCAGGAACGACGCATAATAGGCTGTATAGGCCAGCACACCTGCAATCCCGAAGTAATACCCCAGAATGGCCGAGTTCATCAGCGAACGCGCAAAAATCCAAGTCGTGACCTGGCTTAACACCAGCGTCCAAAGGCCCGGCGGTGTTCCGGCGCCGCTCTGCCCGCCAAAAAAGCCACCGAGTGTCACCCGCCGTGGTGTCACGATCACAGTCAGCACGACAATCGCGGCGAAAACGCCGAGAATTCCAGCGGCTTGCATGGGTGTCCCCCCTTCGGGTGTTGATTTCAGTCGGCTATCAGGCCGAATACGGATCCGCACTACAATTGCCTGTGACAAAGCCTTAAGCGCGCGCGGATGTGATTTGTGCGCCGGTTCGATTTGAGGGCAGCTGTGCGACACCGGGGCGGGAGTGATTTGCGATGAACACGCAGGATCTGGGGCAGCTAGAGGGCGACCTGCTGATTTTCGGCGGTCCGTACTCCAACCTGCAGGCCTTGCAGGCCTTCGACCGGATCGCCGCCGATTATCCGGCGTCGAATGTGATCTGTACCGGCGATGTCGTTGCCTATTGCGCAGATCCGGCCGCTTGCGTGGCATTGATCCGGGCGCGGGGCTGGACCGTTGTGGCGGGCAATTGCGAACGCCAGTTGCAGTCGGGCGCCGACACTTGTGGTTGCGGGTTTGACGAAGGCAGCGTTTGTGACCGGCTGTCGCGCGACTGGTTTCCTTATGCCAAAGCGCGGATAGGGCAGGGTGATCGCGCCTGGATGGCAACGCTGCCGGACGGAGTGTTCTTTGAACACGCCGGACGACGCCACATCGTGCTTCACGGCGGCGCCTCAGATGTCGCCGCATACCTTTGGCCAACCAGCCCACCCGCGGCGTTCGAGGCGGAGCTTGCCGCGATCCGCGAACCCGTGGACGTGGTGATCTGCGGGCACAGCGGGCTTGCGTTTGTGCGCCAGGTCGCTGGCGTGACCTGGATCAACGCGGGCGTAATCGGCATGCCGCCCAATGACTGACGGGCGCAGACCCGGTATTGCGTCTTGTCCCGTGACGGCCCGCGGATTGAACGCCTGACCTATGACACCGACGCAGCCGCGGCTGCCATGCAGGCGGCCGGGCTGACAGGCGGCTACGACCAATCCCTCATCACCGGAATCTGGCCAAGCGAATCCATCCTGCCAGCAGAACTGCGCAGATCTTGATCTGCGCCCGCGCCCCATGGGCAGTGCTATCCGTTCCTTCGCCGCGACAGGGCACGGCACAGGCATGGCGGCGCACTGCTAACGTCCCTAAGCCGACCCCGATGTGTAACGCCGCGTCGCCTGACCTCGTGCCAGCCAGGCCAATCGAAGACGGGGGCTTGCCCTTGGCCCCGCAGCGGGCCACCATTGCGCCAACCTGACTGTTCCTTTTCTTCCCGGAGTGCGCCATTTGGCAACCAGCCCTGCGACCCCCGCCGCCGTTCCTCAGCCGCCAGCGGGAGAATCCCCGCTTGAATTCCGGGACAACCGATTGCTGATCGACCTTTGCGGTCCGTTTGATCAGTACCTGACACAGGTCGAAACCACGCTGGATTTGCAGATCGTGCGGCGCGGCAATCGGCTGACGCTGATCGGTGAGGAAACCGCCCGCCAGCGTGGCGCCGAGGTGCTGGGCGCGCTTTATGCCCGGCTCGAGGCTGGGCGGCCTGTCGAACCGGGCGACGTGGATGCGGAACTCAGGATGGAAAACTCCAACATTCCGCCGCGCGACGACACTGCGGACGGCGCGCGCGACGGCGACCAGATGGAGATGTTCCAAGGCGGCCGGGTCGAGATCAAGACCCGCAAGAAACTGGTCGAGCCGCGAACCGATGCCCAGAAAGCCTATGTCAGATCGCTATTCTCGAACGAACTGGCCTTCGGGATCGGACCGGCGGGAACGGGGAAGACCTATCTGGCGGTTGCGGCGGGTGTCTCGATGTTCATCGGTGGTCATGTCGACAAGATTATCCTGTCCCGCCCGGCGGTCGAGGCGGGCGAACGCTTCGGCTTTCTGCCCGGTGACATGAAGGACAAGGTCGATCCCTATATGCAGCCGCTCTATGACGCGCTGAACGATTTTCTGCCCGGCAAGCAGGTGGCAAAACTGATCGAGGATAAGCGGATCGAGATTGCGCCCCTTGCCTTCATGCGCGGACGCACGCTGTCCAACGCATTCGTCGTTCTGGACGAGGCGCAGAACGCCACGACGATGCAGATGAAAATGTTCCTGACCCGACTGGGTGAAGGGTCGCGCATGGTCATCACTGGGGATCGCACGCAGGTTGACCTGCCGCGCGGAATGCCCTCGGGGCTGGCGGATGCTGAACGGCTGCTGGGCCGCGTTAAGGGCGTCGCCTTCAACTATTTCACATCCAGCGACGTGGTGCGGCACCCCTTGGTCGCCCGGATCATCGAGGCCTATGAAAAGGACGCGCCGACGTCGTAAGGGCCGACGCGCCTTGCCCTATCGCAGGACCGGAACCGGCAGCGATGGCGGTGCCGGTTCTGGCAATGGTTTTCGCCCTATCGCAAATCAGGCGGCGTCGCCTCGGCCTTCAGATCCGCAATCAGCGCGTCCAGCGCTTGCGTGCTGGTCTGTTTTTCGCCCAGCCGCCGCACGCTGACGGTGCGGTCCTCAACCTCGCGCTTGCCGATGGCCAGGATCACCGGAACCTTGCCTAGTGAGTGTTCGCGGACCTTGTAGTTGATCTTTTCGTTGCGAATGTCGGCCTCGGTTCGGATACCGGCATCCCTCAGAGCGGACACAACCTCGGCCACGTAATCATCCGCGTCCGACACGATCGAGGCGACGACGACCTGGCGCGGGGCCAGCCACAGCGGAAAGCGCCCTTCGTAGTTTTCGATCAGGACGCCCAGGAACCGCTCAAAACTGCCAAGACAGGCGCGGTGGATCATGAACGGACGGTGCTTGTTGCCGTCTTCGCCGATATAGGTCGCGCCAAGCCGTTCGGGCAGGTTGGGATCCACCTGGAAGGTTCCGCATTGCCATTCACGCCCGATGGCGTCGGTCAGTTTGAAATCCAGCTTGGGGCCATAGAATGCCCCTTCACCAGGGTCGAGCTCATAGGGGCGCCCGGTCGCCTTGACCGCATCTTCCAGCGCAGCTTCGGCGTGATCCCACACGGCCTCTTCCCCCACACGTTTTTCGGGGCGGGTCGAAAATTTGATGTCAAAGCTGTCGAACCCAAGATCCCGGTACACACTGTCGAGGAAGTCGACAAAACGGATGCATTCATCCTTGATCTGTTCCGCGGTGCAGAAGATGTGGCCGTCATCCTGGGTGAACCCGCGCACCCGCATCAACCCATGCAGCGCGCCCGAGGGTTCATAGCGCGCACAGGCCCCGAATTCGGCAAGCCGCAGCGGCAGTTCGCGGTAACTGCGCAGCCCCTGATTGAACACCTGAACGTGGCACGGGCAGTTCATCGGTTTCAGCGCATTGATCGCCTCTTCGCGCGCGTGCTCTTCCTCGACCTCGACGACAAACATGTTCTCGCCGTAGTTTTCCCAATGCCCCGAACGTTCCCAGAATGTGCGGTTCAGAACCTGCGGCGTGTTGATTTCATTGTAACCACCATCCCGCTGGCGACGGCGCATATAATCCTGCAACGTGGTGTAAAGCGTCCAGCCGGTCGGGTGCCAGAATATCTGGCCCGGTGCTTCTTCCTGAAAGTGAAACAACTCCATCTCACGGCCCAGCTTGCGATGGTCGCGCTTGGCGGCTTCCTCAAGCATGTGCAGATGCTTCTTCAGGTCGTCGCGGGTCTTGAAGGCGACGCCATAGATACGTTGCAGCATGGCGCGGTTGGAATCACCGCGCCAATAGGCCCCGGCCACACTCATCAGTTTGAACGCATCCGCCGGCACCTGGCCGGTATGCTGGAAATGCGGGCCGCGGCACAGATCCTGCCAGTCACCGTGCCAATACATGCGCAGCGGTTCATCGCCCGGAATCGCCTCGATCAGTTCGACCTTATAGGGCTCTCCGGCGTCCTCGTAGAATTTCACCGCGCGCGGCCGATCCCAGATCTCGGTACGGACGGGATCGCGAGCGGCGATGATTTCCTTCATCTTTTTCTCGATCGCACCCAGGTCTTCGGGCGTAAACGGCTCGGCCCGGTCGAAGTCGTAATACCAGCCGTTTTCGATCACCGGCCCGATGGTAACTTTCACATCCGGCCAAAGCGCCTGCACCGCGCGCGCCATGATATGCGCGGCATCGTGGCGGATCAGTTCCAGCGCCTGTGCGTCGTCCTTCATGGTGTGGATCGCGACCGAGGCATCGGCGTCGATGGGCCACTGCAGATCGTGATGCGCACCGTCCACCGTGGCCGAGATCGCCTTTTTAGCCAGTGACGACGCAATAGATGCTGCAACCTCAGCAGGGGTCACCCCGGCCTCATAGTCGCGCGCATTGCCATCGGGAAAGGTCAGAGAGATTTGGGCCATGTCAGCCTCCTCGTCAGTTTGGCGCCTACGAAACGCCGGGTTGCGGGTATGTCGGGGGCTGACATGAAGTCGCCCCGCACGTTTGTCAACGCACGGGGCCATCTTCTTTTCTTAAATACTCCCGCCGGAGGCATCCGACCTGTCTGCGGGCGCGAAGGGTCGCGGGTCAGCGGGCCGCAAACACCGCGTAGGCCATGATCAGCACGCAGATCCATCCTGCAGTGAAGATGATCGGGCGCAGCGGTTCCTTGGCCACGCCCGAGATGTGGCCCGCCGCATGGGCAACTCGCAGCCAGAAGAACGCAATGGCGGTCCAATAGGTCAGCGCCGTAAAGCCCTCCAGCCGGTCCAGCAGCAGAACCAGAACCGCGAAGGGGATGGCCTGTTCCAGCAGGTTCAGATGCGCGCGGTGGGCGCGTTGCACCCAGGGGCACAGCTTCGCGATATCGGCGGGTGTGTGAAACGCGTCCTCTTTCGACGGGTCAGTGGCAATGCCGACGACGTAAGGGATCCACATCGACCCCGCGAAGATCATCAGACAGGTCAGAATTCCTAGTTCAGTTGCCATATCAACCTCCGTATCCGAAATTTGCGGCCTTGCCGGTTTCCAGCCATGTTTTCAGGCCCGAGATCATGCGGTGCCAGCCATCGGCCGCGTTTTCCTGTCCGGCGGGCAGGTCATAGTGTTCGACCGTCAGTTTGCAGTGATCATTGGCCGGTTCGATGATGTAAGCGCAGCTGCTGGCCTGCATGCCCGGTCCTTCCCACGATGGCTCAAACCCCATGTCAATGCGCGTTTTCGGGGTCTGGCCGGTGACCTTGATGGTCAGGAACGCGTTGCCGTCGGGGCCGTAGTAGGTGGATGATCCGCCAGCCTTCATCGAGCCTTCGGCACGCGTTGCCATGAAGTGCCAGTGCACCACATTGGCCGGATCAGACAGGGCATCCCACAGGGCATCCTGAGTGCAGCGAATATACGTCGCCATCACGAAGTCGGGTTTCTTTGTTGTCATCGGGGCGGTTCCTTCCAGTTGCTTCTTCAGGTCGATCACGGCACGGGCCGCAGGCTTGGCCAGCAGGGGTTCGATCCAACGGTCGATCACCTCCTGCAGGGGCAGGGCGTTGAGGTAGTGGTATTTGAAGCGCCCCTTCTTGCGCGTTGTGATCAGCTGTGCGTCCTCAAGAACCTTCAGATGCTTCATGACGCCGAAACGGGTCATATCCAGCACCGCCTCAAGCTCTCCCAATGTCTGGCCGTCCTGTTGGCGCAGACTGTCCAGCAGGTCACGGCGCGCGGGGTCGTTGAGGGCCTTGAAGATCGCGTCCATGGGTTTTCTTATAGGTGACTCGTTAATCACGTGTCAATGCGGTCACGTGATAAGGTATTTTCGCGTTGAAAACAAGGGCGCCGCAGGCATAGCGTGCAGACGAATCGCCTGACCCGGAAGGACCAATGTCGCAGGAACTCACCACGCCCCAGGGCCGTCGAATCGCCTATGATCTGACCAAGGGGCAGGGGCCGGGCGTCGTGTTTCTGGGCGGGTTCAAGTCGGACCGGCAGGGCACCAAGGCGCTGCATCTGGAAGCTTGGGCCAAAGCGCAGGGTCGCGCGTTCCTGCGCCTCGACTATTCCGGCCATGGCGACAGCAGCGGCGCCTTCGAAGACGGCTGCATCGGTGATTGGGCGGTGGACGCCCGCGCGGCGGTCGAACTGCTGACACGTGGCCCGCAAGTGCTGGTCGGGTCGTCCATGGGCGGCTGGATCGCGCTGCTGATTGCCCGGGTGCGCCCCGATCTGGTCGCCGGGCTGGTGGGCATCGCCGCTGCACCTGATTTCACCGAAGACAGCATCTGGGCCGGACTGGACGCGGATGCCCGCGCGGCATTGGCGCGTGATGGGCGGATCGAGGAACCCTCGGACTACGGCCCCGAGCCATACGTCTATACGCAGCGATTGATCGAGGACGGGCGCGACAATCTGGTGCTGCGCGACCCGTTGCCGCTGCCGTTTACGGTGCGCCTGTTGCAGGGGACGGCGGACGCGGATGTTGACCAGTCGGTCGCCCTGCGCTTGCTGGACCACGCCAGCGGCGACGATATCCGCCTGACGCTGGTCAAAGGCGCGGATCACCGGTTCTCGGACCTTGCGCAACTGGCAATGATCCAGGCGGCGGTTGAAGAGGTTTTGACTGCAGCTACCTGATCTGGTTGCCCGGGTGCGGCGCTGACAGGCGGCGTGCGTGCGACCGGGGGCGCACTGGTCGGGAACTGGCCGGCCCATGTCAATGTTGTCAATCTGCACGCGATTGCAAACGGCCCTTGAGCGTCCTTTCACAGGTCCTATTCTGTCCGCAACCTATCGGCAGCTGGATCGGAACCTCTGCCGAAGGTTTATTGACTGGAAAATTGTGGGTCACTGATGACTGAGAACAAGAAACTGGTGTCCCGCCTGATTGACTGGGCTGAAGGCAATGACGCCCTTGCGGACCTCTTTGCGCCGATTGTGTTGAAAAACTCCGTTTTAGGGCCTGAACGATGATTTTTCTTTCCATGCAGCCCGATCCTAAATTTTTGGCGCGGGGGTCGGCCCAAATCGCCTACATGCGCTCACGCGCAGCCATGCGCTGTCTCGTGGTCAAAGCTTTCCGACTATTTCGCTTCATAGGTTTTCGCAAGAAATCCGCGACGCTCTGATTTCGGAGTTTTTCAACACAATCCGCCAAATGCCACAGTCCACCTGGCGTACCCGTTTGAGACGATGGAGCCTGCCGGATACCTGAATACCGCACTGGGCACGCTGCGGACATCCTTCCCCGATCTGGAACGGCGAGAGGTGATCCGGATTGCCGGGCAGGACGCTGACGGCGCAGATTGGGTTGGCGTCTGCGGCCACTGGGTCGGCACCTTCATGGCGCCATTTCTGGACATCCCGCAGACACGGCGCGCAGCCTCGGTCCGGTTCCACGACTTCTTCCGCATCGAAGGCGGCAGGATAGTCGAAATGCAGGCGCTTTGGGATATACCAGAACTGATGATGCAGGCGGGTGTTTGGCCGATGGCGCCCTCGCTCGGGCGGGAATGGCTGGTGCCGGGGCCGATAACGCAGGACGGGCTGACAGTGGCGGGCGACGGGGCAGAGGCACTGGCCGTTGTGGGCGATATGTTGACCCATCTGGGCAAAAGCGATCAGGGTGTCGATGCCATGCGGCTGGATGCCTTCTGGCACCCGAACTGCGCCTGGTACGGCCCCGCCGGGATCGGAACCGCGCGCGGAATCGACGATTTTCGCCGACATCACCAGATCCCGTTCCTGAACGCCATGCCGGACCGTGTCGGTGATCCGGCGGGCGGCCATTTCTTTGCCGAAGGCGCCTATGTCGGCTTCACCGCCTGGCCCGGGATGCACATGACACTTTCGGGCGATGGCTGGCTTGGCATTCCGCCCAATGCACGGCGGCTGACCATGCGATCGCTGGATTTCTGGCGGGTGGAGTCAGGATTGATCCGGGAAAACTGGGTTCTGGTGGACCTGCTGGACGTTTATGCGCAACTTGGCGTCGATGTGTTTGCGCGAATGAAGGAGTTGCCCGGATGGACCAGCGGATCAGCCTGATTACCCTTGGGGTGAGCGACATGGCGGCCTCGGCGGCCTTCTACGAAGCGCTCGGCTGGGCGCGTGTGGACAGCCCGGATGGGGTGGTGGCGTTTGATCTGATCGGGCAGGTGCTGGGCCTCTATCCGCTGGCCGATCTGGAACGCGATTTGGGCCAGGCGCGCACGCCTGGGTTTTCCGGCGTCACGCTGGGCCACAATCTGCCTGACAAAGCAGATGTTGCAGCGCTGACTGAAAAGGCGCGGGCCGCCGGGGCAACCGTCATCAAGGAACCACATGACATTTTCTGGGGCGGGCACATCGCCTATGTCGCCGATCCGGACGGTCATATCTGGGAATTTGCCTGGAATCCGCACTCGCCACTTGGCCCCAACCGAGAATTCCGCTGGAACGGATATGCGGCGTAGGCCGACCAGCGTTCCGGGGCTGGACGATCTGGGGCGTGTTCGCCTGTCGCGGCATTTCTTTCTGCGCGATTTTCTGCACTCCGAAATTGCCGATCTGAATGGCATTCCCAACATCCCCGATGATCCGGATCTGGCTATTGCGGCGGGGCAGGGGCTGTGCCGGACCCTTCTGGAACCCCTGTGCGAGACTTTCGGGCCGATCACCATCAGATCCGGTTTGCGCACTGTTGCGGTCAACGATCTGGGCAATGCGCGGGGCTGGTCCTGCGCACGCTCGGAAAGCGATTTTGCGGGCCATATCTGGGACCGGCGCGATGCCAAGGGGCGGATGGGGGCAACCGCGACGGTGGTGATCCCGTGGTTCGTGGATCGCTATGAGGCCGGGCGAGACTGGCGCGATCTGGGCTGGTGGCTGTGGGATCACCTGGATTTTCACGAGGTCTGGTTTTTCCCCAAACTCGCGGCCTTCAACCTGACGTGGAAGGAAGGCCCGGCAGCGAAGCGGGTGCTGAGTTACATAGCGCCCAAGGGCTATCTGAAGCGGGAGGGGGCGGAGCCGGGTGAATCGTCCGAGGCCCGGCGGGCGCGGTATCGGGATTTTCCGGCGTTTCGGGGGTTGGATTTGCCATGAGGTCGATGGGAATGCCTACACTGATTGCCAACGGTGCAGGGTCCAAGGAGCGCAAAGTCTACGCTGTGCAGTACATTGCCGCCTTTACCGCAATTGGACTATTAAGCGTTCATGTCGAACGCCATGTCTGCCCTTCAGTCCATCGACTTCGCGCAAGTGTGGCTGCGATTCTTTGGTGAGACTCCTCCACTTGCGCACGTTTTGAGGCATGACTTCTTTGAGTGCTGGACGCGGTTTCATGCTCTGCCCGAAGCCAAGCGTTATGCCGACACTGATGATGAGCGGGCTATTGTACTCTGCCGGGCAAACAAACTCGCAACTGCGTGCTTTGGCGAACGCACGCGGATTTGGGTGGCAACTGGTCATTTCACAGATCTGCCGGCGGAGGACGATGACATAACTGTACGGATGAATATTACGAAGGCCATGACGTGGGTCGATTGCAGCGATAGGGAGGAAGACCAATCTGAGATGACGTTCTTCGCTGTTGCATTTGATTGGAAACCACACGCACTGGACAACCTGTTTGTCGAAATTGCCAATTTTCAAGAACGCGCGATCCTGTTCTCGCAGGAGACACGAACGGTGCTGGCACCTTATGATGGAGGATTCGACATCATAAGTCTGAGACCGGGCCTGATAGGCGCGCTTGAAAGCGATTATCGGGCTTGGATGTCGACGCGACCGGACAGGTTGTAAACTGTTTGGACTCGTTGCAGTTCCGCATTGCGATGCGTTAGCATGCGCGAAACACCACCCGGAGCGCCCCCATGACCCTTCCCCGCACCCCCTCATTCCGCCTCGATGGCCGCCGCGCTTTGGTGACCGGGGCCTCGCGCGGGATCGGCCTTGGCTGCGCCGTGGCGCTGGCCGAACAGGGCGCACATGTGGTGATGGCGGCGCGTGGGGCCGAGGCCCTGGCGAAGGCGGTGGCCGAGGTGAATGGCGCTGGTATGTCGGCCGAGGCGCTGGAGCTGGACGTGACCGACATAGACGCGGTGAAAGCAGCCGTTGCCGCGGCCGGGCCGTTCGATGTGCTGGTGAACTCGGCCGGGCTGGCGCGCCATTCTACGGCGCTGGAAACGGACCCGGCGGACTATGACGCGGTAATGTCGGTCAACGTGCGGGCGGCGTATTTCCTGGCGACCGAGGTGGCGCGCGGAATGGTCGGGCGGGGTGGTTCGATCATGCAGATCTCCAGCCAGATGGCGCATGTCGGCGGGCAGGACCGCACGGTCTACTGCGCCACGAAACACGCACTGGAAGGGATGACCAAGGCGATGGCGATCGAATGGGCGGGCGAAAAAATCCGGGTGAACACGATCTGCCCGACGTTTATCCGCACCGAGCTGGCTGAGCAGACGCTGAAGATCCCGGAACGGAAAGCCTGGATTGAAAGCAAGATCAAACTGGGCCGCGTGGGCGAGGTTGAGGATATCATGGGCGCCGTGCAATGGCTGGCGAGTGACGCTGCGGGTTTGGTGACGGGGTCGTCTGTGCTGATCGACGGGGGTTGGACGGCGGGATAGGCGTAAGCTGCGCGGGCATTCTGGATCGTCTACCTGTTTTCAGCTTTGCCCGGATATTGGCACCGCGCATCCCTTCGCCCGGAACAAGCCCGCAAGGGCGCCGGGCGAGCGCCTGTCTGCCCGGCGGGCAGGCGCTTTCGAGATGTCGCGCAATGCGCAGAACGACAGGCCAACGCTGAACCATAAATTGCCCAACGCACCCGTATCGACGCCTGCCCACCGGTCCGGCACCCGCCCGGCTTGCACTTCGTTTAGAGCAATGTCCGCGCCAGACCTTTCGCGCCTCAGCGACCGCGGCCCAAAAGCCCGCTACCCCCGGTTCATCCGGTTCGCGATCAGATCATTCACCACTTCGGGCTCGGCCAGGGTGCTGGTATCCCCGAGTGAGCCGAAATCATTCTCGGCCACTTTTCGCAGAATCCGCCGCATGATCTTGCCGGACCGTGTCTTCGGCAGGCCGGGGGCGAACTGGATCAGGTCGGGTTTGGCGATCGGGCCGATGTCTTTGCGGACCCAGTCGGACAGCTCTTTTCGCAGCGCCTCACTGGCCTCCTCACCCCCCATCAGGGTGACATAGGCATAGATGCCCTGACCCTTGATGTCATGCGGGTACCCGACGACCGCCGCCTCGGCCACCTTGTCATGGGCGACAAGCGAGGATTCCACCTCGGCCGTGCCCATCCGGTGGCCCGAGACGTTGATGACATCGTCCACCCGGCCGGTGATCCAGTAGTAACCATCAGCGTCCCGCCGACAGCCGTCGCCGGTGAAGTAATAGCCCTTATAGTCGTCGAAATAGGTCTTCATGAAGCGCTCATGATCGCCGTAGACCGTGCGCATCTGCCCCGGCCAGCTGTCGGCAATGCACAGCACGCCTTCGGCTTCGGTCGTGGTAATCTCTTGCCCCGTGGTCGGTTCCAGGATCACCGGGCGGATGCCGAAGAACGGTTTCGTGGCCGAGCCCGGTTTCGTCGCCGTGGCGCCGGGCAGGGGGGTGATCAGGTGGCCGCCGGTCTCGGTCTGCCACCAGGTGTCGACGATCGGGCAGCGCCCGCCGCCCACAACCTCATGATACCAGTTCCAGGCCTCGGGGTTGATCGGCTCTCCGACGGTGCCCAGCAGCCGCAGCGACGACAGGTCGGCCTTCTTCACCCACTCATCCCCCTTGCCCATCAGGGCGCGGATTGCGGTGGGGGCGGTGTAGAACTGATTGACCTTGTGTTCCTCGCACACCTGCCAGAAGCGGGAGGCATCAGGATAGGTCGGCACCCCTTCGAACATCAGCGTGGTCGCGCCATTGGCCAGCGGCCCATAGACGATATAGCTGTGCCCGGTCACCCAGCCCACATCCGCGGTGCACCAATAGACATCGCCGTCGTGGTAATCGAAGGTGTATTCATGGGTCATCGCCGCATAGACGAGGTAGCCGCCCGAGGTATGCACCACGCCCTTGGGCTGCCCCGTCGAACCTGAGGTATAGAGGATGAACAGCGGATCTTCCGCGCCCATCTCCTCGGGCGGGCAATCGGCGGGAACCTCGGCGGCCATCTCGTGCAGCCAGTGGTCGCGCCCCGCCTTCCAGGCGACATCGCCGCCTGTGCGCCGGACGACCAGCATCTTGGCGTCGCCGGTGACCTTCCTGAACGCTTCATCCGCGTTGGCCTTCAGCGGCGTGTTGCGCCCGCCGCGCGGAGCCTCGTCGGCGGTGATCACCACGGCGGCGTCGCAGCCGTTGACCCGCGCGGCCAGCGCATCGGCTGAGAACCCGCCGAAGACGACCGAATGCACCGCGCCAATCCGCGCGCTCGCCAGCATCGCATAAGCCGCTTCAGGGATCATCGGCATATAGAGGATCACCCGATCCCCCTTGCCCACGCCCATCGCCTTGAGGACATTGGCGAATTTGCAAACCTCGGCGTGCAACTCGCGATAGGTGATGTGTTTTGACGCCGCATCCGGGTCATCGGGTTCCCAGATAATCGCGGTCTGATCGCCGCGGGTTTCCAGATGCCGGTCGATACAGTTGGCAGCGACGTTCAGCGTGCCGTCACCGTACCAGCTGATCGCGACCTTGCCGTGTTCGAAACTGGTGTCCTTGACCGAGGTGTAAGGCCGCATCCAGTCAACCCGCTTGCCATGCTCCCCCCAAAACGCCGCCGGATCAGCAACAGACTGCGCGTACATCTCATCGTATTTGGCGGAGTCGATATGGGCCTTCGCGGCAAGTTCTTTTGAAGGGGCGTATAGGTCGGACATGGCAAGTTTCCCAATCTAGGTCTGCGACACAGGCATCAGCGCAGGCGTCATTTCGGCTTGTATCTCTTCAATACGGTTTTGATGAGTTTTGACAACGCGGATCGCGCGGATCAATCCACGTTTCATCCGCCCTGAAAGCCGCGATTGTGCCGCTTCCGGTTCGATAACGCGGACTTCAAGGAACAACGCAAGTGCATAAAGCCGCGTCGGCTGCCGCATATAACCTTGCCAACCGGCCTGCTCGGCCCCCAAAACCTGCAACAATCCAAATCCGGTTGTGATGCAATGCAGGTCTGTCCGCATTTCCTCTTCCAAGGGATCTGCCCGGCCTGACGGAACGCCATTCAGGATATGATGCATGACTTCGTGAACAAGGGTCGAGATCATGGTCAGCGGTCGCGCGACCGCCTCGGGGTCATAGAAAATGACCGAGCCATCGCCATCACCAGTCCACGCGCCTGCGGTTTCGCCAAGTTGTTCAAAAGCACCGGCAGCGCGGTATTCGGCGGCTGGGCGGTCAAGCGGCAGCAGGCCGATCTGTTCGTTCGCCCGACCTAGCACGGCAAGGATGTTGCCAATGATCCCGCGCGCAATGTCCTCCGGTGTGCCCGACGGGGTTGGAAAAAACGCCTTGGTTGGCGTCACCAGCGGAGTGTCGGTTGTTAACAAACCGTTTTTCGCCGCCCACAGGAATTCGGAAATGATCCATTCCTGCATATCTTCCGAGACGGGATACCGATTGAGTGAGAACATGGTGAGTTGTGGACCTGTCAGATTGCCAGACCCTCGGTGTCAAACAGGTCGTCGTCAAGCAGGTCCTCGGTCAATCTGCCGAAGACAGGATCTTGGCGTCTGGGGACAGACTGCTTGCCAGGCAATCCGGCAGCGTCAAGCCGTTCAATCGGCGGTCCTGTTTGGGTTTGCGCGGTTGGCCGACATAAGCCCTAATGTGCGGGTGCTATCTTCGCGCGGATACCCGGTGCGAAAAGCATCCCGGCGGTCATTGCGATCAGGAACACCAGACCCGGTGCCCCGGTCCAGCTGAGTGCGGCCAGCGCCGGGCCGGGGCATAGCCCGGCCAGCGCCCAACCGGCGCCAAAAAGCATCGAGCCGATGACCAGACCGCGATCCAGCACCTGTGGTGGCCGGGCCGGGAAACTGCCGCCCAACACCGGTTTGACGCGGCGGGTTGTGATCCACCAGGCAATTGACATCGGGATAATCGCTCCGCCCATTACAAAAGCCAGCGTCGGATCCCAGTCGCCGAATATGTCCAGCCATCCCTGAACCTTGCGGGTGTTGGTCATGCCTGACACCATCAGACCGATGCCAAACAGGCCGCCGGCCAATGCCGCGAATATCAACCGCATCAGATTAACCCCCAAAGATGCCGAACCAAGCTTAGCATCACCGCCCCGGCAATGATGTAGATCACCGTCGCTGCAATGCCGCGCAAGGTCAGGCGCGAGATACCGCAGACGCCGTGGCCACTGGTACAGCCGCCTGCAAGCCGGGTACCGACGCCGACCAGAAGCCCGGCGATTGCCACGACCAGCCAATTATCACTCAGGTACGATTCTGCCCCACCAGTGAAACCGGCGATGACGCCGGGAACGAGGATCAGTGATGCGACGAAGACCGCACGCTCGGCCCCGTTCGACCAGCCGGTGCGGTCAATCAATCCGCCCAATATGCCCGAGGCGCCCATGATCCGGCCGTTGATAAGAAGGAACATCGCGCCAGCACAGCCGATCATCAGCCCACCGGCCAACCCGTAAGCCCAGTCAATCATTCCCCGTCCCTTTCCGCTTGCCGGGATCGGACAATTGCCCGTCGCGATCCGCCGCCCCAAGGTTCCGCTTCTTATTGAGGGTTGGCGACGGCCACAATGGGCGCGATGCACGAATGCCGAGTGGCGCGCGCAACAAGGCCCGGATCAGTTGCCATATCGGGTGCGGCCTATAAGAATACGCATATCCGGTCGGGCGTGCCGGTTTGAGGGAGCCCAAGCATGCATGTATTCCGCACCAACAGCCGAAAACCGGGCAACTGATGACCGCAGTTGGAATTGAAATGCGCGACCGTATCGCGGTGCTGACGCTGGACAATCCGCCGGTGAATGCGCTTTCGGCGTCGCTCAGAAGTGGGCTGCACGACGGGCTGGATCATGCGATTTCGCAAGGCGCTTTGGGCGTGGTGATCCGCAGTCAGGGCAAGAATTTCTCGGCCGGGGCCGATATCACGGAATTCGGCAAGCCGCCGGTTGATCCGTCACTGGGCGAATTGTGCAGCCACATCGAAGATTGCCCGATCCCGGTTGTTGCGGCCATCCAGGGCGTAGCACTTGGCGGCGGATTTGAACTGGCGTTGGCGGCGCACTACCGGGTGGCGGCGAAAGACGCACGGGTCGGATTGCCCGAAGTGAAGCTGGGCTTGTTGCCCGGTGCTGGCGGAACGCAGCGATTGCCCCGGCTAAGCGGGGCCAGAGCCGCGCTGGAGGTCATCGTGTCCGGCGAACCGATTGCTGCCGAAGCTGCCCGGCAGATGGGCATGTTGGACGATGTAGTCGAAGGTGACCTGACCGAGGCTGCGCGGATCTGGGTAAATCAGGTGATCCAAAGCGATCTGGGGTCGCGTCCGACTCGCCATGTGACCTCGGGCCTGTCGGATCCGGCTGCCTTTCTGGCGGATATCGCTGCCTGGCGGGCCGCGCTGGATGAACCCGCCGCCGGGGCGACCGGGAAGATCATTGATTGTGTCGAGGCCGCGCTGCTGTTGCCGTTCGAAGCGGGGTTGCGCCGTGAACGGTCGGCGTTCACCGATCTGATGACCTCGGATCAGTCACGCGGCCTGCGGCATGCGTTTCAAGCCGAACGATCTGCCGGAAAATCGCCGATCCTTGCGACCGGAACCCCGACCGAGATCCGCTGCTGCGTGGTGATCGGCGGTGGTCAGCTGGGCGGTTCGATCGCGATGGCCAAGGTGAACTGCGGGCTGGACGTGACCTTGATCGAGGCGAATGATCAGGCGCTGGAAGATGCAGTTGGCCGTATCTTTGACGTTTATGACCGCGCGGTTGCGCAAGGAAACCTTACCGCTGCCGAACGGGATGCCCGAATGACCCGGCTGAGTGGCGCGACCGCACACGCCTCGGCCGCGGGTGCGGACTTCATCATTCATGCCGGATCAGA
Organism: Paracoccaceae bacterium; assembly: GCA_012103375.1. Lineage (NCBI taxonomy): Bacteria > Pseudomonadati > Pseudomonadota > Alphaproteobacteria > Rhodobacterales > Paracoccaceae > Paracoccaceae bacterium. The sequence continues at coordinate 471,041 of WLWX01000001.1, forward strand.
GGATGCCGCGCAGGCGGGACGTGATCTGGCCGAATGCGCAGGCGCGGCGGGCGGCGATCCCATTCTGGCCGTGGCGCGCGATCTGGATATTTCGGTTCTGGCAGGGGCCACCGGGTCCGCCGAACGGGTGGCGCAGATGGTATTCCACCCGCCATTGGCGGCCAATCCGCTGGTCGAAATTGTCGTGACCCGCGATGCCGCGCCGGGGCTGGGTGCCTCGCTGAATGAGCTGGCGCGTCGGATGGGTCTGCGTGCCGTGCCGGTATCCCCGGCGGCGTCCGGCAATGGCCTGATCGCCGGGCGGCTTCGCGGTGCGATGCGTCAGGTTGCGGAACAACTGCTTGGCCTCGGCGCCTCGCCAGAAGCGGTGGACAGCGCCATTCGCGACTGGGGCTTTCGCCTCGGCCCATTGGAGGCTGAAGACCGCATCGGCCTGACCGTGACCCGCGCTGATCAATCGCGAAGTTATCCGGATCGCAATCCGCAAATTCTGGGAATGCCGATGACCGGCGCCATGCTGGCTGCCAACCGGACGGGTCGCAGTGCTGGGGCCGGGTGGTTCAGCTATGACAGGAACGAAGGCCGCGCCTATACGGACCCAGAGGTTGGCAATATCCTGGCCATGGCACGGTCAGGGCAGGGTGCGCCAATCACAGCGGCGCAAATTACTCTGCGGATGCAGGCCGCCCTTGCCAATGCCGGGGCGTGGTTGCTGACCGACAAGATCGCCGAACGCCCGATTGATGTCGACCTGGTGGCGCTTTCGGGCCTTGGAATGGCGCGGGCCCGCGGCGGGCCAATGTTGGCGGCCGACCTGACGGGCCTGCCACAATTGCAGCAAACCCTGGCGGCAATGAACGCCTCGGCACCCGGCGCATGGACGCCATCGCCGCTCTGGGCTGAGCTGATCAAGAACGGCCAGCAGTTTTCGGATCTGAATACCCGGCGCGAATGAAAAGCTGGCGACTTGCGACGCAATTGCGCGCCTGATACGCCACCCTGAAATGTCTGACGATTTTCATCAGGTAACGCCCGCGCCGCAGAAAGGGCTTGTCGTATCGCATGTGTCGCGCAATTTCGCGGGGCGGGCGGTTGTCGATGACGTGTCCTTTGCGGTTCCTGCCGGTCAGGTAACCTGTCTGCTGGGGCCATCGGGCTGCGGCAAATCCACGACCCTGCGCCTGATCGCGGGGGTGGACCGGCAGGATGCCGGCGTGATCGAGGTTGACGGGCGCATCCTGTCCGATCACACGGTTCATATCCCGGCCGAAAAACGCTCGATCGGGCTGATGTTTCAGGATTTCGCGCTGTTTCCGTATCTCAAGGTCATCGACAATGTGGCCTTCGGTCTGAACGGCCCCCGCGCCGCCCGGCTGGAGCGGGCGTCGACCTTGCTGGAACGGGTACGGCTCAGCGCGTATGCCGATGCTTATCCGCATGCCTTGTCGGGCGGCGAACAGCAGCGCGCCGCCTTGGCCCGCGCACTGGCGCCGCGTCCGCGCGTGATGCTGATGGATGAACCGTTTTCTGGCCTCGACAACCGGCTGCGTGACGGCATTCGCGATGAAACGCTGGAAATACTGAAGGATGAAGGCACCGCCGTGCTGCTGGTCACCCATGAACCGGACGAGGCGATGCGCATGGCCGACCAGATCGCCCTGATGCGTGACGGCAGGATCGTGCAGCAGGGCGCGCCCTATAACGTCTATAACGCACCGGTTGATCGTGCCGCCGCCGCCTTCTTTTCCGACATCAACGTCATCGCGGGCACTGTCGAGGGGGCCCTGACCGAAACGCCCTTCGGCCAGTTCCTCGCGCCCGGCTTCGCCGATGGCACCAAGGTCGAGATTGTGATCCGCCCACAGCATATCCGCATCGACTTTGACCGCGGCGGCCGAGGTCCGAACCCGACGCCCGAAGACGGGACACCTGCGCGCGGTGTTGTTGAACGTGCGCGGCTTATGGGCAAGGAATCGCTTGTCGATTTTCGCATGGATTTCGACGGATCGCGGCTGACGGCCTCAGTACCTTCGGTGTTCCTGCCGCAGCCCGGAACCGCATTGTGGCTGATGCTGCGGCGCGAACGCTGCTTTGTGTTTCCGGCCTGAACCAGACACGTGCTGCAAAGGCGGAGTGTTCTGTTGCGCTTGGTATGAAAGGGTTGGAGCGGGTGAAGGGAATCGAACCCTCGTCGTCTGGTTGGGAACCAGGCGCTCTACCATTGAGCTACACCCGCAACGTCGACTGAGTTAGGGCAGCCGCCGCGCATCGTCAAGGCCATTGGCAAAGGCCGCCCCGTAAGGGACGGCCCGTAATTGTCAGATAACATTCAGCTTTAGCGGGGGAGAAGGACACCTTCGACGACATGGATCACGCCATTGGACTGCATGACATTGGCGGTTGTCACCTCATAGGCGTTTCCGGTCTCATCAAAGATGAACACGCGGCCCCCGTGGGTTACCTTGGCCGACAGGGCGTCGCCCGATACGGCATTGAAGTGATAAAACCCATCGTGTGACCGGCGCGCGGCCTTGGTCAGATCTTCGGTAGTTACCGCACCAGCAACCACATGCGCGGTCAAAACCTTTTGCAGCATCGCCTTGTTTTCGGGCTTCAGCAGGGTCTCTACCGTGCCCTCGGGCAGTGCGGCGAAGGCGTCGTCCGTCGGTGCGAAAACGGTGAACGGGCCAGGGCCTTTCAGTGTTTCGACCAGGTCAGCGGCCTGAACGGCTGCCACCAGCGTGGTGTGGATGGGTGAATTCACGGCGTTGTCGATGATATCCTTGGAGGCCAGCATCTCGGCGCCGCCAACCATCGGATTTTCCATCTCCATGGAGCTTTCCATGGCGTCGTCCTTCATCGCATCGTCAGCACCCGGCAGCAGCACCGCGTTGATTACGTGGATCACACCGTTGCTTTGCTTGACATCGGCAACGGTTACCGTGGCCACACCGCCGTTTTCATCAGTGATCGTCACATTGTCACCATCCAGCGCAGCGGTCAGCACGCAGCCGCCCAAAGTCTCGACCGAGGCACTTCCACCGCCCGAGGCGATCATGTCCGCCACGGCCGAGGCCATGACAGCGCCGCCAACAACGTGGCAGGTCAGAATTTTGGTCAATGTGTCCTTGTTTTCAGGCTTCACCAGCGTTTCGACCGTGCCCGCGGGCAGGGCGGCAAAGGCATCATCGGTGGGGGCAAACACAGTGAACGGGCCATCGCCCATCAGCGTGTCAACCAGACCTGCGGCCTGCACAGCGGCCACCAGCGTCGTGTGGATCGGGGAATTCAAGGCGTTTTCGATGATGTTCTTGTCGGTGAACATCTCTGCGCCACCAACTTCGGGGTTGGCGTGGCCTGCGGCGAATGCGGTTCCTGCGGTGGCCAGGGCCAGGGCGCTTGCGGTCAATGTCATACGGATGGTTGTAAGCACGGGGGGTATCCTCACTGTTTGCACATCTCAACGCCCGGTCATGAGCGTCGTTGTGCTAAAAGATACGGGGCCGTGTCGGGATTGGTTTCAAAAGAGGTCATGACGAAACCGTGAGGATGGTTTGAGGGGCGGCGATATGAGGGGGCCGTCGGTTGAGGGGATTGGTCGAGATTTGCCATTCGCGTGGCGTACCCCGTGCACGGAATCAAGGCGCAGCCGCCGTGCACTCGCCAGCCCGTCCGGGCGGGTTGGCGACCCTGCGGGCGCGCGTTTCCTTCAGATTTGACGGGATTGCTGAACCATCCAACTGCCCCACACAAACGTCGCATCGCCAACCCACGGGCTGCCAAGCGCACGGCTACCGATGCAGAGGCCCAACATACGATTCAGGGCATTTTCTAGATTCCAGCCTACCGCCTGCGCCGCCGCCGCCCGCCGCCATCACCACCCGAACCGGTATTGAATGACACATCCGGCAGCGTCACCGCGGCGCTGAGGTTGGGGAAACTTGCCGTCGCATGCGGGATCGCATTTGCAGCGACGAAATGTTCCTGAAAGCGCGGCGCAAGCGCGGTTTCGATCTTGGTGATCTGGCGCACCCGTGCCTCGATCCCAGCACGCGCGTCGATGTCGGCCAACGCAATCCGCGCCCCGGTCCCGGCGGCGTTCCCTGCCGAGGTGACTTGCTTCAGCGGGCAATCGGGGATCATCCCCAGAACCATCGCGTGCTTGGGTGAGATATGGGCCCCGAAAGCCCCGGCAAGGATCACCCGGTCAACGGTTTCGACACCAATCTCGTCCATCAACAGCCGCGCCCCGGCATAAAGCGCTGATTTTGCCAGTTGTATCGCACGGATATCGCCCTGGGTAACGGTGATCAGCGGCCCGCCGGTCGCAGTCGCATCATGCAGCACATAGCTGTGGGTGCGCCCATCCGGGATCATCCGATCACTGCCCGTGGCCTCGGCTGAACCGATCAGCCCGGACGGATCGACCAGCCCGGCCATTCGCATTTCGGCCACCGCCTCGATGATGCCGGAACCGCAGATGCCGGTGATGCCGCTGTCTTTGGTGGCTTCGGCAAATCCTGGATCGTCGGACCAAAGGTCACTGCCGATAACCCAGACGCGGGCGATCTTGGTGATCGGATCAATCTCGACCCGCTCAATGGCCCCAGGGGCGGCGCGCTGGCCGTGGGCGATCTGCGCGCCCTCAAACGCCGGACCCGTGGGCGACGAACAGGCCAGCACGCCATGTTCGCGATTGCCCAGCAACAACTCGGCGTTGGTCCCCACATCGACGATCAGCGTCAGCGGTTCCGCCAGATGCGGCGCTTCGGACAGGGCAACGGCGGCGGCATCCGCGCCAACATGCCCGGCGATGCAGGGCAGGGCATAGGCGCGCGCGGCTGGGTTGATCGTGGTCAGCCCGATGTCGGCGGCAGGCTGTTCCATCGCGTCCGAGGTTGCCAGCGCAAACGGCGCTTGCCCCAGTTCCACCGGATCAATCCCCATCAGAATATGGTGCATCACAGGGTTGCAAACCACCGTGGCCTCAACAATCTGGCGCGCGTCGATATCCGCTTCACCGGCAATCTCGGCCGCCAGCTGCCCCAGCGCCGCACGCACCGCCGCCGTCATTTCCGCCGCTCCGCCGGGGTTCATCATCGAATAACTGACGCGACTCATCAGATCCTCGCCAAAGCGGATCTGCGGGTTCATCATTCCGGTCGAGGCCAGGATGCGCGCGTCCGACAGATCCGCCAGATTGGCGGCGATGGTGGTCGAGCCGAGGTCGATGGCCAGCCCGAACAGCGGGCCTTCGAAGAAACCGGGCCAGACGTCCAGCACCCGGTGCGGGCCGCCGGTATGGTCGCGGAACAGCGCCACGGTGACCTTCCAGTCGCCCTTGCGCAGCGCCGGTTGCAGGCGGGTCAGGACGGGCAGGTCGATGATGATCTCTTCAACCTCCCACGCGTCACGCAGGGCGTCGCCCAGGCGTTCCAGATCGCCGGTCGGGGCGTGCATGTCGGGTTCTGCAACCTCGACATAGCGCAGGCGCGTGGCGGGGTTCATGGTGATGTCGCGCGCCGTGGCACGCTTGCGCACCACTTGCCGGTGCACCTGACTCTCGGGTGGCACGTCGATCACAACGTCGCCCTGCACGGTCGCCTGACAGCCAAGGCGGCGCCCCGCTGTCAGCCCGCGCACCCGGTCATAACGCTCCTCGACCTTGTTGATCGGCGACAGGGCGTCCGCTGCCACCGTCAGCCCGTGCTTGGGAAATTCCCCCACACCGGGGCTGACCTGGCACTTGGAACAGATGCCGTTGCCGCCGCAGACCGAATCCAGATCGACGCCCAACTGGCGCGCCGCCGTCAGAACCGGCGTTCCGACAGGCACGTGTCCCCGCTTGCCCGAAGGCGTGAAAATCACCAATGCGTCGTTCGCCATCTGCCTGCCTGTCAACTGCTTCGGGCGCACCATAGCGTGGGATCGGGCAGCGGAAAGCCACCGCGCGGCATGGCGCGGCAAACCAGCGACCTATTGGCTGTGCGAGGCCCATTCGCAGCGGTCGAACGAGGCATAGCGGATCAGGCTGTCCGACCCGTTTTCAGCCACCAGACGAGAGCATCCTTCGGTCTCTTCCGCGTGTTCGAAAACGCTGACCACCCCGGTGCCATCACCCGGCGCGCAGAGTGTCCCCCCGGCAGGCAAGGTTTGGGTGACCCGCGCGCCACCATGCACTTCCGCAGCAAAAAACGCCGGGCTTTCCGTCGCATTGGTCACGCAGACCTCGGCTATCGCCGGGCCAGCGCCCAGACAGATCGCCCAGGTCAAAATCGTCGGCATACGCATCGCACTCTCCACATCGTTTCGCGCAAAGACTGGCGTTGTGATCGTGCCCATGTCCACACCAACCTGGCCCGATCACGGCGTTTCGACAGGAACGTGATGGCGTTGTTATTGGGGTGTGACCGCACCTGTTCGCCACCCCGGTTAAAGTCGTCACGGACACCGAAATGAGTCGGTGTCCCATCAATAAGACTATGGAGATACGGGATGCGAATTCAAAAAACTGCGGCAGCGGCGTGTGTGGCGCTTGGCCTGGGAACGGCGGCCTCGGCGCAGGAAATGGCCCCCTTCGGGACGGATCATGATGTTGCCTATGCGGCATTGCTCTGGGAGGTGATGGAGGCCAGCAAACTGGTCGGCGACGGGGCGATCATGTCGTTCCCTTATGAGGGCGTAGAACCCCACGGCATGATGCTGGAAACCTTCTATACTTCGGCCACTGTCGACGGGCACGAAGGCGCGTTGATCGTCAAGCGCAACTATGGCCCCGAAGGCGTCAGCATTGACGAGGTTTTGGGCGATCCGTCCAAGCATCTGGGCGCGCTGACGGTCATGTTCCAGCGTGAGGCCGGGTATGATGACGAAACGAACAAATGGTTCTGGGTGAAATACCTGCCGGATGGATCGCTCGACAAGAACCCGAAGGGCATGCAGCTTGCCGGTCTGGTCGGCAAAGGGGCCGAGGCTGGGTGCATCGCTTGCCACCAGAATGCGGACAATTACGTCTTCACGACTGAAGCCAACGTCGGAATGATGAAGTAACCTTACGCGCGCGGGCCTTGGCCCGCGTGCCATTGCGCCGCGCGGCCGGCGTCAAGCAGGCTGTTGTTCGTGGCAAAGCTGTTCCGTTTCTTGCGGCGCTAGCGCCACGTTCAACAGCGCGCAATGCCCGCCCTCGGGCCGCGCCGCGAAGTGCCGGCAGGTCCGGCAAATGCCAAATGGCTTGGCGTTGTTGAGCCTGGTCGCCCCGCGCAATACTGCGCCAAGATCATCGGCCAAAACCGACTGCGCGTCGCCCGTCATCTGCCCCAACGCAGTTTGCAAAACCGACTGGCCGCCCAGAACCTTTTGCCCGTCTTCGGTCACGCGGTAGCTGATCGAGCGTTTGTCCCCGGTGCGTGGCGCTTCGCGAAGATATCCCTTGCGCGCCAGTGCCTTCAGCGTCTGTGACGCGGTGCCGCGCGTTGTTCCCAGAAAATCCGCAACATGCGACGGCGCGCGCGAATACTGGTTCGCGCTTGCCAGATATTCCAGCGCCGTGCGCTGGGCCGGGTTCAGATCACCCCCCCAAGTTTCCGCCGCATCCAGCCGGGCCAGCCGGTTGATCAGGGCGCGTATTTGCTGTGTCGGTTCCATACTCGATATGTAGCGAGTCGATATTACTATTGCAACTATAGCGACTCGCTACTAATAAGAGACGCACATTGTGATCGAAAGGAACAGACCAATGGCACATCCACTTCTTCCCGCACTGGCGCTTTCACTGCTGGCCTCGACCGCTTTTGCGGGTTCTCATTCAGCCCACATGTAAGACGGGGCCATCAGGTCGGACGCAAACGATGGCGTTGCGGCCTTCGATATCCTGGCAGCCCACGCCCACCGGACCGGCAATCAGGTGACCTTCCATATGACCACGAACGGGGTTGCGGGGGCCGAAACGCCCGAACCGGCAGGCGCTGTCGGCGGCGCGCCGGTGCTGTCCTATGTCTGGCCAACCTCGCTGGACCCAAGCTCGGTCGGGTTCGAGGCGGGCACCGGCATTCTGGCATTGGCGGCAACCAGCCACCCGGATTTTGACGACACCCCGCTGGTGGATGAAAATCAGGACGGCGATCCGGCCAATGACGGGTTGATCTGGCACAGCCACTGGGTCGTTCTGACCCCGACCGAGGCTTGCGGCGCGGGCGCATTGGCCGTGCGCGATATCCCCGAAGGCGAAACCCCGCGCCTGCCTGCGACCTGGCCGGGGTTCCCGATTTTTCTGGACAGCCCCTGATTCTCACCCCTGTTCGACGGGCCGGAGATTACCGTCACGGCAGGGTTCGCCAGTGACGTGGAGTTGTCCGGCGTGAATTATTATGGTGTTACGGCGGCCCTGCGGGTCAACGCCAACATCCACGCGCCGCTATTATGCGTCACGGATGTGTTCGATGTCGCCTCGGGCGACCTCAGCCTGCCGGGTGTCCTGCACTGAAACGAAAAAGGGCGCAGCGACCCGGATCGCTGCGCCCCGAAGAAGGTGGAGCGGGTGCTTTATGCGACCGAGCGTCGCCCACCCCGCCGACGGCCCGTACGTGCCGTCGATTGCGCCGCCATACTAGCCGCCGGAAAGCTTTCGCCCGCGTGCACCTGATCGAGAATCCGGCTGAACGCGATCCAGCGGCTGCCGTTGGGGTCATGATCCAGCAGCATGTTGGCGGCGTTGATCGCCTCCATCTCGACCGAGCGGACGGGGTTCATAATCGCGCTGGTCATCCCCGCCGTCATCGCCATCGGCAGGAAGGCGGCGTTGATCCCATGGCGCTGGGGCAGGCCAAAGCTAATGTTCGACGCACCGCAAGTGGTGTTGACGCCCAGTTCTTCGCGCAAACGCCGGACCAGTGCGAACACCTGCTTGCCCGCCGTCGCCATCGCGCCAATCGGCATGACCAGCGGGTCAACCACAATGTCATGGGCGGGAATGCCGAAATCGGCGGCACGTTCGACGATCTTCTTGGCCACCGCGAACCGCACATCCGGATCCTCGGAAATACCGGTGTCGTCATTGGAAATCGCCACCACCGGCACGTCGTATTTCTTGACCAGTGGCAGCACGACCTCCAGCCGTTCCTCTTCCCCCGTGACCGAATTCAGTAGCGGGCGACCCGTCGTCGCCTCCAACCCCGCCTGAAGTGCGCCGGGGACCGAACTGTCGATGCAAAGCGGCACATCGACCAGCGCCTGCACGCGGGTAATCAGCTCTTTCATCAGCGGCGGTTCGACAAAGTTGTTGTCGGCATAGCGCTTGTCTTCGGCCATCTTGTTGATGAAAACCGCGCCCGAGTTGATGTCCAGCACCATAGCCCCGCAGGCGACCTGTTCCAGCGCGTCACGTTCCACGGTCGTGAAATCCCCGGCCTCAAGCTCGGCCGCCAGTTTCTTGCGCCCCGTGGGGTTGATGCGTTCGCCAATCACGCAGAACGGTTCGTCAAAGCCGATGGCGATGGACTTGGTCGCGGATGAAATGATGGTGCGGGTCATGGGGGAAAGTCCTTCAGGATTGGGCAGCGGGAACGCCAGCGGCCCCGCCATTGTCGGTGACCCAGGTGGCCGAGGTCTTGATACCACCAAGCGGGAAGATGTGTGTTTTCGTGACGTTAAAGTCGGGATTGGCCGCCTTGTGCGCCGCCAGATCGGCGACGATCTGCGTCGGCTCATACGGCAGCAGCAGCTTGGTAACATCCATCGCGCGCTTTTGCAGCACCTTCAGTGACGGGCCGACCCCGCAGGCGATGGCGAATTTGATCATCGTTTGCAGCTTGGCAGGGCCCGCTATGCCGATGTGTACGGGCAGGGTGATCCCGCGCGCCACCAGGCTGTCGGCCCAGTCGATGATCGGCGCAGCCTCGAACGCGAACTGCGTGGCAATGGCCATCTGCGCGTCGGTCTGTTCCGAAAACCCCTGCTTCCACACAAGCGCCGCATCGACGTTCGCCGTGGTGCCGTCGCTGTCGATATCGCGGTTGCCTTCCGGGTGCCCGGCAACATGCAGATGCGTGAACCCGGCCTTGTCGAACAACCCGGTGTCGAGCAGCTGCATCGAGCTATCGAAGTCGCCCACCTGCGTGGTCACCCCGCCCGCCAGCAACAGCGCCTGCTTCACGTCCGCCTCACCCTGATAACGCGCGATCCAGTCGGCCAATGTCGCCTTATCGGCGATAATCCGGGCCGGGAAATGCGGCATCACCGGAAACCCTTCGCCGTTCAGCCGCTTGGCGGTGGCGACCATGTCGTCAATCGACGTCCCCTCGATATGGGCGATATAGACGCGGGTGCCTTGCGGCAAATGGTTGCGAAAATCCTCAACCTTGGCGGCGGTGCGCGGCATCACCTCGATCGAATACCCGTCGAGGAACGCTTCCATCACCGCCGTTCCGGTGGCGGGTGCGGCGGATTTCCTGAAATTCAGCAATGCCATCAGGCCCGGCCTCCGTTGTCGATCAAAGAGATCAGGCGATCCCGATCATACTCCGCATCCAGGCGCCCGGCCTCGGATTCCGCAATATCTGCCGGGTCGCCGTCGATGCTCACCGGATCGGCCTTGCGCCACTCGGCCAGGTAGGCGTCAGTTTCCGCCGCACCGGTTTTCATTGCAGCGCGGTCAATGGCTTGTTCAAACCGCTCGGGCAGGGGGCGCTTTTCGGCGCGCCGGCCCTTGCCGACAATGACCTGCGCCGGAATATCGCGCCAGTAGACGATGGTGACATCAGGCATGGAATGATTCCCCGTTGGGCGCTGGTTTCATTTTCGCTTCTATGCCTCTGCCGGGCGCGACTGGGGTCGTTTTTCGACATGGTGCAGTCCAAGCGCGACCTGCCATGTAGTATCCGATTCAACATCGCACAGCCACCGGGGCGGGCGTGAAAGATTTTCATTCAGGTTATGAATGGCTTGAGGGTGCCAACCGCGCGATCATGTCACAACTGTAACAGAACAAATCTTGCACGATGATTTCGCCCGCCCTAGGGTGAAACCAACAAGACATATCGGAGGGCGTCATGCCGCCCAAGCGTCCCTTTGGTGCGGACGCGTTCCCGAAACCGGTCGAAACGCCCGCGCCAGCGTCGCCTGATCCGTCCGAGCTTTATGCCGCATTGGATCTGGGGACGAATTCATGCCGGATGTTGGTTGCCCAGCCAAAGGGCAGCCAGTTTCACGTTGTCGACAGCTTTTCCAAATCCGTGCAGCTTGGCCGCGGGCTGGAAGCCTCAGGTCGCCTGTCGCGTGCTTCGATGGGGCGCACGGTGCAGGCGTTGCGGATTTGCAAGAAGAAGCTGAACAAGCACAACGTCAAACGCATGCGGCTGGTCGCGACGGAGGCGTGTCGCCGCGCCAGGAACGGCGCCACCTTCATGGAGCTGATCCGCCGCGAAACCGGCCTGGCGATGGAGATCATCAAGCCCGAGGAGGAGGCGCGCCTGGCCGTCGTATCCTGCGCGCCGCTTGTCTCGACCAGGACCGAACAATTGCTGGTGGTGGATATCGGGGGTGGCTCGACCGAGCTGGTGTGGATCGACCTGACGCGCGTACCCGCACTGGAACGCCCGCGCGCAATCATGCGCCTGCGCCAGGGTTTCGCGCCGACCGCTGATCCCAACAGCGCACCGTTCCCGGCCGCGCGCGTGGTTGACTGGATCTCGGTCCCGCTGGGCGTTGCGACCCTGCGCGAACAATTCAACGACGTCGAAGACGATTCCGCCAGATTCGCCCTGATGAGCTGGTTTTTCGAGGAAAACCTGTCCAACTTCGCCCCCTACGCCGATGAACAGACCCGCGAAGGTTTCCAGATTGTCGGAACCTCCGGCACTGTGACCACCGTGGCCGCCAGCCACCTTGGCCTGCGCCGGTATGATCGCAACAAGGTCGACGGGCTGCGCATGACGTCTGATCAGATCAACAAAGTGATCGAGGATTATCTGCATCTCGGCCCCGAAGGGCGGCGCAATGACCCCCGGATCGGGCGCGACCGGCACACGCTGATCATGTCCGGCGCGGCCATCTTGCAGGCGTTGTTGCGGCTGTGGCCGACAGACCGGCTGACGGTCGCAGACCGGGGCCTGCGCGAAGGGCTGCTCTATTCGCAGATGTCGGCAGATGGCGTTTTGGAAGACGGCCCGTTCTGACGACCGCCAAAAGGCAAAACCCGAAAAAGAAGCAACGCCGTGCGTCTTGCAGTCTGCCCTGATAAGCGTATCTGAAACGACGACACAGACCCGGGGGGTCATACATGGCCAAGAAAACCAGCGGACGCGGCGAACGTGACCTGCGCGTACGGGTCAAGACCGCGCGCGGGCGCAAGCTCAGCTCGACCCTGTGGCTGGAACGCCAGTTGAATGACCCATTCGTGCGCAAGGCACACGCCGAAGGGTATCGCGGCCGCGCGGCCTACAAGATCATCGGACTGGACGACAAATACCGCTTCCTTGTCCCCGGCGCGCGCGTGGTCGACCTTGGCGCGGCTCCGGGCGGCTGGTGTCAGGTGGCGGTGAAACGGATCAATGCGCTGGGTGACAGATCCGGCAAGGCACAGGGTCGCATCATCGGCGTGGACCTGCAAGAGATGGAGCCGATCGCCGGCGCCGAACTGCACCTCCTCGATTTCCTTGAAGACGGAGCCGACGACAAGGTGCGCGACTGGCTGGGCGGGGCGGCGGATGTGGTGATGTCGGACATGGCCGCGTCAGCGTCGGGTCACAAACAGACCGACCACAACCGGATCATGGCGCTGTGCGAGGCTGCCGCCTATTTCGCCTTCGACGTGCTGGAACCGGGCGGCACCTTCGTGGCCAAAGTGCTGGCGGGCGGGGCCGAAGGCGAATTGCAGAAAGTCCTCAAACAAAACTTCACCAAAGTCGCCCACGTGAAGCCTGAGGCGAGCCGCTCAGACAGCTCCGAAAAATTCGTCGTGGCAACCGGCTTCCGGGGCTGACCCCAACACCATCATTGACCCAAAAATATCCTGGGGGGAATTGCCCGAAGGGCAAGGGGGGCAACGCCCCCAATCCCCGCGACGCGCAAGGCGCGGCGCAATGCCTTCGGATCACCCACTCAAAAACCGCGGCAACCATAGCGTGATGACCGGGAACGCCAGCAGGATTGCAACCCGGATCAACTCGGCCCCGAAAAACGGCATCACGCCCTTGAAGGTTTCCGACATAGGCGTGTCTTTGGCCAGTGCCGAGATCACGAAGACATTCATCCCCACTGGCGGCGTGATCAGCCCCAGTTCCACCACGATCAGCGCCAGGATCCCGAACCAGATCTTAAGCTCCTCGGTCGACATGCCAAAGCCCGCGCCCTCGGCCCCCTGATAGAGGCCGCCGTTGATCTCCAACAGCACCGGCCAGAAGAACGGGATCGCCAGCAGGATCATCGACAGCGAATCCATCAGGCAGCCCAGTACAATCAGCGACACCAGCAGCAGCACCAGAATTGTCATCGGGGCCAGGCCGGAATTCCCCATCCACTCGGCCGCCGCCTGCGGCACCCCGGCGCGCGACATGAAGATCTTCAGCATCTCGGCGCCCAGGATGATCAGATAGATCATGCCCGCCGTCTTGGCCGTTTCCAGCAGCGCGCCGGAAATATTGCCCCACCCCATCCGGCCCCGAAAAGCCCCGAACAGCCAGACCAGCGCCACGCCGATCGCCGCCGCCGGCGTCGGGTTGAAGAAACCGCCATAGATGCCGCCGATCACCAGTAGGAAGATCAGCGCGACGGGCACGACACCCAGCGAGGCGGCGATGAATTCGGCCCGGTCAGGTATTTCGCCACGCGGACCAGCCTCGGGGCGGAACCAGACATAAACGGCGATTGTCAGCAGGAACAACGCCACCGCCATCAGGCCGGGAATGAAGGCGGCCATGAACATTGTGACGATATTCGCCTCGACAATGATCGCATAGATGATCAGCACGACCGACGGCGGGATAAGGATGCCAAGCACCCCACCGGCGGCCAGTGTCCCCGTCGCCAACGCACCGGAATAATTGTAGCGCTTAAGCTCGGGCAGGGCGACCTTGCCCATGGTCGAGGCTGTGGCCAGTGACGACCCGCAGACCGCCCCGAAGGTCGCACAACCCGCAATCGCCGCCATCGCTGTGCCGCCGCGCATCCGCCCGAACCACGCATTCGCCGCCCGAAACAGATCGCGCGAAAACCCGGCCCGCGTCGCCAGCGCGCCCATCAGCACGAACATCGGCACGACACTCAGATCGTAGTTGCTGAACTGCCCGTAGGCGAGCGTCTTCAGCTGCGACATGAAGATCGCCGGCCCGTTCAGCAGCGTAACCCCGATGCCACCCACCAGGATCATCGACAGGCCAATCGGCATGCGAATAGCGATCAGCGCCACCAGAACCCCAAGCCCGGCGAACCCGGTCAGCAGCGCGTCTTGCATCAGGCTCAGGCCTTTTTCAGGGTGCCGAATTCCTCGGCCAGCGTGATCAGAGAGGCCAGCGCCAGCAGCGCCAGCGAGAACAGGATCGGAATGAACGCGATCCAGGTCGGAAACTGCAGGATCGTCGTCTCATAATTGTAAGCCTTCTGATCCAGCATCCCGAAATACATCCACCAGCACAGCAGCAACGCAAACCCCATCGCGACGACCGAGGCGAGCAACCCGAACAGGCCAATCGCAAAAGGCGGGGCGCGCTGGGTGAAGATATCTGCCGAGACATTGGCCCGGTGCAACTGGCAATGGGGCAGGAAGGAAAACACCGCGATCACAACGCCAACTTCGGTCATTTCATAGTCGCCCGGAAACGGCTTCCAGACCACGCCGCCTATGACCGAGATCACTTGCATCACGACAACGGCCAGCAGGATCACCCCACCGGCCAGCGCCCAGATGTCGATCAGGCGCCGGGCGGGGCCAAAAGGCCCCACCCTGTTTCGCGCTGTTGCGTCCACTTACATCGCGCCGTGCTGCGCAATCAGCGCCTGCGCCTTTTCGACCAGCGCAGCGCCGTCGATACCGTTTGCGGAAACCTCTTCGATCCAGCGGTCGACAACCGGGGCCAGCGCATCGCGAAAGGCAGCGGTTTCTTCCTCGCTCAGCGTGATGTGGGTGTTGCCGGATTCGACCGCCATTTCAATCCCGTGATCATCGGTTGCACGCCAGACGTCGCCAACCTTGGCCACCCAATCCCGGTCCGACGCATCGCGGAACGTCTGCTGTATTTCCGGCGGCAAGCCATCCCAGCGCGCCTTGTTCATCGAGACCTGGAACGATGTCGTGCCCAGACGCTCTTTCTCCGCGCCCTCAATCTGGAATTCGGTCTGTTCCTGGATTTTCAGCGGGGCGATGATCTCCCAAGGGATCAGCGCGCCGTCGATCACACCTTTGGCCAGCGCCTGCGGCAGGTCGGGCACCGGCATCGCCACGGGCGAGGCTCCGAGCGCCTCGATCACCCAGGCGCCGGTGCGTGTCGGGATGCGCAGTTTCTTGCCTTCGAAATCCGCCGGGCTGCGCACTTCTGCGTCGCGCATGTGGATCGCCTGACCGCCGTGGACGTGCAGGAACATGACCTCAACGCCCTGATAATCGTCCTTCAGGTCACTTTCGAACATATCGTACATCGCCAGGTTGGCGGCGCGCGGGTCGTTCCTGAACACGTTTGGAAGTTCGAAAACCTCGGTGCGTGGGAACAGGCCCGGCGTGTACCCGTTCACGGTCCAGACCAGATCGACCACGCCGTCGCGCGCCTGCTGGATCAACTCGGGCGGACGCCCGCCCAACGACATTGACGGGAAAATCTCGATCTTTACCGCGCCGCCCGAATTTTCCTCAACCGCTTTCGCCCAGGGCGCCAGCATCTGGCTGTGCGACGGGGCCTTTTCGCTCAGGAAATGGTGCAGCTTGAAGGTATAGTCCTGCGCCTGCGCAATCCCGGCGCTGGCGATCGCCAGGACCGAGGCTGTGACGGCGGCTTTCAAAGCGTTGATTTTCATAGTGGTCTCCCTGGAAGTGCGCGCGATTCTGCGCGGCTGAGCGGCAGCATAACGCCAACTGTGATCGGATGACCATGGTATGCGGCGCGCGCAGCGCCTTGCGCGGCGCGAAACCTGGCACCTGAATTTCTCAGAACGACAGAAAAATTCAGGTGCTGGTGAGCGACCGCTTAGTTGCTGGTCGCTTCAGCGTCGATTTCAACATCGGGATCAAGGCTGACAAGAAACGCCCAGACATCGGCCGCGGCCTGTTCTTTGGGTTCTTTGAAGGTCATCTTGCCGCGCGCCTTTGGGTCATCAAGATAGGCCCGCAGGAACTTGGTCGGATCGGCAACATAGGGCAGGAAATCCGCCTCGGTCCATTTCAGACCGGCCTCGCCAGCGGCGATCATTGATTTGGAGTATTTGTACCCTTCGACCGATCCGGCCATCCGGCCCGCGACCTGAAACAGGTTCGGCCCCGCCTTGGCACGCTTGCCGGCCAGAACCTCACCCTCGGCGTTGGCGACGATATGGCAGGCCACGCATTTGCGGAACGCTTTCTCGCCCGCTTCAGCATCGCCGGTGGGGGCTGCGATCATGCGCGGTTCTGAATGAGATTCCGCCAGCGCGGGCACACTGGTCAGGGCAACTAGGCATATGGCGATCAGACGTTTCATCGGTCCCTCCGGGGCTGCAAGTTTGGGCCGATTGTGTTGAAAAACTCCGAAATCAGAGCGTCGCGGATTTCTTGCGAAAACCTATGAAGCGAAATAGTCGGAAAGCTTTGACCACGAGACAGCGCATGGCTGCGCGTGAGCGCATGTAGGCGATTTGGGCCGACCCCCGCGCCAAAAATTTAGGATCGGGCTGCATGGAAAGAAAAATCATCGTTCAGGCCCTAAAACGGAGTTTTTCAACACAATCAGCTGATCCGAACCGAAAGCGGCTTTTCCTGCTGGGCGCAACGCTTCGAAGTGCCATCAGGCGAAGATACCGGCAAGGCACTGCTGACAGCGATTCTGCCGCGTCTGGAAACCGCGATTGTGCAAACCATGGTCGCCGACAACAGCCAATCCGAAGGTCCCGAAAGCACGAGTGCTCAGTTGATCCGGGCGATGGGTGTGCTGTCTTTGAAAGGCTGGAATCGCGCGGCTTTTGCCGAGGCTGAGCAGGTTCTGCGTGACCTGCTGCAGCGTGATCCCGACCAGCCGATTGTGCGCGCCTATCTGGCGTTGATCCTGGGCATCGGCAGTCGGATCGGCATTTTCGCCGCAAGCGCGACCCTGGTTGCGGAAACCATCGCCGAGGCTGAGCGCGCGCTTGATCTGGCCGGGGCGGACTCGACTGTCCTTGGCATCGCTGCCTGCGCCCTGGCCGATGTCGGCCATCCCGAGCGTGCGATTCCGCTTTTGCGAAAGGCGATCGGGCTGAACCCGAACAACGCGCAGGCCTGGGTGGCGCTGGGGGCGGCGCTGCTTCTGACGACCGATCTGGATGGCGCTGTCGAAGCCCTGGAACATGGCATCGAAATCAGCGCGATGAACGCAGAGATTGCAATCTGGTGGTCGTTCTTGGCGGTGGCCGAATTGATGCGTGGCAATGCCGACAAGGCGCATGCGCACGGGCTGACCGGATGCCAGGCAGATGACCGCAATCATATCCCAAGGTTGGTTCTTGCCGCGGCCTGTCAGGCGCGCGGCGACCGAACAGGGGCCGAACGCGCCCTGCGCGATGCGCTGCGCATCACACCTGACGTGACCGATCGCGAAGTGCTGCTGCTGACCGGCCGGGATCTTGGCGCGGCGCTGCTGGATCATATGGCCGTCCTGCGCGCCTGATCGCGCATCCCCCCGATTTCCCCGAGAATTCCCCAAACCGTCTTCAAGCCTGCGCCCCTGCGCCGGTCTAAACCCGTTTCATCGCCAATCACGGCGCCCTCAAACGAAACGGAGACACCTAATGACACGCTTTCTGAAATCCCTTGCCCGGGCCACCAGGCGCAAGCCTGTGCGCAGCCTGCACTCGGCTGATCCGCGCCATAACGCCCGCGACAACATGCGCCTTTCCGGCAGCGGAGAGGTGATGGCCGGGATTATCCATCTGCCGAACATCCTGCCGCGCGACGGAAATATCTCCGGCTGAATGGCCCGCAAAATCTCAAAGAAACTCTCAATCAATCCCATCAGCAAATCCAATCAAGGAAAGACCAATCCCATGAACATGCAAATCCAAACCCCCGACTTCGCCGCCGTCAAGACCAAGCAACAGGCCGCATGGGCCTCGGGCGACTACGCCGTCGTCGGCACCACAATTCAGATCGTCGGTGAGACGCTGTGCGAGGCGATCAATCTGCGCGCCGGAACCACCGTGCTGGACGTCGCTGCCGGAAACGGAAACGCCACGTTGGCTGCCGCGCGCCGCTACTGCGACGTGACCTCGACCGACTATGTGCAATCACTGCTGGACCGGGGCCAGTTGCGCGCCGCTGCCGAAGGGCTGCCGGTTCGGTTCCAAACGGCCGACGCCGAGGCGCTGCCGTTCGCTGACAACAAATTCGACGTTGTTCTGTCAACTTTCGGCGTGATGTTCACGCCCGATCAATTCACTGCGGCGTCCGAGCTTGCGCGCGTGGTGCGAAAAGGCGGCACAATTGCTCTGGCAAACTGGACCGCAGGCAGTTTCATCGGTCAGGTCTTCAAAACACTGGGCAAGCACATCCCCCCGCACCGGGCATGCGGTCCCCGGCAATGTGGGGCGACGCCGATGCATTGGCCGAGATGTTTGGCGACAAAGTTACCTCGATCGACGTGACGTTGAAGACGTTCACTTTCCGCTATGCCTCGTTCGATCACTTCATCGACGTGTTCCGCACCTACTATGGCCCGCTGCACAAAGCGTTCATCGCATTGGGCGACAAGGGGCAGGCGCTGGAAGATGACCTGCGCGCGTTGGCAGCCCAGTTCAACACGGACGGACCAGACGGCTTTGTTGTGCCGTCTGAATACGCCGAAGTGGTGATCTGCAAGTGATGGGTCCGGCGCAGCGGGGAAACCCTCTGCGCCGATCCTCAGGGCCTGCGCTGCCCAAACGTATTGATGACTTCCAACCGCTCAAGATTGACGATTGTGGACAGCATCAGGCGATCATGGCTCCAATCGCCGGTTTTCTGGATCGACACCGCAACAGTCGAAATCAGCAACACCAGCGCGATCATCAGACCAGTGTTAACCGCGCGCGAATATCGCCCGCGCCCGCCATCCAGCATCGCAGTGAAACGTTGGCGCAGGAATGGCGCAGTCGCTGGCGAATGCCCATCCGTTGCCACCAGCGCCACCCTGGGCACCGCGCCCCAACCGCCCGCACGGCGCGCAAGACTGTCGCGGCAAACCCGCAGCAGGCATTCGCAATAATCGGCGACATCAAAGCGCCGGGTGGCCAGAACGCGCTGGTCACAGGCCAGTTCGCGCAGGTGTTCGACACGGCGCTTCCATAGGAAAAACACCGGGTTCCAGAAAAACAGAGGGCGCAGAAATTCCAGCGCGATCTCCCACTCCAGATCAGAGTGCCGCAGGTGCTGAAATTCATGCGCCAGCGCCATCTTCAGGTCAGCGCTGTCGGCCAGCATGGCTGAGGGGATCACGACATACCGCCGCCGCCAGCCACGGGTCGAAAACGGCACCGAAACGCGGTCCGACAGCCGCAACTCGACAACGCCAAACCGCCGCCACAGATGGCTGTCGCGGATGATACTGCGCAGGGTGCGGATGTTCAGCGCCAGTTTTGCGGCGAACCAGACAAACCCGGCAATTAGCGCCGATGCGATGACCATACCGGTTACCGACGACATCGACAGGATTTGCGCACTAAGGGTCGCGCGCAGATCCATGACCGATTCAAACTCGGTCGGTTTCATGGCGAATCCGCCGTTCAGATATTGCGCCACAACGAAATCCGACACCGAAAGCGAGACACCGGGCGGAAGCGCACCCGCGCTGAGCATTGCGCCATAGGCAACGACCACGACAGGTGTGAACAGGATCGCAAGGAAAACGCCGTTCAGAAGTGACAGGCGCGCGGTATGTGCCCCGCCGAACCCGGCACGGTCCAGCCCGAAGGTGACGGTAAGCCAGCCAAAATAGGCCACGATCAACAGGATATTGGCATTGATATAGGCGTCGAATACAGCGCTAGTCTCGATCATCATTCAACCTCCGATCCAGCAACGCTCGAATTTCCTCGATTGCCTCTTCGGACAATTCATCGTCGTCGACCAGTCGCGCAACCAGCGAGGCCGGCGTGTCATCAAACAGTTTCGCCGACAGGTTCTTGAGCGAGCGTGTCTGATAGGTATCCTTGGTTAAACTGGGCCGGTAAATGAAGGTTTTGCCGTCCCGCGTACTCGTCACGAACTCCTTATTCTCAAGTATCCGCATGATCGTCGCAGCCGAAGTATAGGCCAGATTGCGCGTCGGCGCGAGGGCGCCCAGAATATCGCGCACAGAGCCCTGTTCCAGCGACCAAAGCGCGGTCATGAATTCCAGTTCGACCTCGGTCAGGAAGTCGGTTTTCTTTTTTTGCCGCATCCGGTCCCCGGTTTCGGTCATGTCCCCGGCCTTACCCTTAAGGAATCCATCGGATTCGGCAAATGCTCAATTTCGGTGACGCAAGATTAAGTCACACTTTCCAGAAGCAGAACACGGCCCAGGCGATGGCCAGCCCCAGCGGTCCCCACAGCGGCAGTCCGACCAGCCCAAGCCACGCGAGGAAGATATAGACCGACCCCAGAAGCGTGATGAACAACCGGTCGCCGCGCGTCGTCGTCAGCCCCAGTATCCCACGCCGTTCCGCCCCGCCGGGGCGTTTGATTTCCAGCACGGTCAGCACGCCCATGGCGCTGAAAATGCCGATGAAAACGAATGCGGTCGGCCAAGTCCAGGCCATCCATGTCAGCATATCAAACCCTCCCCAGGGCAAAGCCCTTGGCGATGTAGTTCCGCACGAAATAGATCACGATGGCACCGGGAATGATCGTCAGCGTCCCGGCGGCGGCCAACAGGCCCAATTCATATCCTGCGCTTGAGGCCGTCTTGGTCATCGTCGCCGCAATCGGTTTCGCCTCGACCGCCGTCAGGGTTTTGGCCAGTAGCAATTCGACCCAAGAGAACATGAAGCAGAAGAATGCCGCAACGCCCACGCCCGCCTTGATCGCAGGCAGGAAGATCGTGACGAAGAAGTGCGGGAAGGAATAGCCGTCGACATAGGCCGTCTCGTCCAGTTCCTTTGGAACGCCGCCCATGAATCCTTCCAGAATCCATACCGCCAGCGGGATGTTGAACAGGCAGTGGGCGAGGGCGACCGCCAGATGCGTGTCGAACAATCCGACCGCCGAGTAAAGCTGGAAAAACGGCAGCGCGAACACCGCCGCCGGGGCCATCCGGTTGGTCAGCAGCCAGAAGAACAGATGCTTGTCGCCCAGAAACGAAAACCGCGAAAACGCATAGGCCGCCGGCAGCGCCACACAGACCGAGATCACCGTGTTCAGCGACACGTAGAGGATCGAGTTGATATAGCCCCAATACCAGGTCGGATCGGTGAAGATCACCCGGTAGTTGTCGAACGTCCAGGTCTGCGGGAACAGGGAAAACCCGCCGATGATTTCTCCGGTTGTCTTGAAGCTCATCGCGACCAGCCAATAGATCGGCAGCATCAGGAACAGGATATAGAGGATCGGGATCAGGTTGCGTTTTTTCATGATGCGACCGCCAGTATTACCACGTTGGTTTCGCTGTCTGAACGCATCGCCTTCCGCCCAGAATCAAGCCTGAAAGGCGCCGGGCGAGCGCCTGTCTGCCCGACGGGCAGGCGCTTTGGATAAGTCACCAAACCTTCCAATTGTGGGATGTGCTTGGCCATCATTAAGTGCCCCGAACCAAGGTTGCGGCGCCTCCCCTCAGACAGACGCTCGCCCGGCTTGTGCTTTGATTTTTGTCCCATCCCGCCCTCAATTCTCGTCTTTGGTCATGATGGTGTAGAACAGCCAGCTGACCAGAAGGGTGATTGCGAAGTAAATCAGGCTCATCGCGGCCGCCGGGCCAAGGTCAAACTGACCCAGTGCGATCTTGACCAGATCAATCGACAACAGCGTCGTTGAATTGCCCGGACCACCACCGGTCAGCACGAAGGGTTCGGTATAGATGTTGAAACTGTCCATGAACCGCAGCAGCACCGCGATGGTCAGCACCCGCTTCATCTTGGGCAGTTGGATATAGCGGAACACCGACCAGTTCGACGCCCCGTCAATCTTCGCGGCCTGATAATAGGCGTCGGGGATCGACACCAACCCGGCATAGCTGAGCAGCACCACCAGCGAGGTCCAGTGCCACACATCCATCGTGATGATCGTCACCCAGGCGGCGAACGGATCCTGCGTCATGTCATAGTTGATGCCCAGGGTGTGGTTCAGGAAATAGCCCAGCAAACCGATGTCGGGCAGGGTGAAGATGTTCCACATCGCCCCGACAACGTTCCACGGGATCAGCATCGGCAGGGCCATCGTCACCAGACAGACCGGCACCCAGAAACCCTTCTTCGGCATCGACAGTGCGATGATGACACCCAAAGGCACCTCGATCAGCAGGATCAGCCCGGTGAACATGAACTGGCGCCCAAGCGCGGCGTGGAACCGCTCGGACCGCATCAACTGGATGAACCAGTCGAGACCCTGCCAGAAGAACACGTTGTTGCCGAAGGTCTCCTGCACCGAATAATTGACGACCGTCATCATCGGGATCAGCGCGTTGAAGGCGACCAGGATGACAACTGGCAAAACGAACAGCCAGGCGCGTTGGTTGACAACTTTCATAATGCGGCCCCCTAAGTTGCCAGCCAGCCGTCGCGGTAAAGCCGTGTCTGTTCGGGCTTGAACGCCAGATGCACGGTGTCGCCCTGCGCGGGCGGGTCCGCCTCGACAATCGCGTTGACGCGGATGTCGCCCAGCATCGCCTCGACCACGTTATGGCGGCCAATGTCGGCGACTTTCCTGACTGTCGCGGGCAGTCCGCTGTCGCTGATCGCGACATACTCGGGCCGCACGCCAATCTCGGGCGTGCCGTCCCGGTCGCCGATCTTTCCTTCCAGCGCCACTTGCGCGCCGTTGAAAAACGCCGCCCCGTCGCGCACCTCGGCAGGCAGGACGTTCATACCCGGAGAGCCGATGAAGTGACCCACAAACGTATGCGCGGGCCGTTCGAACAATTCGACCGGCGTGCCGATCTGCACGATCAGCCCGTCCTGCATGACAACCACCTGATCGGCGAAGGTCAGCGCCTCGGTCTGGTCGTGGGTGACGTAGATCATCGTTGCCTTCACCCTTTGATGCAGCTCTTTCAGCTTGGAACGCAGCTTCCACTTCAAATGCGGGTCGATCACGGTCAGCGGTTCGTCAAACATCACCACGTTAACGTCATCACGCACCAGGCCCCGCCCCATCGAGATCTTCTGCTTGTTGTCGGGCGACAGGTTCGCCGCCCGCACTTTCAGCATGTCGGTCACTTCCAGCATCTCGGCAATCTCGCGCACGCTTTCGTCCACTTTGGCGGCGGGAATCCCGCGATTGCGCAGCGGGAAGGCGAGGTTGTCGTAAACGCTCATCGTGTCGTAGATCACCGGAAACTGGAACACCTGCGCGATGTTGCGCTGATCCGGCGGCAGATGCGTGACGTCCTTGTCATCGAACAGCACCCGGCCTTCGGACGGTTCCAAAAGGCCGGAAATGATGTTCAGCAAGGTCGATTTCCCGCAGCCCGACGGCCCCAGCAGGGCATAGGCCCCGCCATCGTCCCAGTCGAGGTCGATCATCTTCAGCGCGAATTCATCCTCGGTGATGGCTTCGGGATCATAGCTGTGGCGCAGCTGGGACAGAGTAATTTTTGCCATTCCGCGCGCCCCTCAGGCCACAATCTGGCCGTCAGGTGCAAAGAAATAGCACTTGGACGGGTCCATGAAAAACTTATGATCTTCGCCGATCTTATAGGGATGCACGCCGGGGGCCAGTGACACCCAGCTGTCCTCGCCAAAGGTGAAATGCGCGCTGCTTTCCGAGCCCGAAAGCTCGGTAATTTGCACGGTGCCTTTCACCGGAACATTGTGATCGCCGTGCTTGACCGGCGTGACGTGATTAGGCCGGATTGCGACCGTATAGATGCCGTCGGCCAATCCGGCCGCTTCGCCCGCCAGCGTCCATTCCACGCCCGCACCCAGCCGCGCCGTCGTTCCCTGTTTGGTCATCGCTGCCACATTGATCGGCGGGTCCGAGAAGACCTGCGCCGAGGTCAGATCCTGCGGTTCGCGGTAGATCTGCGCCGTCGCGCCGAATTGCGTCACCCGCCCGTCGTTCATCAGCGCGGTCTTGCCGCCCAGCAACAACGCTTCTTCGGGTTCCGAGGTCGCATAGACGACCACTGCGCCACGCCCGGCGAACAGCTCGGGCAGTTGTTCGCGCAATTCCTCTCGCAGTTTGTAATCGAGGTTCGCCAGCGGCTCATCCAGGAACACCGCCCGGCTTTCCTTGGCGATGGCGCGCGCCAGCGCGGTGCGCTGCTGCTGCCCGCCCGACAGCTCGTGCGGGCGGCGTTTCAGCATCGGGCCCAGTTGCAGGATATCGGCGGCTTCCTGCACGCGCCCTTCGATTTCCGACTTCGCCATGCCTGCGACCCGAAGGGGGGAGGCGATGTTGTCGAAGACGTTCATATGCGGATAGTTGACGAAAAACTGGTGGACCAGGCTGATGTTGCGCTTCTGTGTGCTCAGCTTGCTGACATCATTGCCGTCCATGAAGATCTGACCAGAGGCAAGCGGATCCAGCCCCGCCATCAGCTTGATCAGCGACGTCTTGCCCGACCCGGTTTGGCCCAACAGGACGTTGAAATGCCCGGTGTCCAGCAGCAGCGACGTCGGTTTTATATGCGTGATCCCCCGCACAACCTTGCTGGCATTTTTAAGTTCTACCGTCATGCGTGATCCCGTAGGCCGGGTTTCCCCCCGGCTGCATTGGTGATGCCGGGCTGAAGCCCGGCCTGCGATTGCCGACCCCGATTTTAACCGGGATCGGCGGTTGTCTGGTCGCGGTTCTGGGACCGCGACCAACAGGGAGGGTGTGCTTACTGGTTCCAGCGTGCGACGAGGTCGTCATAGTTGACGGTCTCGCCCTGCGGCTTTTCGTTGTCCAGCGGCGGCTTGGCACCACCGTTGGCAAACCAGTATTCGGCGTCACGCTCTTCATTCAGGCGCGGACCGCAACCACCATAGACATTGGCGGCCTCGTCAGCGGCCTGCATCCGGGCCATGGTGATATCCATCTCCTCGGCCAGACGATCCATCGCCTGCTGAGGGGTGAACGCGCCTGAGTTCACGTCACCGATCTGCTGCCACCAGATTTGCGCCAGCTTGGGATAGTCCGGCACGTTGATGCCGGTTGGCGACCATGCGACGCGGTCAGGCGAGCGGTAGAACTCGACCAGACCACCCAGCTTGGGCGCACGTTCGGTGAAGCTTTCGTGGTTCACGGTCGAGTCGCGCATGAAGGTCAGACCCACGTGGGACTTCTTCACGTCGACCGTCTTGGAGGTCACGAACTGCGCATAAAGCCATGCGGCCTGCGCACGGTCCGACGGCGTGGACTTGAGGAACGTCCAGCTTCCCACGTCCTGATAGCCAACCTTCTGGCCTTCTTCCCAATAAGGGCCATGCGGGCTGGGTGCCATCCGCCACAGCGGATTGCCATCGGCGTCCACCGTGTTGTTGCCTTCCGACTGCGGCTTCACCATGTCGGCGGTGAACGCAGTGTACCAGAAGATCTGCTGGGCCACGTTGCCTTGTGCCAGTGCGGGTAGCGACTGGTAGAAGTCAAACGACGCCGCACCCGGAGGGGCGTAAGCGCGCAGCCATTCGTCCCACTTGCGGATCGCGTAAACTGCCGCCGGGCCGTTCGCTGCACCACCGCGCGAAACGCTCGCACCGACCGGGTTACAGGTTCCGGCTTCCATGCGGATGCCCCATTCGTCGATCGGGATGCCGTTCGGCTCACCCTTCGACCCGGCACCGGCCATCGACAGCCAGGCGTCGGTCATCCGCCAGCCCAGGTCAGGCGCGCGTTTGCCGTAATCCATGTGGCCATAGATCGTAGTGCCGTCGACCTCCTTCACGTCATTGCTGAAGAAGTCGGCAATGTCCTCGTAAGCCGACCAATTGACCGGAACGCCCAGGTCATAGCCGTATTTGGCCTTGAAGGCGGCCTGGTTGTCAGCATCGTCGAACCAGTCCTTGCGGAACCAGTAAAGGTTCGCGAACTGCTGGTCGGGCAGTTGGTACAGGTTGCCATCCGGCCCGGTGGTGAACTGAAGACCCATGAAGTCATCCAGGTCCAGTGTCGGCGATGTTGTCGCCGCCCAGTCACCGGCCATCTGCTCAGTCAGGTTATAGGCCAGTTGCAGGCGCGAGTGGGTGCCGATCAGATCCGAGTCATTGACGTAGCCGTCATAGAGGTTCCGCTGGGTCTGCATCTGTGTCTGCACAGCCTGCACAACCTCGCCTTCACCCAGGATCTGGTGGTTCACCTTGATCCCGGTGATATCCTCGAACGCCTTGGTCAGAACGTCGGATTCGTACCCATGCGTCGGAATACCTTCCGACAATACGTTGATTTCCATACCGGAATACGGTGCGGCGGCGTCAATGAACCACTGCAATTCCGACATTTGTTCGTCTTTGGTCAACGTCGAGGGCTGGAATTCCTCGTCGATCCATTTCTTCGCTGCTGCCGCATCGGCAAGCGCAGCGTTAGGCCCCGCGATTACGGCCGAAACCGCAACGGCGGAGAGCAGATACTTACGCATCTCGTCTCCTCCCATAGAGTTTGTTCGTGCCGGTGTTCACCGGTCCGTGATACTGGTGTCAGCGGTTTCGCGTTGTCAAACTAAATCTTTAGTAGACGCGAATGCGCGGGGGAATTTCGGCTACGATTGCATGCCCTGGATCGATATCACAGGCGCGCCAACCGCCTGACGGCGGACGTTGTAAACGCATGCGGTGCCTTGACAATAATCCGCTTCAAGGGTGGAGTTTCGGTCAGCCTCAGGCATCGTGCGCGCCCTGTCGGACGGTGTCAGAAAAAACCCAAACCCGGTGCCAATCAAAGGACGAATCCATGACCAACACCCCCGATGCGATCATCATCGGCACCGGCGTGATCGGCACGGCGGTCGCGTTTGAAATGGCCAAGGCGGGCTGGAAGACCCTGTCGCTGGACCGCAACAGCCAGATCGGCCACGGGTCGACCGCCGGGTCCTGCGCGATCATCCGCATGCATTATTCCACCTTCGACGGCACCGCCTTTGCCTGGGAAGGGTATCACTACTGGCGCGACTGGGCGGCATATCTGGGCCTGCCTGCGGACGCCGAATTGGCGCAGTTCAAGGAATGCGGCTGCCTGGTCATGAAAACCGAAGAAAATGACCAGCTTGCCAGACACCTCGAAAACAGCCGCGCCCTGAACATCCCGGTCGAGGAATGGGACGCCGACCAGATCACCGCGCGCCTGCCGATCTACAGCCTCGACAGTTTCAGCCCGGCGCGGCGGATGGACGACCCGGAATTCGGCAAGCCGAACGGAGGGCACCTGACCGGAGGGGTGTTCTGGAAAAACGCCGGTTACGTCACCGACCCGGCGCTGTCATCGCAAAACCTCGCCGATGCGGCCCGCCTGCATGGGGCGCAGTTTCGTATGGGGGTCGAGGTGGCCAAGATCCTGCAATCGGGCGGCAAGGTCACCGGCGTGGCGCTATCGGATGGCGAGGTGATCGAAGCCCCCGTCGTGATCAACGTCGCCGGTCCCGGATCGGCCCATATCAACGCGCTGGCGGGTGTGCTGGACGACATGACGATCAAGACCCGGCCCTTGCGGCAAGAGGTTACCCATGTCCCAGCGCCCGAAGGGTTCGACTTCGACGCGGAAGGCATGGTCGTGTCGGACAGCGATATCGCCTGTTACATCCGCCCCGAACACGGCAACAATATTCTTGTCGGCTCGGAAGATCCGCCCTGCGATCCGCACCAGTGGGCCGAGAACGACACCGACTATAACCGCGACTTTACCGATCAATGGACAACGCAGGCGATGCGCTATGGCCAGCGGGTGCCCTCGCTTGGCATCCCGTCCAAGGCGCGCGGGGTGGTGGACCTCTATGATGCCTCGACCGACTGGATTCCCATCTATGACAAGTCCGCGCTGGGCGGTTTCTATATGGCCTGCGGGTCCAGCGGGAACCAGTACAAGAACGCACCGATTGCGGGCAAGCTGATAGCTGCGCTGGTGGATTATGTCGAGGGCGGGACAGATCACGACATCACCCCGCTGCAATTCACCATGCCCTACACCGGGCACATAATCGATGCCGGGTTTTATTCGCGGCGGCGCGAAATCAACGAGGAATCAAGTTTTTCGGTCTTGGGATAAGGCCAATCTTGGAAATCCTACGAGGAGTGGTTTCAGGGCCGACGGTCAGAGCCTTGAGAATGGCGGAAACGATGGAGTGCGATCGGTGGCTGGAGGGGCCAGCCCCTCCAGACCTCCCCGGAGTATTTTTGGCGAAAAGACATTGGCGAGGGGACTTGGGCCTGCCGTGATCCGATTGGTGCTGGCGCGTTTCTGGCGCGCGCCGAGCTGCTACGCCTCTGGCAGGTTTTCACGAAAGAATACCCGCATCTGGGGCGGCATTACCGCGACGGTCTGCCTGCGCGCCGCGCCCTTCAGCAGGCGCAGCGCCTCGGCCACTTCGGCGCCGGGGTTCTGGTCAATGACAGCATCCAGTGTGTTGTCCAGCAGCAGCGCCTTGGTGGCGGTGGTCACCTCATGCGCGATGAAAACCGGATTTCGCGGCCCGCGTCGTAATGCCGCCGCGATGCCCGCTGTTGCGCCCCCGGCGTTGTAGATTCCGGCCAGATCGGGGTGGCGGGCCAGTAACTGCGTCATTTCAGCCTCGGCGCGGGTGCGATCCTCTTGCACCTCGCGCAGTTCGACCAGTTCCAGCGCCGGGAAATCTTCGGTCAGAACCTGACGAAATCCCATCTCGCGTTCCAGATGCCCGCGATAGAACAGAGAGCCTGCAAAGAACGCCACTTTTCCGGTGGCCCCCGGCCCAAGAAACCGCCCCAGCAGATACCCCGCCAGCCGCCCCGCCTGGGCGTTGTCGATCCCGACATACCCCTGGTGTGGAACGTTCAGAATGTCCGAGGCCAGCGTAACCAGATGCGTTCCCGCCGCCAGCAATTCGCGGATCGCCTCGCGCACCTGGGGATGATCCAGCGCGACCAGGGCGATCCCGTCAACAGTTCCCTTCAGCGCCACCAGACGTGCCGCCAGTGCTGTCGGGTTGAATTCCGCCACCAGTTCAACGCTGGCCCGGATCCCCTTGGCCGGATCCGATTGCGCGGCCACCTGCTGCGCCAGATCGTTGATAAACGCATTGGTGCCGTCCGGCAGAAGGAACACCAGACGCACCGGGGCAGGCGGTGTGATCGACCCGTCTGCTTCAGCGACCGGATAGCCCAACCGGTGCGCCGCGGCCGTGATCTGCGCCCGGGTCTGCGCACGCACCCCGCCACGACCGTTCAGCGCCCTGTCTACTGTGGCGAGCGATACATGCGCCTCGCGGGCGACATCTGACATGGTTGGTCGCGGCATCGCGTAATATTCTGAGGTATTTTGGGGTATACATGCAAGCCATTCACGCATCGACAGAGCGTTTTTGGGCATTGTTGATCGTAAATATCTGTGGATAACTGCGCAAACTTGTTGAGAACACCTCAGAAAACCCCAAAAATCAACTCAATTCGTTTGACTTACCCGTCGATTACCCGTCACATTTGGCCAATGCCTGCACCGCAAGGATCAACCGTCCGATGACCCGATTGTTCGGCACCGACCATACGGCCGCGTCGCTGGCGCAGCGGACCGGCAACCTCAGCCAGATTGGCGGGGTGCGATTGTCGACACTGGAAGATGGCGCCGGGCGTGGCATGCGGGTGCTGGATTTCGCGACCGGCAGCGGGTTGGATTTCACCGTATCGGTCGACCGGGCAATGGATATTTCGGCGCTGTCGCACAAGGGGCGCGCGATCGGCTGGCAATCGGCCGCCGGGATGCGGCACCCGGGGCTGCACAATGCCGCCGAGGATGACGGGTTGGGATGGAACCGGGGCTTTACCGGGTTTCTGGCAACCTGCGGGCTGGATCACACACTCGGGCCCGAAACCGTGCCCGCAGATACCTATGGCTATCCGCGCAAGGCCACGGTGACCCACGGGTTGCACGGCCGGATCAGCAATACCCCGGCGCGCCTGACCGGCTATGGCGAGGCTTGGTCGGGCGATACCTGCACCCTTTGGGCCGAAGGCGTCACGGTGCAGGCCACCATTTTCGGAGAGGTCCTGCACCTGCATCGCCGGATCGAAGCGGACCTTGGCGGGAATGAGGTTCGGCTGAGGGATCGCGTCGTAAACGCAGGGTTTTCGGTCGAACCGCATATGTTCATGTATCACGTTAACCTTGGCTATCCGCTGCTTGATAAAAATGCGGAGTTTGTCGCACCGATTGCCGAAGTGATCCACGCCACCCACGCCGAACACGGTTTGGACGCGCAGGGCATCGGGTATCGCACCGTCCCTGAACCGCGCGTCGGTCTGGGCGAACAGGTCTGGCAGCACGATATGTTGGCGGATGCGGCCGGGCTGGTCCCAATGGCGTTGATCAACGATCATCTGGGCCTTGGCCTGGAAATCACCACCCGAAAAGACCAGCTTCCCGTTGCCCTGCAATGGCAGAATTTCCGCGCCGGTGAATATGTCCTGGGCCTGGAACCTTCGACCCACCATCTGCCCGGCAACAATTTCGCGCGCGACCGGGATGAGATGATCTGGCTGCCCCCGGGGGCAGAGCGCCCGTATGACGCACGCTTCCGGGTGCTCGACGGAGCTGCGGATCTGAGTGGGGCCCGCGCCCGCATCGCTGCCATTTCCGGGCAGCCGGAAAATGAGTACCCTCAGCCGTCGGGAGTATACCCCAAGTTGCATGGCGCCGCTTCGACAAATGGGAAGGATTGCACATGAATGCTTTCAACCCGCAGATCAAACGCGACTACAGCCTTGTGGGGCCGAACAATCAGCGCGCCGTCGAACTGGGGCTTGCCTCAGCTGAATGGTATCATTCAGAAGTGCCGCGCAAGGTGATGAAATTCCTGATGAAACGCAGCGACGCGCAGGCGGATCAGGACACGTTGCTTTGGTTCCTGCTGCTGATCTTCACCGGATCGTCGGTGATCGCCTTGTGGGGCAGTTGGTGGGCGGTGCCGTTTCTGCTTGGCTATGGGGTGCTGTATGGCACCGTCTGTGACAGCCGCTGGCATGAATGCGGTCATGGAACGGCCTTCAGGACCGGCTGGAAGAACGACGCCGTCTATCACATCGCGTCCTTCATGGTGATGCGCAATCCAATCTCGTGGCGGTGGAGCCATGCGCGCCACCACACCGACACCATCATCATCGGGCGCGATCCAGAGATTGCGCTGATGCGCCCGCCGACGCTGATCCTGGTGGCGCTGAAGTTCATCGGCTTGCCGGATATTATTTATGATTTACGGGCGCTTGCAAGGAACTCTTTAGGCATCGTGTCAGAAGCTGAGCAGGATTACATCCCCGAAGCCGAACGTGCCAAGGCGGTGTTCTGGGCGCGGATCCACATGGGCATCTACGCTACCGCGATCCTGATGGCGCTGGTCAGCTGGTCGATCCTGCCATTGCTGCTGATCGGCGGCCCGCGGATCTATGGCTGCTGGCATCTGGTGATGATGGGTCTTTTGCAGCACGGCGGGCTGGCCGAGGATGTGTTGGACCACCGGCTGAACAGCCGCACGGTGTATATCAATCCGGTCTCCCGATGGCTCTACTGGAACATGAACTATCACGTGGAACATCATATGTTTCCAATGGTTCCTTACCACGCGCTGCCGCGCCTGCACGCCCTGATCAAGCATGATCTGCCGGCGCCGAACGCCTCGATCGCCGACGCCTATGGCGATCTGATTTATGCGCTGGCTCGCCAGACGCGAGAGGCTGGATATACGCTGCCCCGCGCGTTGCCACCGACCGCGCGGCCCTATCGTGAAGAATTCCATGCCGTCGACGGCATTCCATCGCGGGGGGCAGAGGCATGAGCGCGTGGGTGGATGTTTGCGACGCCGAAGATATTGATCTGGAAGACGTTATTCGGTTTGACCACGGGGATCGAACCTTCGCTGTCTATCGGACGTCCGATGGCGAGGTCTTCGCAACGGACGGGTTGTGTACCCATGAAAAAGTACATCTGGCCGACGGGCTGGTGATGGACGACACCATCGAATGCCCCAAGCACAACGGGCGCTTCAACTACCAGACCGGGGCAGCATTACGCGCGCCGGTGTGCGAGGCGCTGGCGACTTATCCTGCGCGATTGAAGGACGGGCGGATCGAGATTGAAATTGGTTGAGGAACAGTGACCAACAGTCTGGCATCATTTGATTTTACCGGACGCCGCGTTTGCGTCATCGGGGCTAGCCGTGCCGGGATCGGCGCGGCCATCGCGCGGGCGTTCAAATCCGCCGGGGCCAAGGTTGTGATCACCGGACTCGAAGATCAGCCTGCGGCCGAGGACCAGGATCGGTTCACCTATCACAAGTTGGACGTGGCCGACGGGGATGCGGTGACGGATTTTGCGAATGGTCTGCAAGCGCTTGATATTCTTGTGAATTGTGCGGCGATCACGGCGCGGGGCGAAGAGATGGCGCCAGACTTCTTCGCCAAAGTCGTCGATATCAATCTGCACGGAACATTCCGCACCGCGCTGGCGTTTCATCCGCAGTTGAAGGCGGCGGGCGGTGCGGTGATCAACATCGCCTCGATGTATGCGGGTTTTGGCAGCCCGAAGAACCCGGCTTATGGGGCCAGCAAAGCGGCGGTGACTCAGTTGATGAAATCGCTGGCGATCGCCTGGGCCGGGGATGGCATCCAGGTCAACGCCATCGCGCCGGGGTTCATTGTGACCGAGCAATCGGCACGCAGCCGGACTGATCCGGATCATGTGGCGGCGGTTAATCTGCGCACACCACTGGGGCGCTGGGGCCAGCCGCAGGATATCGCCGGAACGGCGCTGTTCCTGGCCTCGGACGCCGCCGAATTCATCACCGGGGCCTGCATTCCGGTTGACGGCGGCTATTCGGTTGCGTGACGTTAACACATGGGGATTGAGAGCGGTAACATGACGGATTTCAGCAAATTAGGGGCCGCAGTGATTGGCACGGGCTTCATCGGAACCGTGCACACGCAGGCGCTGCGGCGGCTGGGCGTGCGGGTTGAGGGCGTGCTGGGCTCCAGCGCTGAGCGTGGTGCCGAAGGCGCCAAGGCGATGGGCGTGGTGCGTTCCTACCGCAACCTCGACGATCTGTTGGCTGATCCAGAAGTTGATCTTGTCCACGTAACATCCCCCAATCACGCGCATTATTCGCAGGTGAAGGCGATCCTGGCGGCGGGTAAGCATGTGATCTGCGAAAAGCCTCTGGCGATGACCTCGGAGGAATCGTCCGAGATGCTGAAGCTGGTCGAGGCCAGCGGGCTGGTCGCGGCGGTTTGCTACAACATTCGTTTCTATCCGCTGAACCAGCACGCGCATCAGATGGTGCGGGATGGCGATCTTGGCGACATCCGCTTCATCACCGGCCACTATCATCAGGACTGGCTGGCCAAGCCGACCGACTGGAACTGGCGGCTGGAGACTGAGGTGGGCGGCGCGCTGCGCTCGGTCGGGGATATCGGCACCCATTGGGCGGACCTGACCAGCTTCATCACCGGGCAGAAGGCGACGTCGGTTTTTGCGGACCTGACGACCTTCATCCGGGAACGTCAGAAGCCGGTTGGGCCGGTGGCGACGTTTTCGCAGGACGCTGCGGGCGAAACGGAGACGCGGCAGATCGAGACCGACGATGCGGCGATGATCATGCTGAAGTTCGCGGGTGGCGCGCGGGCCTGCCTGACGACCAGCCAGGTGAATGTCGGGCGCAAGAACTCGCTGCAATGGGACATCGCGGGGTCCAAGGCCTCGGCAGCTTGGGATTCCGAAATGCCGGATCATCTTTGGATCGGGCAGCGGGATGGGGCGAACAGGGTATTGCAACGCGATGCGGCGCTGATGAATGCGGCGGGCGCGGCGGCGGCAAGCCTGCCCGGGGGCCATGTCGAAGGCTTTGCGGACACGTTCTTCGCGCTGTTCCGGCAAGTCTATGGCGACGTCGCAAGGGGCGGGCGTTCGCCGGATGCGACCTATGCCGGGTTCGCCGACGGGCACTATGAAATGCGGTTCTGTGATGCGGTGCTGGAAAGCGCGGCCAAGGGCCAATGGGTTGATCTGTAAGGACAAGGAAATGACGCGATGAAACTGGGCCTGCTGACCGCCCCATTTGAAGACACCGACCTGATGAAGGTCGCTGACTGGACCGCCGCCAACGGCATGTCGGCGCTGGAGGTGGCCTGCTGGCCCGCCTCGGGCGGAGAGGCGCGGCGCTATGCCGGAACCTCGCACATCAACGTTGATGGTCTGAGCAAGGATCAGGGGTCCGAGATTATGGGCGCGCTGGCCGACAAGGGGGTCGAGGTATCGGGCCTCGGCTATTATCCGAACCCGCTGCACGCCGATGCGGACCACCGGGAGGAGGTGATCGGTCATCTGAAGAAGGTCATTACCGCCGCCGGGGTCATGGGTGTGGGCGTGGTCAACACCTTCGTCGGTGGCGACCGCAGCCTGACCGTGGACGACAACTGGGCGCGGGCCGAGAAGATCTTTCCCGATATCGTGGCGCATGCCCGCGACAGCGGGGTAACGCTGGCATTCGAAAACTGCCCGATGATATTCTCAAACGATGAATGGCCGGGCGGGCACAACATCGCCTATTCCCCCCGCATCTGGCGGCGAATTTTCGAGGCTTGGGACGGGGTGGGCATGAACTTCGACCCGTCCCACCTGATCTATCAGATGATCGACCAGGGCCGGTTCATCCGCGAATTCGGCGACCGCTTTGCGCATGTCCACGCCAAGGACCTGATGATAGACCGCGATGGCCTTTATGACCACGGCATCCTGTCTGCGGGCATGGGCTGGCAGGTGCCGCGCCTCTGTGGCCTCGGCGATGTCGACTGGGGCGACTTCTTCTCTCAACTTTACCGCGTCGGCTATGACGGGCCGGTCATCATCGAACATGAGGACCGCGATTTTGAGGGTACCGACGACAAGATCAAGCGCGGCTTTCTGCTCGCGCGCGATATTCTGAGCCCGTTCATCAAGTAGCGGACCGGATGCACTGAAACCGATAACCAACCCAAGGGAGTGACCAAGATGAAAAAACTCATGGTAACGACAAGCGCCGCAGCGATGCTGGTGACCAGCCTGACCGGGGCGGCCTTCGCGGCCAGCCACGGCGGCTATACCATCGGGATTTCCAACACCGTGCAGGGCAATGGCTGGCGCGAGGAAATGGTCTGCGCGATGAAGGCGCAGGCGCTGGTGTCGGGCAAGGTCGACAGCCTGAACATCGCGCACCGCAACACCGATGCGGCGGGCCAGTTGGAGGATATCCGCAACCTGATCGAAGCCGGGGTGGACGCCATCGTGCTGAACCCCTCGAACTCGGAAGGTGTGAATTCCGCCATTGAAGAGGCGATTGCCAAGGACATCGTTGTTGTAGCCGTCGATCAGGCAGTGACGGCTGAAGGGGCCTACATCCTGTCCAACAATCAGGAAGAATACGCTTATCTCGGCGCGAAATGGCTGTTTGAGGAAATGGGCGGCTCCGGCAGCGTGGTCTATATGCGCGGTGCCGCCGGGGCGGGGGCCGACAACGACCGCCACACAGGGTTCCAGCGCGCTTTGGCTGAACACCCCGACGTCAATGTCGTGCACGAGGTTTTCACCGGCTGGCAGCAGGATCAGGGCAAGCAGCAGATCCTTGACTATCTGGCCACCGGCATTCCGTTTGACGGGGTCTGGACCAGCGGCATCGACAACGTGATCGTCGACGCGTTCATCGAATCCGACGTGCCGCTGGTGCCGATTGTCGGGGCGGATAACGCGGGCTTCGTGGGTCAACTGGCGACGGTGGAAGGCTTCACCGGCGCGGCTGTGACCAACCCCGGTTCCATCGGCGGTGCCGGCGTCACGCTGGCGATCCAGATCCTGGACGGTGACGTGCCGGCGGACAGCACCGTTCTGGTCGACCCGTCGCTTTGGGCCAACAACGACGACGAAGGCATGAAGCTGATCGAGGCGGCGCAGAACCCGAACCTTGACCCGGAATGGCCTGTTTCGGTCTCGATCCCTGGCTGGACGACGTACAGCATGGACGAGATCATCGCCTGCAAAGGTCCGGGCGAGTAATCGTCTGACCTAAAAACTGGCCGGGCCTTTCGGGGCCCGGTCGTGATTGACGGGGGCAGGTATGGTGGAACCCGAAGGGCGGTTGCTGGACGCGCAGGGCGTGTCGAAGCGCTTTGGTGCGGTCGTCGCGCTGAAGGACGCCAGCCTGACGATTGACCGGGGTGAGATCGTTGCCATGATGGGCGCCAATGGCGCCGGGAAATCGACCTTCGTGAAAATTCTGACCGGGGCGCTGAAGGCCGACACCGGGCATGTGCGCATCCGGGGCGAGGAACGGCGCGTCGGCTCGCCCGCCGAAGCGCGGCGGTCCGGTTTGGTGCCGGTCTATCAAGAACCTTCGCTGATCCCGGACCTTGATGTGGCGGATAATCTGCGGCTGGGTGGCACCCCGGTTGAGGCGTTCCAGCATTGGGTGACGGAACAGGGGATCGAAGGGTTGCGGCTGGACGATATGATCGGGCAACTGCCGCTGGCGACGCTGCGCATCCTCGATCTGGCGCGCGCGCTGGCCGCTGAACCCGATGTGCTGCTGCTGGACGAGATGACCGCCGCCCTGCCGACCGACCTTGTTGAGAATGTACTGAAAACCGTGCGTAAACAGGCGGATGCGGGGCAGGCGGTGATTTATATCTCGCATCGATTTTCCGAAATTGCCGAGATCTGCGACCGCGCCACCGTGCTGCGCGATGGGCAGACGGTGGGCGACCTGCCGATTGAGGCAGGGGTTGAGGAAAAGGTGGTCGAACTGATGCTGGGCGCTGCGTTGGGCGACGGGCCGACAGCCGCGGGTGTGGCGACGGCGCAGGCGGACACGCGGTTGCGGGTGAAAAACCTGTCCGCCGGGACCAAGCTGGCCGATGTCTCGCTGGATTTGCACAGGGGCGAGGTTCTGGGTGTCGTCGCGCTGGAAGGGCAGGGGCAGGATGAGCTGTTCGACGTGCTTGCAGGCATGATCCGGCCCACGGGCGGGGCGGTGGAACTGGACGGCACGCCGCTCAGCTTCAGCCACCCGGCGGATGCAATCAAGGCGGGGATGACCTTTGTTCCGGGGGACCGGGCGGACGGGCTGCTCATGGAACGCTCGGTGCGCGAAAACCTGGCGCTGCCGCTGTTGGCACGGCCCGGCAAATGGGGCGCGATCCGGATGCGGGAGGAAGCTCGGCGGGTGGATGACGCCGTGGACCGGATGCAGATCGACCGCCGCGCCATGGGCGAGGTTCAGCGCCTGTCGGGCGGCAATCAGCAGAAGGTGACCATCGGGCGCTGGCTGGCCAGTGGGGTCGATATCCTGCTGCTGTTTGACCCGACGCGCGGCATCGACGTGCGCACCAAGCGGCAGATTTACCTGCTGGTGCGAGAGTTGGCGGAACAGGGGGCCTCGGTCCTCTAT
Organism: Paracoccaceae bacterium; assembly: GCA_012103375.1. Lineage (NCBI taxonomy): Bacteria > Pseudomonadati > Pseudomonadota > Alphaproteobacteria > Rhodobacterales > Paracoccaceae > Paracoccaceae bacterium. Next base: position 508,921 of record WLWX01000001.1, read on the forward strand.
TACACCTCCGAACTGGCCGAGGTTCCGGCGGCCTGCGACCGGGCGGCGGTGATTTTCAACGGGCGTCTGGTGGACGTGGTCGAGGCGGCAGATGCGGATGAACAGACGTTGATGCGCGCCGCATATGGGCTGAGCGCGGCCGAGGCTGTGCCCGCATGAACCGGCTGATTGCAAAGAACGGTTGGGTGCTGGGGCTGGTGGCGTTGCTGGTCGCACTGTTCGTTCTGACCCGGTTCATTCAGCCGAATTTCGGCGCTTCGGGCCTCGAATCGCTGGCCCGTGCGACCCTGCCCTTTGCCTTTGCAACGGCGGCGATGGCGGTGGTGGTGATTGCGGGCGGGATTGATCTGTCCGTCGCCTCGATGATGGCGGTGGCCGGGGTGACGGCGGCGGTTCTGATGGACGGGGCGAGCGATGCGATGGCGGTGCCGCTGGTCCTGCTGGTGCTGGGCATCGGGGTCGCAATGGGGGCGCTGAACGGCGCGCTGATCGTGGTGACGCGGGTGCCGGACATCGTGGTCACGCTGGCGATGTTGTTCGTGTGGGAAGGCGTCGCCCTGCTGATCCTGAAGGCGCCGGGCGGCGCGGCGGTGCCGTGGCTGCGCGAGATGATTGTCGGCACGGTGATCTTCCCCTGGCTGCCCAAAGCCTTCGTCGTTCTGGTCATCGCGCTCGCCGTCATTTGGGTGCCGATCCGGCGCTCGAAGTTGGGCCTGTCGATCTATGCGATTGGCAGTGACGAACGCGCAGCCTATCGCAGCGGCATCGCCATCGGGCGGACCCGGATCGCGGCTTACGCAATCTGCGGGCTGTTCGCGGCGATGGGCGGGCTGGCGCTGACGTTTTCCACCGGCAACGGTGAACCGATTCCAGGCCCCTACCTGATGGCCAGCGTTGCCGCAGTGGTGCTGGGCGGCGTGGTGCTTGGCGGCGGCAAGGGTGCATTGCTGGGGCCGATCATCGCGGTGTTTATCCTGCGGCTGGTGCGGATGGACCTGACGCTGCTGAGTGTGGATCCGAACGTGACCACCATCGTCGAAGGCTCGATCATGGTGGCGGTGGTGATGCTGGGCGGTATTCTGGCGGTGCGGGCAGGGCGGGTGAAAACGGCATGACCTCGACCACCGAACAAACACCCCCGATGCGCCGTCTGGCGCGGTTCCTGGGCGACAACCACCTGATTCCGCTGGTGATCCTGCTGCTGGTGCTCGTCGGCCTGCTGGAGTTCATGCGCCCCGGGATCGTGAACGAACGCTGGGTCGGCAACACCATCAAATTCGCGATTCCGCTGGCGATGCTGGCGGCCTGTCAGACATTGACGATGCTGACCGGCGGGATTGACCTCAGCGCATCAGTCGCCGCGACAATCACCGCCTTCGTGATGGCGACACAGGTGCCGATCGTGGGCGTGCCTTTGGCGATCCTGATCGGGTTGATTCCGGCAGTCCTGATCGGGCTGGCGAACGGGTTCGGGGTGGCCGTCTGCCGGATGCATCCGCTGATCATGACGCTTGGCACCGGGCTGATCGGGACCGGGTGTTTGCAGGTCTACCAGCGGTTCGTCATCGCCACAGGCTCGGTCGTGCCGGACGGGCTGGCGTGGCTGGGCACCGGGCGGACCTGGGGCGCGCCGAATTCGCTGCTGCTTTTCGTGCCTTTCGCGGTGCTGATCGTCTGGGGCCAGCGACGCACCGGCTTTGGGCGATTGCTATACGCGTTGGGCTCGAACGAGAAGGCAGCGCGGATATCGGGCGTTCGTTCGTGGCAGGTATTCCTGGCGCTTTATGTTCTGTCGGGGCTGATCGCGGGGGTGGCGGGGCTGCTCTATGTCGGCCTCATCAAGGCGCCGTCGCTGTCGCTGGTCAATCCGCTGCTGCTGCCGTCGGTGGCGGCGGCGGTGATCGGGGGAACCTCGATCTTCGGCGGGCGCGGCGGTTATGGCGGTACCATTCTGGGCGCGCTGATCCTGACGGTTCTGGGGACGCTGCTGACCTTGCTGCAAATGCCCGAAGGCGCGCGGCGCATCCTGTTCGGGGCGATTATTCTGGCGGTCACCACGGTCTATATCCGGCTGACCGACCAAAGTTGAGGAGGGGGTTTCTATGGCCAAATTCCGCGTGACTGGCATCAGTTTCGACCACATGCACATGGGCGACCTGCTGCGGATGGTGCATGAGCACCCCGACGCCGAAATCGCCGGGCTGTTCGATCCCGACCCGGCGAGGATGGCGAGTGCGGCGGCGACCTTCGGCGTGCCAGATGACCGCCTGTTCACCGATTTCGACGCCTGCATGGAGGCGACCAAGCCGGACCTGGCGATCCTTTGCGCCGCAACGGCGGATCATGCGGATTACACCGAACGGCTGGCCAAATACGGCACCAATGTCTTCGTTGAAAAGCCCTTCGCCGCCTCGGCCGCTGACGCCCGCCGGATGCTGGCGGCGATGGAACCGACCGGCAAGCTGATGGCGATCAACTGGCCGCTGGCATGGGTGGAAAGCCATGTCACCGCCAAGCGCCTGCTGGATGAAGGGGTGATTGGCGATCTGCTGGAAGTGCATTTCTACGACGGCAATCGCGGCCCGCTCTATCACCTCGCCGATAAGGTCGAGGTGACGCCGGAGGAGGTTGAGCGCCAGAAGCCCGACAGCTGGTGGTACAAACGCGCCTCGGGCGGCGGCAGCCTGCTGGATTACCTTGGATACGGCGCGACGCTGGGCACGTGGTATATGGATGGTGAGGCGCCGCTGGAGGTGACCTGCGTTGTGGATGAGGCTGAGGGGATCGAGGTCGACCAGCACTCGATCACCATTTGCCGATATGCGCGGGGCCTGTCTAAGATGGAGACGCGCTGGGGCACCTTCACCGACCCGTGGACGACGCAGCCGCAACCGACCTGCGGGTTTGTTTTCGTGGGAAGCGATGGCACGATTGCCAGCGCGGATTACGCGGATCACGTGACGGTGCAGACGCGTGAAAGGCCAGAGATCACGGCGGTCCCGGCGGATGCTTTACGCAAGGGGCGGCGGAACGGCATTGAATATGTGCTGGGCTGTCTGGCGAGTGGTTCGCCGGTCGAAGGGCCACTTGCCCCGGACCTCTGCCTGACTGCGCAGCGGATCGTGGACACGGCGGCGGCCTCGGCGGCCGAAAAGCGCACACTGGCGTTGCTGCCATGAGCGAGACATCGGGCAGCGCCAGCCACGCGAAGGTCTCGTCCGAAATGGTCGAGGTTCCGGCCCCCGATTTACCGTATCAGCCACCGATGCCGAGGGCTTACACGCCACGGATCGGGATCGTCGGCGCGGGTGGGATCGTTCCGGCGCATCTGGGTGCCTATCGGACTGCGGGGTGGGAGGTTGCGGCGATCTGCAACCGGACGGTTTCCAAGGCGCAGGCGCTGGCCGATGAATACTATCCCGACGCGCAGGTAACCGATGACCTCGCCTCGGTTCTGGCGGATGACAGAATCGAGGTCCTCGACATCACGCCCCACCCGGAAGAACGCGGCCCGATGATCGCGGCGGCGTTGAACGCGGGCAAGCATGTCCTCAGCCAGAAGCCTTTCGTGCTGGACCTTGATGAGGGCGCGCGGCTGGCCGATCTGGCGGATGCGAAGGGCGTGAAGCTGGCGGTGAACCAGAATGGGCGCTGGTCACCGCATATGGCCTGGATGCGCGAGGCGGTTACCGCAGGGCTGATCGGCGAGGTGCTGAGCTGTCACGTCGCTGTCCACTGGGATCACGGCTGGATCGCCGGGACCGCCTTTGACGGGATCGAGGATCTGATCCTTTATGACTTTGGCATTCACTGGTTTGATTTCGTCGCCAGCGTCATGCCGGGGCGGGCGCGGAGTGTGTTTGCATCCTCGGTGCGCCCGGACAGTCAGGCGGCAAAAGTGCCGCTGATGGCGCAGGCGCAGGTGGTGATGGAGGGCGGCCAGGCGAGCCTGGTGTTTGACGGGGCGACGCCCTTAGGGCCGCGCGACACCACATTCATTGCAGGCGCGAAGGGCAGTTTGCGCAGTGAAGGGGCAGATCTGGGGCGGCAGGTTGTGACCCTGACCACGCCGGCGGGACAGTCGCAGCCTGACCTGCAAGGGACGTGGTTCAACGATGGCTTTCGCGGGGCGATGGGCGCGCTGCTGGTCGCGATCGAACAGGGCGGCGAACCGGCCAATGGGGCACGCGGAAATCTGGACAGTCTGGCGCTGGCCTTTGCGGCGATCGAGTCACGGCGCACGGCTCGGTCGGTGGACGTGGGCACCGTGCGCCGTCTGTCGATGTAGGCTTTCCGTGCTGCTGGTCGCGCCATAAAAGGCCGCCATGGATTTCGATGTGATCATTCTGGGTGCCGGCGGGGCCGGGTTTCTGTGTGCCGCAACGGCGGCGCAGGGCGGGGCGCGGGTTCTGGTCATTGACCATGCCGCGAAACCGGGGAAGAAAATCCTGATCTCGGGCGGTGGGCGGTGCAATTTTACCAACATGGGCTGCGAGCCCACATGCTTCCTGTCCGAAAACCCGCATTTCGCGAAATCGGCGCTGTCGCGGTATACGCAATGGGATTTCCTCGCGCTGGTCGAAGACCACGGGATCTCCTGGCACGAAAAGACGCTGGGGCAGCTGTTCTGCGATGGCTCGGCCCGGCAGATCGTGGCGATGCTGCTGGAGGAATGCGCCAAGGTCGGTGTCGAGCTGCGCCTGTCGACCGAGATTGGCGATATCGAGCACACAGATGGCAGATTCCGCGCGGCAGGTGCGTCGGCGCCGCAACTGGTCATCGCCACCGGCGGGCCTTCGATTCCGAAGATGGGGGCGACCGGGCGCGCTTATGACATCGCGCGTCAGTTCGGCCTGCCGGTCGTGACGCCGCGCCCGGCGCTGGTTCCCCTGACACTGGGCGCAGATGACATGCTGTTCCGCACCATGTCGGGCGTCAGTGTTCCGGCAATTGCGCGGGTTGGCGACGTCAGCTTTGCCGAGGCCGCGTTGTTCACCCACAAGGGGTTGTCGGGACCGGCGATTCTGCAAATCTCGTCGTACTGGTCGCCGGGTGATCCCGTTTCATTGAATCTTGCGCCCGATGCTGGGGAGTGGCTGCGCGACGCACGCGGTCGCATGCCGCGTGCGCATCTCAAGGCGGCGCTGGCAGATCGGTTGCCTGCGCGCCTGGCCGAGGCACTGGCCGGGCGCATCGGGCTGGAAACCGAATTGGGCAACCTCAGCAATGGCGATCTTGATCTTGCAGCTGGCGAGCTGACCAATCTGACATTCCGCCCCAGCGGCACCGAAGGGTTCGCCAAGGCCGAGGTGACGGCGGGCGGCATTTCGACCGACGCGCTGTCGTCAAAAACCATGGAGGCCCGCGCGGTTCCGGGGCTTTATGCCATCGGAGAAGCGGTGGATGTCACCGGCTGGCTGGGCGGGTATAACTTCCAGTGGGCCTGGTCATCGGGGGTTGCCGCAGGCCGGGCGATTGCGGCGCGTCGGGCGTGACGCCGCTGACGGGGTGATTGTGCAGGCGTACACATGACTCGAAAGGACGGCATGGGCGCTGGCCCGCACAAACCTCACTCAGGCGGTGCGTCGTAGATTCCGTGCGCGGTCTTGTCCCAGTAATAGGGCCGGACGACCATATCCAGCAGACCCCGGTATGCGGCAAGCGCGCCCAGCGGAAAATAGAAATGCAATGTCGGCACCCATTTGATCAACCAGCTGCGCCCGGTGGTTGCAGCGGCGATGCAGCCGATGGTGATGACCTCGCTCAGCAGAAACAAGGCGCCCAGCAGGACGAGCACGCCCCAGGGCGCGACGTTGACCAGCGGATACGGCAACCCCAGCGGGATCAGCCAGAAGGACCACAGGACCGGGGCCAGAACAAACTGGCTGAGGGTGCCCAGAAACACCACCTGCACGCCCAGAAACCGCCATGCGCCCAGTTGGCGCAGCAACCGAAGTGGGCGGCGCATATGGACGGCGTATGTGACGGCATAGCCCTTGAGCCAGCGCGCACGCTGTTTGACCCAGGGCCAGAAGCGGCAGTTCGCCTCTTCCTGGGTGACGCTTGAAATCAGCTCGGTCCGATAGCCGTGGCGCGCCAGACGCAGCCCGAGGTCGGCGTCTTCGGTCACGTTATGCGCGTCCCAACCACCCAGCGCTTCGATCGCGGCGCGGCGAAAGAACAGGCTGGTGCCGCCCAGCGGCACCACCAGACCCATGCGTTCCAGCCCCGGCAGGATAATACGAAACCAGGTGGCGTATTCGACCGTGAAGCAGCGGGACAACCAATTCGACCCGGCGTTGTAAAAATCCAGAACCGCCTGCACGCAGGCCAGTTCGTGACCTGCGGCAAGGAAGCGTTCGGCAACGCGTCGGATCTGATCCGGCGCGGGCAGATCCTCGGCGTCATAGATCCCGACGATCGAGCCGCGGGCGAAATCCAGCGCATAGTTCAGCGCCCTGGGTTTGGTCTGCAACATCGCGCGCGGCACGACGATCTGGCGCATTGACGGCAACAGGTTGGCACCGGCCAATGTGTCCTGCGTGGTCAGGTCATCTTCTTCAACCACCAGGCAGATATCGAGACAACCGGCCGGATAGTCGAGCGCGGCCAGACGGCGCACCAGCGTGGCGGCAATCTCACGCTCGCGAAACAGCGGGACCAGCAGGGTCACGACGGGCAGGCGCTTGTTGGGGGCGGGATCGACATTAATGCCAACCTCGCCCCGGCGCATGGCCCGCATCTGCAGCAGTGTTGCAGCGCTGCGAAGTGCGGTTGTCGCAATCAGCGTCACGACAGCCCAGACCGCCAGGGCCGAAAACGCCAGCACCGGCGCGAGGGCCGCGAATGCCAGCGCCGCCAGCATCACACCGCCAAACAGCCAGCCGAACCTGCGCGGCGACCAGCCGCGACAGCTTTCGGCGGCGTCGACCCGCACCTCGGCACCGCGGGCCAGCGCGCGCTGGCGCAGTGGCAGCAGGCAGGCGTGCATCTGGTCTTCGGTCGCGATGACCATGCGGACCGGGCCAAGCTTGGTGGCCAGCCAGCGCCGCACCGCCGCAAAGCGTTCCGGGCGTGCGGTCGCGACCAGGGTCGCGCCGCCGGGCGTGTTGAGCGGGAGGATTCCCAGATGAATGCAGGCATCCGCGCCAAGCTGGTCGATCAGGCGGATATCCACGATGTGCTGATCCGGTACGAACCGCGCCGCGCCGGTAACGGCGGATTGCGCCCGCGCCAGATCACCGGTCCGGATCAACCCCATCGACAACAAAACGTCAGCCAGACGCGCCTCGCCCCGTGCCGCCGCGCTGTAGGCCGCGTCAAGATCCCGTGCCGTCAGAACGCCCATATCTACAAGCGCGCTTGCCATTGAATCGGGCAATGAACGTTGGTCAGTCGCGGGTCTTGCGGCAAGCGCAGTCTGCATAAAGGGTCTTTCGCATCAGGCGATTAACCTTTGAGTAACGGTGCAAGCGTTAATAGGCAGTTAATCGAACCGCTGCGCATTTGAGTAAAAAAGCAGGAAACCGACCCTAACGCCAGGCGGTTTCCTTTGCCGCGTCCATCGCAGTGGCGAAACGTTCGAACAGGTAAAAACTGTCCTGCGGGCCTGGGCTGGCCTCGGGGTGATACTGGACAGAAAAGACCGGCCGGTCCACGATCCGGATGCCGCAGTTTGAACCGTCAAACAGCGACACATGGGTTTCTGTGACGCCGTCGGGCAGTGTCTGCGCGTCAACGGTGAAGCCGTGGTTCATCGACGTAATCTCGACCTTGCCGGTTTCGAAATCCTTGACCGGGTGGTTCGCGCCGTGGTGGCCGTGGTTCATCTTGACGGTGTGCGCCCCCAGCGCCAGCGCAAGCATTTGGTGGCCAAGGCAAATCCCGAAGACCGGCATCTTTGGCCGCGCCTCAAGCACGCCTTTTATCATCGGCACCGCGTAAGCCCCTGTCGCCGCCGGATCACCGGGACCGTTGGACAGGAACACGCCGTCCGGGTCATGGGCCAGTACGTCCTCGGCCGTTGCAGTGGCGGGCAGGACGGTCACGTCGCAGCCTGCGCTGGCCAGGCAGCGCAGGATATTGCGTTTCGCGCCATAGTCGATGGCGACGACCTTATGGCCCGGCCCTTCCCGGCGGGGAAACCCATCTGGCCAGGCCCAGCGCATCTCGTCCCAGCGATAGGATTGCGCGCAGGTGACGGTTTTCGCCAGATCCAGCCCCTCGAGCCCCGAAAACCCGCGCGCGGCTGCGACCAGCGTTTCCAGATCGAAGTCACCCGCGGGGTCGTGGACCAGCGCCACATGCGGCGCGCCCTGCTGGCGGATTTCGCGGGTCAGGCGGCGGGTGTCGATGCCGCCGATGCCGATCCGGTTGCGCGCTGCCAGCCAATTGGAAAGCGCACCGGTGGCGTGCCAGTTTGATGGCGCGGTGGGATCCCATTTGACGACCATCCCCTCTGCCACGGGGTCGGCGGCTTCTGAATCCTCCTCCGTCACGCCGGTATTGCCGATGTGGGGGAATGTGAAGGTCACGACCTGACCGGCGTAGGACGGGTCGGTCATAACCTCTTGATAGCCGGTCATGGCGGTGTTGAAACACAGCTCGGCCACGACCTGCCCGGTCGCCCCGAACCCCTTGCCGTAGAACACCGTACCGTCGCCCAGTACCAGGCAGGCCGTTGGCCTCGCAGGCGTTGATGCGCTGGTCATCACGGGGTCCTCCGGATCGTGGCTGTTGGCAAATTCGCGGCAACCTACGGGTGTGGCCGGGGCGGGTCAAGCGGCTGGTTTGTTTTGGCTAACGTAACGAAATCAACACGTTACGTAGAAATACCCCTGTTGCGGGCGGTTCCTTGATTGGCTATTGTCGCAGACTGGGGTGCGAAAACAGTGGGATGTCTGTGATGACACTGAAATCGAAAGTGGCCGACGCGTTGCAGGACGCGATGCGTGCCAAGGATGCAACGCGCCTGTCGACGCTGCGGCTGATCAACGCCGCGATCAAGGATCGCGAGATTGCGCAGCGCGGAACCGAGGATGGCGAGGCCGCGATCGGCGACCCCGAAGTGCTGGTCATTCTGGGCAAAATGGTCAAACAGCGCCACGAAAGCGCGCGCGCCTATGATGAGGGCGGGCGGCTGGAACTGGCCGAAAAGGAACGTGACGAGATCAAAGTGATCGAGGATTTCCTGCCCCGGCAGATGTCCGAAGACGAAGTCGCCGCCGCCATCGACGCCGCGATTGCTCAGGCGGGCGCAAGCTCGATCCGGGATATGGGCGCGGTCATGGGGACGCTGAAGGGCAAATTCACCGGACAGATGGATTTCGGTACGGTCGGGCCGATGGTCAAGGCACGGCTGAGTTGAGCGACCTCTTCGACGAAGACCTGTTCCTGAAGGGGCTGGAACAGCGCAAGGCGACGCTGGGTGCCGACTATGTCGAAAACAACCTCGCCGCCGCCGACGATCTAACCCGCCCGTTTCAGGAAGCCATGACGGCCTGGTGCTGGGGTTTCGGTTGGGGCGATGAGGCGATCCCGCCAAAGACCCGCAGCATGATGAACCTGGCGATGCTGGGTGCGCTGGGCCGCCTGCATGAGTGGGAGGTTCACTGCCGCAGCGCGCTGAACAACGGTGTCAGCCATGATGAAATCCGTGCCATAATCCATGCCGTCGGGATTTACGCAGGCGTGCCGATGGCGCTGGAGTGCTTTCGCATCGCGCGCCGCGTGCTGGACGCGGCTGACGCCACTGGTTGAGGGGCCTCTGGTTGCGGCGTCCGACACAGGCTAGACCCGCACAGCATGACTCAGACCCGCCGACATTTCCTGCACGCCGCTTCGGCCACAATGCTCAGCGTGCTGGCCGCCCCGGCAATCGCGCAGGCCGATCCTGTGCGTCGCGCCGGGGCGCGCATTCTGGTAGGGTTTGCCGGAACGCGGGCGCGCGACGCCGGGGTTCAGGCTGTCGCGCGTGATCTTGCGGCGGGCCGCGTCGCTGGCGTCGTCCTGTTCCAGCGCAATATCCGCAGCGCGCGCCAGTTGCGCAGGCTGCTGGACGTGTTGCGGGACGCGGGCGGTGCGACGCCCCCGATCATCACAATCGACAACGAAGGCGGCCCCACGACCCGCACCAACGATGCGCGCGGGTTCAAAAGCTGGCTGGCCGCGCAGCAGGTCGTGGCGCGATGCGACAGTGAAGACTGCGTCTATGACTACTACAAACCGCGCGCCGCCCAGCTGGCCAAGGCCGGGATCACGCTGAACCTGGCGCCGGTCACCGACCTGAACGTCAACCCGCGCAATCCGATCATCGGCGGGCTTGGGCGCAGTTTCTCGGCCGATCCTCGTGTTGTCACGGCTGCCGCGCGGCAGTTCATCTGGGCGCATCGGGCGGCTGGGCTGGCGACCTGCCTCAAGCATTTTCCCGGCCATGGCAGCACCACGGACGACAGCCATCTGGGCCTGCCGGACATCACGCAAAGCTGGTCCGCGGTTGAGTTGGATCCCTTCGCCAAACTGGTCGGCGAAGGGCTGGCCGATTCCGTGATGATGGCGCATCTGTTTCACGAGAACCTGTCTGACGGGCGGTTCCAGCCGACATCGCTCAGCCAGAAGGCGATCGGGGTTCTGCGCCATGAAATCGGCTTCGACGGGCCGGTGATCACCGACGATCTGCAAATGGGCGCGGTGCGCAACGCCTACGACGAAGCCGCGTCAGTGCATCAGGCCATCGCGGCAGGCAATGACCTGCTGATCTTTGGCAATTTCGCCAACCCCGATGCCGGCCTCGGCGCGCGGATCAATTCCGCCGTGCAGGGCGCACTTGCCGGCGGCGCGATTTCGGATCAGGCGATGGCGCAAAGCGAGCGGCGCATAGAGACCTTGCGGCAAAGCTGAGCGCCGCGTGCAGGCAGGCGACCTATCGAAAATAGACCAGATTGTCCGGCCCAACCTCGGGCGCTGGGATGTGCAGCAGCGGCGCGGTATCCGGCACCGGAGGTGCTTCGCCGTTTTCGATCAATTGCAAAGGTGCTGGCAGGAAGACCTCTTCCATCGGCCAGACCCAGTCCTCTTTCCACGTCCAGCAATCATGGCTCTGATAAGTTCGCATAACCTGATCAGCCAGATCCGGGTCAGGGCGCGCCCGCAGGATTGGCCCCGGCGTGGCCGCATATCTTCGCGCCAATGCCGAGGTGCGGCGCGACACAAAGCCCGAAACCCACATCTGAAACCCGATCCGAGGCTGCAGGTGTTCCAGAACCCGATAAAGCTGAACATGGTCCGCATGACCATATTCGCCCCAGGGGTTATGGGTAAACACGCGGGACCCGGGGTTCAACCTGGCAGAGAGGGCTTTGGTAAGCGCCCGAAAATTCGCGGCATAGGCGTCAATGACCGCCCCAAGCTGGCCGGGCGCGTTCATCGCCAGCCCGTGGTCTGTCAGGATGGGATCGGACCAGTTGACCGCATCAAATGTCCCGGCTTCGGCCAGGGCAAGCGCGTCAACGGGGAAGGGCAGCGCCGCCATCGCCGCTGCCCGGCGTGCGCCAAGACCGGGGCGCCGCGCATAATCCTGAAACGCAATGATCACCTGTGCGGCCCTTGGCAGGGCCGAGGCGAACCACAGGATTTCATCATCCGGGTGTGCGACAATGACTGTTGCGTCCTCGATTGTCGTCATCGTCGTCAATATGCCTTTTTCTTCTGCAGCTCAGGCACGCTCCTCGGCGCGGTGGACGCATCGGTTTCTATCGCGCGATAGACAGCCATTGTTGCGCTGATTGCATCTGACAGCGCAAAATGCTGCACCCGTGCCAGACCGCGCCGGGTCAGTTGCGCATGTGCCATGGGATCGTCAAGGATCTGTCGAACAGCGTCGATCATTGCAGTCTTGTCGCCCGGTTCGACCAATCGGATCGCGGGGGGACTGCCCGAAACCTCGGTCAATCCGCCGACGCGGTAAGCAACGGCGGGAACGCCGCAGGCCATCGCCTCTAGCATGACGCTGCCGAAGGCTTCGCGCCGCGACGTCAGGATCAGGACATCCGCCACCCCAAGTGCAAGACGCGCTTCGGCTTGATCGACAAACCCGGTGATGCTCCAGTTCGGCTCAGCGGCATTCAGGCGCATGGCCGCCGTCAGTTTCGCCCGGTCCGGCCCGTCGCCACAGATCAGCAGGAAGCCATCCGGCGCAAGCGCGCGTGCGATGTCCGGCAGGTCGCGCCATCCCTTCTCGGCCCGGATACGCCCGAGGTAGAGGGCGATTTTCCTGTCACGCGGTATGGCGTGGCGCGTGCGAAAGTCGCCGATATCGTCCGTGTCTGCCGAGGCGCGGAATGCGTCCGCATCAATGGCATCCGGGATCACGCAAACCCGGGCCGGAGCGATCGAATAGGCATCAACAAGGCGGCGCGCCTGTGTCTGCGTCAGCGCAATGACCCGCGTGGCCCGGCGCAGACTGATCCCGTCGATCCAGCGGGCCGCACGCCGTAGTGCGGGGTTTTTGCGCGCCACCCAAAGCTGGGTGCTGAAGGTGACCACAGTCGGCATGCCCAGAATGCGTGCGCCGACCACCAGAAGGCGACAGCACAGCCAGTGATTGAAATGGATGTGAACAAGGGTGTCGCGCCTGCGTTGCCGCCAAAGATACGCCATGACCGCCAACCCCCATGTCACACCCAGCATCCAGGGCACCAACCATCCGGACAGGCCGGGGCCGACCGAGTGGATCCGGGTTCGGGCCGACATACACTCGGTCCGGGGGCTGTTTGGCAGGCGGGTTGTCAGCACCGTTTGGCTGGCGCCTGCCTACTCCAGTGCTTTGGTCAATCGTCGGGTCTGGATCTGCAATCCGCCGCAGGGATCATAACGCACCGGGCAGGGGCCTTGGCGCTGAAAATGCGGCGTGATCCGCAGGATATGCCGACGCTCAGCCAACGGGCCACGCCGGATCGTCATTGCCAGAACTGTTCGTCGCGCGCCCCATCCCCGCACAATGATCGAGACGCCCGGCAAATAAAAGACCGTACCAGGCCGTGCCCGGGGGCTTGCTGCGCAGCGGTCCCAAAAAAAACGGGCCACCCGTTGCCGGATGGCCCTGTTTATTGGAGCGGGCGATGAGATTCGAACTCACGACCCTAACCTTGGCAAGGTTATGCTCTACCCCTGAGCTACGCCCGCATCCATTGGGTTTGCGTCAGATATAAACTCTGGCGCGGGGCTGCAAGGGGTTTTTCGCGCATCAAGCCTCAGTCCGCTACATTGCCCATTGCCAGCCGCATGCGACGTTTTTGCCGCCACAGGTTCAGCGCCTCAACGCCGCCGGCGAAGACCATGGCTGCATAGATAAACCCACGCTCGATATGGAAATGCAGACCATCTGCGACCAGCGCCATGCCGACCATCACCAGGAAGGCCAGCGCCAGCATCTTCGTACTGGGGTGGCCCGAGACAAAATTGCTGATCGGTTCGGCGGCAAGCATCATCACCAGAATGGCGACGACGACCGCGGCCACCATAACCTCCAGATGGTCCGCGATGCCAACCGCGGTGATGACCGAATCGAGTGAAAACACCATATCGAGGATCATGATCTGGGTGATGACGGCACCGAATGTTGCTGTCGCGACGCCGGTATTCTTGGCGTGATCCTCGCCTTCGACCTCGGCAAAGATTTCGGTCGTGGATTTGTAGAGGAGGAACAGCCCCCCGGCGACAAGAATGATGTCGCGCCACGAAATCTCCAAGCCAAATATCGTGGCGATGGGCGCCGTCAACCCGATGATCCAGGCGATCGAGAACAGCAGCAGTATTCGCAGCACCAACGCGCCAAGCAGGCCGATATAGCGGGCGCGCGCACGCTGATGTTCGGGCAGGCGGCTGGCGGCAATGGAGATGAAGATGACGTTGTCGATGCCCAGAACGATCTCGAGGATTGTCAGCGTGGCAAAGGACGCCCAGACGGCGGGGTTTGAGAGGAGTTCGATCATATCGATTCACACCTGTTGCAGAGGCGGTCATCCTAGAATGGCGTTCATCTGCCATGCAATGCTGGCCGATTGTGTTGAAAAACTCCGTTTTAGGGCCTGAACGATGATTTTTCTTTCCATGCAGCCCGATCCTAAATTTTTGGCGCGGGGGTCGGCCCAAATCGCCTACATGCGCTCACGCGCAGCCATGCGCTGTCTCGTGGTCAAAGCTTTCCGACTATTTCGCTTCATAGGTTTTCGCAAGAAATCCGCGACGCTCTGATTTCGGAGTTTTTCAACACAATCCGCCGATTGTGTTGAAAAACTCCGTTTTAGGGCCTGAACGATGATTTTTCTTTCCATGCAGCCCGATCCTAAATTTTTGGCGCGGGGGTCGGCCCAAATCGCCTACATGCGCTCACGCGCAGCCATGCGCTGTCTCGTGGTCAAAGCTTTCCGACTATTTCGCTTCATAGGTTTTCGCAAGAAATCCGCGACGCTCTGATTTCGGAGTTTTTCAACACAATCCGCCGAAGCGCCGGACCAGTCCCGCCGGTCAGGCTCTGGTCTGATCTTGGCGCTTCCAAGCGAGTTGACGACCAAACCTGAGCCATAAATCATGCAAACTCCACGGTTCTGCGCCAGCCCACCGGCCCGGCGCGCGCCCTGCTTGAGATGCGCTGGTAATGTCCGCTTCAGCCTATTTCCGCCGCGAAGCCTCGACATAACGTTCTTATCGGTGCGGAATGACCACCGATCAAAGCGCGATCTAAAACAGACCGGCGACGTTCAGCGAACATGCAAAGGCATAGGCCGCGAACGTTATGGCCATACCCGGCACCCGCGTCATGAAGCGGCCGTAAGGAAAGGTCATGCCAACTCCGTGCAGACCACGCCCGACAAGCAACAACATGCCCGCTCCGTGCAGCCACAGCGGGCCAATGCCCTGCAATTCAGCCAGCAGGATCAGGATCAGGCCCAGCGGAGCATACTCAGCACAGTTCGCCTGCGCCCGAATGCGGCGGGCCAGCTGTTCATCCCCACCGTCGCCCATGCCCGCACCAGCACCTTGGCGGCCCTTGATCACGCGCCACGACAGCCAGAGGAACAGAACCGCGATCAGAACGTCGTAGATGGGCGTGATGGACAAGGGGTTCATGGCGTTATTCCAGCTCGACCAGCAGATCCTTGGCATCAATCTGCCCGCCTGCCGCGACATGAACTGCCTTTACTGTCGCATCCCGTTCGGCGTGCAGGCCGGTTTCCATCTTCATCGCTTCGATGGTCAGCAGCAGGTCGCCTTGTTTGACCTTCTGGCCTGCCTCGACGGCGACTGTGGCGACGACGCCGGGCATGGGGGCGCCGATGTGCCCGTCGTTGCCGGGATCGGCCTTGGCGCGCGCCTCGACCGCGCTGGTCACGCGCCGGTCCGCGACGCGCACCGTGCGGGGCTGACCGTTGAGTTCGAAGAACACCCGACGTTCACCCAGGTCGTTGGTCTCTCCGATGGCTTGGCAACGGATCTCAAGGGTCACGCCGGGGTCGATCTCGGCCGAGATTTCCTGCCCCTGTTCCATGCCATAGAAGAACACAGGTGTCGGCAGGGTGCGTACCGGGCCATAGGTGGCGTGGCGCGCCATATAGTCGGTGAACACCTTGGGATACATCAGGTATCCGTTCAGATCCTCGTCGTCGATTTCTTCTCCGACTTCTTTGGCAAGCGCGGCGCGTTCCGCGTCAAGATCGGCGTCTTTCAACAGCGATCCGGGCCGCACGGTGATCGGTTTTTCGTCCTTCAGAACTTTCTTGACGATCGCGGGCGGGAAGCCGCCAGGCGCCTGGCCAACCTGACCACGCATCAGGGTTATGACACTGTCGGGGAAGGAAAATTCGGTTTCGGGCTTCAGTAGATCTTCGCAGGTCACGCCTTGGGTGACCAGCATCAGCGCCAGATCGCCGACAGTTTTCGCAATCGGCGTCACCTTGATCACATCGCCGAACAGTTGGTTCACGTCGGCGTAAGCCTCGGCCACTTCGTGCCAGCGATCTTCCAGCCCCATCGAGCGCGCCTGCGCCTTGAGGTTGGTGAACTGCCCGCCTGGCATTTCGTGCAGGTAAACTTCGGAACTGGGTGATTGCATGCCGGATTCGAACGCCGCGTAGTGATTGCGCACATCCTCCCAATAGTTCGAGATGCGGCGCACGGCGCTGGCGTCCATGTCGGTGGCCCGGTCCGAGTGTTTCAGCGCTTCGACCACTGTGCCGAACGTCGCCTGAGAGGTATTGCCAGACAGGGCATCCATTGCCACATCGGCGGCATCCAGACCAACCTCGGCCGCGGCCAGGATTGAGGCGCAGGCGATCCCTGCGGTGTCGTGGGTGTGCAAATGTATCGGCAGGCCGCCTTCGCCTTTCAATGTCTTCACCAACGCGCGCGCGGCGTCCGGTTTGACCAGCCCGCCCATGTCCTTGATGCACAGGATGTGGGAACCTGCGGCTTCCAATTCCTTGGCCATATCAACGTAGTACTTCATGTCGTACTTGGATCGCGCCGGATCCATCACATCCCCGGTATAGCAGATCGCGCCTTCCAGAATGCGGCCGGTTTCCAGCACAGCGTCCATCGACACGCGCATGTTTTCGACCCAGTTCAGGGGGTCGAACACGCGGAACAGGTCGATGCCGGTATCGGCGGCCTGACGCACGAAGGACTGCACCACATTGTCCGGATAGTTGGTATAGCCAACCCCGTTGGAGCCGCGCAGCAACATCTGCGTCAGGTGGTTCGGCATGGCGCGGCGCAGGTCGCGCAGGCGCTGCCAGGGGCATTCCTGCAAGAAGCGATAGGCCACATCAAAGGTCGCGCCGCCCCAGCATTCGACCGAGAACAGCCCCGGCAGGTCAGACGCATAATTGGGCGCGATATTGATCATATCGATCGACCGCATCCGCGTTGCCAGCAGCGACTGGTGGCTGTCGCGCATTGTCGTATCGGTCAGAAGCAATTGTTTTTGCTTCGACATCCACTTGGCCACGGCCTCCGGGCCTTTGCCATCCAGCATCTGTTTCAGCCCCTTGGGCGCATCACCGGCGGGCGGTGCCTTTGGCTGACGCAGATCGGACGGCGGGCGCGGACGGCCCGCAACCTCTGGATGGCCGTTTACGGTGATGTCGGCGATATAGGTCAGGATTTTCGTCGCCCGGTCACGGCGGGGCGCGAAATCGAACAGCTCGGGCGTCTGGTCGATGAATTTGGTGTGGTATTCGTAGTTGAGGAACGTCGGGTGCTTCAGCAGGTTCTCGACAAAGGCGATGTTGGTGCTGACGCCCCGGATGCGGAATTCGCGCAGCGCGCGGTCGATCCGGGCAATCGCGGCCTCGGGCGTCGGGGCCCAGGCGGTGACCTTCTCCAGCAGCGAATCGTAGTACCGGGTGATCACCGCGCCGGAATACGCCGTGCCGCCATCCAGACGGATGCCCATGCCGGTCGCACTGCGATAGGTGCTGATGCGGCCATAGTCGGGGATGAAATTATTGGTTGGGTCCTCGGTGGTGATCCGGCACTGGATCGCGTGACCATCGAGCTTCACGTCATACTGGCTGGCGGTGCCCGTCGCCTCGACAAGGCTTTTGCCCTCAGCCGTCAGGATCTGGGCGCGTACTATGTCGATGCCAGTCACTTCTTCGGTCACGGTGTGTTCGACCTGCACGCGGGGGTTCACTTCGATGAAATAGAACTCACCCGTTTCCATATCCATCAGGAATTCGATGGTCCCGGCGCAGTGGTATCCCACATGCTCGGCAATTTTCTTGCCAAGGTTGCAGAGTTTTTCGCGTTGTGCACCAGACAGATAGGGGGCTGGCGCGCGCTCAACCACCTTCTGGTTGCGCCGCTGGACCGAGCAGTCACGCTCCCACAGATGATAGATCGCGCCGTGCTTGTCGCCGATGATCTGAACCTCGACATGGCGCGCCTTCAGGATCATTTTTTCGAGGTAGCCTTCGCCGTTGCCGAACGCGGCTTCAGCCTCGCGCCTGCCTTCGCGAATCTTCTCTTCCAGCTCATCGGGCCCTTCGATGGGGCGCATGCCGCGCCCGCCGCCGCCCCAGCTTGCCTTCAGCATCAGCGGATAGCCGATCTCATCCGCCTCTTTGGCGATGGCGGTCATGTCATCGCCCAGAACTGCGGTTGCCGGGATCACCGGCACGCCCGCCTTGATGGCGACCTGCCGGGCGCTGGCCTTGTCGCCAAGCGCACGCATGATGTCGGAGGAGGGGCCGATAAAGGTCATGCCCGCCGCTGTCACGGCGTCAACGAATTCGGGGTTTTCGCTTAGCAGGCCATAACCGGGGTGCACGGCGTCCGCGCCGCAGGCCTTCGCAACGCGAATGATTTCTTCGATCGACAGATAGGCAGCAACCGGTCCCAGGCCTTCGCCAATGCGATATGCCTCATCCGCCTTGAAACGATGCAGGCACAGTTTGTCCTCTTCGGCGTAGACCGCGACCGTTCGCTTGCCCAATTCATTGGCGGCGCGCATCACGCGGATGGCGATCTCGCCACGGTTGGCGATAAGGATTTTCTTGAATTCGGCCACGACAGGTTCTCCGGTACTGTGCAGGTGCAGCATTGCTTTAGTGGGTTGGGGGCAAGTGGTAAACCTTATTGGTTGCAAGCGGCTAACCTGTTGCCGGGGTGCCAACTATCGCGTCGTTGATTGTCTTTTCGCCAAAAATACTCCGGGGAGGTCTGGAGGGGCAGGCCCCTCAAGCCACCGCCCACGGCAATGACCCGGCGGATCTTATATCCGGCGGCCCGGCCTGTCGGTTTTCATACCGGCAAGCGGTCCCTCGCCTGCGTGGGGCGGGAAATCCCCATCTGGCCGATTGTGTTGAAAAACTCCGTTTTAGGGCCTGAACGATGATTTTTCTTTCCATGCAGCCCGATCCTAAATTTTTGGCGCGGGGGTCGGCCCAAATCGCCTACATGCGCTCACGCGCAGCCATGCGCTGTCTCGTGGTCAAAGCTTTCCGACTATTTCGCTTCATAGGTTTTCGCAAGAAATCCGCGACGCTCTGATTTCGGAGTTTTTCAACACAATCCGCCCATGTCGGCGATCAATTGTTCGCGCAGGATATGCACCACATGCGCGGCGCCCCTGGCCCCGAAGGCGGCCAGACCATAGTGGAACGCCTTGCCCAGCATCACGAAATCCGCCCCCAGCGCGATGGCGCGCAGGATGTCGGTGCCAGAGCGGACGCCGCTGTCAAAGATCACTGGCAGGCTGGTGGCAGCGCGGACCTCGGGCAGAAAATCCAGACTGGCGCGGGCGGCGGCAAACTGGCGCCCGGCATGGTTCGAGACCCAGACCGCATCCACCCCGGCCTGTTCACAAGCGCTTGCGTCATCGGCGCGGGTTACGCCCTTGACCACCAGCTTGCCGTCCCATTCAGTGCGCACCGCGTCCAGATAGTCCCAGTCCGGCGCGGTCCTCAGCAGATAGCCGATATGCGCTGTCGAGGGCAGGTTGGCATCAACTCTTGCGTATTTTTCGAGGGTTGCCAGTTTCGGGATGCCGTTGGTGGCCATAGCCAACGCCCATGCCGGGCGCATCGCAACCTGGGCCAGGACGCGCGGGGTGATCCGCATCGGGTTCGACAGGCGGGCGCGGCGCTGGCGTTCCCGGCGGCTGGCGACAGGGACATCGACGGTCAGAATCAAGGTGTGGAAACCGCTGTCCTTGGCGCGCTTCAGCAGGTCGCGCCGGATGTCCCCGTCACCCGGCGGATACAGCTGGAACCAGCCCTGGTTGCCAATATGCGGCGCCAGGTCTTCGGGCGTGCGGGTTGCCACGGTGGACAGGCTATAGGGGATGCCGCTCTCGCCCGCCAACTGTGCGAGGATCGGTTCCGCGTCGCGCCAGATCAGGCCCGACATGCCCACGGGGGCGATCCCGAACGGCAGCGCCTGATCGCGCCCCATCAGCCGGGTGGTCAGATCCGGCGTAACCTCGCCCCCCAAAATCGCGGTGTTCAGCGTCACCGCATCCAGCGCCGCCGTGTTCCGGTGCGCGGTGCCTTCATCACCGGTGGCGCTGTCCAGATACTCCCAGGCAAAATGCGGTAGTCGTCGGCGCGCCCGGGCGCGCAGATCGGCCACTTCGGGATAGAGCAGGTCGAGATCCATGGGCGTCTATTGCCCCGCGTTCGCAGCGAGATCAATGGGAACCTGCCTGATGGTCCGGTGTTCCGGTGGGTGTGGCGTGAAGCGGACGTTGGCACCGTCTACTTCTTCGCCCGGAATCAAGCCCGCAAGGGCGCCGGACGATCGCGTGACCGTCCCGCGGGCAGGCGATTTCGATAGGATGCGAAACCTTCGTAGTTTGGAGTTATCGCTGAGACATAAATTGCCACGCGCGATTGTAGCATCGCCTACCGCCGGTCAGGCGCTCGCCCGGCTCGGCGTTTGATTGGATACTGTTGAAAAAGTCCGTTGATTGGCCGCGCACGCTCTGATTCACTTGTTTTGAGGGTGGAGGGTTCGGCGATGATGGGTCCAAGGCAAGTTGCGCAAGGCGCGCTGTTCTATGAGTTCTCGATCGAGAGTTTTGTGCCGAAGGATCATCCCGTCCGGGGAATTGATCGCTTCCTTGATCTGACAGGTGTGCGCCCCTTGCTCGCTTCATACTACAGTGCCAATGGCCGCCCTTCGATTGATCCTGAACTGATGATCCGCATGCTGTTGTTGGGCTATTGTCAGGGCATCCGTTCCGAGCGACGGCTTTGCGAAGAGGTTCATGTCAATCTGGCGTATCGTTGGTTTTGTAAGCTTGATTTGGCTGATCCAGTGCCCGACCATTCGACATTCTCTAAGAACCGGCATGGCCGTTTCCGCGAGAGCGGTTTGTTCCGACATTTGTTCGAGGTCGTTTTGCAGCGCTGCATGGATGAGGGGCTGGTTGGCGGCCACAGCTTTGGTGTTGATGCCAGTCTGATCCCCGCGAATGCAAACCAGACGCGCGGCGTTGAAAGCAAAGACGGACTGCCAGCAGATCTGACGTCCCGTGCCGTCGACGAATATCTCGAGACGCTGGATGATGTGGCCTTCGGTGCTGCGACCAAGGTCGTCCCCAAATACATCTCACCGGCTGATCCAGCAGCGCGTTGGACTGGGGCTGACGGGGGAGCCGCCTACTTTGCCTATTCCACTAACTATATGGTCGATTTGGATAATGCAGTCATCGTGGACGTCGAGCCGACGGCTCCGATCCGGCCTGCAGAGGCGCGGGCAGCAAGGGAGATGATCGATCGTGTACATGAGCGGTTTGGCATCAAACCTGACAAGCTTGTGGGTGATACGGGTTACGGATCAGCCGAGATGTTGGGCTGGCTTGTGGACGAACGTCAAATCGAACCCCACATTCCGGTCTGGGATAAGTCAAAACGAACTGACGGCACATTCTCACGCGAAGACTTTGTCTACGACCCGGCGACCGACAGCTATACTTGCCCGACCGGCAAAGCCTTGCAAACATATCGGCGGAACTTCTCAAAACCGCGAAAGCCCAATGGCAGCAAAGACGGGTTCATCAGATACCGAGCCTCAAAGCACGATTGCGACGCATGCCCTCTGAAGTCGCAATGCTGTCCGAAGGACGACGGCAGACGCCTTATGCGGTCCGTTCACGAAGCCGCCCGAGACGTCGCTCGCGATATCCGAAAAACAGATGCCTACATGACGTCGTTCATCCAAAGGCGGAAGGTTGAAATGCTCTTTGCCCACCTGAAACGATACATCGGCGTGCAGATGATGCGGCTTCGAGGACCCAAAGGCGCAACCGAACAGTTCCAACTCGCAGCAACAGCTCAAAACCTCCGGAAACTGGCGAAGTTGGTGCCAGCAACAGTGCCAACGTGAAAGAAAACGGCGCGCGGCCGCCTCTCGCTCAACAACGCGCCGACCAAAACATCGACTTCTTCAACAGTATCATTGCTAACATCCCCTTAGGGCCATCCGCACGGATGGCGTGCTCTTGTTAACTATTCCGAACAAACAATGAACACTCTGGCCTTTCAATCCTTCACCGATTAGGGTGCGCGCCATGAACGACCTTTCCGAAGATGACGCCTTCGAGGCCGCCGCCGCGCCCAGCCTGTCGCAACAGGCGATGGCCGCGCGGGGAGGGTCGCGCAGCACCGCATACCTGGACGATCTGAACCCCGCGCAGCGCGAAGCGGTTGAGGCGCTGGACGGCCCCGTGCTGATGCTGGCGGGCGCCGGGACCGGCAAGACTAAGGCGCTAACCACCCGGATCGCGCATTTACTGAACACCGGGCGGGCGGCCCCGAACGAGATTCTGGCCGTCACCTTCACCAACAAGGCCGCGCGCGAGATGAAGTCCCGCGTCGGCCGCCATCTGGGCGAAGCGGTCGAGGGGATGCCGTGGCTCGGCACCTTCCATTCGATCTGCGCCAAGCTGCTGCGCCGCCATGCAGAGTTGGTGGGCCTAAAAACCAACTTCACCATC
This sequence comes from Paracoccaceae bacterium, assembly GCA_012103375.1. Taxonomy (NCBI): domain Bacteria; kingdom Pseudomonadati; phylum Pseudomonadota; class Alphaproteobacteria; order Rhodobacterales; family Paracoccaceae; species Paracoccaceae bacterium. The sequence goes on from WLWX01000001.1 coordinate 531,419, forward strand.
CTCGACACCGACGATCAGATCCGCCTGCTGAAACAGCTGATTGTGGCCGCCAACATCGACGACAAACGGTGGCCCGCGCGGATGCTGTCCCATATCATCGACGGCTGGAAAAACCGCGCCTGGACGCCGGACAAGGTGCCCGCCAGCGATACAGGGGCCTTCGACAATAAAGGCGTCGCCCTATACGCCGCTTATCAGGAGCGGCTGAAAACCCTCAACGCCGTGGATTTCGGCGATCTGCTGCTGCATGTCGTGACGATATTCCAAACCCACCCGGACATCCTCGACAAATACCGCAACTGGTTCCGCTATATCCTTGTCGACGAGTATCAGGACACCAACGTCGCCCAATACCTGTGGCTGCGGCTGCTGGCGGGCGGACACAAGAATATCTGCTGTGTCGGCGATGATGATCAGTCGATCTATGGTTGGCGCGGGGCTGAGGTGGGCAACATCCTGCGGTTCGAGAAGGATTTTGAAGGCGCCAAGGTCGTGCGGCTGGAACAGAACTATCGCTCTACCCCCCACATCCTTGCCGCCGCCGCCGGGGTCATCGAGGCCAACAAGGGGCGGCTGGGCAAAACGCTCTGGACCGAGGCGACCGAGGGCGAGAAGCTCCGCCTGATCGGCCATTGGGACGGTGAGGAGGAGGCGCGCTGGATCGGGGAGGAGGTCGAGGCGATGCAGTCCGGCACCCGCGGCATGGCCCCGAAATCACTGGATCACATGGCCATCCTGGTCCGCGCCTCTCACCAGATGCGCGGGTTTGAGGATCGGTTCCTTACCATCGGCTTGCCGTACCGCGTGATCGGCGGCCCGCGCTTCTATGAGCGCATGGAAATCCGCGACGCCATGGCCTATTTCCGCGTTGCGGTCAGCCCCGACGACGATCTGGCGTTCGAGCGGATCGTGAACACCCCGAAACGCGGGCTGGGCGACAAGGCGATCCAGACCATGCAGATCGCCGCCCGCACAAATGGCGTCAGCCTGCTGGAAGGCGCGCGGCTGGCGTTGGCGGCGGGCGGGATCAAAGGCAAGGGGGCCAAGGCGCTGGGTGAGGTTCTGGCCGGCTTCGATCGCTGGCACCGGCTGGCGCTGGACGCCGCGCAAAGCAACATCGAACTGGCCGAAGTGATCCTTGAGGAGTCCGGCTATACCGCGCATTGGCAAAACGAAAAGACGCCTGAAGCCCCCGGACGCCTGGAAAACCTCAAGGAACTCGTGAAAGCGCTGGAGCAGTTCGAGAACCTGCAAGGTTTCCTCGAACACGTCAGCCTGATCATGGACAACGAAACCGATGAGGGGGCCGAGAAGGTTTCCATCATGACGCTGCATGCCGCCAAGGGCCTGGAATTCCCCGCCGTTTTCCTGCCGGGGTGGGAGGATGGTCTGTTCCCGTCCCAACGCTCGATGGACAAAAGCGGGCTAAAGGGGCTGGAGGAGGAACGCCGCCTCGCCTACGTCGGAATCACCCGGGCCGAGGAGGTCTGCACGATATCCTTCGCCGCAAACCGCCGTGTTTACGGCCAGTGGCAATCCGCACTGCCCAGCCGGTTCATCGACGAATTGCCCGCTGACCATGTTGAAGTTCTGACCCCTTCGGGGTTGCAGGGCGGGATGTATGGCGCGGCGGGCATGGCCCCGGCTGGCGAAAGTGGCATTGCCGAACGTGTGGCGCAGGCAGACGGGTACAACTCGCCCGGATGGAAGCGCCTGCAGGCCCGCAGCCAGGCCCGCGGGATGAGCCAGCCGCGCGAAGCCTCCAACATCGTCATTGATGCCAGCGCGACCTCGTCCTTTCTGGAAGGTGACCGGGTGTTCCATACCAAATTCGGCTATGGCGCGGTGTTCGGGATCGAAGGCGACAAACTGGACATCCGCTTTGACAAGGCGGGCGAAAAGAAGGTTGTCGCAAAATTCGTTGTGGCCGCCGAAAAGGCCGGCGACGTTCCGTTCTGAACGGCAGGCCGGAACGGAGTTATCGGTTTTTTTACCAACGCGCGCCTAGGGTTGGCCCAGGCAATGACCAAAGGCGCGCCTGGCGTGAATACCACAACGTGAAAATCCTGATTTGCGAAGATGATGCCGGGCTGCGCGCCCTCTGGACCGAGGTTTTCGGTCAAGCCGGGCATGACGTAGTGGCTGTCGCGGATTCGCAGGGCGCGCGCAAGACGCTGATGATGACCCGGTATGATGTCATGATTCTGGATCTCTACCTTGGCGATGATACCGGGCTGTCGGTGGCAACGCTGGCCGCCTATGCCAATCCCGAATGCAAGATTGTCATCACCACAGGCTCGACCGTATTTCCATCGGGTGAATTATTCGCCATGGCCCCGTCGGTGGCCGCCGTTTTGCGCAAGCCAGTCAGCAATCAGGAACTGTTGGCCGTGGCCGAACACGGGCTGAAGGCCGCGTCCTGAAAACACCCGTGCCGGTGCGCGGAGCTGTGCCAATCAGCGGCGTCGACTGACGCCGACTCGCAATTTCGCCTATCCCGCGCTGGGCCGACCGGCCCGGGTGATCGCAGTCAAATGCCGTCAGACAATCGTTGCTTCCGTGGCGGCGCGCAATTCGTCCTCGCTGACGCCGTCGGCGGTCTCGACGATTTTCAACCCGCCTTCGACCACGTCAAGCACGCCCAGGTTGGTGATGATCCGATCAACCACGGATTTCCCGGTCAGCGGCAAGGTACATTCCTTCAGCAGCTTGGAATCGCCATGCTTTGAGGTGTGGTCCATCACCACGATCACCCGTCCGACACCGGCGACCAGATCCATTGCCCCGCCCATGCCCTTGACCAGCTTGCCGGGGATCATCCAGTTGGCAAGGTCGCCATTCTCGGCCACCTCCATCGCGCCCAGAATCGCCGCAGCGATTTTGCCGCCCCGGATCATCCCGAAGGACTGCGCAGAATCGAAATAGGCTGTGCGGCTAAGCTCGGTAATCGTCTGCTTGCCCGCGTTGATCAGGTCGGGGTCTTCTTCCCCTTCAAACGGAAACGGCCCCATGCCCAGCATGCCGTTTTCCGATTGCAGCGTGATATCCTTGTCGCCGACATAATTCGCCACCAGCGTCGGAATGCCGATGCCAAGGTTCACGTACCAGCCGTCCTGCAACTCTTCAGCCGCGCGCGCGGCCATCTGGTTGCGATCCCATCCTTTGGTGTCACCGGCCATTATGCGTCCTCCCGCTGGCGCACAGTGCGCTGTTCGATGCGTTTTTCGTGCGTCCCCTGAACCAGCCGATGGACATAGATGCCGGGCAGGTGGATGCAGTCGGGATCGAGCGATCCTTTCGGCACAATCTCTTCAACCTCGGCCACGCAGACCTTGCCGCACATCGCTGCGGGCGGGTTGAAGTTGCGGGCGGTCTTGCGGAACACCAGGTTGCCGGTTTCGTCCGCTTTCCAGGCCTTCACGATGGACAGATCTGCGACGATGCCGCGTTCCATGATGTAAGTCTCACCATCGAAATCCTTGTGGTCCTTGCCTTCTGCAATCACCGTGCCGACGCCGGTCTTCGTATAGAATCCGGGGATTCCGCAGCCACCGGCGCGCATCCGTTCGGCCAGGGTGCCCTGGGGATTGAACTCCAGCTCAAGCTCTCCGCTTAGGTATTGGCGCATGAATTCGGCGTTCTCGCCCACGTAGGAGGAGATCATTTTTTTCACCTGTCGAGTCTGCAACAGGATGCCGATCCCGAAGTCATCGACGCCCGCGTTATTGGACGCGAAGGTCATGTCCTTGGTGCCCGCATCGCGAATTGCGGCCAGCAGAAGTTCCGGAATACCGCACAGGCCAAAGCCGCCTGCGGCAACAAGCATGCCATCATGCAGCAGGCCATCAAGCGCCTCTGCGGCGGAATCATAGACTTTTTTCATCGGCGAAACCTCGTGCTGGAACGGTGGCCTTTCGTGCCGAGTGGGGGGCGAAAGTCAATGGCGTTGCAAGCGGTTGCAAAACCGGTTGCCCGGCCCGTCGGGGCCGAGTTTGCATGGCGGTGGACGACTCGGTGGTGGACGATGCGCCTTGTGGGGCATAGCCTGATCCGGTCACGCGAATCCGGGGGATCAGTTGAGCGAACCGACCAAAGCCTATCAGGTGCTGGCGCGTAAATATCGCCCAGCGACATTAGCCGACCTGCGCGGGCAGGATGCGAAGGTGCGCACCCTGAAGAACGCGTTTGCGGCGGACCGGATCGCGCAGGCCTTCATCCTGACCGGCATTCGCGGCACCGGCAAAACCACCACGGCGCGGATCGTCGCCAAGGGGCTGAACTGCGTCGGTAAAGACGGGCAGGGCGGCCCCACGACCGAGCCTTGCGGCGAATGTGAGCCCTGCGTCGCGATCGCCGAAGGCCGCCACGTCGATGTTCTGGAAATGGACGCCGCCAGCCGCACGGGCGTGGATGACATCCGCGAAATCATCGATTCGGTGCATTACCGCGCGGCCAGCGCGCGCTATAAAATCTACATCATCGACGAAGTTCACATGCTGTCGAAAAACGCCTTCAACGCGCTGTTGAAGACGCTGGAAGAACCGCCCGAGCACGTCAAATTCATCTTTGCCACCACCGAAATCCGCAAAGTTCCCGTTACCGTCCTCAGCCGCTGCCAGCGCTTTGATCTGCGCCGGATCGAGCCTGAGGTGATGATCGACCACCTCAAATTCATCGCGGCGCAGGAAAACGCCGAGATCGCCGAGGATGCCCTCGCCCTGATCACGCGGGCCGCCGAAGGGTCCGCCCGTGACGCGATGAGCTTGCTGGATCAGGCCATCGCCCACGGGGCCGGCGAAACCACCGCCGATCAGGTCCGCGCCATGCTGGGGCTGGCGGATCGCGGGCGGGTCATGGACCTGTTCGATCTGATCCTGCGGGGGGAAGCTGCGGGCGCGCTGGAGGAGTTGGGCGCGCAATACGCCGACGGCGCCGATCCGATGGCGGTGCTGCGCGATCTGGCCGAGGTGACCCATTGGGTCAGCGTCATCAAGATCACGCCCGCCGCCGCCGACGACCCCACCGTCGGCCCGGATGAACGCAACCGCGGCCAGGAAATGGCCGCGCGCCTGCCGATGCGGGTGCTGACCCGGATGTGGCAGATGCTGTTGAAAGCATTGGAAGAGGTCGCGCAGGCCCCGAACCCGATGATGGCCGCCGAAATGGCCGTGATCCGCCTGACCCATGTGGCCGATCTGCCCACACCGGGGGAGTTGATGAAGGCGCTGGGCGACGCCCCACCGGGCAGTGCCGCGCCCGCCCCCGCTGCCCCCTCTGGCGGGTCGCCGGGGGCGCAGGCCGTTGCACAGGCGCAGGTGCGCGCCGCTGCCAATCCGCCACGCCAGACCGGTTCGGCCCTGCCTGCGACTGATGCCGACCCGGACATCGCGCTCGCCCGGTTCGGGGATTTCCAGAATGTCGTCGCGCTGATCCGGTCGAACCGCGACGTGCGGTTGCTGGTCGAGGTCGAAAACAGCCTGCGGCTGGTCAGCTACAGCCCCGGTCGGATCGAATTCGAACCCACGGCAGAGGCCCCGAGGGATCTTGCCGCCCGCCTCGGGTCTGCCCTTGGCCGTTGGACCGGCGTGCGCTGGGCCGTCAGCGTCACCGGCAGCGGCGGCGCGCCCACAATCGGCGAATTGCGCGACGCCGAGGAGGCTGAGGCGCGCGCTGAGGCCGCCGAAAATCCGCTGGTCAAAGCAGTGTTCGACGCTTTCCCAAGCGCGAAGATCACCGACATCCGAACGCCGGAAGCCATCGCGGCAGAGGCGGAGGCCGAGGCCCTGCCAGAGGTAGAAGACGAATGGGATCCCTTCGACGACGGCTGAAATGCAACGCATTTCGGCCGGGCGCGAAGAAGCGAGACTTCGAAGAATTCTGGCAGGGTCGCATTTCATGCCAATTGCATGGCGCCCTTCCGGCCTGTCCCATGCGCACAGACGTTGACTCCGGTTCCAAACCGCGCCCCCCGCCCTTGCCCCCGCACCCTGCGCCGCATATCTGTCCAACATCACCGCAACCAAACGGAGCACTCCCTCATGCTAAAAGGTCTCGGCGCGCTGGGCGACATGGGCAAGATGATGAAGGCCGCGCAGGAAATGCAGGGCAAGATGGCCGAGATGCAGGAGGCGCTGGACCAGGTGAAGGTCACCGGCGAATCCGGCGCCGGGCTGGTCAAGGCGACCGCCACCGCCAAGGGGGAATTGACCGCGCTGGAAATCGACCCGTCGATCTTCGTGCCAAGCGAAAAAGAGGTTGCCGAGGATCTGATCCTGGCAGCGATCAAGGATGCGCAGTTGAAAGCGCAGGAAAAGCACGCCGAGGAAATGGGCAAGCTGACCGAAGGCATGGGCCTGCCTGCGGGCATGAACCTGCCGTTCTAGGTGATGGCTGATACCAGCCGCTTCTGGAGCCTTCTTTCAGGCCCGTATTCACGCCAGAAGATCGGTGACGAGGCGTCCTATCGCAGAAAACTGGCCGAAACACAGGCGCATTTCCGCCCCGATATGAACGTGCGCGAAATCGGTTGCGGCACCGGCAGCACGGCGGTGATCCATGCGCCCCACGTCGCCAGTTACGAGGCTGTGGATTTCTCGGCCAAGATGCTGGACATCGCGCGCCAGCGGGTCGCCGATGCCGCAGTGACCAACGTCACCCTCACGAAAGCAGCGCTGGAAGATCTGGATGCCAACGGCAATTTCGACGCCGTCCTGACGCTCAGCCTGCCGCATCTTCTGGAAGATCGCGACGCCGGGATTGCCCATATTGCGAAGATGCTGAAACCTGGCGGTCTGTTCGTGTCCAGCACGGTGTGTATCGGGGGGCGCCACGGTTGGATAAAAGTTCTTGGCCCGATCCCGCGCGCGCTGGGCCTGTTCCCGATCCTCAAACATTTCACCCGCGAAGACCTGGAATCCTCAATCACCAGCGGCGGGTTCTCGATCATCGACAGTTGGCAACCAGAAGGGGGCGATTCTGTCTTCATCATCGCCCGGAAATCGCAATGAGCAACGCCAACGCGGATATCGAGGCCCTGATCGACCTGATGGCGCGGCTGCCGGGGCTTGGCCCGCGCTCGGCCCGCCGCGCCGTCTTGCACATGATCAAAAAACGCGCCCTGCTGATGATGCCGCTGGCCGATGTGCTGCAAACCGTCGCCGCCACCGCGTGCGAATGCCTGACCTGCGGCAATATCGCCGGGTCCGACACCTGCGATATCTGCGCATCCGAAAAGCGCGCCACGGGCGAGATTTGCGTCGTCGAAGATGTCGCGGACTTATGGGCAATGGAACGCACAGCCGTCTTCAAGGGCCGCTATCACGTGCTTGGTGGAACCCTCAGCGCACTGGACGCGGTCGGCCCCGAAGACCTTGGCATTCCACGCCTGATCGCCCGCGTCGCGGCCGAGAATATCTCCGAGGTCATCCTCGCCGTCGGCGCCACCGTCGATGGCCAGACCACAGCGCACTACATTTCAGGAGAGCTTGAGGGTCGCTGCGCCGTCACCTCGCTCGCGCAAGGCGTGCCGATTGGCGGAGAACTGGACTACCTCGACGACGGCACCATCACCGCCGCACTGAAGGCCCGCAAATCCTTCTGACCCCCGGCCATCATTGACCCAAAAATATCCCCGCCGGAGGCATCTTTCTTTTCCAGCGCCTCAGCCCGCGAAGGTTTCGCAACTGTCGACGTCATAGGCGATCCCCGGCGTCCAACCCAGCGCGACCTGCTGACCGGCGCGCTGCAAAATCACGAAATCCCAGCCCTCGGCACTCAGGTGTGCGCTGTAAATGGTATCGCCCGGGCGGATTGTGCCGATGGACATTGTTTGAGTATTGCGCCCCGCGAACAACGCAACCTCGGGGCCGCGCCAGCCGATGCAGGCGCTTTCTGTGTCATCGCGGATCGGCAGATCATGCAGCTGCAAACGCTGCGCCAGCAGGGGCACATCCAGCTGTCGCCGGTCGGTGTTCACATTGCAGCGGCTGGCGGCCTCGGCAGATTTGATGCGGTCGACGAATTGTTTGGCCCGCGCGCTCAGCGCCGGGGATTTGGTCGTGCAATCGGCGTTGTTGAATACCGTTTTGCCAAGCGTCGACCCAAAGCAATATCCGGCCTGATCGAATACCTGATTGCGCGTCAGCCACAACTCGTCACAAATCGTTCCGGCTGTGGCCGGGGCGGACAGGATTGTCAGGATGAAGATCAGCGCACGCATGGACCACAGCCTAAAGCGTTTCGGCTTGAACCTGAATCGCGAGGGATTCCCTTGAGACCTGATCTGTGATTCATCCTGTTTGGGAGGATGGATCATGTCAGCACCTTTGCCATCTGCGCTTCGGATACGGTTTCAGAGATACATTGAAGAAGGGTTGAGCGGGCGCGCGGCGGCGTTGCGGTTGAAGCTGTCGCCTGCCACAGGCGCGCGGTGGGCGCGTCAGGTGAGGATGAAGGGTCATGCGGAACCTGCCCGGCAGGGACCGCCGCGCGGCAAGGGAAAGCTGGCTCCGCATCGGGAATTCTTTGAGGAGTTGATCGCACAAGACCCTGACATCACGCTCTTTGAGTTGCGTAATGCGCTGGCCGATGCAGAGGGTGTGCGGGTGCATCACTCCTCCATCGCCAACCTTCTGTCCCGGCTCGGCTTCACGTACAAAAAAAGTCGCTGGTCGCAACCGAGCGCCGCCGCGCCAAGGTAAGGCAGCAACGGGCCGACTGGTTCAGATACCGCTCGCCAGCCATTGCGACCTTTCCTGAGCGCGTTGTCTTTATTGACGAAACCGCAGTGAAGACAAACCTCACGCGCCTACGCGGCAGAGCCAAGCGCGGTAAGCGCCTGACGATGGATGCGCCCTTCGGAAGCTGGGGAACCCAAACCTTGATCGCGGGCCTGACCCAAGGCGCGCTGATCGCACCTTGGGTCATCAAGGGAGCGATAGATGGCCCCGCCTTCGCGGCCTACATCCGCGAAGTGCTGGTCCCCGAGATCAACCCCGGCACTGTCGTCATTCTCGACAACCTGGCAACCCACCGGAATAAGGAGGCGACGCAGGCTTTACGCAATCACGGCTGCTGGTTCCTTTACCTGCCACCGTACTCGCCCGACCTGAATCCCATCGAGCAGGCCTTCTCTAAACTGAAAGCCCATTTGCGACGGATCGGGGCCAGGTCCTTTACCCAGGTCTTCGAAGCAATCGGAGCAATCTGCGATCTCTACGACCCAGTAGAATGCTGGAACTACTTTAAGGCCGCCGGATATGTCTCAGGTTAATGTCGAAACGCTTTAGCCGAGTTTCCCTGCCCGCGCCAAGCCTGATCAGTCGCGCGGATCGTCGCTGTTGTCTTCTTCATCATCGGCGTCATCCGATCCGTCAAATGTGAACAGGCTGTCTGCGTCGGGCAGGGCGGCCTCTTTTTCTTCGCCTTCATCGGATTCGGTCAGCGTGAATGTCTCCAGCCCCGAAATCGCGGTCGGAATCTTGGCCTCGGCGTCGCCGCCCAGCGATTGTTCGGTGCTGACCAGCTTGCGGCGTTCATCATCCGACATCACACTGCCTTCCCGCGCCTTCTTGGCGTTGGCTTTCTGCACGGCTGCATCCAGTTCGGACTGTTTGCACAGGCCAAGCGCGACCGGGTCGATCGGCTGGATATTGGCAATGTTCCAATGGGTGCGTTCGCGCAAGGACTGGATCGTCGGTTTGGTGGTGCCCACCAGCTTGGAGATCTGCGCGTCCGACAATTCGGGGTGAAACTTGACCAGCCACAGGATCGACGCCGGGCGGTCCTGACGCTTGGACAACGGGGTATAGCGCGGCCCGCGGCGCTTTTCCTCGCCTACCGAGGCGGGGTTGAACTTCAGCGTCAGCTTGTGCAGCGGATCGGCTTCGGCCTTGTCAATCTCTTCCTGGGTCAGCTGGTTGTTGGCGATCGGGTCGAACCCTTTTACCCCGGCTGCAACGTCACCATCGGCGATGCCCTGCACTTCCAATTCGTGCAGCTCGCAAAAATCGGCGACCTGCTTGAAGGTCATCGTGGTGTTGTCGACCAGCCAGACGGCGGTGGCCTTGGCCATCAGGGGGGTGTTCATCGCGGGCTCCTTCACACAACTTCTCTGCGCCGGGAATTCGGCTGGTCCGGGGTGGACCACATCCTCATAATTTCGGAGGTTGGCCGGTATATAGGCGCGGCGACGCCGAAGGGGAAGAGCAAATGCGAGCACTCATTCTGGTTCTGTTGTGGCCGTTCGCGGCCCTGGCCGAGGGCGAACAGGCGGGCGATTTCGACTATTACGTGCTGTCGCTGTCATGGTCGCCGACCTGGTGCGCACTGGAAGGCGATGCGCGCGGGTCACCGCAATGTGACGATGACGCGGGGTTTGGCTGGGTGCTGCACGGGCTTTGGCCGCAATACGAACGCGGCTGGCCCAGCTATTGCCGCACGGGCGCGCGGGATCCGTCGCGCCGCGATACGGCGGCGATGGCCGATATCATGGGGTCGGGCGGTTCGGCCTGGCATCAGTGGAAGAAGCACGGGCGCTGTTCGGGCCTGTCGTCAGAAGACTTTTTTGCCCTGTCGCGCGAGGCTTACGCCCGTGTGACCCGCCCCGAGGTTTTTCGCCAGCTGGACCGTGACATCAAACTGCCCGCCGGCGTGGTTGAACAGGCGTTTCTTGAGGAAAACGAGGCTTTGGTGGCCGACGGGATCACCATCACCTGCAAGGCGAGCCGCATTCAGGAGGCGCGCATCTGCCTGACGCGTGCGTTGGAGCCCAGACCCTGCGGCGCGGACGTGGTGCGCGATTGCAAGTTGAGCGGCGCATTGTTTGAATCAATGCCACAGGCCCGTAAAGGGCCTGAACCCTAACCGGCTTTTTTTACGCCGCAGGTTTTTTCTTGGCGGCGGCCTTCTTCTTCTTCGGGGCCGCCTTTTTCTTGCGAACGCCTTTTTTCGCGGCCCGTTCGGCCAGAAGTTCCACGGCTTGTTCCATCGTCACGGCTTCAGGCGCGGTTTCTTTCGGGATCGTGGCGTTGATCTTTTCCCACTTCACGTAAGGCCCGTATTTGCCTTCCATCACGCTGACCGGGCCGCCATCGGGGTGGTCGCCCAATTCGTGCAGCGTCTTGGCGCCACGCGCCCCGCGGCTGGCGACTTTTTCGGCCAGCAGCTGCACGGCGCGGTTCATGCCGACGGTAAACACCTCTTCGATGCTTTCCAGATTCGCGTTGGTCCCCCCCCGGAACGAGGTGCTTTCGGCGTGTTTCAGATACGGGCCATAGCGTCCGATATTGGACCAGACCATCACCCCGTCTTCCGGGTGCGGGCCAATTTCGCGCGGCAGCGACAGCAGGCGCACGGCCTGTTCCAGCGTCACCTCTTCGGCGGGCCATTGTTCGGGGATCGACTGGCGCGGCGGCTTCTTGTTTTCTTCCGTCACGGGACCGCGCTGGGCGTAGGGACCAAAGCGGCCTTTGAATATGCGGATCTCGTCGCCCGCATCTTCGCCCAGCAGCTTGCCATCGGGCGGTATTGCGCTGGCCTCGGCCTCGGGATCGGGCGGGCCGAAGGGGCGGGTATAGCGGCATTCGGGATAGTTGGAGCAGCCGATGAATGCCCCGCCCGAACGAGCGGTGCGCATCGACAGCCGCCCGGCGCCACAATGCGGGCACAGGCGCGGATCGCCGCCGTCTTCGGTTGGGGGGAAAAGATGTGGTTCCAGCACATCGTTGATTTTTTCGAGGACTTCGGTGATCCACAGCTCCGAAGTCTCCGCAATCGCTGCGGAAAAGTCGCGCCAGAACTTGCCCAGCACATCGGTCCATTCCCGGTCGCCGCTGGTGATGTCATCCAGCTCCTCTTCCAGATGGGCGGTGAACTCATACCCCACATAGCGGCGGAAATAGTTTTCGAGGAACGCGATCACCAGCCGCCCCTTGTCTTCGGGAAACAGGCGGCCCTTGTCCTTGCGGACATATTCGCGATCCTGGATCGTCGTAACGATGCTGGCATAGGTCGAGGGGCGACCAATCCCCAGTTCTTCCATGCGCTTGACCAGCGTCGCCTCGGTATAGCGCGGCGGCGGTTGCGTATGGTGCTGGCTGCCCAGCACCGCGCCGTTTTCGGACAAGACAGCGGAAGCCGAGCGCATCATCGCGCCATTGGCTGCAACCTCGATCAGATTATCGCTGCCCTTGTCGAAATCACCCGACAGACCACCAGCGGCCAGTTTGGCGGCTTCGCCCTGATGGACCTGAGGCAACCTGCGGCTGTCGTCATCCTCGAGCGCTTCGTCGCGGCCTTCTTCGTAAACCTTGAGAAACCCGTCAAAGATCATCACCTGACCCGTGGCACGCAGCATCACCTGGCCATCGTCGCTGGCCACGTCGACGGTGGTGCGTTCCAGACGGGCCGCGGCCATCTGGCTGGCAATCGTGCGCTTCCAGATCAGATCATAGAGCTTCCTCTGATCCGCATCGGCGATCCGTGCATCCTCGGTCGATTTGGACAGCTCGGTCGGGCGAATACATTCATGCGCTTCCTGCGCATTTTTCGCCTTGTTCTTATACATCCGCGGAGAGCCGGGCACATAATCCGCGCCATAGCGATCCTTGATCGCATCGCGCGCTGCCATCACCGCTTCGGGCGCCATGTCGATGCCGTCGGTCCGCATATAGGTGATCAGCCCGGCCTCGTAGAGGCGCTGGGCGACGCTCATCGTTTGGCGGGCGCCAAAGCCGAATTTGCGGCTGGCTTCCTGTTGCAGGGTCGAGGTCATGAACGGCGCAGACGGGTTGCGGTTGGCAGGCTTGGATTCGACCGAGGCGATCTTGAGCGCCCGTGAGGTGACCGCCTGCACGGCCAGTTCGGCGGCGGTAGCATCTTTGATGTCGAATTTATCGAGCTTCTTGCCGCCCAGCACCGTCAACCGCGCCTCGAACGTCTGGCCGCGCGGGGTTTCGATCATCGCGCGGACCGACCAGAATTCGCGGGCGCGGAAGGCCTCGATCTCCATCTCGCGTTCGACGATCAGGCGCAGGCAGACGGATTGCACACGGCCTGCGGATTTCGTACCCGGCAGTTTGCGCCAAAGCACCGGCGACAGGTTGAAGCCGACAAGGTAATCCAGCGCCCGGCGGGCCAGATACGCCTCGACCAGTTCCATGTCGACTTGGCGCGGGTTCGCCATCGCTTCGGTCACGGCGGATTTGGTGATTGCGTTGAAAACCACGCGGCTGACCGGCGTGTCCTTCTTCAGCGCCTTTCTGCCGCGCAGGGTTTCTTCCAGATGCCAGCTGATCGCCTCCCCCTCGCGATCGGGGTCAGTGGCGAGGATCAGTTCAGGGTCATTTTTCAGCGCGTCGGCAATCGCTTTAACGTGTTTCTTGGAATCACTGGCGACTTCCCATTTCATCGCAAAGTCGTTGTCGGTGTCGACCGACCCATCCTTGGGCGGCAGGTCACGGACGTGCCCGAAACTGGCCAGAACCGTGTAATCCTTGCCTAAATAGCTGTTGATGGTTTTCGCCTTGGCCGGGGATTCAACAACAACAACGGGCATGGGAATCCTTCCGGGGCGATCAATTCAAACGCGGCAGATGTGGGGGCGGGGCAGGGGGTTTGTCAACGCGCTGTGTTGAGAAATGGTTTCAGACAGCGGGATTTCGACCCTTGGGTGAGTGATTTTTGCCGCGCGAAATTTTTGATCTTTACATAATTAAATTGTTATATAACATATGACGCATGAATGTATCGACACTGCCCACCACCGACGCCGCATTCGCGGCCCTTGCCGACCCGACGCGGCGCGCAATTCTTGCCCGCCTTGCGGATGGTGAGCTGGGCGTCATGGATATCGCCAGGCCGTTCAGGATGAGTCAGCCTGCGATCTCTCGCCATCTGAAAGTGCTGGAAGGTGCTGGCCTGATCGAACGGCGCATCGACGGCACACGCCGCCCCTGTCGCCTTGCGCCGCAAGGGCTGGCCTCGGTCGAGGATTGGCTGGCCGGGCTGCATCGCGTGATGTCGGCGCGCGATTGTCTAGCCCCCAAGTTCTGGGCCATTTCTGATTAGAGTTTCTGGCATTGGTGGTCGCATGTTCAGAGCCTGGTGCGGACGTGTGTGGTTGTACTGCTTAAGCCAATGATTGATGACGATCTGTGCCTGTTTCGTTGTTGTGAACCATTCAGCGTTGAGGATCTCGTGCCGGAGAGTGCCGTTGAACCTCTCGTTGTATCCGTTTTCCCAAGGGGACCCCGGATAGATTCTAATTGGTCGAACACCAACGCGAACCAACCACTCCTGCATCGCCTTGGCTACGAACTCTGGGCCGTTGTCGGAGCGGATATACTCCGGCGTGCCATGGCAGAGGAGCAGCGGATATAGCGCCTCCAGAACATCTTCGGCGCCCATCCTGCTGCGAACTTCCACGGCCAGGGCCTGCCGGGTGTACTCATCCAGAACGGTCAGCATCTTGTAGCTCCGGCCATTGCTGAGCTTGTCGTGAACGAAGTCGATGCTCCAGATGTGGTTCGGATGCGTCGGCCTGAGGCGAATGATCGAGCTGTCCTTGTGATAAAGCCGTCTGCGCTTCCTGTGCCGCTGCGGGAGTTGCAGTCCTTCTTCCTGCCAGAGACGCTCAACCTTCTTATGATTGACCCGCCAGCCCTCGATGCGCAGGAGTTCCGAAACTTTACGATAGCCGTAGCGCCCATATTGCTTGGCCAGGCGGATCAAAGCGAGCCGTAGAGCATCATCGTCTTTTGGCGCGGGTCGATATTGCAGAGAGCTTCGCGCCATACCGACGACCCGGCAGGTCCTCCGCTCCGAGGTCGCGAGCTTTTGGCGCGTATGAATAACGGCCTGACGGAGCTCCCCAGTCGTCAGGCCCTGGGCTTTAAGTAGTTCAGGCTTTCTTTGAGGATCAGCTTGTCCAATTCAAGCTCAGCGACGATCTTCTTGAGACGCCCATTCTCCTTTTCCAGGCTGCGCATCTCCGACAACTGCGACCGTCCCATACCACCAAACCGTTTCCGCCAGTTGTAATATGTCGCATCGCTGATGCCGACGCTACGACACGCCGATGCAACGTCACTTCCTCCCGTCAGCTTCAGCTCAATCTCACGCAGCAGCTTCAATACATCTTCGTCCGAATGCCGTTTCCGTGCCATTACATATTCCCCTCTCAAGACCAATGTAGTGGCCCAGTTTTAGGGGGGAAGGACACCCATGCCGGGGTCCAGCGCCAGGTCGTTGCCGATGGCGCGGATGTTTTTCAGGGCCGTGGCGCCGTCGCCAATCAGGGTGGCGCCTTTGACCGGCGCGCCGAGCTTGCCGTTTTCGACGCGGTAGGCCTCGGTACAACTGAACACGAATTTGCCGCTGGTGATGTCGACCTGCCCGCCGCCGAAACCGACGGCGAATATGCCGTCTTTGACGTCGGCGACGATGTCCTCGGGCGCGGCATCCCCGCCCAGCATATAAGTGTTGGTCATTCGGGGCATCGGCGTGTGGGCGTGGCTTTCGCGGCGGCCATTGCCGGTCGCCTCGACCCCCATCAACCGCGCGTTCTGGCGGTCCTGCATGTAACCGACCAGAATGCCATCTTCGATAAGTGTGTTTTTGCCCGAAGGCGTGCCTTCGTCATCGATGCTGAGGCTGCCGCGCCGGTCCGGGATTGTTCCGTCGTCCAGAACCGTCACGCCGGGGGCCGCAACGCGCTGGCCCATCAGACCCGCGAAAGCGCTGGTTTTCTTGCGGTTGAAGTCACCTTCCAATCCGTGGCCCACAGCCTCGTGCAACAAAATACCGGGCCAGCCGGGGCCAAGGGCGACGTCCATGACACCTGCGGGCGCCGGGACGGCCGACAGGTTCACGATGGCGATCCGCAACGCCTCGCGCGCCAAACCCTCCCAGTGGTCGCGGCCCAACAGACCGCTCAGCGGGATACGCCCGCCGCCGCCGGCACTGCCGGATTCGCGCCGCCCGTCCTGATCCACGATGACCGAGACATTGACCCGCACCATCGGGCGCACATCGCGGACCAAAGTGCCTTTGGGGCGCAGAATCTCAACCTCTTGCACGCTGGCACCGATGGTTGCCGTGACCTGCACCACGCGCGGGTCGAGGTCGCGCGCGAAAGCGTCGATTTCGCGCAAGGTTTCGACCTTGATCGGAAACGCGGCGTCCTCGACCGGGTTGAAATCGCCATAAAGCCTTACGTTCGTCGGGCGCGGGCCGGGGGCCATGACGCCGCCGCCGTCGCCCACGGCCAGGCGCACGGTGCCGACCGCGCGGGCCAGCGCGCCCTCGGAAATCTCGGATGAATGGGCGTATCCGGTCGCCACGCCGCGCACCGCGCAGGCCGAACCCTTCCGAGGTGGTGTAGTTGGCGGTACGCAAATGGCCGTCGTCGAACGACAATGTCTCGCCGCGGCGACGTTCGACAAACAATTCTCCGTCATCGGCGCCATCTGTGGCGGCGCGCAGCCGGGAAAGGGCGGCGTCGCGGTCGAGCGTGGTTTCAAATGGGCGGAACGGCGTAGAATCGGTCATGCGGCGGTGCCTTTCGGGCGAAGACGTTGGTGGGGTTCGCGGCTGAATGCCGCAAGGCTGCGGGCTTGTTCCGCCCCCTCTAATATGATTTCTAACGGCCAGGAAACAACGGGGGCCCGCATCGGGCGAACCGGGCAGGGCCGGAACGGGGGAAACGCCGCGCCGGACCGGGATCAGACAGGACCACGATGATGCAGATGAAATCAATCGCAACCGGGATCATGGCAGCCTTCTTCGGTGCGGCCGCACAGGCACAGGTGGCCGACCCCACGGGGCTTGAGGTTGTGGGCAAGCCGGATCCGGATGCAACGGGCTTCCAGCCCGCCGTGACCAGCCTGATGCAGGACATCGTGTGGCTGGACAACATGGTGCACGGGATCATGGCTGCGATCACCGTATTCGTCACATTGCTGCTGATCTGGGTGATCGTGCGCTTCAACCACCGCGCCAATCCCGAACCGGCGCGGTTCACCCACAACACCCCGATCGAGGTGACCTGGACTCTGGTTCCGGTGGTGATTCTGGTCTTTATCGGCGCATTTTCCTTGCCGGTTCTGTTCGATCAGCAGGAAATCCCCGAAGCTGACGTGACCATCAAGGCGACCGGGAACCAGTGGTTCTGGACGCATGAGTATGTTGACCATGAATTCGGCTTCGACAGCTTCATGCTTCCGCGCGAAGATCTGGCCGCTGCCGGGTACAACAATGACGAATACCTGTTGGCCACCGACACGGCCGTCGTGGTGCCGGTCAACAAGACCATCGTTGTGCAGGTCACCGGATCGGACGTGATCCACGCCTGGGCGATGCCCGCATTCGGCGTCAAGCAGGACGGCGTGCCGGGCCGCCTGGCCGAACTTTGGTTCAAGGCCGAGCGTGAGGGCGTATATTTCGGCCAGTGTTCCGAGCTTTGCGGCAAGGATCACGCCTATATGCCGATCACCGTAAAGGTCGTCAGTCAGGAAGCTTATGAAGCCTGGCTGGACAGCGCGATCGCCGAATACGCCGGAATTCCGCGCACCGTGAAGGTGGCCGCCGCCGACTGAAGTTTCGTGGGGAACCATGCCACATCGAAAGACTGACATGACCGACGCAACTGCGATCACTGCGGACTATGAGGCCGGGTTCGGCGACTATGTCGCCCTGCTGAAGCCGCGTGTGATGTCTCTTGTGGTGTTCACGGCGCTGGTCGGCCTTCTGGTTGCGCCCGGCGCGCTGCATCCCTTCGTCGGGTTCACGGCTGTGTTGTGCATCGCGGTCGGGGCCGGGGCCTCGGGCGCGCTGAACATGTGGTGGGACGCGGATATTGATGCGGTGATGAAGCGCACCGCGGGCCGTCCCGTGCCATCGGGCCGCGTCACTGCCGGAGAGGCATTGGCCATCGGCCTGACGCTCAGCGGGTTTTCCGTGATGATGCTGGGGCTGGCGACCAACTTGCTGGCCGCTGGTCTGCTGGCCTTTACGATCTTCTTCTACGCCGTCGTGTACACCATGTGGCTGAAACGCTGGACGTCGCAGAACATCGTGATCGGCGGGGCCTCGGGCGCGTTCCCGCCAATGATCGGCTGGGCAGCGGTGACCGGTGGCGTCGCGGTCGAAAGCCTTCTGATGTTCGCGCTGATCTTCATGTGGACGCCGCCGCATTTCTGGGCGCTCGCCCTGTTCATGAAGTCCGATTACAAGGACGCAGGCGTGCCGATGCTGACCGTGACTCACGGGCGGCGTGTCACCCGGACCCATATTCTGGCCTATACCGTTCTACTGGTGCCGGTTGCGATCTGGCTGGCGCTGACCTCGATCGGCGGGCCGGTCACGCTGGCTGCGGCGGTGGTTCTGAATGCGCTGTTCCTGAAAGGCGCCTGGGACATCTGGAACCGGGATGAAGGCGCGGCCGAGGCTGACAAATACCTGGCTGAGCGGAAGTTCTTCAAACTCTCGCTCGCCTACCTGTTCCTGCATTTCGGCGCGCTTCTGGTCGATGCAACCTGGCGGGCGCTGGTATGATCCGGGCCGAGCATGACATGCACAAGCGTCGCCTGTCGCGCAACGTCGGCGTCGGGCTGGCGCTGACCGCCTTTGGGGCGCTGATCTTTGGGCTGACGATTGCCAAAGTCTCGGCAAACGGACCGGTTGAAGGATACGACCACGTTTCGCGCCCCGCGCTGGCAGAAACTGAATGAGCGATCCGGTGATCCCTGACGAAGCTGCGGGCGCAGACCTGGCCCGGCGCAAGAAACGCACGGCGCGCCAGATGATTGGCGTGGCGCTGGTGATGGGCGCGCTGGCCTGGGCTTCGGTTCCGTTTTACAACTGGTTTTGCAGCGTCACAGGCTTTGGCGGCACGCCGCTGGTCGCGGCTGAGGCCCCCGCCGAGGTGCTGGATCAGACGGTTACAGTACGCTTTGATGCCTCGCTCGAACGTGGCATGCCCTGGACGTTCAAGCCCGAGCTGCGCGAAATCACCGCCAAGATCGGCGAACCGATGCTGGCCTATTACATCGCCCACAACCCGACCGACCGGCCCGTCGCAGGCAGCGCCAGTTTCAATGTCGCACCTTACGAGGCTGGCGGGTTTTTCACCAAGATCGACTGCTTCTGCTTTGAACTTCAGGTTCTGCAACCCGGGGAAACGGTGCGCATGCCTGTCACTTTCTTTGTTGACCCCGAAATGGTCGATGATCGCGACGCAAAGTTTGTCAAACACATCACGCTGTCCTACACCTTCCACGTAACTGACCTGCCCGAAGAACAGGCCGCGCTGGCCATCCCTTCGCAGCAGGACGACCTATAAGATCAGAGGGCCCCGCAATGGCACATGCAAAGAACCACGATTATCACATCCTGAACCCCTCGGTCTGGCCATTCATCGGTGCGGTTGGCGGCTTCGTCATGCTGTTCGGTGCGGTCTTGTGGATGAAAGAGGTTACGGCCGCCGACATCCCGCTTTACCCGTGGGTGTTCATCTTTGGCCTGCTGATGGTCGCCTATGTGATGTACGCATGGTGGGCCGACGTGGTTGAGGAAAGCCAGATCGGCGATCACACACCGGTTGTGCGCCTTGGCCTGCGCTATGGCTTCATCTTCTTCATCATGTCCGAGGTGATGTTCTTTTCCGCCTGGTTCTGGTCGTTCTTCAAGCACGCCATGTATCCGATGCACCCCGATGGCATCAGTCCTGCCGTGGACGGCGTCTGGCCACCTGCCGGGATCGAGGTCTTCGACCCCTGGCATCTGCCGCTGATAAACACGCTGATCCTGCTGTTGTCGGGCTGTGCGGCGACCTGGGCGCACCACGCGCTGGTGCATGAAAACAACCGTAAAGACCTGGTGAACGGGCTGATCATCGCCATCGCGCTGGGGGCGTTGTTTACCTTCTTCCAGGCGTATGAGTACAGCCACGCGGCTTTTGGTTTCTCGGGCAATATCTATGGCGCGAACTTCTTCATGGCGACCGGCTTTCACGGCGCGCATGTTCTGATCGGCACGATCTTCCTGTTCGTCTGCCTGATGCGTGCCCTGCGCGGCCACTTCACCCCCGAACGCCACGTGGGTTTTGAGGCTGCGGCCTGGTACTGGCACTTCGTCGATGTGGTCTGGCTGTTCCTTTTCGCCGCCATCTATATCTGGGGAAGCTGATAAGCGCCGAAATTCGGCCCCTTTGACAATTGCTCTGGCGCAGGTCGCGGCCTGCGCCTTTTTATGTGGATGACCATGACTCGACTGACCCTCATCATCATTGGTGCAATCGCAGGCTTTGTCCTGCTGGCAGCACTCGGCATCTGGCAGATGCAGCGCCTCGACTGGAAACAGAATGTATTGGGAGAGCTTGAGGCCGCCATGACCGCCGATCCGGTGGCCTTGCCCGCGATGCCGCAGGCAGAGGCGCATCGCTATCTTCCGGTCGCCGCCGAAGGTGTCTTCACCGGGGATGAACTGCACGTGCTGGCCAGCGTCAAAGGCGAAGGCGCTGTGTATCGCGTGATTGCCCCGTTCCAGACGACAGATGGCCGCCTTGTCATGGTTGATCGTGGCACGATCCCGACAGATCAGAAAGACACGGTTCGCGAACCTTCGGCGGCACGCGTTATCGGCAACCTGCACTGGCCGGACGAGGTTGACGAGTTTACGCCAGACCCCCAGCGCGAAGAAAACATCTGGTTCGCCCGTGACGTGCCGCTGATGGCAGCCGTGCTGGGGACCGAACCGGTTCTGCTGGTCGCGCGCGAAATTGGCGGTCTGGAAGCAACTACCACCCCGCATCCCATCGACACCTCGGGCATTCCCAACGATCATCTGCAATACGCGATCACCTGGTTTGCGCTGGCATTGATCTGGGCGGGGATGACAGTGACGCTGGTTCACCGTATCAGTCGTCCCAGACGGCGGCGGTTCTAAGGCGACACATTCCCATGCGTTACATTTCGACCCGCGGGCAAGCGCCCGCGTTAAGCTTTGAACAGGCGATGCTGACCGGGCTTGCCCGGGATGGCGGGCTATACGTGCCCGAAGATGTGCCGACCCTGACACAGGATGAGGTCGCATCGCTGGCGGGCCTGTCCTACGAAGAGGCGGCGTTCCGGATCATGTGGCCCTTCGTCGGCGACAGTTTCAGCCAGGCCGAATTGCGCGCCGCCATCGCCGCCGCCTATGACGGCTTCGGCCACGCCGCCCGCGCGCCGCTGGTGCAACTGGACGCGAACTACTTCCTGTTGGAATTGTTCCACGGACCCACGCTGGCCTTCAAAGATTTCGCCATGCAGCTGATCGGCCAGCTGTTCCAGACCGCCTTGGCGCGTTCGGGGCAACGTATCACCATCGTCGGCGCGACCAGCGGCGATACCGGATCGGCAGCGATCGAGGCGTTTCGGGGCCTCGATAACGTCGATGTCTACATCCTCTACCCCCATGGCCGCGTCAGCGAGGTACAGCGCCGCCAGATGACCACGCCCACGGAAGATAACGTCCATGCCCTCGCGCTCGACGGCGATTTCGACGATTGCCAGGCGATGCTGAAGGCGATGTTCAACGATTTCGACTTCCGGGATGAGGTTGGGCTGGCGGGCGTCAACTCGATCAACTGGGCGCGGGTGCTTGCGCAGGTTGTGTATTACTTCACCAGCGCGGTCAGCCTTGGTGCGCCGCACCGCCCGGTCAGTTTCACTGTGCCGACAGGGAATTTTGGCGATATTTTCGCAGGTCATATCGCCCGGAAAATGGGCCTGCCAATTGCGCAGCTGGTGATCGCGACTAATCAGAACGACATCCTGCACCGGACGCTGGAAACCGGCAGTTACTCCAAATCCGGTGTCACGCCCTCGATCAGCCCGTCGATGGATATTCAGGTATCCTCAAATTTCGAACGTCTGCTGTTCGACCTTTACGACCGCGACGGCGCGGCAGTGGCCGGGCAGATGGACGATCTGGCGACCACGGGGCAGTTCAAAATCTCTCAGGGTGCGCTGGAACGGTTGCGGGCGGAATTCACATCGGGCCGCGCGTCCGAGGCGG
Source organism: Paracoccaceae bacterium (assembly GCA_012103375.1). Classification (NCBI taxonomy): domain Bacteria; kingdom Pseudomonadati; phylum Pseudomonadota; class Alphaproteobacteria; order Rhodobacterales; family Paracoccaceae; species Paracoccaceae bacterium. The sequence goes on from WLWX01000001.1 coordinate 553,475, forward strand.
AAACGCTTGCCACCATCACCGCGACCCGCGCGGCAAGTGGCGAAACCCTCTGCCCGCATTCCGCGGTCGGCGTGAAGGTCGCCGCCGACCACATTGGCGCGACGCCGATGATCACGCTCGCCACCGCCCACCCGGCCAAGTTCCCGGATGCTGTGGAAAATGCAACAGGGGTGCGCCCGGCCCTTCCCAACCGGATGGCCGATCTTTATGACCGATCAGAACGAGTGACGCAGGTCGAAAATGGCCTCGCCGCCGTCGAAAATCTGATCCGGGGGCGTCGCCAGACTTGACCGTAGAACTTGCCAGACTGCCCAACGGGCTGCGTGTCGTGACCGAGAATATGCCGGGCCTGAAAAGCGCCTCGGTCGGGATCTGGGTGACCGCCGGTGGCCGGCACGAGCGTCTTGAACAAAACGGCATCGCGCATTTCCTGGAACACATGGCCTTCAAGGGGACCGAGCGGCGTTCGGCACTGGAAATTGCCGAGGCGATCGAGGATGTCGGCGGCTTCATCAACGCCTACACAAGCCGCGAGATGACGGCCTATTACGCACGCGTTCTGGAAGCCGACGTGCCGCTGGCGCTGGATGTGCTGGCCGACATCGTCCTGAACCCTGTCTTCGACCCGGCCGAGATCGAGATTGAGCGTGGCGTCATCCTGCAAGAGATTGGCCAGGCGCTGGACACCCCCGACGATATTGTCTTCGATTGGCTGCAAGAGGTTGCCTATCCAGACCAGCCCATCGGCCGCACGATCCTTGGCCCGGCAGAACGTGTCGGCGCGTTCAATCGCGATGATCTGGCGGGCTTTGTGACCGAACGCTATGCGCCCAGCCAGATGATCATCGCCGCAGCTGGGTCCGTCGATCATGACGCGCTGGTGCGGATGGCCGAAGATCTGTTCGGCGCGATCCCTGCGCGCGATACCGGCCCGGCCAGTGCGGCGACGTTCAGCGGTGGCGAATTCCGCCGCGCCCGCAATCTGGAACAGGTGCATTTCGCGCTGGCCGTGGAATCGCCCGGCTACAGGGATGAAAACATCTATACCTCGCAGATCTTGGCCTCCGCCCTCGGCGGCGGCATGTCATCGCGCCTGTTTCAGGAAGCGCGCGAAAAGCGGGGCCTGTGTTATTCGATCTTCGCGCAGGCTGGGGCCTATTCTGACAGCGGGCTGATGACGATCTATGCGGGCACCGGCGCTGACGAGATTGCAGGACTTGCCGAACTGACCATTGATGAGTTGAAGCGCGCCGCCGATGACATGACGCCCGCCGAAGTCGCGCGCGCCCGCGCCCAGATGAAAGCCGGGTTGCTGATGGGGCTGGAAAGCCCGTCGTCGCGCGCCGAACGCATCGCGCGCCTGCTGGCAATCTGGGACCGGGTGCCTGATCTGGATGAAACCGTCGCGCGGATTGACGCGGTTACCACCGGCGATGTCAAAGCACTGGCCGCAGGAATGGCCGGGGCAGGGGGCGCGGCGCTGGCGTTGTATGGTCCTGTCGACAAGGCCCCGGATCACGCCGCCCTGTTGGCGCGCCTTGCGGCGTGATGATCTGGTTTCGCCGCCGCCTTCGGATCGAAACCGCGCGGCTGACGCTGCGCCCGCCTGCCCACGCAGATTACCGCCCCTGGACCGCCCTGCGCCGTGACAGCGCCGATTTTCTGACCCCGTGGGAGCCCGCGTGGGCACGCGATCACCTGACCCGCAAGGCGTTTTCCAACCGGGTCTATTGGGCACAGCGCACGATCAATGGTGGTACGGCGCTGCCATTGTTTCTGGAACGGCGCAGCGATGGCGCACTGCTAGGCGCGATCACGCTGGACAACATCCGCCGCGGTCCGTCGCAGGCGGGCACGCTGGGCTATTGGATCGGGCAGCGCCACATCCGACAGGGCTTCATGCGCGAGGCGATCATGGCCGTCGTCCACCACGCGTTCACAAACCTGGACCTGTCCCGGATCGAAGCCGCGTGCCTGAAGGAAAACGAGGCCTCTCGGGGTGTGCTAGAGGCGACTGGATTCAAATATGAGGGCGTCGCCCAAAGCTATCTGCAAATCGGCGGGCGATGGCGCAATCACGTGCTTTACGCGAATTTGCGCAGTGACCGGCGGGGCCGGACCACGGCGGGATAGGGGCCGTCAGGCAATGTAATTGCCGCGCAACCCGTGCCATTTGCGGCGCATATCATCGGCGATTTTCATGTATTCACGCCGTTTGGCATCGTCGATTTGCCCATCTATGGTCAGATCAATGTGCAGCAACACCAGATTGGCCATATATGCCGAACCTGGATTGCGCTGGCGGAAATACTCGATCGGATCAAGCTCATCCTCGAAAATCAGCGAATGGTCCAGGCCCATGTATTCCATCGCTAATCTCGTGCGGATGCATTTATCGCAGACGCCGCAATTTCCACCGTGTTCCTGTTCGACCAGACAAAAACCGAGATGACCAATTAGATCCGGTGCATTTTCATAGATTGTTTTAATCTTTTCGCCGCGGCTTGGAAGCGACCCGAGCATTTCGACCTGGAACTCACTGGTCGAAAGATATTTCGAAATACCTTCCGCACTGCAAAAGGTTGTTGCAACCAACTGACCCGCTGCCGAAAAATCGCCGGAAAATGCGCCGCCACCCATTCCGTACCCGGCAAAGCCGAGGCATGTCGTCAAGAATAAAACATTGAAGGAATCATATTGTGTTTTGTACGACAGGCTCAGATCTGTTCGCAGTTCCTGCAATTCCAACGAAAAATGATCCGCGACTTTCTGCATTCGTTTCTGGCGACCGCTAAAGCCAGAATAGTTCTCCATCGGAAAGTCAAAACCGCGGATCGACAGCCCGTGCGCGAATTCAGGGTTGGTAAGCGCGCTGTAGGCTGATTGTGTTGAAAAACTCCGTTTTAGGGCCTGAACGATGATTTTTCTTTCCATGCAGCCCGATCCTAAATTTTTGGCGCGGGGGTCGGCCCAAATCGCCTACATGCGCTCACGCGCAGCCATGCGCTGTCTCGTGGTCAAAGCTTTCCGACTATTTCGCTTCATAGGTTTTCGCAAGAAATCCGCGACGCTCTGATTTCGGAGTTTTTCAACACAATCGGCTGAATCAATTCCACCGCTAATGCACAATATTCGTTCCTCGGACGCGGGTGCCCGATCCGCAACGATATTGGTGAATTCAATATCCATCGGTGAAGCGAACTGCGGCGTGCGTTGCTGCCAAATGCTACCGATGCGCGCCGCTGCGTTGGCGGCAGATTGCGAGATTGGAAGATCAAACCGGAATGAAACACCGCGTCGAATGGATTGTGCGGCGAGTGTGAAGACCGCGAAATCAAAAGTCTCGAAATTCGGCAGCGGTCGATCCATTTCAAAATAACGCGTTTTCTTCCCAATTCGAAAAAGCAACCGATTGCCCACGGCGTCAATATCTGCGTGGTGCCTTGGTCTTGCCGACCTGACAATGTTCAGGAATTTCCGGTGAACCTTGTCGGAAAGGGTGCCCTGTGTACGATCCATTCAAACAGCTCTGTCTTGATATGTGTCAACGGTTAAGTCGATTTTATTCTTGCACCGCATCAGCTTGCGCGCTTTCCAAGCTTTGGTGCCTTGAAACCGGTCAGACGTGCGCGGCATTTTTCAGCGGCGCCTATTATCCGATTGTGTTGAAAAACTCCGAAATCAGAGCGTCGCGGATTTCTTGCGAAAACCTATGAAGCGAAATAGTCGGAAAGCTTTGACCACGAGACAGCGCATGGCTGCGCGTGAGCGCATGTAGGCGATTTGGGCCGACCCCCGCGCCAAAAATTTAGGATCGGGCTGCATGGAAAGAAAAATCATCGTTCAGGCCCTAAAACGGAGTTTTTCAACACAATCATCCTGTCTCTCTCCGGTCCGGGTTGGGTGCGAAGCGCCAGACCTTCAAGCCTGTATAAGGTCAATAGGAGGGTGGTTCGCTTGTTGTCAGTGTGGTTTTCGTAAAATGCCACCGGATCACGCGTGTCGGCAAACAGAAGTGTTTGCGACATTCCATTCAGATCAAGCGCAAACCTTGCGCGCATGCATTTTTCACATTCGCCACAATTGCCGCCATCAACCGGGTCGAAAAAGCAGAATCCCAAAAGGGAAACGAGTTTCGGATCCCTGTCGTATAGTACTTTTATTTTTTCAAATCTGTCTGGTTCTCTGCCGAAATGATCGAAAGGAAGCGTTGGCGTTCCCAAAAAACCGTCAATACCCGGGACATTGCTGGCCGTTGTTGACAGCATTGATTCTGGAATTGTCTGATCAGCGGCAAATCCGCAACGAGCCAAAGAATTTCCGGCGAAATGCAGGCAACTGTATAGAAGAAGCGTATAATAAGCTTCCCGCGCGCGCAGACTTTTGCGGATATTCGTGCGAACGATTATGGGGTCCAGGCCAAAGTGATCCGCGATCTCGGAGATTTTCGCCATCCGCCCGCCAAATCCTTGTGGATTGTCGAGCGCGAAATCCAGACCGTGCAAAACCATTCCGTGGGTATAACCCTTATCTTGGGATGCCTCGATTGCCGCATGGGTCGAATCCACGCCGCCGCTAAGGCACAGAATTCCGCCGGTGCGTGGTGTCGTCGGGTCTGGGACGATATTGGTCAGTTCAAGGTCCAGCGGATGCGACGTGGACGGAAACCGAACCGACCATAACACAGAGATCCGCGCCAGCGTGATCGCCATACCTTCGGAGACAGGCAAATCAAATTGAACCGGAACACCGCGTCGAATGGCCAGGGCCGCAATTATGATGGCTGCAAAATCAAAGGTCTCGAATTCCGGAAGATCCCGATCAGCCTCAAGAAAGTGGACCCTATCCCCCATCTTGAATTCGAACCTGTGCGGTTCGACCTTGGTTTCAACGATGATCCGTTTTCGATAGGGCTGTGCTGCCTTGACGGCTTGGTGTTTTAGCCAGTCGATCATTGCCAGGCCTCTTTCCTGTTCTGTGCTCAGCCAGTCTATGCGAATACCACGCGCCGCAGCGTGCCGGGGTGTTCCTCGGTCTCAGCAATTTTACTAAAAGATTTCAGCCAATTGTGCTATAGGATTGTCATGCGCCCTGTCGTCCTAACGTTTCTGTTTGCCGCTGTGCTGTTTGCCGGGTTTCCTGACCCTGCCAACGCTCAGGATCGCCGGCCCAGCCATTGCATCGCGCTGGCTGACGCGACGCCCGGCATCGAATTCCTGCACCGTGCCAGTTTTTCCGCGCCGCTGGAACGCAACACGGTGCGCCTCAGCTATATCGCGCATTCGATGTACCTGCTGGAGACTGAGGGCGGGTTGAGTGCGGTGACCGATTACACCCGCTTCATCGGGCCAACCAGGCATGTGCCCGATGTTGTCACCATGAACCACGCCCATGACAGCCACTGGACGGCCAGCCCGGATCCGGCCATTCCGCATGTGCTGAAGGGCTGGGGCAATGGGCGCGAACCGGCGGATCATCACCTTGACCTGGGCGAGATGCTGGTCAGGAATGTCGCGACCGACATCCGCAGCCGTTATTTCGACGATGTCGAAAAATTCGGCAACTCGATCTTCGTGTTTGAAGTTGCGGGCCTGTGCATCGGCCACCTTGGCCATTTGCATCACGAACCGGACGCACAGCAATATGCGGCCCTCGGGCGGCTGGATGTGGTGATGGCGGCGGTGGATGGCGGGATGACCGTCGACCTGCCGACGATGATCCGTATTCTTAAACGATTGCGGTCGTCCATTGTGCTGCCGATGCACTGGTTCGAAGGTGGTTCGCTAGAGTTCTTTTTGGCCGGGATGAGCGACGAATTCGACATCCAGCGCCCCGGCCAGAACTGGATCGAGGTTTCGGCACGCTCGCTGCCCTCACGCCCCACAGTGGTTGTCCTGGACCCGGAGTATCTGAGTGATAACTAGGGGTATGAACGCCCCTTTGTACCCTGTCGATGACACGTTGATTGCCGCACTGCGCAAGGCCCTGCCAGATGGCGCGACCCGCGCGGTCCTGCCACAGGATCTGGAAGAACCGCGCGGCAAGTGGACCGGGCAGGCCGGGATCGTGGTGGCGCCAACCAATACCGATCAGGTGGCTCAGGTGATCCGCCTTGCGGCACAATCCCGCGTCGGCGTCGTACCGGTCAGCGGCGGCACCGGGCTGGTTGCGGGGCAGGTGGCCATGGACGGCCCGCCCCCCATTCTGCTGTCATTGGATCGGATGAACGCCATTCGCGGCGTGTTCCCGTCCGAGAATGTGCTGGTCGCCGAAGGCGGCGCGATCCTTGCCGATGTACAGGCCGCCGCCGAAGCGGTCGACCGGCTGTTTCCACTGTCGCTCGCCTCGCAAGGGTCGTGCCGGATTGGTGGAAACCTGTCCACAAACGCAGGCGGCGTGCAGGTGCTGCGTTATGGCAACGCGCGCGATCTGTGCCTGGGGCTGGAGGCAGTGCTGCCCAACGGAGAAATCTGGCACGGGTTGCGACGGCTGAGGAAGGACAACGCCGGTTACGACCTGCGCAACTTGCTGATCGGGGCCGAGGGCACGCTGGGCGTCATCACCGCGGCCAGCCTGCGCCTGTTCCCGCAACCGACCCGTCTGGGAACTGCGATGCTCGTGGTGCCTGATCCGACCGCCGCGCTGGACCTTCTGGCCATGGCTGGCAGTGACATGGGGCCAGGTGTCACGGCATTCGAACTGATCGACGGTATGGGGCTGCAGTTTTTGGATGAGGCGCGCCTGACCTATCACCGCCCGTTCCCGACCACCCCGGATTGGAGTGTCCTGATCGAGGTCAGCGCCTATGGCAACGCCGATCCCGACGCCGCGCTGGAGGCCCTGTTTGCCCGCGCGGCCGAAGCGGGCCTAGTCAGTGACGGCATCATCGCGCAAACCCAAAGCCAACGCGCCGATCTGTGGCAGATTCGCGAAACCATCCCCGAAGCCAACAAGCGGATCGGCCCCATCGCCAGCCACGATATCGCGCTGCCGCTGTCCGAAATCCCCGGTTTCATCGCAGACATGCCAACCCGACTGGCCGCGCTGGATGCGTTTCGCATCAACGCCTTCGGCCACCTTGGCGACGGCAACCTGCACTTCAACGTGTTCCCGGTGCCGGGGCGCAGCAAGGCCGACTACCCAGGTATGGGCGCACAGATTACCCGCATGATTCACGACCGGACCCACGAACTGGGCGGCAGTTTCAGCGCCGAACATGGGGTCGGGCGCGCCAAAGTCGCGGACTTGCAACGCTATGGCGACCCGGCGCGCCTGACAGCAATGCGCAGCATCAAGGCGGCGCTGGACCCAGCGGGGATCATGAATCCGGGGGCGGTGCTGGGCTGATGGGCGCGACAGGCGTTTCCGGGGGCGAGTGTCACTTCTTGCGGAACGCCAGTCGGATATCGTCAATCGCATCAGTCTGTGCCGATGACAGGTCGCCTTCGACCAATTCTGCCAGAATATCCTGAAGCACATCCCACGAGGCATCGCCTTCGATCGTGTTCAGACGCCGGCCAAGCCGTGGGATCGCCGGTTTGGGACGATTGTGTTGAAAAACTCCGTTTTAGGGCCTGAACGATGATTTTTCTTTCCATGCAGCCCGATCCTAAATTTTTGGCGCGGGGGTCGGCCCAAATCGCCTACATGCGCTCACGCGCAGCCATGCGCTGTCTCGTGGTCAAAGCTTTCCGACTATTTCGCTTCATAGGTTTTCGCAAGAAATCCGCGACGCTCTGATTTCGGAGTTTTTCAACACAATCGGACCATTGCTTTGCGTCAGAAGCCAACGGCCCAGAACTTCCATTTCTTCTGCTTCGGCTTCGTCACAACGCAGTTTTGTGCGCAGCATAAGGTGCAGGTGTTGACGCTGATCTTTTGTGGGAAGGTCGTCGAGCTCGATAAACGCTTGCGCGATCGCACAAATTGCGATGCGCGGATCATCAATGCCTTCGACCGGATGCGCATTCATTTGCCTGCGAAAAGCCAGCTTGCGCGGAGCATTCCTGACCGTCGCAACGACATCTTGGGCGGCGTGGATCGCGTCCCTCGGGTTGTTGCGCACCCACCACCAGATCGCGCCACCGATGGCCGTAAGGATCAACAGAATAATTGGCATCTCAAATTGCTCTTGGTTTTGATTATGAATTTGTTTTCAGGCTTGGGATTCAAGCTCCACTGAGTATTAGGATGACAGGCGCGGCGCAAATCATGCGTAAAACCAAACTGTTGTGGATGAATGCGCGGAACCTGTTCACGCAATTGATCGCTTGGCGACGGCAGCAGCCCGCAGCGCCTTATCCCCCCTCAAATTCGCACAAGGCATGCACAGCCATTCCAAGCGCTTCCAGCCGCTTGCGTCCGCCCAGTTCCGGCAGGTCGATCACGAAGGCGCAGCCGGTGATGTCGCCGCCCAACCGCTCGATCAGTTTTATCCCGGCCTCGGCCGTGCCGCCGGTGGCCAGCAGGTCATCGACCACCAGGATGCGTTCGCCGGGTTGGATGGCGTCGTCGTGAACCTCCATCACCGCCTCGCCGTATTCCAGAGAATAGTTTTGTTCGATGGTCGCGCCCGGCAGCTTGCCCTTCTTCCTGATCGGCACGAAACCGACCGACAGCTGATGCGCGATGGCCCCGCCGAGAATGAACCCGCGCGCCTCTAGCCCCACAACCTTGTCGATATCGGTCCCCGCATAGGTATGCATCAACTGATCGATGGCAATCCGAAACCCGCGCGCATCCGCGAACAGCGTCGTGACATCGCGGAACATGATCCCTTCGTGCGGGAAATCCGGGATGGTGCGGATGTAGTCTTTGATGGATTTCATTGGGTGTCCTTTGTGATGATCTCGCCCCGATCCCGTCCCGGGCGTGCACATTGGTGTTCAGCGCATTGGATAATGCAGGTGAAGTGCAGCGATATCTTGGCGGCTTAGGCTCAGTCGCATGTTTGAATTCTGTGCCGCGATTGTTGCGGTTTTATAGAAGTTGCCGGTGATATCGGCCAATAGCCCGAGGCTCTGGTATAACTCCTCAAGCACAATGGACTTATACGTATATGCCGTGTGTCCGGGTGCTATGACAATCACACCTCGATAGATCGATTTCGACGGCCCTCGCCACCAAATACGAGAGGAAGCCGCTTCGATCTTGGTCCCGTCCATCCCACGAATGCGCGATCCGCGCAGAACGCTGTTTTGCGGAACATTCAATAGAAAGATATTAATGTCTGCCTTTGCCGCAGGCGCCACTCGTCGCAAGACGATGTTTGATCCGGCATTGTTTATCTTTTCAATTGCTCGATTTATTGCATCATCGACAATACGCGCCTCACGCTTTGGGTAGCCGTCTTCGATACGGGCAAGCGCAACACGAACGTCGCGCTGTCGAGCCTTTGGCCAGCGCACCAATGGTTGCTGACACGCACCTCCGGGTTTCGCCGCACAAGCCAGAGCTCGATAAAAATCCTCGTCAGGTACGTGCTGGTCCAGATGAACAACATTTTCAGCAAAAGCCATTTTCGGAATGCATAAGAGCAGTACAAACAGAAAAACCCTCACAAAACCCGCCCCGCCACCGCGTCCAGCTTGGCCACGACCGCGGGGTCGCGCGCCTCGGGGCCCGTCAGCACGGCAAATTCCAGCGCCAGGTCGCAGCCATGCGGGCAGGGCGCACGCTCGGCCCCGAGCAGCCCCGGCAGGCGTTTGACCAACCCGCGCGCCTTGTCGGCGTTGCCCATCAGCGTGGCGATGATCTGGGTCACGTCGACCTCTCCGTGGTCGGGGTGCCAGCTGTCATAGTCGGTGATCATCGCGACGCTGGCATAGCAAAGCTCGGCCTCCCTCGCGAGTTTCGCTTCGGGCATGTTGGTCATGCCGATCACGTCCGCGCCCCAAACCTCGCGGTACATCCGGCTTTCGGCCAGGGTCGAAAATTGCGGCCCCTCCATCGCCAGATAGGTGCCGCCGTCGTGCACGGTGATGCTTTCTGCGCGGGCCGCCTCGGCGCAGGCAGCGCCAAGGCGCGGGCAGGTCGGGTGGGCGACGCTGACATGGGCGACGCAGCCGGGGCCGAAGAAGCTCTTCTCGCGCGCAAACGTCCGGTCAATGAACTGATCCACGATGACGAAATCACCCGGCGCCATCGCATCCCGGAATGACCCGCAGGCACTGACCGAGATCACATCCGTCACCCCCAGCCGCTTTAACGCGTCGATATTGGCGCGATAGGGAACGCTGGTCGGCGAATGCACATGCCCGCGCCCGTGACGCGGCAGAAAGGCCATGGCGACCCCGTCCAGCCGCCCGGTCAGGATCGCGTCCGACGGATCGCCCCAAGGGGTCTGAACGGATTGCCACTCGGCCCCCACCAACCCGTCGATATCGTAGACGCCACTGCCGCCGATCACCCCGATCATCGTGTCCATTCGTCAGCCCTTCCCGGCCAAATTCGCTGGGTTTATCCTTGCCCAGACCATCGGGCCGAGTCCACCCACAACCCCGGTCACACCGCGCCGAACAACTCCAACAGGATGAGGCCTGCAAGCCCGCAGAACATCACTCCGAACACTGCCGAAATCACCCCTTGGGCGCGCTGAAACCACGCCAGGACCGGCGTGGTCGAAAACACCAATGCAGTGGTTGAATTCAACGCCGCGCTCAACACCGCGTATTCCACGACGATGGCCGCCAGAACCCAGTTGGGCGCGCCGACCGGGATGAACGCCGTCAGGATCGAACCAAAGAACAGCGGTGCTTTCGGGTTCAGCAACAAAACGACAAAGCCGGTGCGAAACGCCGCCCAACCCGATGCGGTCGTGCGATCTGCCGTCAGCCTGCGACCACCGGATGCCGCATTGCGCAGTGCGCCAATCCCCAACCAAAGAAGATACACCGCCCCGGCAAGTTTCAGTGCAAGGAACGCCGACGGCATCAGCTGAAACACAACCGCGACCCCCGCAACCGACAGAAATGTCCACAGGGTGACACCTGCCGCGATCCCCAATGCCGTCAAAACCCCCGCGCGCCGCCCGACGCTGGTAGAGGCCGCGATGATCGCCAGAAGATTCGCGCCCGGCGTCAGCCAACCTGCGATCTGGATCGCCGCCAGCGTGACAAACATGGGAATGAAGTCCATGGCACCCCTCTGGATCTTCTCGGCAATGTGTCAGCCGGGTGATCTGCATCCAAGCGATATTACCGATCCATGGCCTGCGACCGGTCATGCGCGCCCTGCAAAGCTGATATTCCGCCCAGCCGTTGCCAACAGGCCACCAATGCCGCTAAACGGGCACCGACAAATTCCCCGAAATCGGATACATACCCCTCGTGCCCAGCATCTTTTCTGCCGTCTCTAACGGCATTTCCCTGCCCGCGTTCGACCGCCGCCATACGCATTTCACGCCGCGCCGGTTGCGGATCGAGCTTCTGGCCGGGCTGACCGTCGCCCTCGCCCTGGTGCCCGAGGCCGTGGCCTTCGCCTTTGTCGCCGGTGTGCACCCGCTGGTCGGGCTGTATGCGGCGTTCATCGTCGGGCTGATCACGGCCGTTATTGGCGGGCGACCGGGGATGATTTCGGGCGCAACCGGCGCGTTAGCGGTGGTCATGGTGGCGCTGGTCGCCCAACACGGGGTGGAATATCTGTTCGCCACCGTGGTTCTGATGGGACTGATCCAGATCGGCGCGGGCATTTTCCGGCTGGGCAAGTTCATTCGCATGGTGCCGCATCCGGTGATGCTGGGCTTCGTCAATGGCCTGGCTATCGTAATTTTCCTGGCCCAGCTTGGCCAGTTTCAGGTGCCCGGAACCGCAGAACAATCAGGTCACGGGCTGGCCTCGGGGCAGTGGTTGTCGGGCTGGCCGCTGGTGACGATGCTGGCGCTGGTGGCGGCAACGATGGCGATCATCTGGATCATGCCGCGCCTGACCAACGTGATCCCCGCACCATTGGCCGGGATCGGGATCGTGGCGCTGGCCGTTGTTGCGTTCAACATCGATGTGCCGCGCGTCGGCGACCTCGCCTCGATCCAGGGCAGCCTGCCGTCGTTCCACATCCCGACGGTGCCACTGACGCTTGAAACCTTCCTGATCATCCTGCCCTATGCGCTGATCCTATCCGCCATCGGCCTGATCGAAAGCCTTCTGACCCTCAACCTCGTCGGAGAGATCACCAATAAACGCGGCGGAGCCAGCCAGGAATGCGCGGCCCAGGGCGTCGCCAACACGGTCACCGGGTTTTTCGGCGGCATGGGCGGTTGTGCGATGATCGGTCAGTCGATGATCAACGTGAAATCCGGCGGGCGCACCCGCCTGTCGGGCATCTCGGCCGCGCTGTTCCTGCTGGTCTTCATCCTGTTTGCCGCCCCGCTGATCGAACAGATCCCGCTGGCGGCCCTTGTCGGCGTGATGTTCATGGTGTTGATCGGGACGTTTGCCTGGAACTCGTTCAAAATCATGGCCCGCGTGCCGCGCACCGATGCGATGGTGATCGTTCTGGTGACGGTCGTGACGGTCGTGACGGTCTGGCAAGACCTCGCCATGGCGGTTGTGGTCGGGGTCATCGTCTCGGCACTTGCCTATGCCTGGCAGAATGCCACGCGCATCCACGCCCATATCGAAGACCGCGACGACGGCAGCCGTGTCTACCGCGTGCAGGGGCCGCTGTTCTTCGGTTCCAGTGCCGGGTTCGGAGAATTGTTCACCCCCGCGAAAGACCCCGACACCGTCATCATCGACTTCGCCGACAGCCGGGTTGCCGATCAATCCGCCCTGACCGCGATCGAAGCCGTGGCCGAGAAATACGAGGCCGCCGGAAAATCCGTGCAGTTGCGCCACCTCAGCCGCAGTTGCCACGCCCTGTTGTCACGCGCAGGACAGCTGGTGGTGGAGGAGGACGACGACCCGGATTACGAAGTTGCCGTCGACTATGCCGTGCGCGTCGGCCAATTGGGCGGCGGCCACTGAGGAATGAACATTGAAGGGGGAGCCGCTGATCAGGTCGGTGGCGCCTTCTTCGCGTGCGATCACGTCAGGTCAATCTCGGCAGGCATCGGGTTCCAGTCGAAATAGGCACGCACCAGCCCGTGATCGCTGGCGCCGAACTCCTCAAAATCCTCACGATTCAAATGATCGTTGAAAACTTCCATCTCGCGGAACGACCACTGGCGTTTGCGCGAATGGTCATAGAATTCCTCGGACACCAGAATGTGGTCCAGGCTTTCGCGTTTGTGCTTGTAAACATGGGTGTAATAAACGTGCCGCATGGATCGGTACTGCTGCAAGCGTTCAACCGAATACAGCCCCTTGTCCGAGGTTAGCCCGGCCCGGCTTTTCTGGATCACGCGATAAGTCGGTTGATCCGAAATCAGCTCGTTCGTGACCGACAACGTGTCATCGTTCAGGTCGCCCAGAACAACAGTGGGCGAAATCGCGGCGTCATCCTCTTGCTTCATCACGCCGTCCAGCATCGCGCGCAGCGCCCCTGCCTCCATCACCCGGCGAATATGGCTGACGGTGCTTTTGGTCAGATTGGCGTAGGTCTGTAACGCGACAGGGCGAGGTTGTGCGAATGACAGCCGCGCAGGGCCTTTCGACTTCAGGTGACACACATAGACCGAAACGCCCGGCGGCGTCGGGCGCGCGCCCTCTGATTGGATCACCGCATGCAGGATCGGGCGCGAGAAATGGTTAATCGTGACGGTAATCTCTTCTTCCGCACCGTCGGTTTCACGCAGCCCATCGAAGGTGAAATCGACAGGAAAATCCGCAATCCAATCCGCCCCAGGTGCCACCTGGCTGTTGCCATTGCGATCCTTGCGCACCGCCAGCGCCACCTGCGGGCGCCCGATCCCGGGCGCGTCACGCGCGATCAGATCGTAATCGTCAAACAGGTCCGCGGCGCGAAACGCATCCTCCAACGCACTGGCCGACCACAGTTCCTGAAACCCGATAACCTCGGCATCCAGCAGCACCAGCTGCGCCGCGATCCAGCCGACCTTGCGGGCGTATTCGGCGCGGCCTTCGGCAGAATCCTCGATCGGCGGAGAGTTGGAATAGGTCAGCCCGCCGGGCACCTGAAGGTTCAGCAGGTTGAACGTCGCAAAGCTGAGGTCGCGCATGTTGGTCTGGGCCATGATAAAGTCCTTTCGCTGTCAAATACCTGCGAAAGTCTAGCACAGCCGCGCGATTTGTCGCGCCCTTGCTCTATTCTCCGGGGCGCTTCAGGCTGAATACGTCCGAAACGCTGGTGTAATCGCGGTATCCAAGCCGGGCCAGCGGCTTGAACCGGGTCACTTCGAACAGACCGTCAACAATGCAATCGTCCCGCAGATGAATGCCGGTCACCTCACCAAAGGTGACATAGTTTTCCGCCCCTTCGATCTTGATAACCTGCGTCACGCGGCATTCCAGCGCTGCGGGCGCATGCGCGACACGCGCGCAATCAATGGTGTCGCACGCGGCCTTTTCGATGCCGGCAAGCTCGAATTCATCCACCTCTGCGCCCCAAGCACCCGAGGTCTGGTTCATCGCATCCTGCATCGCGGTCTCGACGATGTTGACGCAGAACACGCCGGTATCCTGCAATTGCGACAGGCTGTCCTTGCCGACCTCACGGTCTGGTTTGCCGCTGGTCGAGGCGAACATCACCTGCGGCGGCACATAGGCGACCCCGTTGAAAAAGGAATAGGGCGCCAAGTTGTCATGGCCATCGCGGCTGCGCGTCGAAATCCAGCCGATCGGGCGCGGCGTGATTAAGGCGTTGAACGGATTATGCGGCAATCCGTGGCCGTCTTCGGGGCGATAGAACATGTGAACCTCGGGTAAAAAATCGGCGATTTGTCACCGGGTTAGCCCCGTGCTAGGGCCAAATCCAGTGAAAACGTCCGAGGCGCGCGTGATCCGGATTGAAACAGAAACCCCCAGCGACTGGTGGGAGGTCGAGGCCCTTTATGACCTGTGTTTCGCGCCGGGCCGCGAGGCGCTGTCGTCCTATCGCCTGCGCGATGGCGTCGATCCGGTCGGTGCCATGTGCCGGGTCGCGCGGGATGAGGATCACGTGCTCGCCGGGGCAATCCGTGTCTGGCCGGTCGCCGTTGACAAGGCGCCTGCCTTGCTGATCGGCCCCATTGCCGTGCACCCAACGCGCCAGGGCGAAGGGCTGGGCGGCGCACTGATCCGCGATTGCCTGGCACAGGCGCAAGGCTGGGACCGCGCCATGCTGGTCGGGGATGCGCCCTATTACGGGCGATTTGGATTTTACCGTCTGCGTGATGTCATCATGCCGCCCCCGACCAACCCGGAACGGGTGCTTGGCCTGGAACTGACGCAGGACGCTTGGGACGGGGTCGCAGGACCGGTTCGCCGGCTTGACCCGAAGGCCGAATAGACAAGCCAAAGGTTTGTCGCGCTTGCAGCGGGCGGGGAAAAGGGGGCTGTCTGCCCCCTCTTGTCCTGGCGGACAATTCACCCCCGAAGGTATTTAAGGACTGATAATGTTCAGGGAGTCTTGTTCGTTTCCACCGCGCTGAACAACGACCCGGCATCTTTATGGGATGCCGGGCCGCCATTACCAGTCACGGTCATCAGCACCTCTGCCTGTACCGTGAGGCCAGTTTGGCGGATCTTGGTAAAGAATGTCTTAACTTCATTATCAGTCTGAAAATACCTTCGGGGGGTTTCGGTCACGAAACGTGACCGAATTCGGGGGGCAGACAGCCCCCGCCCGACCTGCGCAAATCCGCGCATCGCTGATTTCTGCGCGCCTGTTAGCGCAACCCGGGTTGCTGCTGCTGCTGGTGCGGGTATCTCCAACGCCAGGATCGGGCAAAAGACAGGAGCATTCCTCATGAAGACCACCAAAGCGGTTCGCGGTATTCTGGCGCGTTACGAGGGCGAGACACCGGGCGTGAAAGCCAAATTGCATTCGATCCTGATGCAGGGGCGGCTGGGCGGTTCGGGCAAGATGATTATCCTGCCGGTCGATCAGGGGTTTGAACACGGCCCCGCACGCAGTTTTGCGGCCAATTCGGGTGGCTATGATCCGCAGTATCATTACAAGCTGGCGATTGATGCCGGACTGAATGCTTTCGCCGCACCGCTTGGCCTGCTGGAGGCGGGGGCCGACACGTTTGCGGGACAGATCCCGACGATCCTGAAGGCGAACTCGGCCAATTCGCTGATGTCGGGCAGTGCAGGCAAGGACAGCGCCATCACCGCTTCAGTCGATGACGCGCTGCGGCTGGGCTGTGCGGCCATCGGCTTTACGATCTATCCCGGCTCGGACATGGCGCTGGGCATGATGGAAGAAATCCGCGAGATCCGCGCCGAGGCTGCTGCCGTCGGCATCGCCACTGTCATCTGGTCCTATCCGCGCGGTGAAGGCGTGTCGAAAGACGGCGAAACCGCCATCGACATCGCCGCCTATGCCGCCCAGATCGCCGCCCTGCTGGGGGCGCATATCATCAAGATCAAGCTCAGCACCGATCATCTGGAACACCCCGAGGCCAAGAAGGTCTATGAGGGCGAGGGTATTGATATCGCCGGTCAGGCCGCGCGGGTGCGGCACTGTATGGATGCGGCCTTTGCCGGGCGGCGGATCGTTGTCTTCTCGGGCGGGGCCAAGAAGGGCGCGGATTCGGTCTTTGACGATGCCCGCGCGATCCGCGATGGCGGCGGCAACGGGTCTATCATCGGGCGTAACTCGTTCCAGCGGCCCCGTGCGGACGCATTGGACATGCTGGGCAAGCTGGTCGATATCTACAAGGGCCGCGCCTGAGGGGGCCGCGCTTGCGGCCTTTTCAAGCGATGAGAATGGCCCGATCTCAGGCGTCGGGGATATCAAACCCCGGCGGGGCCAGCGTGAAGCCGTCAAATTGAAAGCCGGGGCTGACGGTGCAGCTGACCAGCGTCCAGTCCCCTGTCGAGCGTGCAGATTGCCAGTGATGTGGCGGGACGATCAGCTGGGGTGACTGCCCGGCCGCGATATCCGTGCCCAACCAGTCGGCGCGGGCTGGTCCGACCTCAAGGGGTGATTGTCGCAGGATCAGCGGCGCTCCTGCGTGAAACAGCCAGATTTCGGTCGCATCGACGCGGTGCCAGTGGCTGACCTGAGACTCAGGCAGCAGAAACAGGATCGCGGTGCCGCTGGGGCGTGTGCCGGGCGGGGCATCAGCGGCCCAGGTCTGGCGATAATACCCGCCTTCGGGGTGGGGGATAAGGTTGAAATGTTCAATGATGCTGGCTGCAGTCTGCATGGGGCGTGTCCCTAACCTGGTTTTGGTCCGGCGGCTTTCAGCATCGCCTCTTGCCGGGTGCTGACGCCGAGTTTTGCAAAGATGTTCGTGGCGTGATTGCGCACGGTCTTTTCGGAGACATTCAGCGTGCGGGCGATCTGTTTGTTGCTTTGGGCGTCGCAGATCAGTGACAGGATCGCGGCTTCCCGATCCGTCAGGTCAAACGCGGCCGCGTGTTCTGCCGCTGCCGGGACAGCGCCGAGGAAATCGAGCATTTGTCGGCTGAATTCGCCCCAGGCAAGCTCATCAACCTGCAAAACATGGTTGTCGCTGGCTAGCGGCATGAACGCCGCACCAGGGATGTCACGAGACAGCGCCTGGCCTTCGGCGATCGGCACCACTTGATCGCCGGTTGCGTGAAACACCAGGGTCGGCGCAAGCACCTGGGGCAGGGCGCCGCTCGCATCCATCTCTCCGCGCGCTTGCAACAGCCGCGCTCCGGCTTCGGGCGTCGTTGTGCGCAGGCACATGTCCGAGAACCAGCGCCGATGCTCGGCCGACCCATTCGGGACAAAGCGCGAGGTGAAGACATCTGTGAATGCCGGATTTTCCTGGGTGAAGCCGAGGCGAAAAACCTCGGTCACCGCGCGGTAGAGCGCGTCCTGTTCCGCGTCGCCGCGCCGGAATGCGCCGCGGGCATATCCGCCCAGGAAGATGATGTGAGAGATATCCGACGGATAGCGCGCGGCATAGGCCGCCGCAGCGCCCGCGCCCTGCGACATCGCCAACAGGGCAAACGGACGCGGCATCTGGGCGGCTTCGACCACCGTGCGCAGGTCGGCGACCCAATCGTCCAACGTCAGATTGCCAAGCATTGTATCGGACAACCCGCAGCCACGTTCGTCATAGCGAAGATAGTCGAAATGCGATTCCAGAAACGTAATCCAATGGGCCGATTGTGTTGAAAAACTCCGAAATCAGAGCGTCGCGGATTTCTTGCGAAAACCTATGAAGCGAAATAGTCGGAAAGCTTTGACCACGAGACAGCGCATGGCTGCGCGTGAGCGCATGTAGGCGATTTGGGCCGACCCCCGCGCCAAAAATTTAGGATCGGGCTGCATGGAAAGAAAAATCATCGTTCAGGCCCTAAAACGGAGTTTTTCAACACAATCGGCCCAGATCGGACTGTCGTCGTCATATTGCAGGTGGGTCAGCCAGTTTGCCGGTTTCACCAGCGGTACGCCCGACCCGCCGCGCACCCAGGCCAGCGAGGCACCGTCGTCAGCACGTGCATATTTCACCGGACGCATGATCGGCCTGCCTTTCGGGACAGATGTCCCAGCGAATTTCGGACCACAATGCGCGTATCGGGACATCTGCCCGATATCGCGCGGTGCGCTCTTACAGGCAGCTTAGGGGACATGAAGGGCGACGCAAACCGGGTCGCCAAATAACAGGAAAGGTGGACACCATGGCTGTCACCGACCGCGCCCCCGCATTCCGGACGATCCTGACCCGAATTCTGTTTTGGCTGATCGGACCGTCAGATACCGCCCGAAAGGTGCAGCGGCGCGCCCGGGCCGACGCCGCGTTTCGCCGCCGATTTGCAGATCGGCAGAACCATCCCCGCCGGAATCTGTGATTGAGCCGGCGTCAATCGGGAAGGGCTGAACGAACGAACGGCCAACCCCCAGAGATGAGATAGCTGGGGGGCCAGCTCCCAGACACGCGACTTCCTGGGGGACAGCCCCCAGACCCCCGGGATATTTTCAACAAGAAGATTTGCAGACGGGGCTGGTAGAACCGGCGCGCCTGATCCGTCAGGTTTGCCGCAGGATTGAACGGCCCGCATAGATTGCCGTGTCTTCCAGAAGCTCCTCAATCCGGATCAGCTGATTGTACTTGGCCAGCCGGTCGGAGCGTGCCAGCGATCCGGTCTTGATCTGTCCGCAGTTCGTGGCCACGGCAAGGTCTGCGATGGTCGCATCCTCGGTCTCGCCCGAACGGTGGCTCATCACGCAGGTCATCCGGTTGCGGTGCGCCATGTCCACGGCGCGCAGGGTTTCGGACAGCGTGCCGATCTGGTTCACCTTAACTAGCAGCGAATTGGCGGTTCGCGCCTCGATCCCCTGGGCCAGGCGTTCGGGGTTGGTCACGAACAGGTCGTCGCCGACCAGCTGCGTTGTTTCACCCAGAACCTCGGTCATCGTGGCCCAGCCGTCCCAGTCATCTTCGGATGCACCATCTTCAATGGAAAAGATCGGATAATCCGCCACCAGTGCCTGAAGATAGGCGACATTCTCGTCCGGGGTAAGGCTCAACTCCTCTCCCCTCATCTCATATTTGCCATCGCGGAAATACTCGGTCGCGGCACAGTCCAGCGCCAGCATCATGTCGTCACCCGGCGTATAGCCCGCTTTTTCGACGGCCTTCAGGATGAAATCCAGCGCCGCGCGGCTGGACGAGATATCGGGCGCAAACCCACCTTCGTCGCCGATCCTGGTGGACAGGCCAGCGGCGGATAATTCGCCTTTCAGCGTGTGGAACACCTCGGACCCCATGCGCACGGCGTCCGACAGGCTTTCCGCCCCGACGGGGACGATCATGAATTCCTGGATATCAATCGGATTGTCAGCATGTTCGCCGCCGTTCAGGATATTCATCATCGGCACCGGCAGAGTGCGTGCCGAGGTGCCCCCGACATAGCGGTAAAGCGGTTGCGCGGTGAAATCTGCCGCCGCTTTGGCAACCGCAAGGCTGACCCCCAACATGGCGTTTGCCCCCAGACGCGCCTTGTTCGGGGTTCCGTCCAGCTCGATCATCGCGCCGTCGATGGCTTCCTGTTCGGTCGCGTCGAAACCCACCAGTGCCTCGGCCAACTCACCATTCACGCCTGCCACGGCCTTCAAAACGCCCTTGCCCTTATAGCGCGCCTTGTCGCCATCGCGTAGCTCGACCGCTTCATGCGCGCCGGTCGACGCGCCAGATGGAACGGCGGCCCGCCCCATGGTGCCATCTTCAAGGATCACGTCGACCTCGACCGTTGGATTGCCCCGGCTGTCGAGGATTTCACGGGCGAGGATGTCGATAATCGTGGACATGGGGCAGTTTCCTTTGCGCGGTGTTTACGGATTGCGCGCGCTATAGCAGGCGCACCGGGCAGAGTGAATGGTGCGTGTTGGCGCTAACAGGCCCGCAGCCGCCTATTTCTTGACGCCGTACAGCTCTAGCCGATGACCTTTCAGCGTATAGCCCAGTTTGGCGGCGATTTTTTCCTGAAGCACCTCAATCTCGGGATCGACAAATTCGATGACCTGTCCGGTTGCCAGATCAAACAGGTGATCGTGGTGCGCACGCTCGGCATCTTCATAACGTGCGCGCCCGTCGCCGAATTCGACCTTCTCAAGTATCCCGGCCTCTTCGAACAGCTTGACCGTCCGATACACCGTCGCCAGCGAGATGCGCGGATCCTGCGCTGCGGCGCGGGCATAGAGTTCTTCCGCGTCGGGGTGATCGTCGGACCCTTCCAGTACCGAGGCGATGATGCGCCGCTGGCCGGTCATACGCAGACCTGCGGCAGCGCAGCGGGCTGCGATTGTATCATCGGCGTCGGGCAGGGCAGGGGCCATCACAGGGTCGTTCCACGAAACAGGGTCAGACCAGTCTAACGTGGTGTCGAGGCCTCGGCTATGGGTTTGAGGAGCCGCGCGCACCGGGGGCTGACCCTAAAAGCACAAGCGCCCCTCCATCACCTTCACGGCCTGGCCGGACACGACGAAACTGCGCGCCTTTCCATCAGAAACGGTGACTTTGACCCCGATTGATGACGGACGCCCCATTTCCACGCCCTGGGTGATGTCAAACACCTTCGATTCGCCCGCCAACTCGGCCAGATAGCAGGCCAGCGCGGCCGAGGCGCTGCCAGTCGCCGGATCTTCGGGGATATTGGACAGCGGCGCAAACATCCGCGCGAACAGTGCGTCGCCCTGGCGTACATAGACCATGGCCGAAAAGAAATCGTCGCGCACCGGATAGGTCCGCGCACAGGTCTGAAAAGCATCGGTGACGGGACGCGCGGCGCGCAGGGCCTCCATCCCCGACAACTGGGCAAAGGCGAACGGCAGGCCGACACCGGCCATGGTCGGCGCATGCGTGTCAGACCGAATCGCATCCGGCGCAAGGCCGATGCAAGCGGCCATCAGCGCCGGGTCGACGGCGGCCCCAACATCCAGCGGTACGGTCGAGGTGAAGCTGGCCACATCCCCATTCACGACACAGGCAATCGGCCCGACCCCCAACTCCAGCGTCAGATGGTTTCCGCGCCCCATCGCCGCCAGTGCGATGGCGGTGCCAATCGTCGGGTGGCCCGCGAAGGGCAGCTCGCTCACCGGGGTGAAAATGCGGGCGCGTGCGGTGTGGTCAGGGTTTTCGGGCGGATAGAGGAACACCGTCTCGGACAGGTTGAATTCACGCGCGATCACTTGAAGCTGCGCATCCGGCAGGGCCGTTGCATCGGTGACGATGGCCAGCGGATTGCCGCGAAAGGCGCGGTCGGTGAAAACGTCATAGATCAGGTAATCGGACATGATTTGCGCCCCTGTTTGCGGTCGCTCGCAAGCTATCAGAGGGTCCGCCCGCAGATCACATGATAAATTGTTAAGGCTTCTTCACAGATCCCAATTGGTCGGCCTTGACCGCGCCGCGCTTTCCAATCGGACGATCCGGCCCGACGGTGCTGTCCACGGCAGTTTGCGCTTCGATTTCGGCGTCAACCTCGGCCCCGAACAGGATCACGAAGGCCGACAGCCACAGCCAGATCAACAGGATGATGACCCCGCCAAGCGCGCCGAAACTTTCCTGATAGCTGGTGAAATTCGACACATACCAGGTGAACACCGCCGATCCTGCCAGCCACAGCGCCGTCGCAAGCAGCGCGCCGGGTGTCAGCCAACGCCAGTCCGCCGCGCGCCGACACGGGCCGATGCGATAGAACAGTTCCAGCCCCAGAATGGTGAACACCAGCATCACCACCCAGCGCAGCTGTGCTATCGTGGCCTCGAACTCATCACCCAGATGCGCATAGGCCAACACCGCCGGGATCACGGTGGCCAGAGCGACGGCCATGATAAAGCCGATGATCAGCCACAGGGTCAGCGCGAAAGTGGTCAGGTAAAGGCGGATGAAGCTGCGCCGCTCAACCTCCTGATAGGCGATGTTCAGCCCGTCAATCAGGCTGCGCACCCCGCGAGAAACGGACCAGAACGCAATCAGAAAACCGATGATCGCGGTCAGTCCCAGCCCGCCGGTCTGACTGCCGGCAACCCCGGTTGCCTGGTCAATGACGATGGTGGCGGCGGCGTCTGGCAGCAGCGCGCCGATTTTGGTGATCTCTGAGACGATGATGGCCGGGTCGGTCCACAGCGCGGCCAGTGCGGCGCAGGCGGCGATGCCCGGAAACAGCGCCAGCAGACCATAGAAGGCCACACCGGCTGCGATCAGGCCGATCCGGTCGCTTCGCAACCGCTTCCACAGGCGCAGCCCGATGTTGAACCAACCGCGCAGCGGTATCCGATGCGGCGCGGTGGCGTTGCGGCCACGTCCGATCTGTTGCTTGGCCACGGCGTCAGGCTGATCGGTGTCGCACTGATCAGTGCCACGCGGCACAAGGGATGGGTCCGATTGTTCGCCCTGCAACGGGTCCGGGTCAGACAAGATCGGGTTCGCGCCCGATGCGACGCGCCAGCGGGGCAACCGTCAGCCCCTGGATGATGATCGAGAACAGCACAACCATGTATGTGGCGGTCAGGATCAGCGGTTTCCAGTCCCCCTCGGGCAGGGACAGCGCCAGCGCGACCGAAATACCGCCCTTCAGCCCGCCCCAGGTCATGATCCGCACGGTTCCCGGCGTGAATTCGCGCAGCGGGCGCAGCAGGCTGACCGGGACCAGTACCGCCGCAAAACGCCCGAACAGCGCCAGCGCGATGGCAAAGAACCCGGCCGTGGCCAGATCGGCGGAAAAGGCGACGGCGAAGACCTCGAACCCGATCAGCAGGAACAGCACGGCGTTCAGGATCTCGTCAATCAGGATCCAGAACCCTTCGACATATTGGCGGGTCTGTTCGCTCATCCCATGTTTCGCGCCGATATCGCCGATCAGAAGCCCCGCGCAAACCGCCATGATCGGGGCCGAGACATGCAGCCAGACCGCCAGTTCATAGCCGCCGAAGGCCAGGCCCAGCGTCAGCAAAACCTCCAGCGCGTAATCGTCGATCCGCCGCATCAGGCGGAACGTCAGCCAGCCCAGCACAATGCCCAGAAGCGCGCCGCCCAAAGCCTCCTGCAGAAACAGCTGTGCGGCCCCCGACAGGCCCGAGCCGTGATCGTCCCCATGGGGAAACGCCAGACCGACCAGCACCAGAAACACGACATAGCCGACCCCGTCGTTGAACAGGCTTTCCCCGGCAATCTTGGTTTCCAGCGATTTTTGCAGGTTCGCCTCTCGCAACACGCCCAGCACCGCGACCGGGTCGGTGGGCGAGATCAGCGCCCCGAACACCAGCGCCACCATCAGGGGCATCCCCGTCAGCCAGGAAAACCCGAACCCGACGATCACCGTCGACAGCGCCACGCCCATTGTCGCCATCAGGGCCACGACGCCCCACTGCTTTTGCAAATCCGACAGCTTCACATGCAGCGCACCCGCGAACAGCAACAGCCCCAGCATGCCCTCCAGCAGCGCCTCAGAAAATTCGATGCCGCGCACGAAACCACGCACCTGATCGGCCACGCCAAGCGATGGCATAACCAGATCCAGCCCCATGATCCCAAGCGAGGCCGCCAGCGCGACCACCAGAATTCCGATGGACGATGGCAGCTTGAGGAAGAAGTAATTCACCGACCCGAACAGCCCGGCGAGCACGATCAGAAGTGCGGCGATTTGCAGGAATGTCATGGGCGGGCCTGTCCGATGATTGGGTGGTTATTGGGGCGGTTGCGCCGTCCTAACATGGCGCGCAGGGTGGCGGAATGGCTTTGGTGCGGCGTGCATCTGCCCCTTGCGGATCATCACACCCTTACTGACCGCTATGACCGGCCTTTCTCGGCCCGTTTTGCCGCATCCCACAGCGCGTCCATTTCGGCCAGATCGGATTGCGCCGGTGTTTTGCCCTTTTCGGCCAGCGCGCCCTCGATACTGGCAAAGCGGCGGGTGAATTTGGCGTTGGCGGCGCGCAACGCCTCCTCAGGGTCGACGTCCAGATGGCGCGCCAGGTTGACCATGACAAACAGCAGATCGCCAAATTCCTCGGCCACCTCATCCGGCCCCAGATCCTCTTTCGCCTCGACCAGTTCGAGCGATTCTTCGGCCAATTTGTCGAGCACCTCTCCGGTCGTCGGCCAGTCGAACCCGACCCGCGCGGCGCGTTTCTGCAGCTTTCCTGCACGGGTCAGCGCAGGCAGGGCCAGCGCGACGCCATCCAGAACGCCCGCCGAGCCGCGCTCGGCGGCTTTCGCAGCCTCCCAATCCTTCGTCTGCTGTTCTGCCGACTTGTCTCGGCTGTCATCGCCGAACACATGCGGGTGCCGGTCAACCATCTTGTCGGAAATCCCGCGCACCACATCGTCCAGCGTGAAATACCCAGCCTCTGCAGCCATCTGGCTGTGATAGACGACCTGAAGCAGCAGATCGCCCAGTTCGCTCGACAGGCCGGGCCAATCCTTCTGGGCAATCGCATCGGCAACCTCATACGCCTCCTCAAGCGTATAGGGCGCAATCGAGTCGAAATCCTGCTCGATATCCCAGGGACAGCCTGCA
This sequence comes from Paracoccaceae bacterium, assembly GCA_012103375.1. Classification (NCBI taxonomy): domain Bacteria; kingdom Pseudomonadati; phylum Pseudomonadota; class Alphaproteobacteria; order Rhodobacterales; family Paracoccaceae; species Paracoccaceae bacterium. Next base: position 578,518 of record WLWX01000001.1, read on the forward strand.
TCGGGGTCGCGCAGCGCCGCCATGATCGCGCGCAACCGGTCCATGCCGCCATCCCGGTCCCGTATCAGGTCATCACCCATTGCTTCGCCCCGCTTCCTCTGATTGGGTCGTTATCGCAACGAACCACCCGGACTGTCGAGCCATGCCCATCCTCAACCGCATCGGAGATTTCGCGCCCCAGATGGCCGAATGGCGCCAGCATCTGCATGCGCACCCGGAGCTGAGCCTGGAGTGTCACCAGACAGCGGCCTTCGTGGTCGAAAAACTGCGTGAGTTTGGCATCACCGATATCCATGAAGGGATCGCGACCAGCGGTGTGGTGGCGATCATCGAAGGACAGGGCGAAGGCCCAACCATCGGACTGCGCGCCGATATGGACGCGCTGCCGATTGTCGAGGCGACGGGTGTGGATTATGCCAGCCAGACCCCCGGCGTCGCCCATTCCTGCGGCCATGACGGGCATACCACGATGCTGCTGGGGGCCGCGAAATACCTGGCCGAAACCCGTAACTTCAAGGGCCGCGTGGCGCTGATCTTCCAGCCCGCCGAGGAATCCGTCGGTGGTGGCCGCATCATGGTCGAGGAAGGCATCCTCGACACATTCGACATCGCTCAGGTCTATGCACTGCATTGCGATCCGGAAATTGACGCCGGGCTGATCTCGACCACGCCGGGGCGGATTATGGCGGCGGTGGATGATTTTTTTATCACCGTGACTGGGCAGGGCGGCCACGGTGCCTATCCTTACGAAGCGGTGGACCCGATCCCGCCCGCGCTGGCCATGGCGCAGGCGTTTTCCACCATCGTCAGCCGCAATGTGCGCGCCAAAGACGAACTGGTCGTGTCGGTCACGCAGATCAGCGCCGGATCGGCGACCAACGTGATCCCCGCTGATGTGACCATCGCGGGCACGGTGCGGACGTTTGACACCGGCGTGCAAGACATGGCGCGCCGCCGCATGGAGGAGATTGTGTCAGGTCAGGCGGCGGCCTTCGGCTGCACCGCTGACCTGGACTATCGCATGAATTACCCGGCAACGATAAATGACGCCGACAAAACCGCCTTCGCCACCGCCGTCGCGCGCGAGGTTGTCGGGGATGCGGCGACCATCGCCGATCGCTTACCCGATATGGGGGCCGAGGATTTTTCCTATTTCCTGAACGAACGCCCCGGCTGTTACGCATTTCTGGGGCAGGGCATCGGGCCGTTCTGCCACCACCCGGCGTTCAACTTCAACGACGCGGTGGCCCCGATCGGCGCGTCCTATTTCGCCCGCCTCGTCGAAAAGGCCCAACCGCTATGACTGACACAAATGCCGATCTTGCCGCGCTGGACGCGGCGCATAACCTGCACCCGTGGAACCAGATGCAAGGCGCGCCGGAACGCCGCGTGATCGTCAAGGGCGACGGGCTGCTGCTGTGGGATGATCAGGGCAATCGCTATCTGGATGCGGTCGGCGGGCTATGGTGCACGCAGATCGGGCTGGGCCGCAGCGAGATGGCCCAGACCATCGCCGATCAGGCGCAGCGGCTGGCGTTTTCGTCGACCTTCGTCGATATGTCGAATGGCCCCGCCGCACGTTTGGTGGCCAAACTGGCCGAACTGGCGCCGGGTGATCTGAACCGGGTTCACCTGACGACGGGGGGGTCCACCGCGCTCGATTCCGCCTTCCGCATGGTGGCTTATGCGCAGGCGGCGATGGGCCGGCCCGACAAGACCCATGTGATCGCGCGGCAGCATTCCTATCACGGATCCACCTTCGCGGCGATGTCGTTGGGGATGCGCGACGGCGACCGCGCGCCCGAGTTCCGCTATCTGAGCGATGGCATCAGCCACATCCACGCACCGCACCAGTACCGCCTGCCCGAGGGGTGCGAGGGCGATCTGACCGACTGGCTGGTGGCCGAGTTCGAGGCGGAGATCGACCGCATCGGGCCCGACCGCGTCGGCGCGTTCTTCGCCGAACCGATCCAGGCCTCCGGTGGCGTTCTGGTCCCGCCCGACGACTATCTGGCCCGCATGAAAGAGGTTTGTGATCGCCATGACATCCTGCTGGTCGCGGATGAGGTTGTGACCGCCTTTGGGCGGCTGGGGCATTGGTTCGCGAGTAAGGATGTCTATGGCGTGATCCCGGATATAATCTGCTGTGCCAAAGGGTTATCGAGCGGTTATCAACCGATAGGTGCACTGATATTCTCGGACCAGATTTGGGACGCGATGGCGTCTGAGGATCGTTGGTACACCTCGGGCTTCACCTATTCCGGCCATCCGGTGGCCTGCGCGGCAGCGCTGAAGAATATCGAGATTATCGAACGGGAAGGCCTGCTGAAAAACGCCGTGAAAATGGGCGCGCTGTTTCAGACCGCACTCGCCCCGCTGGCTGACCTGCCGCTGGTCGGGGATGTCCGTGGCAAAGCCCTGATCGGTTGCGTCGAATTCGTTGCCAACAAGGCCACCAAGGCGCTGCTGCCGGATGCGGTCGACATCGGCCACCTGATCGCCGACGCGGCCGAAGCGCGCGGCTTGATGGTCCGGCCCATCGGCCATCTGAATGTCATGTCCCCGGCGCTGACCATTGATGAGCTTCAGATCAGCTTCATCGCGGAAACACTTGAAAACGTGATAAAAACCGTGGCCGATGATCTGACCCGCCAGAACATTACACTCGACTAACAGGAGACCGATATGCCCAACCAACCGATTAGCGGCAATGACCTGGCGCGCTTTGCCGGACCCGGCACATTCATGCGTTTGCCACAGGTGGGCAGCGCGGCGGGGCTTGACGTGGCTATTGTCGGCATCCCAATGGACCACGGCACCTCGTGGCGGTCAGGGACGCGGTTCGGACCGAAGGAAGTACGTTCTGAAAGTGCGATGATCCGCCCCTATCACATTCAAACCGGCGCTGCACCGTTTGACGCCCTGCAATGCGCCGACGTGGGCGATGTGCCGATCAATACATTCAACCTGGCCGAAAGTATCCGCATTATTACAGCGTTCTATGACAATCTTCTTACCCATGACGTGAAACCTGTCGGCATCGGCGGCGACCACACGATTACCCTGCCGATCCTGCGATCCATCGCCAAGAAGCATGGGCCGGTGGCGCTGGTCCATGTCGATGCCCATGCCGATGTGAATGACGAGATGTTCGGCGAAAAGGAAACCCACGGCACCGTCTTTCGCCGCGCTTACGAAGAAAATCTGATCAGCGCCGAACATGTCTGGCAAATCGGCCTTCGCGGCACCGGCTATACGGCGGAGGATTTTACCGAGGCGCAGGGCTGGGGCTTCAACTGCGTCCTCGCGCCCGAAATCTGGCACAAATCCCTGACCCCGCTGGCCGAGAAGGTTCGCACCGCCATCGGCCCCGAGCGCCCGGTTTACCTGACCTACGACATCGACAGCCTCGATCCTGCCTATGCCCCTGGCACTGGCACGCCCGAGATTGGCGGGCTGACCACGCCGCAGGCGATGGAGCTGATCCGCGGGCTGCGCGGCCTCAACATCGTCGGGGCCGACCTTGTCGAAGTCTCACCCCCCTATGACACCACCGGCAACACCGCCCTGACCGGGGCAAACCTGCTGTTCGAGATTCTGAGTATCCTGCCCGGCGTACCCTATCGCTGACGCGCCGGTTAGCCCGCCGTCGGGATCGGGGTCATATTGGGTGCAGGTTTGACCTGGCTCGACAAACATCCCTCACCAGTGTCCCGCCACATCGGGACATTCAGGCTCATCTCGCAGCGTGCGATGAAGGCGCGCCCGTCGACCTGAAGGCAGATATTCTCACCCAATTCAACGCGCAGACCGGATTTGTCAGTGCAGAAACAGTCGATGACTTTCTGACCCTGTTTGACGTCTGCAAACGCAGGGGCGGCCAATGGAAGGCCCAGAATCAAGGCTGTCATCAAGCTGCGCATGGTCCATTTTTACCACAAAACCCGCCCTTGACCAAATCACGCCGATGCGAGACAGGTCAGCGATGCTTCCTGCGGATACATTGCAACAAATTGTCGAACGGTTCGAGTTCCTCGAAGCGAAAATGTCCGGTGGCGTCGACCCCGGGCAAATCGCTGATCTTGCGAAGGAATACGCCGATCTGAAGCCGGTCGTCGCCTCAATCAGCGAATACAACACCCTGCAATCCGACCTGGCCGAGGCCGAGGCGATGCTGGACGACCCCGAAATGCGCGCCCTGGCCGAGGATGAGTTGCCGACCTTGCGCGCCCGCCTGCCAGTCCTGGAACAGGCGCTTCGGGTCGCGCTGCTGCCAAAGGACGCCGCCGACGAACGATCCGCGATTATTGAAATCCGCCCCGGAACCGGCGGCGACGAGGCGGCGTTATTCGCCGGTGACCTGCTTAGGATGTATCAGAAATACGCCGAGGCGCAGGGCTGGACCTTTGCCCTTATCGAACATTCCGAGAGTGAGCTGGGCGGCATCAAGGAAGCCGTGGCCAACATCACCGGGTCAGGGGTATTCGCGCGGCTGAAATACGAAAGCGGCGTGCACCGGGTGCAGCGCGTGCCAACCACCGAAAGCGGCGGGCGCATCCATACGTCGGCGGCCACCGTCGCGGTGCTGCCCGAAGCGCAAGACGTTGATATCGACATTGATCCCGGCGATATCCGCATCGACACCATGCGGGCCAGCGGCTCGGGCGGGCAGCACGTCAACACCACCGATTCCGCCGTTCGGATTACCCATGTGCCCAGCGGCATCGTGGTCACCAGTTCCGAGAAATCGCAGCACCAGAATCGCGCCATCGCGATGCAGGTTCTGCGCGCCCGGCTTTACGATATGGAACGTCAGCGCGTTGATGACGAACGCGCGGCAGATCGCAAATCGCAGGTCGGTTCGGGCGATCGGTCCGAACGCATCCGCACCTATAATTTCCCGCAAGGGCGCGTAACCGATCATCGCATCGGGCTGACTTTGTATCGGCTGGATCAGATCATGCAGGGCGACCTGGACGAGGTTGTGGACGCGCTGACGGCCGACGATCAGGCCGCGCGGCTGGCCGACGCCGGGCTATGACGGCCGATCAGACCCTGCGCCAGGCGATTGCGCGCCTGACGGCGGCAGGCGTCGATACGCCGGCACGCGATGCACGCCGGTTGATGGCCCATGCGTTGCGAATCCCGCCCGAGCGTCTGACCCTTGCGATGTCCGAGACGCTGCCGGGCGATGGTCTGGCCCGGTTCGATGCGGCAATCGCCGCCCGCGCGGCCCGCCAGCCCGTGTCGCAAATCACCGGCTGGCGCGAGTTTTATGGCCGCCGGTTCCGCGTCACCGCGGATGTTCTTGACCCGCGCCCGGATACCGAAACCCTGATCGACGCGGCATTGAATGTGCCGTTCGACAGGGTGCTTGATCTTGGCACCGGCAGCGGCTGTATCCTGCTGACGCTGCTGCTGGAACGCAACGGCGCCACCGGCGTCGGCACCGACATTTGCGAACGCGCGATTGATGTGGCGGGCGAAAACCGCGCCGCTTTCGGGCTGGAAAGCCGGGCGTTCTTTGACACCTCTGACTGGCTAGAGGATGTGTCGGGTCGCTTTGACCTCATCACCTCGAACCCGCCCTATATAGCCGAAGGTGAAATGCCGGATCTTGCGCCCGAAGTGCGCGACCATGAACCGCGCATCGCGCTGACGCCCGGCGGCGACGGGCTGGATGCCTACCGCGCCATCGCCAAACAAGCCGCCCGGCACCTGACCCTGGCGGGTCGCCTGATGGTCGAAATCGGCGCAACCCAGGCCCGGGCGGTCAGCGACATTTTCGCCGCCGCCGGGCTGGAGGTCGCGCCGCCACACAAGGATCTGAACGGCCACGACCGGGTTATCGTCGCGCGCCTGCGTTAACGCCCCTGAAATCGTGGTGAAACCGGCGCACTTCGGCCAAAAACCGACCAAATCCAGCCGCGTAGCGGGTTTTTTGCTTGTCAGAAGGCGCGCGGCATGATTATTCCTACCTCAAGCAAAGCCGGGACGTTGCTGCCTCATCCCCTTTGCCCTTGCCAATCAGATGCCAGGGACCGGCGAACTTCTCGCTGGATCGGAGCGAACCCCAGGCCGAGGCCACAGCGTATCAGGATGAGAATGAGATCTTCCAAATCCCGTTCGCGGAATAAAAACCGCAACAACAGCCCCCCGTCGGGCAATATCGTCAATCGTGTGTTCGACAGCTCGGGCCCCGAAGGTAAAGTGCGCGGCACGCCGCAGCAGATTATCGACAAATACAACCAGCTTGCGCGGGACGCGCAGCTAAGCGGTGATCGCGTGGCGCTGGAGAATTTCCAGCAGCATTCGGAACATTACACCCGCATGCTGGCCGAGGCGCAGAAGGAACAGGACGCGCGGCGTGCCGAACAGGATCGCCAGCGCGAGCAGAATCAGCAAAACCGCAGTGACGGAAATCAGGGCGCTCAAGGTGGCCAGGGTGGTCGCAATGATCAGCGCGATGACCGCGGCCCGGATCAACGTAATGAGCGTCGCAACGGCAACGCAGATCAGAACGCGCCCGCAGCGCTGTCCGCCGATGCGCCCCAACCTGATGTGGACATGGCAGCAGAGCCCGCCGTTGACAGCAATCTGGTGGAAACGCCCGAATCCGTCGCCCCCAAGACGCGCCGCCCACGCACCCGCAAACCAGCGGCCCCAAAACCGGATGCAGCGCCCGAGGCACCCGAGGCGGCCGAGTAACACTCCGAAAATTGTGATGGCCTGCGCCCGGTGCGCCCAGCTGACGACGGGTGTTCGCCGTGGGCCATTGTTGCAGATTTTATAGGCGATACGCTTGCGCGTTTGTCGCTCTGATTTCAGACAACCTTAAAGCTTCATCCATTTAATCTGCAACGATTCCCAAAGTCGAACGCCCAACCTTAGCAGGGCGCACGCCGGACCGGTGGGGCCGGTCCGGCGTGCGCGCCTCGCGCCTTCGGCGCGCACCGGGCGCAGATCAATTCTTTCGCGATTCAGATATTTGGGATGGCAACATTAGCTGGTTCACGCTTGCGCAATCTGCCGGGCCAGGGCGCAGAAATCCTGTACCGGGATTTCTTGGGCGCGTGCGGTTGGCGCGATTCCGGCGGCGATCAGGTGCTCTTCGATCCCCGGCGCGACGCCCTTCAGGCTCGAGCGCAGCATCTTGCGGCGCTGCCCGAAGGCCGCCTTCACCAGCGGCAACAACACGCGCGCATCGGCTCGAAAACGCGGGGTGGGCAGGGCGTCCAGCCGGACCACTGCTGAACTGACCTTGGGCGGCGGGGTGAAGGCGCCAGGTGGCAAGCTCATCACGATGCGCGCATCACTGCGCCAACCTGCCAATACGCCCAGGCGTCCGTAACCCGAAGCCCCCGGCGTTGCGACGATGCGTTCGGCAACCTCGCGCTGGAACATCAGGGTCAGCGAATCCCAGAATGGTGGCCACGCGGGTGGGTCCAGCCAGCGGGTCAGCAGGGCGGTTCCGACGTTATAGGGAAGGTTTGAAACGATGCGGATCGGCGGGGTCAGATGCGCCATCACGTAAATCTCCAACGCATCGCCTTCGATCACCTGCAAACGCCCCGGATAGGCATCGGCAATCTGCGCCAGGGCGGGCAAGCAGCGCGCGTCCTTTTCCACCGCCAGCACCCGACGTGCGCCCGCCGCCAACAGCCCCCGCGTCAGCCCACCCGGGCCCGGGCCAACCTCTAACACGTCGCAGCCGGTCAGATCCCCGGCCGAACGTGCAATCTTTGACGTCAGGTTCAGATCCAGCAGAAAGTTCTGCCCCAGCGATTTTCGCGCGCTCAACCCATGGGCCGCGATCACGTCGCGCAGGGGGGGCAGATCGTCGATGGCACTCATCCGCGCATCTTCCGTTCCGCCCCTTGGCCGAGGGCCGATTTTTCGCAGAAACCCCTCACCTTCGCGCCGACGCCATATCCTGCGCCATCCGCAGCGCCGCAATTAACGAGGTCGCATCCGCGCGCCCGGTTCCGGCGATGTCATAGGCGGTGCCGTGATCGGGCGAGGTGCGCACGAACGGCAGGCCCAGCGTCACATTCACCCCGCCGGAAAAATCCAGCGTCTTGATCGGGATCAGCGCCTGATCGTGGTACATCGCCACGGCCACGTCATACAGCGCCCGCACGCCCGCGTGGAACATCGTATCGGCGGACATTGGGTCGCTCAGGCGCATCCCCTCGGCCCGTAGGCGGTTCAGAACGGGGGCGATCACCTCGATCTCCTCACGCCCAATGACGCCGCCTTCGCCTGCGTGGGGGTTCAGCCCGGCCACGGCAATGCGCGGGTCGGCCAGCCCGAAATCCTGGATCATTGCGGCATGGGTGATGCGCAGCGTGTCCTCTAACAGGGCCGGGGTCAGGGCGGCGGACACTTCGGCCAGAGGAATGTGGATCGTTGCCGGAACGACCCGCAGCGCGTCACAGGCCAGCATCATCACGACGCGGTCAATCCCGGCGAGTGCGGCCAGAAACTCGGTATGTCCGGGAAAGGCAAACGCCGCGCCATCCTTCAACGCCTTCTTGTGAATCGGCGCCGTACAGACGGCCGCGGCATCGCCCGCCTGAACCAGCGTCACGGCCCGTTCAATCGCTGCGATGACTCCTGTGGCATTCGCCGCATCGGGCTGACCAGGCACCGCATTCTGCGCAATTGCCATGGGCAGGACGGGCAGGGCCGCAGGCGAAATCCTCTGTGCCTGATCTGGGCTGTCGATCAGCGCAAACTCGGCCCCCGATGGCAGATGCCGGGGGGCGCCGATCCAGAAGAACGGGCAATCCGCGCCAAGCGCCGCCCGCGCCTTGACCGCGATTTCAGGGCCGATGCCCGACGGGTCACCACAGCTGAGCGCGATGGGCGCCTGCGTCATGAAGTGCCGCGCCTAGCGCGCCAGCGCGATCGAGGCATTGGCTTTCAACTCGGCCAGATAGGCAGCGGCCTGACCGCTCAGACGCTGGTTAAGCAGGCGATTTTCGACAGCTTTCCGGTCCGGCCCGTCGTCGCCCTGCTGGTTTTGCATGCGCGTGCGCTGACACAGCATCAGCAAGACCAGGTTTCCGCCGCGCACCAGCGCGGTCGAAATCTCGTTCGGGTCCAATTTTCCCAGTTCAATGGCAATGTCGCCGGGCACCGCCTCGGTCGGTTGCAGGACCCGGATCAGGCGTTTGGGTTCCTTGCGGGCAAAGGCATAGAGATCGTCGCAGGTGTCCACTTTTCCAGCGACTTTCAACAACGCCTTGAGGTTTGATTCCGTGCGCTGACCGGGAAACAGGAATTGCGCGTAATCCACGGCCTTGGCGGTGGCACCGGGGCCACCTTCTTCAATCTCGCGAAGCTGGAAGAAGGCGACCGAATTGGTCACCGGGAAGGGACCGGCGACCTGGCCGGGCTTCAGCGTCAGGATCTGGCTGCCGATATTGCCCGGCAGATTGCTGAGCGGTAGCCAATCGATCCGCCCGCCACGCCCACGCGAGGCTGCCGCCGAATATTTTCTGGCCGCCGCCGCAAATGCGGGGATGCTGTTCAGGCCAAGAATCTCGGCCGTCCTGGCGTCCGCGCGTTTCTTTGCCGCCGCCGAATTCGCAGGCAGGATGATTTCCGACAGCAGAACCCGCACGCCTTTGGTGCTGCCTGCCTGCGGCTGTGCTAAGGCGCGATCAATTTCGATCGAGTCGATCCTTGTGGATTCGGCGAATTTCGTGCGGATCACTTCGCGCCACAGCAATCCGGCCTCGACAAAGGCGCGGAATGTTTCCTCTTCCACGCCGGCGCGCCGCAAGGCCGCGATCAGCTTGTTGGCGTCCATGTTGGCGCGTTTGGCAAACTCTTCCATGCCGGCCTGAATCCCGGCTTCGGTCACCGACAATCCAAGGGCGGCAGCGGCGTCGAATTGCACGCGTTCTTCAATCAGCCGGTCCAGTGATTGCTTGTTAAGGTCGCCATTCGCCCCCAGAATTTTGAGGAAGCGGGCGCGTTGTCGCACCTCATACCGGGTGATGACGCGGTCGTTCACGCGGGCAGCCGGGGCGAACAGGTTTTGCGCCGCCACCGGCGCAGGAACCGGCAACAGGGTCATCAACAGGCCGACGCACAGGGCAATTCGGGCAAGCAGGGCACGGGAAAAGACAGAACAGGTCACATCAGGCATCCGTTACGGGTTTCGTTGCAGGGGCCGGGCGATTTGCGGGCAAATGTGGCTTAGAATGTACCACATTGACGGGCATAGCTTTGGTCGCTGGAACCGCCGCCAATGCCAAGCAACTGAAGTTCGACCCCATAGCTGGTATCGACATCCGTACTAACCGCATCGTCGTAGCTGTTCGAGACTGAAAAGCCGACGCGCACGCATTCGTTACGGTATTCAAGGCCAACACCCAACTCGGCAAAGCGATCCCCCATGAAATCGTACCGGCCATCAACACTGCCGGTCCAGTGACGGCTTAGCCGATAGCTGGCGTCGACCAAAAGCTCATGCATGTCATCTGGGCGGTCTTCCGCCGGTTCGCCTTCCATCCACAGATACGCGCCCGAGAACATTGCCCGGTCAGTCCGCACATCAACCCGCGCCTCGTTCGAGGTGAAATCGAACCCATTGTCAAAGATTGCCCGGTTCGCCAGCGAGACCTTGTCGCCCATGTTGAAGGCGGCGGCGACCAGCCAATCGGATTGATCCCCGCGCAGGCCGGTTTCTTCGGCAAACTGGTCTTCATCGTCAAACCGCAGCACCTTGCCGACCGAAAACGCCGATGACCAGCCGTCTTCGTCATAGCGTGTCCAGGTCACACCCAGATTGGCGCGCAGCCCGGTTTCCACCATGTCAAAGCCCGAGAAGCGGTTGGAGGCGAACAGGTTGCCCTCATCAAAGTCCACCATGACGCTGGTTTCGTCAGGCACGGCAACATCGTCGTCATCCGACCAGACCAGTTGCATCACCGGTTCCAGCGTCTGATAACCACCGCGTGCGTCCATCCGCGTGTGCGGCCAGCGCAGTTCGACCATGCCGAAGGGGATCACCCGCGTCGGGCTGTCGTCGGGAAAGCTGCTGTCCTGATCAATGGAATAGGCATCCACCGTCACACCAGCCTCGGCCCCCAGAACCATGCCATTGGCCAGTTGCTGATCGCCGCGCCAGCTGGCGCCAATGCCCAGGCGCGCGGTGTCGCGGCCAACCATATCGCCGGTCGAGGGACGATTCAGATCATAATAGTCGAAGGACAGGCGCGCTTCGCCGCCCGCTAAAGCAATGCGTTTGTTGTGGGACAGTTCAAACAAGGTTTCAGGCAGCTCATCTTCGTCAGTCCCGCTCACATCCAGCGAGTTGAAATGGGTCACCCCGGCGCGGGTATAGCTATAGCGATCGACGCGGTCCGCTTCGATCACGCTGGTCAGGCGGTCGCCGCTGAAGAAGCCATAGTCATCCAGATAATCATCGTCCGAGGTCGACTTCAGATCAAAGCGCAGGTTGAATTCGCCCGGCAGGGCAAAGGCCCCTTCGGCGAACAGATAACCGCGCGCATCGCCCGCCATGATATCGTCGTCGCTGATTGCGCCGTTCAGTTCCACATGCCCGGTCGAGAATCCCTGCCGATACCGTGCGCCCAGGGTGCGCGTGTCGGTGGTCAGCAGCGGTGTCCAGGTAACATCAGCCGACGCGCCCAGCGTCTGGAAATAAGGAACCTCGACCCCGAACCCCAGCTTGCTGCTGGATTTGAGTGTTGGCAGCAGCACGCCTGACTGACGCTCAACCTCGGGGCCCGGTATGCGCAGATGCGGCAGATAGGCCAGCGGCACACCGGCAACCCGGAACTGCGCGCCCTTGAAGTACAGTTGCTGTTCTTCGGTGTCGTGGATCACCCGCTCGGCCCGGATTTCCCACAGCGGCGTCTGGCTGGTCGCGCAAACCCGGCAGGTTGACGAGACGACTTTGGTCAGCGCGCGGTAGCGATCATCGACCAGCGCAACCTCATTCGCGGCGATCTGCAGCTGCTGGTCCAGAACGATTCGCGCGCTGGTCAGAATCCCGCGGCGCAGCCCTTCATCCAGCGAAGCCTGCTCTGCCAAAAGAATCGATCCCGAGCCATCTTCCAGCGACAGCGGCCCTTCGATCTTCAGGCTGTTGCGTTGTTCGTTGTATTCGATTCGGCTGGCGCGCAGCCGCGTTCCATCCTGAAAAATCTCGACATTGCCTTCGGCAACCAGCGTTTTATCGTTGCGAATGAAGACCTTGTCGGCCACCAGCGCCACTTGCGCCAGTGCGAATGCAGGCATGAGCACCAAGCTCAAAGCTAGCATCAATCGCCGCATCAACCGTCCTCCATGTGAAATATCAGTCCCAGTGGCAGCAAGATTGCCGCAATGGGGACACCCCACGCAGCAAGCTCTACCGGAATTTGTCCGCTTTCGCCAAGGATTTGCGCGAAATTTCGGATGAAATAGAGCGTAAATGCCGTAGCGAGGGAAAGAAGCAACATAAGTCCGGTGCGCCCAAAGCGCGTGTGGCGCATCGTGAAGCCCGCTCCGATCAGGACCATGGCGACCAGAAGCACCGGCAAGGCCAGTTCCGATTGCATCCAGACCCGGTGATTGCGCGCCGAAAACCCGGCCGATTCAAGCGACCGGATGAAATCCGGCAAATCCCAAATCGAGATTTTCGAGGGCGCGCCAAAGCCGTCGCGAATCTGATCCTCGGTCAGGCCCGAGCGGAGCGTGGCCACATCAAAGGTCGCGGCCGCGCGTTCAGGGTTGTCCGCATCCAGCGGCCAGCCCTTGGCATTCTCCAGATTCCAAAGCCCACCGGCCAGCCGCGCAGATTCGGCCTCGACCCGGCGCACGGGGTTGCCCTCGGCATCGAAGGTCACGAAGGTCACATCGCCCAGCAACGTGCCCTCCAGTTCGGCAGACCCGGCGCGGATCACCGTTTGCTGGGTCGCATCGCCCTGACGCAGCCACAAAGCGCTGCGCCCGATGGACAACGTGTTGGTGCCCGCATTGTCATAACGTGCAGCGGTCACATCATATTGTGCCCGTGTCGCCGCAGCGATGGGGTTGAAGACCGCCACCGCAAGGATCCCCAGCAAAAGCGCCATCAACACCGGAGAGATCAGTGCCATCAGCGCCGACCGCCCTGTTGCGCGGGTCACCACCAGCTCGCTCGAGCGTGCCATCGCCAGGAACAGCGTCAGCGTCGCCAGAACCATGATCAGCGGCAGCACGTCGTATATTGCACCCGGCACATCCAACAGCGTCAGCCCCAGAAGCTGGATGAAGGTGACATCGTCGCCAGCGAACCGTCCGATTTGTTCGATCATCGAAAACAACGCCAGAACGCCGCCAAGCACCCCAGCCACGGCCCCGAAAGAGGTCAGAAAACGCCGCGCGAAATAGATATGCAGCCTCATGTCGCCGGCACCCCGGTCTGCTGGCGCCCGGCGCGGCGGCTGGCGCGGTTCGCGCGCGATGCCCACCAGATCAACCCCGGCACACAGGCTGCGCCGAACAATGGCGTGACATAGGCCATCGGCCACAGCGCAGGCGTCGCCTCAACCACGCTCAGTACGACTGTGTCGACCAGATTGATCATGACGATCAGCCCGGTGGCCATCGCGATTTGCCGCCACAACCCGAAGCGACTGAACCGGCCCGTCAGCAGCGACAGGAACCCCAGCATCGGCGCAATCAGCGCCACCAGCGCGGCGGTCGTCCGCTGATGCCCGATTGCCAGCAACTTGCCGGGGGTGGTGCGCAAATCCTCGGCCAGTTGCGGGTCGGCCCGCAGCAATTCAATCGTCGACACATGATTATAAGTGCGCCGCACGGTCGAGGCATCGCCCGTTACCTCGCTCAGGTCGAAGGCGAAATCCTCGAACCGGCTGACAGTCAGCTGGCGCGTCTCGGGGTCCAGCGTCTGCAAGGCGCCTTCGAACATCAGCAGCTTGGGGCCATCGTTGCGCGTGACAAGATAGGCGCGCCGCGCTGTGTATGTGTTCTGAAACCCATCGCTGTCGGCACTCGACAGGAAGATATCCAGCATCTCACCCTGGCGGGTGATGTCGCGGACATAGAAGGTCACATCGCGGCTGGGATGCACAAATTCACCCGCCGTCAGCAACCTGGCCGAGATATTCTGCGACAGTTCGGCATCACGCTGCGCCAGTTCGGCGCGCGACGCGGGAACCAGAAAGTGGTTCAGCACCAGAACCATCGACATGATGACGACGCCGAACATCAGCACCGGGCGCGCCAGCCGCAGCGGGCTGGACCCGGTCGCCTGAACCACCACCAGTTCGGATTCCGCAATAAGCCGGTTGGCCACATAGACCGACGCCACGAACCCGGCCACCGGCAGGGCCAGGCGGATGATGCCCGGAAGGGTCAGCGCACTCAACTCAAGGAACACCAGCGTTGAATGGCCGTCGCCGATCTGCCGGTCAAACAGCCGGACAGCCCGGTTCACCCAATACACCAGCACCAGGAAGAGTGAGAAAAAGCCGAAAACTATCAGCAGCTGCGACAGCAGATATCGGTCGAATCGGTCCAAGCGGTCGTTACCTGTTGGTCGTGGTGGCGTTTGTTGTTGTCATGCTCTGCCCTAAGGTTAGCCCATTGCGCGCGCTGGTGGAACCGGCTTCTGCGGTTTGTGGGGCGCCGCTTGCTGGCAACTGACCAGCGGCAGGTCTAAGGTCCGCAAAACCCGGATCAAAGGACGCAGACCATGACCACGCCGATCGCTGTCAATATCATCGAAACCAACCTGGAAGACCTTGCCGCAATCAAGGGGCGGATCGTGGTCCTGCTGGGCAAGAACGGTCAGCTTGATGTCGGCGCACGGCGGGTCAACCGGCTGTGCAAAGGCGCGGTGAAACGCTTCGCGGAAAGTGATGCAGGCGCTGAAATGAAGCCTGCAACCGCGCGCGACCTTGCCTATCCGGCGGGGCTTGCGGCGACGGCATTGCAGATCGTGCGCCTTGACCGGAACGCCAATGTTGATGAAGCGCGCCGCGCCGGGGCCGCGATCGGGCGCGCAGCCGCCGACGGGCCGGTGACTGTTCTGGCAGGCGCTTTGCGTCGCCCCGAAGAACTGGCGCTGGGCATGACATTGCGCGCCTATGATTACGCCGACATGCGCTCGGACAAGAAGGACAGCAAGAAATCCAAACCGTCGATGACCATGATGGTGACGGACGCCAAATCCGCCAAGGCCGCTGCCGCCGATGTCGCGGTCCGTGCCGCGGGCGTGTTCTTCACCCGCGATCTGGTTTCGGCCCCGGCGAATGTGCTGACCACCAACAGCTTTGCCGATCAGCTGGTCGATCTGAAATCCACCGGCCTGAAGGTCGAGGTTCTGGACGAACCGGCGCTGGAAAAGCTTGGCATGGCCTCGCTTCTGGCGGTTGGCATGGGCTCGGAAAGCCCATCGAAAGTCGTGGTGATGCAACATCTTGGCGGCAAGAAGGGCGACGCCCCGCTGGCGCTGGTCGGCAAGGGCGTGGTGTTCGACACCGGGGGCATCTCGATGAAACCGGCGGGCGGCATGGAAGATATGACCATGGACATGGGCGGCGCGGGCACCGTCGCCGGGACCATGAAGACGCTGGCGATGCGCAAGGCCAAGGCCAACGTGATCGGCATCGTCGGCCTGGTCGAGAATATGCCAGACGGGCGCGCCCAACACCCTGGCGACATTGTCAAATCCATGAAGGGCGACACCATCGAGGTCATCAATACAGACGCCGAAGGGCGCCTCGTCCTGTGTGACGTCATGTGGTACGTGCAGGAAAAATACAAACCCGCCGCGATGGTCGACCTGGCAACCCTGACCGGGGCGGTCATCATCGCGCTGGGCCACGAAAACACCGGCGTGTTTTCCAACGACGATCCGTTCTGCAACGCGCTTTTGAAGGCCGCGAATGCGGAGGGTGAGGGGGCCTGGAGGCTGCCGCTCGCCGATGCTTATGACAAACAGCTGAAATCCGACAAGGCCGACATGAAGAATGTCGGCGGGCGGGCCGCAGGCTCAATCACTGCGGCGCAGTTTCTGCAACGTTTCGTCAAGGATGACACGCCCTGGTGCCACTTGGACATCGCCGGAACCGCACAGGTGAAAGCGGCCACGAAATACGCGCCCAAAGGTGCCACCGGCTGGGGCGTCCTGACGCTGGACCGGCTGGTGCGCGACCGGTACGAGCCGCAGGGCTGACGCGCAAATGGGGGCGGCGTTCTTTTATCACCTGACCCGTAACCCGGTGGAGGCGACGCTGCCGCTGTTGCTGGAAAAATCGCTGGCCAACGGGTGGCGGGTGGCGGTGCGGGTGACGGATGCGGATCGGCGCAACTGGCTGGACCGTGCCCTCTGGCAGGCGGGCGAGGGATTCCTGCCCCACGGCATCGCGGGCGGCGACCACGATGCCGCCCAGCCGATCCTGCTGACCGGAGACGCGCCCACCAATAACCCGGCCTGCCTGATGGCCATCGACGGCGCGCCGGTGACCCCGGCAGAGGTTAGCGGATTCGAGCGTACCTGCATCCTGTTCGACGGGCACGATCCCGCAGCCGTGCAACACGCGCGCGATCAGTGGAAGGACCTGACCGAAGCCGGGGCCAGCGCATAACAAACCAATAGGGAAGACTATGAAAAAACTCCTTCTGACGGCTGCGGCCACCTCGCTTATCGCGTCTGGCGCGATGGCCGAAGACATCAAACTTGGCATCATCTTCGGCTTCACCGGCCCGATTGAATCGCTGACCGGCCCGATGGCCGCTGGCGCTGAACTGGCAATGGCCGAAGTCACCGAATCCGGCCTGCTTCTGGATGGCTCGAACGTGACATCTGTGCGCGGTGACTCGACCTGCATCGATTCGGCCGCGGCCACGACCGCCGCCGAGCGTATGGTAACGTCGGACCGTGTGAACGCCATCGTTGGCGGCGACTGTTCCGGTGTGACCGGCGCGATTCTGCAAAACGTGGCGCGCCCGAACGGCATCGTCATGGTCTCACCCTCGGCCACCAGCCCGGCCCTGTCGGACGCCGAAGACGACGGGTTGTTCTTCCGCACGTCGCCTTCCGATGCCCGCGAAGGCCAGGTGATGACCGAGGTTATCATGGAAAAAGGCATCAAGTCGGTCGCCCTGACCTATACCAACAACGACTATGGCAAGGGTCTGGCGGACAGCTTTGCAGCTGCATTTGAAGCGGCTGGCGGTGAAGTTACCATCAACACCAGCCACGAAGACGGCAAAGCGGACTATTCCGCTGAAGTGGGCGCGTTGTCCTCGGCCGGTGGTGAGATTCTGGTGGTTGCCGGATACCTCGACCAGGGTGGTCGCGGGATCGTTCAGGCCGCACTCGACGCGGGCGCATGGGAACGTTTCGTGCTGCCCGGCGGCATGATCGGTGACAACATTCTGACCATTGGTGAAGACCTGAACGGGTCGTTTGGTCAGGTTGCGGGCACCGACAGCCCCGGCATGGCAACCTATACCGAGATTGCCACCGCCGAAGGCTTTGACGGAACATCGCCGTTCACGCCGGAATCCTACGACGCTGCCGCGCTGATCATGCTGGCCATGCAGGCCGCAGGGTCGTCAGCAAGTGCAGATTTCAAAGACAAGATCTTTGACGTCGCCAACGCACCGGGCGAAAAAATCTTCCCTGGTGAGCTGGCCAAGGCGCTGCAAATCCTCGCCGATGGTGGGGATGTCGACTATGTCGGTGCGTCCGCGGTTGAACTGATCGGTGGTGGTGAGTCCGCAGGCTCCTACCGTGAAGTCGAAGTCAAGGATCAGCAGTTCGAGACGATCCAGTATCGTTGATCTGAACGACATCGTAACAAGGGCGGCCCGGAGGAAACTCCGGGCCGTTTTTTCATGGTCTCGGCGGCTTGGCAGCCGGATCGTCGGCTGATTAGAGGGGGTGGATTTTGGCTTCGCCAAGCCGGGTGATTGCCTGACCGGGGGTAGGCGATGCAACGCTGGTGTGGGGCAATTAATGGTTCAGCGTTAACTCCAAGCTATGAAGGTTCCACTGCCCATCGAAATCGCCTGCCCGCGGGACGGTCAGGCGATCGCCCGGCGCCCTTACGGGCTTGATTCCGGGCGAGGAGATGCGCGTTTCCGTCGCCCCCCAGTCAATAAACCACCAATGCAACCAACGCCCCCTAACACTTCCTGAACGTCAGGATCAGCGCCGTATCCTCGGAATGCTCATGCCCTGCCTTATCGTAAATCTGCACGTTTTCGACCGCGACGTTACGGATCACCCCGTCGTTCAGCAGCGGCTCCAACACCGCGTCGAAATCTTGCGCCATATAATGCTGGCCATTCACACCGATCACGAACAAACCGCCCGACCGTGCGATCCCCAGCAGCTTCACCAATGGCTCCGGCCCCAGATGGCCATGGGTGAATGTGCCCGCCGACAGGACCGTGCCATAGCGCGCGGCCAGATGCGTGATGTCACCGGTCAGATCAACCTCGATCAGCGCCCGGTACAGCCCCTTGGCCCGCGCCTTCGCCAGCATGTCGGGCGAGATATCCATCCCGTCGATCCGGTCTGCCGGAAGACCCAAAGCGGCAGCACCAACCCGGTGCCGCAGCCGATATCGGCAACAGGAATGTCCGCGTCCCCGGCAACTGCGCGATAGGCGCGGGCAATTGCAGGCGGTAAGGCATAGCCAAGCGCGGCCGCGAACCCATCGTCATATTCGTCCGCAAATCCCTGATAATACGCCCGATTATCTTCGGGTGTCGCCAGTTCATAGGCGCCTTTCAACCGCTCACTGGCGCGGCCCTTGGCATCCGTCCTCGGTTTGCTCATCGCAATGCTCACCCAAACCCGCGCCCAGCATTGCGCCAGCCCGCCGCGACTGCAAGATGTTTGGAGCACCAACGCCGGAGGGCCGGGCCTGATCCTAGCGCGTCAACACCAGTTTGCGCCCGTCAATCTCGACCTTGTCGAACCGGCTGAGATAGCTCATCCCAAGAAGCGAGCCGTCCATCTCGCCGCCATTCACCGACATCCGCACGTTCCGATCGACAATTCCGCCAACCGTGACCCGATCCACCCGCACATCCGCTGTTTTCACCTCGCCATTTGCCGTCTGCGCCCGGCCCAGAAAGCTCAGGCTGTCGGGGTCCAGACCGGCACGTTCGGCGTCTTGATGGCTCAGCACCATTGCACTTGCACCGGTATCAACCATGAACCGCACCGGCGTGTCATTCAGCCGCAAGGTCAGATAGAAATGCCCGTCATTGGCCAGCGGCACCTCGATCTGTCCGGTTCCGGTGACGATAGCGCGGGTCGGCAAAACCTCGCGCGAGATATCCGACCACAGCCCGACCCCGGCGATCACCCCGACAAAGATCAGCCCCCAGGCCGCTGCCTGCCGCGCCGTCTTGCCCAGCGACTGCCGGTTTTCCGCGATGAACCAGCCCCCCACGGCCATGCCGAGAAGCACCAGATAGAACAATCGCCCAATGTTATCGCCATCCATGCAAGGGTACTTAAGCGCTGATTGCCCGCGCGAAAAGGTCAGATGGCAAAGGCCTGGCGCACACCGTCGATCACAAATTGTACAGACAGCGCCGCCAGCAGCATCCCCAGCAGCCGGGTGACCACATTGATCCCCGTATCGCCCAGCAGTTTTTCCAGCGGCCCGGCGGCCAGAAACATCAGCATTGTGATGATCAGGACCGCGATCATCACCAGATAGACGCCGATGGTATCGCCGAGGCTGGCGGCCTCACCCGTCAGCAGGATCATCGAGGCCAAGGCCCCCGGTCCCGCAATCAATGGGGTTGCCAGCGGAAAGACCGATGGGTCGTCGGACGGGCTGGTCTGGCCCTGACGCCGCTCGGACCGGCGCTCGAACAGCATGTCGAGCGCGGTCAGGAACAACAGAACACCCCCGGCGATACGAAACGCGGGCATCGAAATGCCGATCAGCTCCAACAGGTCTTCACCGAACAGACCAAAAAGCGCCAGCACGGCCGCGCCGATAATACAGGCGCGCAAGGCTACCGCGCGGCGATGCGCGGCGCTGCTGCCCGGTGTCAGGGCGATAAACATCGGCGCCAGACTGATCGGGTCGATGATAACGAACAGCGTCGCAAATGCGGTCAGAAGGAAGGCAGCGTCCATAGGGCGGGGTGTGTCGCTTGCCGATGCGCCCGTCAACCCGGATGCACGACGCGAAACCGCAACAGGTTAACCGAAGTCTGATGGACTCCACGGTTTTTTCTTGAAGACATCCGCGGCTTCAGGCCCAATGCTGTCTGTGACATGAAGGGAAGCGCAGAATGAAAAAGACCTATTCAAAACCGACCGTTTGCAAAAAGGCCAATCTGGCAAGCGTCGCCGCAATCGAGTGCAGCCTCAAGTCATGTGAAAAATAATCCTTTGATTGGCGGGGGTTTGGCCCGCCTTTCGAAAGGGCTTAGACATTGGCGCGCGGTTCAGCGCGCTTTGTCCTTTCCGGCATACTCTTCGACCAGCCACCCCCGATAGGCCACGATCAGCCCGATCAGCGGCGCCGCAATCGTGACGTTAAAGCGGAACCGCCCCTGGTCGTCCACATCCTCGAACGTTTCGCCACCGGGCAGCAGAAACCGTGGCAGGGGCATCGCCCATAGGGACCAGTGCTGCGGAATGATCCGCAACCGATCACCGTCGATCACCGCCGCCAGGCTGACGCGCACAGGGCCGAAACATTCGACGATCAGAGTCGAGTTTATCGTCCGGCCACCGCTTTGGTGGCTGCGAAAATCTGCCCCGTCAAAGTTGCGGTGCCAGCGTTCGCCACCCGCCCCGTCGGCGATCAGGGTGACCGTGACCGGCACGTCCTTGCCAGCCTTTGGAAATCCGATCCGGCCCGCGATAAAACGGGCCAGCGGATTGCGACCGCGCGTAACCTCGGCCCGGCCCGACCAGATGTGCTTGCGCGTGACCGAATGCAGCGCCTGCAGGGCGGGCGGCATCTTGTCAA
Organism: Paracoccaceae bacterium; assembly: GCA_012103375.1. Taxonomy (NCBI): domain Bacteria; kingdom Pseudomonadati; phylum Pseudomonadota; class Alphaproteobacteria; order Rhodobacterales; family Paracoccaceae; species Paracoccaceae bacterium. Next base: position 599,508 of record WLWX01000001.1, read on the forward strand.
AGGCGTCCCCCAACACGCGTCGATACAGGTTCTTGGTTGCGGGCCAGTCCCGGCGAAACCCGGTTGCAATGCCATGCGCCTTGAACAGGGGGTCATAATCCGCCAGCGAAAGGTCCTGCGTCGCGGCACGCGCACCCGCCGGGCGGATCTTCCCCGACACCATATGGCGCAGCAATGCTGCCACCGCCATCGAGGGGATCAGCGGCCCGGAGTCGCCCTCGGCCTGAAGGGCCCAGTTGGCTGAAGCCGGCGCGCCGTCACGCATCCCGGCAACCCGCACCAGCATGCCACCACGATGCGGCCCATGTGCCAGCGTGTTCAGCACCCAGTGGCACACCGGGGCCAGCGGCGCGAGCGAGGGTAATCCAAACCTCGCCCGCGCCAACGCCAGCAGGTTCAGCATGCGGTGCAGATAACCCGGCGTCGGCGCCGCCCCCATCCAGATGTCGCTCACCTCGGGCATAAGTGCCGGGATCACCTGGTGGTCGGGCACGTCCACGATCGAAAACCGGCTTGTCGGCAGCGGCAGATGGCCGGGAACACAGATCGCCGCCCGCCGCGTCGTGCCCAGCCCGACCGAGGTTGTCAGCCCGCCGCCCTCAAGATGCGTCACAGGCGCGCCAGCATACCCAAGCACCGCGCGCAGCACATTCAGGCCGACCCCCGCGTGTGGCGATGGGGCAATGCCCGCAAATATGGCGCGAACCTCCATTTCACGCGCGATTTCGGTGACGACCGCCGTGGTCAGAACCGGGAAGCTGCTGACGCCGGACAGAACCGGAATATTGGCGGCTTTGGCGGCCTCGTCAAACTGGTCAATCCCGGCCACAAACGCGGCACTGTCAGCCAGATCGAAATAGGCGACCCCGGCTGCGATGCAGGCGCGCACCACGGCGTAGGGATCGCTGCCATAGGCCTGAAACGGCCCGGACGCATCGACCAGCGCATCGGGCGCCAACCTGTCCAGCGCTTCGGCGATATCGGCGCGATCCAGCGCTAGTGGTGTGACGCTAGCGGCCCCGCGAAACCCGTCGCAATAGACCTGCGCCTTTGTCAGGCTGCGCCCGGCCACAAGAATTTCGATCCCGTCGAGGTCCGCCAGCAATTCGACCAGACGGCCACCAAAGGTGCCGTATCCGCCCAGGATCAGGATTTTCACTGCAACAGCCTTGCCTGAACATCATCGTCCGGCATCGTGCACAGATCACCCCGCCCGAACAGCCGATACCTGTTTCGCGCAACGCTGTAGTACAGGAGGTTCTGGGCCGGTCGTGGCAGCGCGCGCAATAGGGCAAGCGCGCGCCACAGACCACCCAGCCGCTGCCCGACCCGGATCACCGCATCCAGCGAGGCATGCGGCACCCCCTTGTCGAGATAGAGCCAAGATGACGGATCGTCCGGATCCAGCCCGTGGCGGATCAACAGGCTGCGCCCAAGGTCCGATTGCATCGGCACAATCCGAAATTCGCCGCGCCGGTCATTCTTGGCAATCCACCGCGCCCCGCGCGCGCAGATCGCGCAATGGGCGTCCATCACGGCCAGATGCGCGATGTCGGACAGGTTCACCTCTGCCGCGGAATTCGTGGTTGGGTGATCGGAAATTGGCATCATACCAGCAAGTTAAGCCGCGTGACGGTGGCATGCAACGCGATGCCTTGTCGCGGATATCCGTTGACGCAAGCTGCCAGATCGTCCTTCAGTTGACCCGGATTGACGCGGGTGGAGCCAATGAAGACGATGCGACTGACGCGGGAGTTGGTGAATCTTCTGCCTGCCAACATCGACGACCCCGGCGCATCGCCCGAACTTGCCGAACTCCAGACCGAGGCTTTTTTCGAATCCACCCGCAACGACGTGCTGGCCAGCCGCCCCGATGGCCCGCTTTGGGTCTTCGCCTTCGGATCGCTGATCTGGAAGCCGGGGTTCGCGCCTGACGACAGCCGTGTTGCCGACGTGCAGGGCTGGCACCGCGCCTTTTGCCTTGGGCCGGACATCCGCTATCGCGGAAATCCGGACGCGCCGGGTTTAGCGTTGTCGCTGAATATCGGCGGCAGTTGCCGGGGCGTTGCCCTGCAACTTCCCGATGATGATCTGAGCGGTACGGTCGACACGCTGCTGCGCCGTGAACCGCCATTCCCCCCGGTCTGGACAAAGGCTGATGCGGATTCCGGCCCGCTGACCTGCCTTGCATTCGTAACACATCGCGATCTGCCGGGTTACGTTGGAAAGCTTGACCCGGATCAGATCGCCGCAGACCTGTCGCGCGCCGTTGGCCTGTTCGGCTCGGCCCCGGATTACCTGCTCAACACGGTCCAAAACCTTGAAATAGCAGGAATTCACGATCCGTATTTGTGGGACATGCAGGACCGGGTGGCCGCGTATTTGGAGGCCATGCGTTAGGGCGCGATTGCTTGGTAGGTTCCCGAAACACGACCCGACGCGTTGGGTATCACCGCCTTGCATGGTTGCAGCGCACTCAAGATTCTTTTGCAAGGCGCAACCGCTTCAGACCGAAAAGGTGGCTAGACTCCAAGTTAAACAGGCCAAAAAAGATTACGTGCTAGTGGACAGCGAAAACGGGAGATTTCTACCCCAGGATTCCCGCGACCGTGATCAGTTCAACCGACGGCGACAGCGCAGGGCTGGGCCACGATCCAGATGATCGCAAACGGCACTTCGGAACTGATCTGGAAGGCAAATATCTCTGGCTCAAGTGCCTGCTTTTGAAATGCCGCCTCGTTTGTGAAATACCCAGGCTTCTCGTCAAAGCGTCCGATCAGCACCCCGGAATAATCATAGAACGAAATGCTAGTGCGTTTCCTGAGTTCCGGATGATGCGGGTTATGGGCGCCACCTTGCGCGTATTTCAACCCGATTGCGCAGATCGGTTCTTCGAAGGAAATCAGAATAGGATCGCGGCCCATGTTCAGTTTCGCGTCCACTCCGGCAAGTGACGCGTTCTTCAACCACGAAAAATTGGCCGGGTCGACACGCAGCAGAAACGCATTTGCCCATTCGAAGTTCTCTTGTTGCCCGCGCAGGACAGACAGGTTGGTTTCGGGTGTTGGGCGCGGTGTCTCTGCATGCTCCGGCCATCCTCCAAGGACGAAGGCCTTGAGTTTTGTCCCCGGCGCAATGGCTCCGTTGCCTGTGAACCGCAGGGTGTCCTCCGGCGACGCATGCAAATCCTTTGTGTAGATCTTTTCAATCGCATGTGAAGAGTTCGGAGACATTGCCAAAAAACCAAGCGCAATTATTGGCGCTAGGTAGGGAATGCGCAACGTTCTCACCCTGCGGCCTCCAGCTTTTCCGCCGCTGCCATCCACATCGCTTCCGCGCGTTCCAGGCCGCCCATCACCTCGGCGTATTTCTTTTGCCAGGTGGCGGCCTGATTGGCCATTCCTGGCTCGTACAACTCCGGGTCGGCCAGCTTTTTGGCCAGCTTGTCACGCATCTCGTTCAGCTTGGTCAGGCGCGCTTCGCATTTCTTGACTTCGGACTTCAGCGCCAGCCGGTCGTCGCGGCTGATCACCTTCGCCACCGGTTTCGCCTTTTGCGCCGGGGCGTCGCGGGTCAGCAGCATCTTGCGATAGGCTTCCAGATCACCCTCATAGGGTGCGACCCGCCCGCCGCTGACCAGCCACAACCGGTCTGCGACCAGGCTCAGCAGATGCATGTCGTGGCTGACCAGAATGACCGCGCCGCTATAGGCGGTCAGCGCTTCGACCAACCCCTCACGGCTTTCCATATCCAGGTGGTTTGTCGGTTCGTCCAGGATCAGCAGATGCGGCGCGTCAATGGTGGCCAGCATCAGCGACAGCCGCGCCTTCTGCCCGCCCGACAGACGCCCGACCAGCGTTTCCGCCTGTTCCGCCCCGATCCCGAAACCGCCCAACCGGGCACGCAGCTTGGCGGGTGTTTCGCTTGGGCGCAGGCGGCGGATGTGATCAATCGGGGTTTCGCCGATGAACAGCTCATCCACCTGATGCTGCGCGAAATATCCGACCCGCAGCTTGGAGGATGTCGTCACCCGCCCGCCCATTGCCTCCAGCTTGCCGGCCAGCAGCTTGGACAGGGTCGATTTCCCCTCTCCGTTCCGGCCCAGCAGGGCGATCCGGTCGTCCTGATCTATGCGCAGCGTCAGTTTGGACAGCACCACATGGTCGCCATAACCGACACTGGCGCTTTCCATCGCCACGATGGGCGGCGACAGCTCTTCCGGGCTAGGGAATGTGAATTTGCGCAGCGCCGCCTCGGCCGGGGTGGTGATCGGCTTCATCTTGGCGATCATCTTCAACCGGCTTTGCGCCTGCACGGCCTTGCTGGTCTTATAGCGGAAGCGATCCACGAAACTTTGCAGATGGGCGCGCCGCGCTTCCTGTTTCTTGGCCTCCGCCTCGGCCGCGGCCAGCCGCGCGGCACGGGTTTCGGCGAAGGTGTCATAGCTGCCCTGATAGAGGGTCAGCTTGCGGTCCTCCAAATGCAGGATCGCGCCCACGGCCCGGTTCAGCAGGCCGCGATCATGGCTGATGATGATGACCGTATGCGGGTATTTCGCCAGATAGCTTTCCAGCCACAGCGCCCCTTCCAGGTCGAGGTAGTTTGTCGGTTCGTCCAGCAGCAGCAGGTCCGGCGCGGAAAACAGCACACCCGCAAGGGCTACCCGCATCCGCCAGCCGCCGGAAAAATCCGAACACGGCATCGCCTGTTCGGCCTGCGTGAACCCAAGGCCCTTCAGGATCGAGCTTGCCCTTGCTTCTGCCGACCAGGCGTCAATATCGGCCAGTCGGGTCTGCACCTCGGCGATCCGGGTCGGGTCGGTCGCGGTTTCCGCCTCGGCCAGCAGATCGGCGCGTTCGGTGTCTGCCGCCAGAACCGTGTTCAGCAGAGAGACCTCGTTGGCCGGAACCTCCTGCGCGACACCGCCAATGCGGGCACGGGCGGGCAGGCTGATGGCGCCCCCCTCCAGAACCAGCTCCTCGCGGATCAGACGGAACAGGGTGGTCTTGCCGGTCCCGTTCCGGCCCACCAGCCCGACCTTGTGATCTTCGGGGATATTGGCCGAAGCCCCCTCCAGCAATGGCCGCCCTTCGACGGAATAGCGTATGTCGCGAATACTCAGCATGGGCGGGCAATGCCTGAGCGGGGCGATGGCGTCAATCGGGCTTGGTGGGGTTGGATGGCGGCTTGGGAGGCAATGTGACCGAAGCGCAAGAACTTACTTGGCGATGTCTATTGGTCGCCGAGGGGATTTACTGACCAATTCGATCAATGCAGACCTACCGAAGCAGGTGAGCGGGTTTAGCCGGTCATTCGAACATTTTCTGTGGAGTAGCCCCCCGAAAGTTGTCCACAACTTGGGATATCGCCCGCCCGCGCCTAAAAACCTCGTTCCAATGGAGCAAAGGCCCACGATGCACTAACGATCAAACCGGACCACCCGATGGGGCACGCCACCGCAGTAGAGAGAATGTATCAGATTCAAGTTGTTATGAAGTACTCTATCGTCTGCCTAAAGCGTTTCGTCTTGAACCTGAATCGCGAGGGATTCCCTTGAGACCTGATCTGTGATTCATCCTGTTTGGGAGGATGGATCATGTCAGCACCTTTGCCATCTGCGCTTCGGATACGGTTTCAGAGATACATTGAAGAAGGGTTGAGCGGGCGCGCGGCGGCGTTGCGGTTGAAGCTGTCGCCTGCCACAGGCGCGCGGTGGGCGCGTCAGGTGAGGATGAAGGGTCATGCGGAACCTGCCCGGCAGGGACCGCCGCGCGGCAAGGGAAAGCTGGCTCCGCATCGGGAATTCTTTGAGGAGTTGATCGCACAAGACCCTGACATCACGCTCTTTGAGTTGCGTAATGCGCTGGCCGATGCAGAGGGTGTGCGGGTGCATCACTCCTCCATCGCCAACCTTCTGTCCCGGCTCGGCTTCACGTACAAAAAAAGTCGCTGGTCGCAACCGAGCGCCGCCGCGCCAAGGTAAGGCAGCAACGGGCCGACTGGTTCAGATACCGCTCGCCAGCCATTGCGACCTTTCCTGAGCGCGTTGTCTTTATTGACGAAACCGCAGTGAAGACAAACCTCACGCGCCTACGCGGCAGAGCCAAGCGCGGTAAGCGCCTGACGATGGATGCGCCCTTCGGAAGCTGGGGAACCCAAACCTTGATCGCGGGCCTGACCCAAGGCGCGCTGATCGCACCTTGGGTCATCAAGGGAGCGATAGATGGCCCCGCCTTCGCGGCCTACATCCGCGAAGTGCTGGTCCCCGAGATCAACCCCGGCACTGTCGTCATTCTCGACAACCTGGCAACCCACCGGAATAAGGAGGCGACGCAGGCTTTACGCAATCACGGCTGCTGGTTCCTTTACCTGCCACCGTACTCGCCCGACCTGAATCCCATCGAGCAGGCCTTCTCTAAACTGAAAGCCCATTTGCGACGGATCGGGGCCAGGTCCTTTACCCAGGTCTTCGAAGCAATCGGAGCAATCTGCGATCTCTACGACCCAGTAGAATGCTGGAACTACTTTAAGGCCGCCGGATATGTCTCAGGTTAATGTCGAAACGCTTTAGGATATAGGTTCACTGAGTGGTTTTTGATGGATCATGGAACACGTTGTGCAATCGATCCAGACTGCATTTAAGCAACAATCCTACAATTGGATTGGATCCTATGATTCGCCTTATTTTGGGAGCGCGGAATGCCAAATCCTATCCACTTGCCCAACCCTTTTGGCGCGACTTCGCCAAAGGCTGTAGAAGAATTCGAAGAACGCAACGGCTTGAATCTTCCAGAGCCCTACAAACAGTATTTGATTTCGGCCGATTGTGTTGAAAAACTCCGTTTTAGGGCCTGAACGATGATTTTTCTTTCCATGCAGCCCGATCCTAAATTTTTGGCGCGGGGGTCGGCCCAAATCGCCTACATGCGCTCACGCGCAGCCATGCGCTGTCTCGTGGTCAAAGCTTTCCGACTATTTCGCTTCATAGGTTTTCGCAAGAAATCCGCGACGCTCTGATTTCGGAGTTTTTCAACACAATCGGCCAATGGTGGGCTCCCGAAACGAAAAAAAATATACCTGCCAGCAGAGGACGTTGAAATCGAGTTGCGATATCTATATTCTCTTGGCCCAGTTCCTGTTTTTTCCAGCCTCGAAATGAACTGACACTTAGAGCAAGCCTTTGACCTTGATCGTTTTGGCAAAGAGGCGTCTGCCTATATCGTTATAGGCATTACCGAGATCGGAGACCTATTGCTAATATTCAAAGAGAATGGCAAGATTTATTTGCATAGTAACATCGAGATGGAGGAAGACTCCCTTAGAGAATTTCGTAAAGTCACACCTATGATTGCAAATTCTTTCGAAGAATTTTGGGAAGAATTGCGATGAGGTAGTTTCAAATCGGAATGGCCGGCGCATAGTAGTATTGAGCAAAGCGACACAGCGCAGCAATGCTCTCCTCGCCGCGCAGGCCGTATCTGCACCGTGTTCAGCTCTCCTCTGTCCGTGCCATCACAGACGCCGCTGGCTCGGTCGCCAAACAGAATACATACGGCACCTTCGGCTAGGCGCTCGACACCATCACCGACCCCGGCACTGCGGCTGAGACCAAGGGCTTCATTGGCGAGCGCTACGGTGCAGTCGCTGGCCTACAGAACTTCAAAGCACGCTACTACGACTCAGGTTTCGGGATACCCGGTATGTCTGTTGGGGCTGATGGCCAAGGTCAGCAATGTCCGGATTGTGTTGAAAAACTCCGAAATCAGAGCGTCGCGGATTTCTTGCGAAAACCTATGAAGCGAAATAGTCGGAAAGCTTTGACCACGAGACAGCGCATGGCTGCGCGTGAGCGCATGTAGGCGATTTGGGCCGACCCCCGCGCCAAAAATTTAGGATCGGGCTGCATGGAAAGAAAAATCATCGTTCAGGCCCTAAAACGGAGTTTTTCAACACAATCTCCGCAAAGCTGACTCCTGAAATCACCGTTTCCGCCCGCAGTTCCCGGGTGTCGTACTGCCGTCGTCGGCCTTACCTCACGCCGCCGCCACCAGCGCCCCTGCATCCTTCGCATCCGCCACCATCTGCCAGACCCGCTCGGGCGCGGTGCGGGCGCGCAGGCGGGTCAGGGACCAGCCTTCTGAGGTGTCGGCCTCGTGGGCCGGTTCCAGTGACCAGCGGCTTTCGACGCCCGGCGCGCCGCCGCCAGTCCCCGGGGTCAGGATCAGGCCCAGCGGCAGGCTGCGTTTGGTGGTTGCGCCGGTTTCGGCGGCCAGATGCAACCGGCGCACCGGGGTCAGGGCCGGGGGGCCGGGCAGGTCGGCGACGACCAGCGGGATGGCGCCGGTGCGCAGCGCCTCTTCCATCACCCACAGCAGGTCTTCGGGGCGGCGCGGGCTGATGAAGATGAAACGGCCCGGATCGACAAAGCGGGTCATCGCCTCGGGGTTGGGGCGGTCGCTGCCCCAGCCGGGCGCGATCCAGAACACCGGCCCGGTGGTGGCCCGCGCCACCAGCATCGCCAGCGTGCGCCGCGCCGCGCCGCAAGCTTCGTGCACACGGGCCGGGGCCAGCGCCATGCCCGGCGCGAATTCCACGCCCGCGCCACCGTCCCGCCGGGGCGGGCCACGGGTGATCAGATGGGGTGCCAGATGCGTGGACATGGCAGATAGGTTAAGATGTTCTCAATTTGTTCTCAAGCAAAATCGGCCCGGTCACCCGGCCGGAACAACCGGCTTGCCACGACCCCGCCGGTCGCTATCACTAAGCAAAACCAACAGGGGATACCGCAGATGAAACGCTTGACGCTTGGCCGCACGGGGATTGCGGTTTCGGAATTCTGCTTGGGCTCGATGACCTGGGGCACCCAGAATACCGAAGCCGAGGCCCACGCACAGATCGACCACGCGCTGGCACAGGGCTGCGATTTCATCGACACGGCCGAGATGTATCCCGTGAACCCGGTCAGCAAGGAAACCGTTGGCGGAACCGAGGCGATCATCGGCACATGGAACGCCAAGGGGCGACGCAAGGACGTGGTGATCGCCACCAAGATGAGCGGTGACATCGCCATGGTCCGCGACGGGCGCGGCATCAACCCGCGCGATCTGAAGCTGGCGCTCGATGGGTCACTGAAGCGACTGCAGACAGACTATATCGACCTTTACCAGTTTCACTGGCCGAACCGCGGGTCGTTCCACTTCCGCAAGATCTGGAACTACGACCCGAACGGGTCGGACACGGCCGAGGTGCGCCAGCACATGGCCGATGTAATGGGCACGCTGGAGGAGGTGCAGGAGGCCGGCAAGATCCGCGCCTTCGGGCTGAGCAATGACAGCGTCTGGGGCACGATGGGCTGGCTGAGGGCGGCTGAATCCGGTGGCCCGCGCGTTGCGACGATGCAGAACGAATACTCGCTGATGTGCCGTCAGTATGACACCGACCTGGCCGAGATGGCCGTGCATGAAGACGTGACCCTGCTGGCGTTCAGCCCGCTGGCCTGCGGCATCCTGTCGGGCAAGTATCTGGATGGCGCGGTTCCGGGTGGATCTCGGCTGGACCTGACCCCCGGCCTTGGCGGGCGGATATCGGCGCGGATGGATGACGCCGTGCGCGCCTATCAGGGGGTCGCGGCAAAACACGGACTGGACCTGGTGCAAATGGCGCTGGCCTGGACCCGCACGAGGCCCTTCCTGACGATCCCGATTTTCGGGGCGACCAGCATGGCGCAGCTAGAGGTTGCCTTGGGAGCCGCCGATCTGGTGCTAGGCGATGACGTGCTTAGTGACATCGCCGAGGCGCATAAGGCGCATCCGATGCCGTTTTAGGGCGTGGCCAACGGAATGCTTGGTGCGGAGCGGTCATTGGCAAATTGTCTTTGCGCCCGGTGTGCGCCGCAAGGCGCAGGGCGCGCGCCGGACCGGTCTCGCCGGTCAGGCGCTGGTTGACGGCCAAGCCTGAACCATAAAACATGCAAACACTATGGCGCAGCGCCAGCCCACCGATCCGGCGCGCGCCCTGCTTGAGGTGTGTCGCAGATCTCCGCACCAGGCCGCTAGACCTTGCCGCAGCGCTTCATCCCGCCACCACCACCGACAAGTCCCGTGTCGCGACACTGCTGCCCCGCAACACCCCCCTTGCCAGATGCGCAATTTCCCTGTCACCTGCCGGAAAACATCGGGGGGACGCCACCATGCCATTGACCATGAACCGAGAGGTCTTCATCACCTGCGCCGTCACCGGCTCGGGCTCTACCCAGGACCGCAGCCCGCATGTGCCACGCTCCCCCAAACAGATCGCCGACAGCGCGATTGCAGCTGCTAAAGCTGGTGCGGCGGTGGTGCATTGCCATGTCCGCGACCCTGAAACCGGGGCGCCAAGCCGTGACTTGAAGTATTACCGCGAAGTTACTGATCGTATTCGAGATTCCGGTACAGATGCGGTGCTGAACCTGACCTCGGGCATGGGGGGTGATATGGTGTTCGGCGGTGCCTCAACCCCGCTGCCGCTTGCCGCAGGTACTGATTTGGTCGGGGCCGAGGAACGCGTCGCACATGTCCTCGAATGCCGCCCCGAGATTACGACTCTCGATTGCGGCACGATGAACTTTGCCGAGGCGGATTATGTGATGACCAACACGCCCGGCATGCTGCAGGCCATGGGCCGCCTGATGACCGAGGCGGGTGCCAAGCCGGAAATCGAGGCCTTCGACACCGGCCACCTCTGGTATGCCAAGCAACTGGTCGAGGATGGTATCCTGGAAAGCCCGGCATTGGTGCAGCTGTGCATGGGGGTGCCCTGGGGCGCGCCGGATGACCTCAACACCTTCATGTCAATGGTGAACAACATCCCGCAAGACTGGACTTTTTCTGCATTTTCTCTGGGTCGCAACCAGATGCCTTTTGTCGCGGCATCGGTTCTGGCGGGCGGCAATGTGCGGGTCGGTTTGGAAGATAACCTGATGCTGGATCGGGGTGTTCTGGCGACCAACGAAGCCTTGGTGGCCCGTGCGGTGGAAATCGTCGAACGGCTGGGCGCAAAGGTGATCGGCCCGCAAACCGTGCGTGATAAACTGGGTTTGACCAAGCAGGCTCCGATCAATGGCTAGATTAAGATCTTGTTATATGTTTCACGTGAAACACGAGGCTTAAGCGTATGAAAATAATCGTTTGTTATGGCGACAGCAATACCCATGGCACGCTGCCGATGGCGACGATTGATGACGATGGCCGCCTTGGCCCGAACGAACGCTGGCCGGGCGTGATGGCGGCGGAACTTGGCACTGGTTTCCGGGTCATCGAAGAAGGGCTGCCGGGCCGCACCACCGTTCAGGATGACCCCTTCGAAGGGGTGCATCTGAACGGTCTGCGCATTCTGCCCGCGATCCTGAACAGCCATCGGCCCATTGACGGGCTGATCATCATGCTGGGGACCAATGACCTCAAGGCGCGTTTTTCCGCCCCCGCGGCAGACATAGCGCTTGGCGTTGAAAAACTCGCCCTGCTTGCCGCGACATTGGCGCATCCGCCCCGCGTCCTGATCGTTGCACCGGCCCCGGTACGCGAGATTGGCTGCCTGGCCAATTACTTCGCCGGTGCCGAAGCAAAGGGTGCGGGGCTGACCGATGCGCTGCGATACCGCGCCGGGCGGGTGGGCGCGGATTTCTTCAACGCCGGATCGGTGATCTCGGTCGATCCGCTGGACGGCGTGCATTTCGGGGCCGGGGCTGTTCGACATCGCACTGCCGCCCGAAGGCACGCTCAGCTTCCATGAAACAATCGCGGAGGCCGTGGCTGGAGCCGAGTGGATTCAGGAAAGCGCGCCGGAACGCTTTGATCTGAAACAGAAGATCCTGGCTGATATTCAGGACAGCTGCGCGCCCGACGCCATCATCGGATCGTCCACATCCGGCTTCAAACCGTCCGAGCTTCAGGACGGCGCGGCACGGCCTGCCCAGATCCTGGTCGCACATCCGTTCAACCCGGTTTACCTTCTGCCATTAATCGAACTAGTGCAAAGCCCGAAGTTCGCACCGAAACATATTGATAAAGCATCGGGAATTCTACGCGGTTTGAGCCTGTACCCGCTCCACGTCCGCACCGAAATCGACGCCCATATCGCGGATCGCTTCCTCGAAGCCGTCTGGCGAGAGGCGCTGTGGCTGGTCAAGGATGGTATCGCCACGACCGAGGAAATCGACCAGGCGATCCGCATGGGTTTTGGCCTGCGTTGGGCGCAGATGGGCCTGTTCGAAACCTACCGGATCGCCGGTGGCGAGGCCGGGATGGCCCATTTCATCGAACAGTTCGGCCCGGCGCTGAAATGGCCCTGGACCAAGTTGATGGACGTGCCAGAGTTGACCGATGATCTGGTAAAAGCCATTGCAGATCAATCTGATGCGCAATCCGGTGAACGTTCAATCCGCGAATTGGAACGCGCCCGCGATACCAACCTCGTCGGTATCCTGCGCGCCTTGAAGGTGACGAACGAAGGCGCGGGCGCGGTCCTGAACGCCGCCGACAAAGCCTTGCGCCGTGATCCCGATGACCTGACCGGTCCGATCCCCACAGTCACCCGCGCTGTGCCGCTGGACTGGACCGACTACAACGGTCATATGAACGAGGCGCGGTATCTGCAGGCTTTTGGCGACGCAACCGACCGCTTCATGGAGCTCATCGGCTGCGACGCTGCCTATATCGCGACTGGCGGCAGCTATTTCACCGCCGAAACCCATATTCGCCATATCGACGAAGCCCACGCCGGAACCCGCATTCGGATCGACACGATCTGCCTGCAAGGCGAAGGCAAAAAACTCCATCTTTTCCATCAGATGTACGACGAGATTCGCCTTCTGGCGACGGGCGAACATTTCCTGCTGCACGTCAGCCTGGAGACCCGCAAACCCAGCCCGCCGGGGGCAGAGGTTGCGCGCAAGCTCAGCAAAATCGCGGCCGATCACGCCAGCCTGCCACGCCCGGATGGCATCGGGCGGGCCGTGGGTCAGCGGCCGTGAACGTGCTGATCACCGGCGGTGCCTCGGGCATCGGGCGGGCCATGGCGCAGGCCTTTTCAGATGGCGGCGCCACGGTCTGGGTTAGCGATGTGGATGCAGCGGCATTGGGCGATCTGCCCGCAAACTGGCATGCCCGAGTTGCCGATGTGGCGGATGAAGACGCCATCGCGGCGCTGATGGACGAGGTGGGTCCGCTTGACACACTCTGCGCGAACGCGGGTATTACTGGACCTACGGCATTGGTTGAAGATATTGAGTTAAAAGATTGGAATACATGCCAATCTGTCACTCTAAACGGCGCGTTCCTCAGCTGCAAGCATGCGATCCCGGCGATGAAGGCGGCGGGGCGCGGCGCGATCATCCTCACATCCTCAACCGCGGGGCAATTCGGCTTTCCCAACCGCGCGCCTTATGCGGCGGCGAAATGGGGCGTGATCGGGCTGATGAAGACGCTGGCGATGGAGCTTGGGCCATTCGGCATCCGCGCCAACGCAATCTGCCCCGGCGCGGTGGAAGGCCCGAGGATGGAGGGCGTCGTTGCGCGTGAGGCGGCGGCCAAGGGCATGACGCCCGAGGCGTTGCGCGCAGGCTATGCCGCCGGAACCTCATTGCGGAGCTGGGTGCGCCCCGAAGACGTCGCCGCCATGGCCGTGTTTCTGGCCAGCGACGCCGCAGCACGGGTGTCCGGCCAGGTGATCGCTGTCGATGGTCATACCGAAAACCCCGATCCGAAAGTCTAAATCCCGTCGCGCAGCGTGCGCAGATGCCCCGGCCAATCGCGAGAGCTTACGTTCGCTTCACGCACCAGCCCGTCGAAGTGATCGGTGAAGGCGTGCACGCGTTCGGTATCGCGAAACGCCAGATAGTGCAGCCCGACGTAGACCACCGCCAGCAGCGGCCCGAACACGGTCACCGGCGCCGAAAACAGGCGGCGCGCGTCGAACAGGTGAAGACGCAGGCGGGGGTACAGCTGATCGTGCAGCTCCAGCAGCCGGTCAATCTGGCTGCGCCGGATCGCGGCAGGCAGGCCGGTGTAATATCCCTCGGCGCGGGCGAAACTGGCGACCTCATACATCGGCATCGCGATCTCATAGTCCGAACCTGAGGCCCGCATCCAATCCAGCCGATCGTTGGACGCCCCAATCGCCTGCTGCGCGGTTCGTCCCAGATGCGGCGTGTATTCCCATTCCAGAAGCGCCTGCGTTTTCAGCATGTCGGGCAGGCCCGCCGGGACGTGGCGGATTTTGTAACCTGCGGCCTCTCGGTGCCACTTGAAGATCTGTTCGTCGACCAGTGCGCGCGGCGCTTTTGTCATTGAAAGGGACGCCGCCAGCAAATCCGCGGCCATCTCGGGCCGGTCGGACAGACCCAGCAGCCAGTCGGCAGATACGCCAAGCGCATGGGCACATTCGGCGACGACCTGCGCGTTCGGCAACCGCACTCCGTCCGTGGCCAGCAGTTGAGAGATTGTGGACCGGTCGACACCGGCATCGCGGGCCAGCGCACTTTGGTTGGTGTCGGCCAGGGCCATGGCCTTTAGCAGCCGGTCCCGCAACAGGGCGGCGCGGTCGCGTTTGTCGTATTTGGTCACCATTGCTGTGAAATATCACAGAACGTGATCAAATGGTGCGCAGAACCGAAATGTCACGGAACCGTGAAGTCGGGCACACTGACATCACCTGACAAATTGCTGGAGCCCGGATGAAGCCGCTGAACCCCGAATGGCCGACGCTGGCGCTGTTGCTGGCCTGCTACGTGGTCTGGGCGTTCGCGACGACTATTCTTGCGGCGCTGTGGTTGCCGTTGGGGATCGCCGTGGCCGCCGTGGCGACCGCCTTCTTCGGCAGCTTGCAGCACGAGGCGACCCACGGTCATCCAACCGCCAATCCAATGCTGAACGCAGCCCTGGTGTTTCCGGGCCTGACGCTGGTGATCCCGTTCCTGCGGTTTCGCGACACCCATCTGGACCACCATCACGACAGCCGATTGACCGACCCCTATGACGACCCGGAAAGCAATTTTCTGGACCCCGCCGTCTGGGCGCGCCTGCCGCGCCCGATGCAGGTGCTGTGCCGGTTCAACAATACGCTGCTGGGGCGTCTGATCGTCGGTCCGGCGCTGGGAACGGCGATGTTCTTCCTGTCCGACCTGCGTGCAGCGCGCAGCGGCGACCGGCGTGTGTTGCGTGGCTGGCTGTGGCATATCCCGGCGCTGGTGCCGGTGATCTGGTGGTTCACTTCACTCGCGGTGATGCCGTTCTGGGCCTATGCCATCGCGGTCTACGGCGCGCTCAGCCTGCTGCGCATCCGCACCTTCCTGGAACATCGCGCCGATGCCCTGTCGCGCAACCGCACCGTGGTGATCGAGGATCGCGGACCGCTGTCCTGGCTGTTCCTCAACAACAATCTGCACAAGGTGCACCACATGCATCCGCGCGTGCCCTGGTATCGCCTGCCGGGGCTTTATGCGGCGAACCCCGGGCGGTATCTGGCCTGCAACGGCCATTATCACTATGCCAGCTATGCTGAGATTTTCCGCCGCCACCTGCTGAAACCGAAAGACCCGGTGGCGCATCCGTTGTCGAAGCGGGGATAGCGCTGGCGCGCGCCGCCGTCCCCGTGCCATAGCGCGGGGATGGATGCCTGGATTCCGATCACACTCACCGCCGCCGCCGCCCAGACTGTGCGCTATATGCTGCAAAAGCATCTGAGCGTGACCGGCCTGTCCGCAGGCGGTGCAACCTTCGCGCGCTTTGTCTTTTCCGCGCCTCTGGTGGCACTATTTTTGCTGGCCTACGTCACCCTGCGACAAGTCGAGGTGCCGGCATTCTCGACCCGCTTCTGGGCGTTCGCGATCACCGGTGGCGTGGCGCAGATTCTGGCAACGGTTTGCATCGTGCTGTTGTTTTCATTGCGCAATTTTGCCGTCGGCGTCACCTTCAAGAAAACCGAAGTGATGCTGACTGCACTGGCCGGGCTGGTGATCCTGGGCGAGGCTGTGTCTGTCCCCGGATTGATCGCCATCGCCATCGGTCTGGGCGGCGTGCTGCTGCTGTCGCGCGAAAAGGGCGGCGACTGGCGGCTGAACCGCGCCGCGGGTCTTGGCCTGATGTCCGGCGTTTTCTTCGCGATTTCTGCTGTGACCTATCGTGGTGCGACGCTGGCGTTGGCCTCGCCCGATGTGGTGCTGCGCGCCGGAACGACACTGGCCATGGTCACGGCTGTGCAGACGCTGATTCTCGGGGCGTGGCTGGTCTGGCGCGAACGTGGCCAGCTCACCGCCACCCTGCGGCACTGGCGTATCGGCGCGCTTGTCGGTGTTACCTCGATGATCGGCAGCTTTTGCTGGTTCACTGCATTCACGCTGAAAAACGCCGCCTATGTCTTCGCCCTGGGCCAGACGGAATTGATTTTCTCGATCGCCGCCTCGGTGCTGTTTTTCCGCGAGAAGATCACCGGGCGCGAGGTTGCGGGCATGGCCCTGATCAGCCTGTCGGTCGTTGTGCTGATCCTTGTGATCTGAGGTATGGCAGGAAGAAATTTCTTGCCTCCGGCAGGGATATTTCCGGATCAATGATGGTCAATACCGGCTTTCTGCCTGCATCATTGACCCAAAAATATCCTCTCCGAAGGCATAAAGTTCTTATTGTGCTGACTGTAGCGGGCTGACGCCGCCCAGATGCAGGAACAGGCTTTCCTCATCATCATTGCGAAAGAACGGCACCTGTTCAGGCGGCGCGAGGTGAGGCAGGCGGCGCGCGACCTCGGCCAGGACGACTTCGGTGATGAAGGGCAGGTCGTGGCGGCGGGCCTGATCCAGCGGCACCCAGGCGAGGTGCGATAACTCGTCCGAAGCGGCCGAGAAGTCATCCGGGTCGCCTATGACGGCGGCGGCGTTGGCGACGAAGAAGCGCGCGTCGAAGCGGCGCGGGCGGCCCGGCGGGGTGATGGCGCGGAACACGAATGACAGGCTGGCTGCGGCGGGCCGGTGGCCGGTTGCGGCAAAGGCGCACCAATCGGCGGGCGGGTCGGGCCATTCAGCGGGCTGGCCCAGGATCAGGCCGGTTTCCTCGAACAGCTCGCGTATTGCGGCTGTGGCGAAGGTCGCTGGTGCGGCGCCACCGTTCTGATCGCCAAGATTGCGCAGACAGGGCGCGGGCAGCGGGGTTATAAGCGGGATGTCGGCGTCACCTGCGTCCACCGCGCCGCCCGGAAAGACGAATTTTGAGGGCATGAAGGCGGCGCGCGCGCCGCGTTGGCCCATCAGGATGCAGGGTGCGGTAGCGGGGTCGCGGACCAGGATGACAGTTGCGGCGTCGCGGATCGGAACCGGTTCAGGCACCGCCGAACCCGTGCAACCGGCGCGACCATTGGAAGGCGATCATCCCGCCCTTCAGGCGCGGCAGCAGGTATAGCGACAGCGCCACACAGCCCACCGTGAAGGTGCTGGCCAGCACCAGCGGTTCGGGGCGGAAAGTGGTAAAGACCACGTGAATCAGCGGGGCCATTAGGTGACCGACCACGACAATGGTCAGATAGGCGGGCCCGTCATCGGCGCGGTGGTGATGAAACGGCTGGTCGCAATGGGTGCAGGCGTCGGCGACTTTCAGATACCCGCTCAGCAAATGGCCTTCGCCACAATTCGGGCAGCGGCGGCGCCAGCCGCGCAGCAGGGCCGGGCGCAGGGGGCGATCTTCGGGATGTATGTCGGTGGCGGTCATACCCCATCAGATACGCGCGCTGCCGCCGAAATCAAAGCCGTTGCAGCCCACCGCGTCGCCGTGTCGCAACTTTTTTCGCCGATCCGCGACGGAAACCCCGCGCTGGCCCGTTTGACTTCATGAACGCGGGCGCAATGAGGCATCCCGTGTCGGGCAAAATTGCCAGTTACTGAAGATGGAGTACCAGTCATGAAAACCAGAACCACAATCCTCGCCGCCGTTGCAGCCACAGTCGCGCTGGGCGCAATGGCCCCCACATTGGCCGATGCGCGCCCCGGGCGCGGGCAGGACATCACGTTCGAGCAGCTTGATCAAAACGGTGATGGCAAATTGTCCATGGCGGATGTGGAAGCCGCATTCGCCGAACGCTTTGCAACGATTGATGCGGATGGCAACGGATCGCTGTCGCCCGAAGAATTCGCCAATCAGCGTGGTGCCTTACGGGCTGCGCGCGCCGGTGATCGCATTGAAGAGCTTGACCAGAACGGCGACGGCCTGCTGAGCGCCGAGGAAATGGCCAGCGCGGACAAGGGCGATCGGCGCGGCATGCGCAAGGGCCGTCGGGGTGGCGGCGATCCGATGCAGCGGTTGGAGCGTCTGATCGAGCGCTTTGACACCGATGGCGATGCCGCCCTCAGCGAGGCAGAGTTCGACACCGCCAAGGCCGAAATGTCCGAGCGGCGCGGAAAGCGTGGCGGTGGCGGCCGCGGCGACAGGTAAGGCAGGTCGGTGGCAGGGTTGCGTCATGGTCGCCCTGCCACCAACATGGCATTGGACGGAACGCAGGATCGCGCCGACAGATGAAGCTCAGCACCGCCCAGGACGCGCCCGCCGCCGACAGCGACGAGGCTCTGTTGGCTGCCTATGGTCAGGGCGGTGCGCGCGCCGCGCAGGCGCTGGCGGATCGGCTGTTGCCGCGTGTGCTGGGGTTCGCCACCCGGATGCTGGGCGGCGACCGGGCCGAGGCCGAAGATGTCGCGCAGGAGGCGATGTTGCGTCTGTGGCGGATCGCGCCGGACTGGCACGCGGGCGAGGCGAAGGTCTCAACATGGCTTTACCGTGTGACCAGCAATCTTTGCACGGACCGGCTGCGCAAATCGGGGCGGGCGCGGCCCCTGGACGACGCAGGCGAGCCGGTGGATCCGACGCCGGGCGTGGTGGCCGCGCTGGAAGACGGGGATCGCGCGCGGGCCTTGCAGGAAGCGCTGAGTGCCCTGCCGGACCGACAGCGTCAGGCGGTGGTGATGCGCCATCTCGACGGGTGTTCAAACCCCGAGATTGCGCAGGCAATGGACATGAGCGTCGAGGCGGTGGAATGTCTGACCGCCCGTGGCAAACGCGCGCTGGCGGCCCTGTTGGCCGGGCGGCGCGCAGAACTGGGGTTTGAAGGATGAGCACAAAGAACACGCACAACAATCCGGGCGCGCCAGATGCGGCATCCGATACCGCGCCCGATTCAGCGCTTGACGCATTCTTTGATGCGGCCCGCGCAACCGCACCGCAGCCCGGCGCGGCATTGCAGGCACGGGTGCTGGCAGACGCGGCAGAGGTGACCGATCAGCGGGCGCTGTATGCCGGAACCAAGCGCCAGACAGACGCGGCCAGACCGGGCATTCTGGCCATGGCGCTGGCGGCGGTTGGCGGCTGGCCCGCGGCGACGGCGCTCGCCTCGGTCGCGGCACTTGGGGTCTGGATCGGTGCGGCGCTGCCCGACACGGTCGGCACATTGGCATACGGCTGGGCGGATTCGGCGACCGAATATGATTATGTCGAGTTGCTGCCGGGCCTCGATCTGCTGGAAACGGAAGGCTAGGGCGATGACGGATACGGGCAACGGCAAAAGGCGTCGCTGGACGGGGATGCGAGTGATGCTGGCGGTGTCGCTGGCACTGAACCTGCTGGTGGTCGGGGCGGTGGCCGGGGCGCTCTGGTCCGGCGGCGGGCCAGGGCGGATCGGTGGCATCGACCCCGATGGTCGCCGTGGTCCCTTGCGCGAGATTGGCAATGCCCCCTTCGTGCGCGCATTGGAACCTGCCGACAGGCGGGCGCTGCTGACTGCGCTTCGGGACGAGGGGGCCACGTTGCGCCAAAACCGCGCCGCCCTGCGCCGCAGCTTTCAGGCGTTGGTGGCCGCCCTGCGCGCCGATCCCTTCGACCCGGACGCATTGCAGCGCCTGTTCGACAATCAGCGCGACGCCGCCCAGATCCAGCAACGCACGGGCGAGCGGCTGATCCTTGAACGGCTGAGCGCGATGACCCAAGATCAGCGCGCCGCCTATGCCGACCGCCTTGACGCGGCCCTGAAACGCGGGCCGGGATCACGCCGGGGCGAGGGCCGCTAGGCCCGTTTCACCAGGGGTCCGGTTCACGAGGGGCAGAAATCAGGCCGTCTGGCCCTTGCCGCGAAACTGCATGTTGTACAGATCGGCATAGCGCCCGCCCTTTGCCAAAAGCTCGGTATGGGGGCCTTCCTCGATCACTTGTCCGCCGTCCAGAACCACGATCTTGTCGGCGTTCTGCACGGTGGACAGGCGATGTGCGATGGTCAGGGTCGTGCGCCCCTCGGCCAGGCGATCCAGCGCTTCCTGCACCAGTTTTTCGCTTTCGGTATCCAGCGCGCTGGTCGCCTCGTCCAGCAGCAGCACCGGCGTGTCGCGCAGAAGGGCGCGGGCGATGGCAACGCGCTGGCGCTGACCGCCCGACAAGGCCGAGCCGCGCGGGCCGACGCGGCTGTCCAGCCCATTGGGCAGAAGGTCCAGAAACTCGCTGACCCGTGCGGCATCCAGAACCGCCATCAGTCGATCGTCCGAGACCGTGTTGTCGCCCAGAACGATGTTCTCGCGCAGAGTCTCATCAAACAGCAGCGCGTCCTGCGTGACGGTGGAAAACAGCCCCCGCAGGTCCGTCAGCGCCATTTCGGTGCCATCGGTCCCGCCGACCAGAATGCGCCCCTGATCGGGGTCGATAAGACGGGTCAGTGCCTTGAAGATCGTGGTCTTCCCGGCCCCCGACGCCCCGACCAGCGCGGTGGTCTTTCCTGCCGCCGCGTGGAAGCTGACGTTGCGCAGGACCGGCAGATCTCCGTAAGCGAAATCGACGTTTTCCAGCGCCACATCAAACGGCCCTGTCGGGCGGGCCTTCGGGGAAGCGGGCGTGTTGATCGTGGGTGGCGTGTCGAGCAGGCCAAACACGCGTTCCAGACTGGCCGCTGCCGTCTGGATCGTTCCGGCCATCGTGCCCAGGCGCTTGACCGGCTGGAAGGTCAGGATCATCGCGGTCAGGAAGGACATGAAATCGCCAACCGTCTTGTCGCCGTCCACAATCTCGGTCCCGGCCAGGATCATCACGCCGAAAAAACCGATGCCGGTGACCACGTCGACAAACCCCGGCAGCGTCGCGCGGGCCATTTCCGAACGGATCGCGCCGTCGATGATCTTGTGGATCAGCGTCTTGTAGAGGCCCTGCTGATAGTCCTCCATCTCGTTCAGTTTGATCGCATCGACACCGTGCAGAATCTCGTTCAGGCGGGTTGAACGGCGCGCGCTGTCTTCGCGCAACCGGCTGGTGCGGCGGCGGATATAGCGTTGGATCACCAGGATCGGCACCACAAGCAGCGGCACACCGATCAGCGCGGTCAGGGTCCAGCTGACATCAATCGACAGGGTCACGTACATCAGCGCGGCCAGCGTGATGATATCGCGGCCCAAGCCTTCGACCAGGGTGCGCCAGACCGCCTGCACGGCCGCCGAGTCACCCTGAATACGTTCCATCAGGTGGCCGGGTGAATTTGCCTGGAAGAACACCGAATCCAGATGCAGCACATGGCCCACCAGATCCACCTGCATGTCCGAGGCGCATTTCTGCGAAATACGCATCACGATCATCCGGTTCAGAACGCCCACAACGGCACGGACCGTGAATATCAGGAATATCGCGCTACCGACCCACCACAGGGCATCCAGCTGCCCGGCGACGAATATATTGTCGAACACCGGTTTGAGCATATAGCTGAACAACCCGGTCGAGGCGCCCTCGATCGTCATCAGCACAAACGCAACCACCATCCAGGGGATGTGCTTGTGCAGATAGGTCCGCCACAAACGGCCAACCAGCGGCAGGGCGGGTTGCTGATCTTCGGGATAGGTGTCGCTCAACCTGAATGGCTCCGGCGTTTGAGTGCGGGCGGGTCTAGCGCGCGTCCGGTGCAAGGGCAAGCGTGCAGGGCGCGGCTGATTGACCTTGGTTGATGGCAGGCATAGCCAGTACGGACAGACAGGGTGCAGGAAAGGGCGGGACATGACACTGGGACAGGGGCGGCATTATCTGGCGATTCCCGGCCCCTCGGTGATGCCCGACAGGGTGCTGGCGGCGATGCACCGCCCGGCGCCGAATATCTATGAAGGCGGGTTGACCGATGCGATGCCCGGCATTGTTGCCGACCTGAAGGCGGTGGCGCGCACCCGCCATGACGTCGCCATCTACATCGGCAACGGCCATGCAGGCTGGGAAGCGGCCCTGGCCAATACCCACGCGCCCGGCGATCTGGCGCTGGTGTTGGCCACCGGCGCATTCGCCCACGGCTGGGCGGGCATGGCGCAGGCGATGCAGATTGAGACGCTGATCATCGACCACGGCATACACGCGCCGGTCGATCCCGATCGTCTGGCCCAGGCGCTGGCTGCTGACACGGACCAGCGGATCAAATCGGTGATGGTGGTGCAGGCCGATACCTCGACCAGTGTGCTAAGCGATATTGCCCAGCTGCGTGCCGTGCTGGATGCCGCCGGGCACCCCGCGTTGCTGATGGTCGATTGCATCGCAGCCCTTGCCTGTGACCGGTTCGAGATGGACGCCTGGGGCGCCGATCTGATGGTTGCGGGATCCCAGAAAGGGCTGATGACGCCGCCGGGCCTGGCATTCGTCTATTTCAACGACCACGCACGGGCGGCGGCACCGGCGCATGTCAGCAACTATTGGAACTGGCAACCGCGCGCCGATGGCGAATTGCTGACGCATTATTTCTGCGGCACCGCGCCGACCCATCATCTGTTCGGCTTGCGCGAAGCGCTGGACATGATTGCCGAGGAAGGTATCGAGGCGATCTGGACCCGCCACGCAACCCTGGCCCGGGCGATCTGGGCCGCCGCCGACGCCTGGGCAATTGCCGGGACCTTGCGCCTGAACGTGGCCGATCCGGCGCAGCGCAGCCACGCGGTCACAACGCTGCACCTGCCGAGCCCCAAAGCGACCGAGCTGCGCAGCTGGGTCGCCGCCAACGCAGGCGTGACGCTGGGCATCGGGCTGGGGTTTGACACAGACGATGACCCCGACGCGACCGGCACATTCCGCATTGGCCATATGGGCCATGTGAACGCGCAGATGATCCTGGGCGCGCTGGGCGCCATCGAAACCGGGATGAAAGCGCTGGACATCCCGCACGGACCCGGAGCGATCAGTGCCGCTGCTGAAGTGCTTTCAACTGGTTAGGGTCGGGACCCTAAAGCAGTTCGCGTTTAACCTGAATCAGAGTTCTCCGCCTCTCAATCGGCAAGTTGCTGATTTAGAACGCGATTTCTGATATGCGATGTCTCAAGTAAAACGCGAACCGCTATAAGCCCGCCCTGACCGCCATGCGTTGTTCGGCCCGCGACAGCCCGCGCCCTGCCAGCCACCCACAAAACAGCACCCAGACCAGCCCCGCCCAAGCCCATATCGCGAAGAGCGCGATGAAGATCAGCACGAAGACCGACACCAGAAATGGCATCGTGTAATCCTCGACCCGACCGGGATGCTGCTGGCGTTCTGTCATGCGCTGCAGTTTAACACGGTGTTGGCAATCGTCGAATAACGTCGGCGAGATTTGGCTGTGTTCCAGCGAGCGTGTTCCGTCGCGATGATTTCGAGGCGGGGACCACCGGATGTAAAATCCGTCGGCTCGTGGCCGCGGGCGATGGCTGGGGGCCAGCCCCCAGACCAAACGATAGCTGGGGGGCCAGCCCCCCAGACCCCCCGGGATATTTTTGGGTCAATGATGGGCAAGAAGGGAGAGGCGGTTGTGGATTGGGGTGGATCTTTCCTTATGCTCGTGCGGTTGGGGTCTGTAGGGCGATGATGGGCGCCTTGCAAAGTTGGTGCCGTTTTTTAACGCTGCGCGTTGGTAAATGCCTTCGGCAAAGCCAGGGCGAACGCCTCCAGATCCGTTGGTCGCCCGGCGCTGATCCGGATGCAGCGATCTTGCGGTGCAACGAAGGGCATGCGGGCGAATATCCCACGCTCGACCAGCCCGGCCTGCACGGCACGGGCGAAATCGCCGTCCCGGCCACAGTCGATGGCGACGAAGTTGGTGGCCGAAGGCAGGGTGCTCAGCCCGTTTTCAGCGGCGATCGACCCGATCCGGTCGCGCGCGGCGGCCACGTCGGCAACGACGCTGGCGAGGTATCCCTGATCCGCCAAGGCGGCCAGCGCCCCTGCCTGTGCGATCCTGTTCACGGCGAAATGATTGCGTAGCTTGTTGAACGCCCCGATCAAGTCGCTATGCCCGATGGCATAGCCGATGCGCGCGCCCGCCATCCCGTAAGCCTTTGAGAACGTGCGCATTCGGATCACCCGCGGGTCGGAGGTATCCAGCGGCGGCAGGCTGTCTTCAGGGGCGAATTCGCCATAAGCCTCATCCAGGATCAATACTGCGCCATCGGGCACGCGGCCGATCATATCCGTTACCACCGCGGCCTTGTGCCAGCTGCCCATCGGATTGTCCGGGTTGGCGAAATAGATCAGCCTGGCGTCCACTGCGGCGGCTTTGGCCAGCAGCGCCTCGGAGTCTTCGTGGTCATCGCGGTAGGGCACCTTATGCAGCGCACCGCCAAAGCCCGCGACGTGGAAGTTGAAGGTCGGGTAGGCCCCGTCGCTGGTCACCACCGCATCGCCGGGGCCGATCAGCAGCCGCACCAGATACCCCAGCAGCGCGTCGATGCCTTCGCCAACCACGATGTTGTCCGATGGGACGCCGTGATGCGCGGCCAGCGCCGCCCTCAGGTCATGGTTTTCCGGGTCGCCGTACATCCACGCGTCGCCCGCAGCATCGGCCATGGCGGCGATTGCGCGAGGTGAGGGGCCAAAGATATTCTCGTTCGCGCCAAGACGCGCGATGAAGGGCGCACCGCGCGCGCGTTCTTGCGTTTCCGGGCCGACGAACGGCACGGTGGCGGGCAGGCTGGCGGCGAGTTCGGTAAAACGAGGTCCCCTCATGCCCGCCAGTCTGCCGATTCGCTGGGCGCCTGCAAGGCTTGATTCGGTGGCGGGGCGTGCCCCAGATAATAGCGGTAACCAGTGAAAGGCCCGATATGCCAAACCTGAATCGCCGAGGGTTTCTCGCCGCAAGCGCCGCCGCCGTCAGTCTGCGCGCCGTGCCGCAGATTGCCACGAAAACCGGAGGGCGGCGGATTTTGACGCTGGTCTATGACAAGTCGTTGGGGATGATGCGGGCGGTTGATCGGCTGGTGCCGTAGTCAGGGCGTTCGGGGCTATTCTGGCCTGGAGCGGACGGTAATGATCAATCGCCAAGCCGGGAGAGCGCCTGACCGGGGGGTAGGCGACGCAACGCTGTTGTGTGGCAATTTATGGTCCAGCCTTGACGGTAAGTATCGAAGGAGTTGCGCCCTTAGCGAAATCGCCTGCCCGCGGGACGGTCAGGCGATCGCCCGGCGCCCTGGCAGGCTTGATTCCGGGCGGGAAGACGTGTCTTGCCAACGTCCCCTTCAGGCCAGACGCTGCCCGCAAATTCGCCGTTAACTTACCTCACCCAGCCGTTCCACAGCTGCCGCAATCCGCGCCCGCTCGGCCTCTTTTTCGGTCGCCAGAGCGCGGGTTTCCTCGACCACCTCTTCCGGCGCGCTGTCGATGAATTTGGGGTTGTTCAGACGCCCGCTCAGCCCTCGCAGGTCTTTGTCGAGCTTCTCCAACGTCTTGGAAAGCCGCGCTTTTTCGGCTCCGACGTCGATGATGTCGGCCAGCGGCAAAGCAAACGAGCCGCCCGGAACAGCGATCGTCGCGGACCCCTTGGGCGCGGAGCCTTCGGTCACATCGCCCAGCCGCGCCATTCGCGTGATCAGGGCGGCGTTATTGCCCCACGCCTTCGCCCCGGCGGCGTCCAGTTCGACCCGCACCAGCGGCGCTTTCAGCGATGCGGGGACGTTCATTTCGCCACGGACCGATCGGATGCCTTCGATCAATGCGATCACCCAGGAGATTTCGGCGTCCGCCTCGGCATCCGCGACACTAGCGTCCAACTCGGGCCAATCGCCATGCACCAGTTGCTTGGTGCGCTTGCCGGACAGCGCCCAAAGCTCTTCGGTAATGAAGGGCATGAAGGGGTGCAGCATCAGCAGGCAGTGATCCAGCGCCCAGGCCATCGTCTGACGGGTTTCGCCCGCGTGTTCGCCATCAAACAGCGGCTTGGAGAATTCGACGTACCAGTCGCAGAACCGGCCCCAGACGAAAGCATAAAGCGTGCTGGCGGCGTCGGAAAAGCGATAGGCGGCGAGTGCTTCGTCAACATCCGCCGCGGTGCGCGCGACCTCTCCCACGATCCAGCGGTTGACGGGGTGGGTTGGGGTCGGCGTTTCGCCGGGCTGCTGGCCAAAAACGCCGTTCATCTCGGCAAAACGCGCGGCGTTCCACAGCTTGGTGCCGAAGTTGCGATATCCGGCGATCCGCTGCTTCGACAGCTTCAGGTCGCGGCCCATCGAGATCAGCGCAAACCGCATCGCGTCGGCCCCGAATTCGTCAATGAGTTCAAGGGGGTCCATGACGTTGCCGAGGCTTTTGCTCATCTTCTTGCCCTTCTCATCGCGGACAAGGGCGTGGACGTAAACGTCGCTGAACGGTTTCTGCCCGACCACAGCGAACTGCATCATCATCATCCGGGCGACCCAGAAGAAGATGATGTCGAACCCGGTGATCAGAGTCGAGGTGGGGAAGTAGCGTTTGAATTCCTCGGTCTCCTCGGGCCAGCCGAGGGTGCCGATGGGCCAGAGGCCGGAGGAGAACCAGGTGTCAAGGACGTCGGGGTCGCGGGCGAGAACAACTTTCTCAAGTTGCATGCTCTCTGGCGAACCAATCGCAAACGCAGTTGGGTTCGCTGTCTTCTGCATACCTTCAAGCGCTGGGAGGTTTTCGAACTTGCTAAATTCGATTTGAACATTGTGGCCATAGTACTCGTTGGCTTTTTTTGCAGCCTGATCCGCCGAATTCGCGCAAAAATACATTGGTGGATTATACGACAGTGGGTATGCTCCATCACTGCTATCCACAATCCGCGGCCCATACCAAACCGGTATCTGATGCCCCCACCAGAGTTGGCGGCTGATGCACCAGGGCTCGATATTCTCCAGCCAGTGAAAATACACCTTCTCATGCTGTTCCGGCATGATCCGCACGTCGCCACTCTTCACCGCGTCGATGGCCGGGCCGACGATTTTGTCGGTGGCGACGAACCACTGGTCGGTCAGCATCGGCTCGATGACGACTTTTGATCGGTCGCCGAAGGGCTGCATGATCGGTTTGGTCTCGACCAGGGGGACCATTTCGGCCTCGGGCGTGTCACCGCCTTCCTCAGGGGGCAGCGGGGTGCGCGCGGCCTTGCCGAGGCGGGGGTCATTTTCCGGCACCATCACCGCCAAACCTTCGGAGGTAATCTGCTCAACCACCGCGTCCCGCGCTTCGAACCGATCCAACCCGCGCAACTCGTCGGGGACGAGGTTCAGCGTATCAATCTCAGCCCCCGTCGCCTCAGCCCCGCCCGCGATTTCCTGCGCCCGCGTCGCCGCCTCGGCATAGGGCGCGCCATCGGCCCGCATCGCGGCCTGTGTGTCCATCAGACGGTATTTCGGGATGCCGCCGCGTTCTGCCACCGCGTAGTCGTTGAAGTCATGCGCGCCGGTGATCTTCACCGCGCCAGAGCCAAACGCGGGGTCCGGGTATTCATCGGTGATGATCGGAATCTGGCGGCGGTATTCTTTCGGTCCGACCGGGATTTCACACAATTTCCCGACAATTGAGGCGTACCGTTCATCCGACGGATGAACCGCCACAGCGCCGTCGCCCAGCATCGTTTCGGGCCGCGTGGTCGCGATCGAGATGTAATCCCGCGTTTCGCGCAGGGTCACCTTGCCGTCTTCGTCCTTCTCGACGTATTCATAACTCGCGCCACTGGCCAGCGGGTATTTGAAGTGCCACATGTGGCCCGGGGTCTCGATATTCTCGACCTCAAGATCGGAAATCGCGGTTTCGAACTTCGGATCCCAGTTCACCAGCCGTTTTCCGCGATAAATCAGGCCCTTGTCGTACATGTCGACGAAAACCTTGATGACCGCGTCGTGAAAATTCCCCTCTTCCCCCTCTGGGGCGCCGGGCGCGCCGGACATGGTGAAAGCGGTGCGCGACCAGTCGCAACTGGCACCGATGCGCTGCAACTGCTCGATGATCGTGCCGCCGGATTGCTTCTTCCACTCCCACACTTTTTCCGTGAACGCCTCACGCCCCATGTCGCGGCGGGTGGCGTTGGATTTGTCCTTGGCGAGTTCACGTTCCACAACCATCTGCGTGGCGATCCCGGCGTGGTCCATGCCGGGTTGCCACAGCGTGTCGAACCCACGCATCCGGTGCCAGCGGATCAGGATATCCTGCAACGTGTTGTTGAACGCATGACCCATGTGCAGCACGCCGGTGACGTTGGGCGGCGGGATCATGATGCTGAACGGCTCGGCCCCCGGCATGGCGTTTGCGCCCGCCGCAAAGGCCTCTGCCTTCAGCCACTCAGCCGAAATCCGCGCCTCGGCCGTGGCCGCATCGAAACTCTTGTCCATCGTCATCTTGAGGTATCCCGCATGAAGTTGCGGGTTCATCTAGCGAATGGGGTCGGGAAGGGGAAGGTGTCGGGCCTGGGTATTGGTGGGATTGCGTGGTGGAGTGCCGCTTTCGGACAAAATTCTCCGGTGCACGGCTGACGCTCAGCCGCACCACACCCACTGGACACTGCCAGCATCCCCGATACTGTCACCTGGGCAACGAAAGGGCATGCAAGATGGACGCATTCGGAAAATCTCAGCCGGTTCGCCGGCGCGAGGATGATCGGTTTCTGACCGGGCTAGGCCGCTATGTCGATGATATTGCGCCAAAAGATGCGCTTAGGGCGTTCGCCTTTCGCTCGCCCGTTGCCCATGCCGAGATTGCCACGCTGAACATCGATGACGCGCGCGGCGCGGACGGCGTGCATCTGATCCTGACCTCGGCAGAGGTTGAGGCGGCGGGCGTGCGCCTAGATATGGATTACGACGTTCTGGAATTGCCCGACGGGACTGAGGCGACCGCCCCGATGCGCCCGTTTCTGGCCAAAGACCGCGTGCGGTTTGTTGGCGAACCGATTGCCCTTATCGTCGCTGATACACTGGCGCAGGCTCGGGACGCTGCCGAGATGATTGAATTTGATTACAATGACTTGCCGGCACATGTTGATGTAAAACCTGGGGGAGAGGCGCTCTATCCCGACATCCCCGACAATATCGCCTTCGATTGGCATTTCGGTGACCGCGCCGCCTGTGAGGCGGCGTTCGCAGCGGCAGACAAACGGATCAGCGTCGATGTCGTGGATAACCGCGTCATCTCGAACCCGATGGAGCCGCGCGGCTGTTTCGCCGACTGGGACGGCACGCGCCTGTCGATCACGGTGAACGGTCAGGGGGTCTGGCCGCTGAAGGACGAAATGGTACGCCAACTTGGGTTGGAGCCGGAAAACGTGCTGGCGATGAACCCGGATGTGGGCGGCGGCTTTGGGACCAAGGGGTTCATCTATCCTGAATACACCGCCGTCGCGCTGGCCGCCAAGATCCTTGGCCGCCCGGTGCGCTGGATCGCCGATCGCACCGAAGGCATGCTGACCGACAATGACGGGCGCGATCTGGTGTCGACCTGCGAACTTGCCTTCGACAAAAACCTAAAGATCACCGCCTACCGGGTTCATAACATTTGTAATCTCGGGGCCTATAACTCCGGCTATGCATAGTTCATCCAGTCCGAGCTGTTCACCAAGGTTCTGATTGGCACCTATGACGTGCAGACCACGTTCCTGTCCGTGCAGGCCATCTATACCAACACCTGCCAGGTCGACGCCTATCGCGGCGCGGGTCGGCCCGAAGCGATTTTTGCCATCGAACGTGCGATTGATCAGGCGGCGCGGGAATTGTGCGTTGATCCCTGGGATCTTCGGCGCAGAAACTTCATTCCCGTCGACGCCTTCCCCTATGACTCCGCCACGGGTGAGACATATGACGTCGGGGATTTCCACAAGGTTCTGGACTCGGCCGAAGCTGCCTGCGACCGCGCCGGTTTTGCCGCGCGCAAGGCCGGCAGCGCCAGCCGGGGCAAGCTGCGCGGGCTGGGCCTGTGCTATTACAACGAAAGCATTCTGGGCGATTCCGAAGAACACGCCAAGGTGACCTTTGACGAGGATGGCGGCGCGACAATCTATGTCGGCACGCAGTCGAACGGGCAGGGGCATGAAACGGTGTTCCCCCGCTTCCTGTCGGATCAGACCGGTATTCCCTATGAAAAAATCCGCTTCGTGCAGGGTGACAGCGACCTTATCCCCGAAGGCGGCGGCACCGGCGGATCGCGGTCTGCGGTGAACCAGAACAACGCAACGCTGGCGACAGTGCGCCGGATTGTCAGCGATTTCGGTGCCTTCCTGGCCGAAGAAAACGGCGTC
The DNA here is from genome assembly GCA_012103375.1 of Paracoccaceae bacterium. Classification (NCBI taxonomy): domain Bacteria; kingdom Pseudomonadati; phylum Pseudomonadota; class Alphaproteobacteria; order Rhodobacterales; family Paracoccaceae; species Paracoccaceae bacterium. Next base: position 630,000 of record WLWX01000001.1, read on the forward strand.
ACGCCCGAGGATGTGAGTTTCGACGATCAGCAATTCCGCATCGCCGGATCGAACGAGGCCCCGACCATGCTGGAAGTCGCCGCGCTGGCCCGCGAAAAGGGCCGCGCTGACCTACTGAGTTTCCGCGAATTCGCCGAGCTTCCGGGCCGGTCCTTCCCCAATGGCGCCCATGTGGCCGAGGTCGAGATTGACCCCGAAACCGGCGTGACGACCTGCGTGAAATACACGGTCGTCGATGATTTCGGCAACATGATCAACCCGTTGCTGGTCGAGGGGCAGATCCACGGCGGGGTTGCCCAGGGCATCGGACAGGCGATCACAGAACGGGTGGTGCATGACAGCGATGGCCAACTGCTCACGGCAACGTTCATGGACTATGCGATGCCGCGTGCCGACGATATGCCGATGATTGATTTCTCGACCGAACCGGTGCCCTCGACCGCCAACATCATGGGCATGAAAGGCTGTGGAGAGGCTGGGACAGTTGGCGCCATCGCTGCCGTTGCAAATGCGGTCGCCGATGCAACGTGGGCGCTTGGGATTACCCGCGTCGACATGCCTTACACGCCGCATCGGATGTGGGCGCTGCTGAATACCGCGGATGTCGCGGCTCAGTGATCTCATACGCCGCCTCTGGCGCGGTCGCCCAGCGGTTGAACAAACCGCCGCGCCGGATCCGCGTGTGCGGCGCGACATCATCGTCATTCTTGATGGTACCCTGTCGTCACTGGAACCGGGGCGGGAAACCAACGCCGGACTGACTTATCAATTGCTAAGCGAAGCCGCCGACGCCCATACGGTGATCCGCTATGAACCGGGCATTCAGTGGGCCAGCTGGCGCGCCACGCGGGACGTGCTGGAAGGGCGCGGCATCAATCGGCAGATCCGGCGTTCTTACGGCTTTATCGCCAGCCGTTATCGCCCGGGGGACCGGATTTATCTGATCGGATACTCGCGCGGGGCCTATGCGGTGCGGTCTCTGGCCGGTCTGATCGACCGGGTCGGGCTGCTGCGCGCCGAACATGCGACCGTTCGCAATATCCGCACGGCCTATTACCACTATCGCGCGGGCGGGCGCAGCGATGCAGCCCGCGCCTTTCGGGACGCCTATTGCCACCCCGGCACCCGGATCGAGGCTGTGGCCGTCTGGGATACCGTCAAGGCGCTGGGGATGCGCCTGCCGCTGATCTGGCGCATTGCCGAGCGTCGCCACGCCTTTCACAATCATGTTCTGGGGGACGCGACCCTGAACGGGTTTCAGGCGCTGGCGCTGGATGAAACCCGCGTCGCCTATGCGCCGGTGATGTGGCACTGTCACATGGATTGGCCGGGGCATATGGAGCAGGTCTGGTTTCGCGGCAGCCACGGCGATGTGGGCGCACAGCTGCGCGGTTTCAACGCGGCGCGACCACTGGCGAATATCCCGCTGGTCTGGATGCTGGAACGGCTGGAAAACTGCGGCCTGACACTGCCGACGGGCTGGCAGGCGCGTTTCGAACAGGACCCGGACGCCCCGTCCGTCGGAACATGGCGGGGGTTCGGCTGGCTATTCCTGGCACGCGCGGATCGTGCGGTCGGTAAAGATGTCTCAGAAAGCATTCATCCGACGGTCACGAAAACTCCGGGGTCATCTTCTCGTTAAAAATATCCTCGCCGAAGGCTCGATTTTTCGACGAAAAATCGCCGCCGCGCTAAGCCACGTATTCCAGCGGCACCGGCGGGGCAAGCCCCAGCGCGTGGACAACATCACGGGTCAGACTGGGGCGGTTCAGCGTGTAAAAGTGCAGATGCTCAACCCCGCCTTCGATCAGGTCGGTGCACAGGTCGGTCGCGTGGACTGTGGCGAACAGGTTCAGCCGGTCGTCACGCTCGGCCCGCTCAAACCCCTCGGCGATGTGGTTGGGAACTGCCGCGCCGCAACGGGTTGCGAAGGCGCGGGTCGAGGTCCAGTTTTCGACCGGCAGGATACCCGGGAGAACGGGAATATCCACGCCGGCCGCCACGGCCCTGTCGCGGAACCGCAGAAACGTATCAGCCTCGAAAAAGAACTGCGTAATCGCGCTGGTCGCGCCGGCGTCCACCTTGCGTTTCAGCCAGTCGATATCCGCATCCGCGCTGGCCGCTTCGGGGTGCGGATCGGGGTAGGCGCCGACGGTGATGTCGAAATCGCCAGCATCGCGCAGTGCCGAAATCAGCTCGCAAGAATTGGCGAAGCCATCCGGGTGCGGGGTGAAGGCCGATTGCCCGTCAGCCGGATCGCCACGCAGCGCGACGATACGTTTGACACCGGATTTTGCGTAATCCTGCGCAATTGCCAGCGTTTCTTCGCGCGTTGCATCAACACAAGTCAGATGTGCCGCCACGTTCAGCCCGGTCATCCGGCCAATCTCGCGCACCGCCTCATGGGTCAGGGCACGGGTCGTGCCCCCGGCGCCATAGGTGACCGACACGAAATCCGGGTTTAGCGGGGCCAGCGTGTGGATCGTATCCCACAGCCGGAAAGAGGCGGCCATGGATTTGGGCGGAAAAAACTCGAAACTGATCGTGGTCATGCGGTGTCCTTTGCAATTGGCCCCTTGTTCCACGCCCACGATCGTGAGACAAATTCATAATCCTCATCACCTTTATGAGTCAGATGTGAGTTTGCGATGAACATCGAATTCCGCCACCTGCGCACCATTCAGGCAATTCACCAGGCCGGGGGCATGGCCCGCGCGGCGGATCGGCTGCACATCACCCAAAGCGCGCTGTCCCATCAGGTGAAGGGGCTTGAGGATCAGGCCGGGGTCGAGCTGTTCGTGCGCCGTTCCAAACCGCTGAAGCTGTCGGCAGCGGGGCACAAGCTGTTGCGGCTCGCCGAACGTATCCTGCCCGAAGTTGCCGCGCTTGAGGCCGATTTCGCCGGGATCGTCAGCGGCAAATCGGGCCGCTTGCACATCGCCATTGAATGCCACGCCTGTTTTGAATGGCTGTTCCCGGTGCTGGAGCTGTTCCGCCAGAAATGGCCCGACGTCGATGTCGACATTCGCCCCGGCCTCGCCTTCGGCGCACTGCCTGCCCTGCAGCGTGAGGAGGTGGATCTGGTCGTCTCCTCCGACCCCGAAGACCTGGACGGCGTCGATTTCACGCCGCTGTTTGATTATGAGCCGGTCTTCGTCGCCGCCGCCGCACATCCACTGGCGAAAAAGGACTATGTCGAGGCCGAGGATTTTCGCGGCGAGACCCTGATCACCTATCCGGTGGATCGCCAAAGGCTGGATGTTTTCAGTCAGTTGCTGATCCCGGCGAAAGTAGAACCCGAAACGGTGCGACAGGTGGAACTGACGGCGGTGATCCTGTTGCTCGTTGCCTCGAACAGGGGGGTGGCGGTCTTGCCGGACTGGGTGGTGCGCGAGGTGCGGTATAACTCGGATTACGTGACCCGGCCGCTGACCAAGAACGGGCTAACGCGGCGGCTGTACGCCGCGACCCGCAGTGACGAAACCGCCCGCCCATACATGGCACATCTTCTCAAACTGGCGCGCAGCGAGCCGGTGAAGCTCCAACGCGCCACCGCACCCGCCTGACCCCCATTGGCAATTCCGCCCGGCGCGCCTATACGCGCCCCCTGATCCAGGAAACCGGCGGAGCGTCCCATGCAGGGCAGTGCGAACCTCAACATCATGATCAAGGCGGCGCGCCGCGCGGGCCGGTCGCTGTCCAAGGACTTCCGCGAGGTTGAGAACCTTCAGGTCACCGCCAAGGGGGCGGGGGATTTCGTCTCCAAAGCCGATATCGCGGCCGAGGCGATCCTGCGCGAAGACTTGATGGAGGCACGCCCGAATTACGGCTGGATGGCCGAGGAAAGCGAAGCCGAGGACGGCAAGGATCCGACCCGCCGCTGGATCGTTGACCCGCTGGATGGCACCACGAACTTCCTGCATGGGTTGCCCCATTGGGCAATCTCTGTCGCACTGGAATTCAAGGGAGAGATCGTCGCCGGGGTGGTGTTCGACCCGTCCAAGGACGAAATGTTCGTGGCCGAAAAAGGGCAGGGCGCATGGCTGAACGAAAGCCGCCTGCGCGTGTCCGGCCGCACCAAGATGATCGAGTGTATCTTTGCCACCGGCCTGCCGTTTGGTGGGCGCGCGGACCTGCCCGACACATTGCAGGACATGGCCCGCATTCTGCCCGGCTGCGCCGGTGTGCGCCGCTGGGGCGCGGCAGCGTTGGACCTGACCTATGTGGCTGCCGGACGTTACGACGGCTATTGGGAACGTGGTCTGCACGCCTGGGACATCGCCGCCGGACTGCTGATCGTGCGCGAGGCTGGCGGGCTGGTCGAACCGATTGAGCGCAATGGCGACCTGCTGCACGGCGGAGAGATGATCGCCGCCAGCGGCGGCATGTTCGATGCCTTCGCCAAGCTGGTGCGCGGCTAGGAAGAACAGCCGCCCGTCGAAAGTTCGTCGCGATTCGCCTGTATCCGGCGGACATGACTACGACACGGGTGTTCCTGCACAGCGAAGCGGGCGCCGTTGCCGCGAAGATTGCCTTCATCGGTCAGGCGCGACGGAACCCCTATCCTGTCTGACCTGATCGCAGCCAACGCCGCTAAGATCGAAATCGACGTATACGAGGCTGCGGACGACGCAGGAGCGTCAGAGTCCGGAGAGGTTTTGGGCGGAGCAACGAACTAAAATATCGTCCACTTGATCTGGATCGATGCTCAGAGACGAACACCAGCGCCTAAAGCGTTTCGACATTAACCTGAGACATATCCGGCGGCCTTAAAGTAGTTCCAGCATTCTACTGGGTCGTAGAGATCGCAGATTGCTCCGATTGCTTCGAAGACCTGGGTAAAGGACCTGGCCCCGATCCGTCGCAAATGGGCTTTCAGTTTAGAGAAGGCCTGCTCGATGGGATTCAGGTCGGGCGAGTACGGTGGCAGGTAAAGGAACCAGCAGCCGTGATTGCGTAAAGCCTGCGTCGCCTCCTTATTCCGGTGGGTTGCCAGGTTGTCGAGAATGACGACAGTGCCGGGGTTGATCTCGGGGACCAGCACTTCGCGGATGTAGGCCGCGAAGGCGGGGCCATCTATCGCTCCCTTGATGACCCAAGGTGCGATCAGCGCGCCTTGGGTCAGGCCCGCGATCAAGGTTTGGGTTCCCCAGCTTCCGAAGGGCGCATCCATCGTCAGGCGCTTACCGCGCTTGGCTCTGCCGCGTAGGCGCGTGAGGTTTGTCTTCACTGCGGTTTCGTCAATAAAGACAACGCGCTCAGGAAAGGTCGCAATGGCTGGCGAGCGGTATCTGAACCAGTCGGCCCGTTGCTGCCTTACCTTGGCGCGGCGGCGCTCGGTTGCGACCAGCGACTTTTTTTGTACGTGAAGCCGAGCCGGGACAGAAGGTTGGCGATGGAGGAGTGATGCACCCGCACACCCTCTGCATCGGCCAGCGCATTACGCAACTCAAAGAGCGTGATGTCAGGGTCTTGTGCGATCAACTCCTCAAAGAATTCCCGATGCGGAGCCAGCTTTCCCTTGCCGCGCGGCGGTCCCTGCCGGGCAGGTTCCGCATGACCCTTCATCCTCACCTGACGCGCCCACCGCGCGCCTGTGGCAGGCGACAGCTTCAACCGCAACGCCGCCGCGCGCCCGCTCAACCCTTCTTCAATGTATCTCTGAAACCGTATCCGAAGCGCAGATGGCAAAGGTGCTGACATGATCCATCCTCCCAAACAGGATGAATCACAGATCAGGTCTCAAGGGAATCCCTCGCGATTCAGGTTCAAGACGAAACGCTTTAGATGTGGCAAATTCAAACTGTCTGGCGACAATATTCAGCGATTGAGCTGCCGAACAAGGGCGTCCAGCGCGCCAAGGTCGGTGATTTCGTGAAATCGCGGGTGGCCGTTTGGCGCTTCGGCATGTTCGAGGTCCCATGACAGATCATGGGGCACGAACACGCCCTGACCGCCTGCGGCAATCATCGGCAACACATCCGAACGCATCGAATTTCCCACCATAAGCCCGCGCGTCGCCCCATCGCCATGCTGATCGAATATCCGACCGTAGTGGGTGTTTGTCTTGTCCGAGATAATCTCGACCCCATCAAACATGTCGCCCAGGCCCGATTGAGCCAGTTTGCGCTCCTGATCCAACAAATCGCCCTTGGTGATCAGCAACAGGCGGAAATCATCGGCCAGCGCGTCAACGGCGGTGCGTGCATGGGGCAACAATTCGACCGGATGCGCCAGCATGTCCTGCCCGGTCTCGATGATCTGGCGAATCACACGTGCGGGCACACGATCTTCGGTGACCTCGATCGCGGTTTCGATCATCGACAGGACAAATCCCTTAATGCCGAATCCATAGCGCCCGATGTTGCGTTTCTCCGCCGCCAGCAAACGCGCATCCAGCGTTTCGGCGTCTGCATGATCGCGCAGCAGATCGGTGAACACCTGCTGTGTACCGCGGTAAAACCGCTCGTTATGCCACAGCGTATCGTCGGCATCGAAGCCAACGGTTGTGATCTTTGCGCCTGCCAATGCTTCGTGAACCCTTTTCTAGAGCATGGTCCATTTAATCTGCAACATATCCGGCAGCCTTGAAGAGGTTTCTGCATTCTTCTGGTGGAAAGAGGTCGCAGGTTTGTGCGACGGATTGGAACAGCGCGTCGAAGGTACGTGCTTTCAGCCGTCGCAGATGTGCTTTGAGCTTGGCGTATGCCATTTCGATAGGGTTCAGGTCGGGGCTGTAGGGCGGCAGGAAGAGGAGCCAGCTTCCCTGCGCTTTCAGGATGGCCTGTGCCTTTGCGGATTTGTGGGACGACAGGTTGTCAGCGATCACGACGTCACCTGGCTGCAAGGTCGGAACCAATTGGGTTTCAATGTATATGTCGAAGGCGGCGCGGTTCATGGGGCCGTCCAGAACCCAGGGTGCGCTGAGTTCATCCATCCGCAGCCCGGCGATGAAGGTTTGCGTGCGCCAGTGGCCGAAGGGCGCGTCCGCCTCAAGCCGAGTCCCCCGGAGGGATCGGCCCCGCAGGCGTGTCATCTTGGTGGTGACGGCGGTTTCGTCGATAAACACCAGCCTATGCGGCTCACGGCGCATCCTCGGCATCCGACGCCGCCACTCGTATCGCGCGGCGCGAACCCGTTTGCGCAGCCTTTCCGTTGCGATCAGCTATTTTTTTATATGTGAACCCAAGGCGATGAAGCAAGTGACGCGAGAGCATCGCCGGTGTGGCGATTAGGTCATGCTCCTGCTTCAACGCTTCGGCCAGCTCCGGCATGGTGATGTCCGGTTCAGCTTGCACGCGTAATTTCAACCACTCGGACGCCGCGTCCAACTTGCTGCGTCGAGGCCGTCCTTGAGGCGCAGCTTTCACGCCGCCGGTTCGCCTTTTGCGCTGCATGATCCGCACCGCGCTCGCGACCGATATCCGCAAACGCCGGGCCGCCTCATGGCAGGAAAGTCCTTCATCTACCAGCGCGACGACGCGCTCTCGAATGTCCAAAGACAGTGATTTCCCCATGATCCACCTCCACATTCGGTGAATCACAAAATCAGACCTCTGGGAATCCCATCGATTCAGATTTCAAGGACGGCGCTCTAAGCCGTCGATGGTCTTATATAAGCCCATCAGAGCCGAAAATTGCAGCCGAATCCAAGAGTGCAGATTTTGCAACGCCCGATGCCTCGCATGTCCGACAAGGAAGACCGCCGTGATGACGACGGCGACACCACTGTCCTGCCTGAGACCCGGACCAGGACGCAGCGACCCCCGCTGTATAAGGTGATGCTGTTGAACGATGACTATACGCCGATGGAATTCGTCGTTTTGGTGTTGGAGCGTTTCTTCGGCATCAGCCATGCACAGGCGTTCGACCTGATGCTGACCGTTCATAAGAAGGGGCTGGCTGTGGTCGGCGTGTTTAGTCACGAAATTGCCGAGACCAAGGTCGCGCAGGTGATGGATTTTGCGCAGCGCCATCAGCACCCGCTGCAATGCACCATGGAGAAAGAGTAGGCGCACCCGCGCCTGCCCGCCCCGATGGCCCGATCCCGCCTGAGCACCGCCATCGCCGATGGTACAGTCGTGCTGCCCCAGGTGGGGCGGATTCTGGTGCTGCGGCCAAGTGCAGGTATGGACCTGTCGGCGCTGCCGAGTGACCGTGTGCAAATCGTGCAGGGGTTTCGCCCGGACCACGATTATTATTCCGCAGCAGGGTTTGAGACCAGCGCCACGATCGCGGGCCAGTTTGCGCTGGCGATTGTCTGCTTGCCGCGCAGCAAGGACCATGCGCGCGCGCTGCTGGCGCAGGCGCATTTGGTAACAGACGGGCCGCTGGTCCTGGACGGGCAAAAAACCGATGGGATCGATTCGATGCTGAAGGCGCTGAAACAGCGCGCGTCAGTGTCCGGTGTCGTGTCCATGGCGCACGGCAAGCTGGTGGTGGTCGAAGAGGCCGATCTTTCGGATTGGCAGCCCGCGCCGCAGACCACTCCTGAGGGGTTCGTGACCACCCCTGGGGCGTTTTCCGCCGATGGCGTGGATCGGGCCTCGGCGTTGTTGGCTGGGGCATTGCCTGGCAAAATGGGGCCGCTGGTCGCCGACCTTGGGGCGGGCTGGGGATACCTCAGCCATGCGGTGCTGGACCGGGACGGCGTGGCCGAAGTGCACCTGATCGAGGCTGAGCATGACGCGCTGGAAGCTGCGCGCCAGAATGTGACCAACCCGCGCGCCCGGTTCCATTGGGCCGACGTGACCCGGCTCAGCGACGACATTCGGTTTGATGACATCGTGACAAATCCGCCATTTCACACCGCGCGTGCCGCTGATCCGGCGCTTGGCCGTGCTTTCATCGCCACAGCGGCGCGTTTGCTGGCCCCGCAGGGCGCGCTGTGGCTGGTTGCCAACCGGCATCTGCCTTACGAGGCAGCGCTGGCCGAGGGTTTCGGCGAGGTTGAAGAGGTTGGCGGCGACGCCGGATTCAAGCTCATCAGGGCATCGCGCCCGGTTTCGGCAAACCGCAAGGTCGCGCGCAAAGCCGTTCGCAAACGGCGATAAACGCGCATAGTCTGGCCACCGGGGTGGTCGTCATTGGGGAATACTGATGTCCTTTTCCATCGCCGGTAAGACGGCTGTTGTCACAGGTGCCGCCAACGGGGTCGGGCGCGCCATCGCACGCCATTTCGTCGAAGCCGGGGCCAATGTGATGATGGCTGATATGGATGAAAAGGCGCTGGCGGATGCCACTGGCAAGGTGGACGACGACACCGGATCGGTGCGCGGTTATGCGGGCGATCTTCGCGAAAAGCTGAACGTCGCCAACCTGTTGTCCGCCACCATCGATGCCTTCGAAGGGGTCGATATTCTGGTGAACGCATCGCGGCAGGTGCTGACCTCGGACCCGATGGACCAGGACGATGACGCGCTGGTGGATTCGCTGAACCAGAACCTGATCCCCAGCCTGCGCCTCAGCCAGGTTTTCGCGCGTCGGATGATCGCGCAGGCTGCCGAGGACGGGCGCGAAGATGCGCCTGTCGGCTCGATCATCAACCTCAGCTCGATCGCGGCGCGGCGGGCACAGACTGATCTGATGGCCTTCTCGGTCAGCTCGGCCGCGCTGGATCAGATGACGCGGTCGCTGGCGGTTGCGCTGGCACCGGAACGTATCCGGGTGAATGCCATCGCCTTTGGCAGCGTGATGTCGGAAAGCCTGAAAGGCGTCTTGAAGGAGCACCCGAGTTTCCGCGATGAGATTGTCGATCATACGCCGTTGGCACGGGTCGCCGGGGCAGGGGAACTTGCCGAGGTGGCGCAGTTCCTGGCCTCGGACGGGTCAGGCTTCATGACAGGGCAGATTCTGACCGTGGATGGCGGGCGCACGCTGGTCGATCCGGTGAATGTGTCGGCGCATTGAGCGGGGCAGGCGATATGGATGATCACAAGGCGCAGGCGGCTGCGTGGTTTCGCACGCTGCGCGATCAGATTGTCGCCGCCTTTGAGGCTTTGGAAGGCGAGGGTGGCGGTCGGTTTGAGGTCAGCAAGACCAAACGCACGGGCAACGCAGGAGAGGACGCAGGCGGTGGTCTGATGTCGGTGATGCGGGGCGGGCGTGTGTTCGAAAAGGTCGGGGTGAACATCTCGACCGTTCACGGCAGCCTGGGCGAACGCGCGGTGGCGGCGATGGCGGCGCGCAAGGATCTGCCGGGAATGGCCGATGACCCGCGGTTCTGGGCCTCGGGCATCTCGCTGGTGGCGCATATGGTGAACCCGCATGCGCCGGCGGTGCATATGAACACCCGGATGTTCTGGACGCCGCACGGCTGGTGGTTCGGCGGCGGGACCGATCTGAATCCGGCGATAGAATACGCGGAAGATACAGCGCATTTTCACGACGTTCTTCAGGCGCATTGTGCGGCCCATGGGGCGGATGTCTATGAACGCTACAAAGCCTGGGCGGATACGTATTTCTTTATCCCGCATCGCAAACGTGCGCGCGGCGTTGGTGGGGTGTTTTATGACGATCTGAACAGTGGTGACTGGGGGGCGGATTTCGCCCTGACGCAGGATGTCGGCCGGGCATTCCTGCCTGCCTTTATGCCGTTGGCCGAACGCCGCAAAGACATGTCATTCTCCGAGGCTGATCGAGACGCCCAACTGATCCACCGGGGCCTCTATGCTGAGTATAATCTCGTCTATGATCGGGGGACAAAGTTCGGGTTGGAGACGGGCCACGACCCCGACGCAGTGCTGATGAGCTTGCCACCGCTGGCGAAGTGGGTTTGAGGGCCGGGTTGGGTTCTGCGCAGGTTGGCTGAGGCACTCGCGAGCAGGTGAGCAAACTGGGCCGGGTGTGGAGCTTGGCAGAGCATAGCAAGCAGGGCGCGCGCCGGACCGGTGGGCAGGCGCTGCGCCTTTGAGTTTGCATGATTTATGGCTCTGGTTTGACCGTCAACTCGCCTGGACGCGCCAAGCTCAGACCAGCGCCTGACCGGCGGGACCGGTCCGGCGCGCGCCCTGCGCCTTACGGCGCGCACCGGGCGCAGCGGCAAACTGCCAATGTCCGCGCCTGGCCAAAAAAACGGCGGTCGGCGTTCAACCCCGCGCGCTGGAGTCATCTCTGCGTAGCGCCTCGATCATCAGCGCCACATTCTCCGGGTTCGCATCGGGCGTGATGCCGTGGCCCAGGTTGAAGATATGCGGCCCGCCGGAAAAGGCGCGCGCGATGCGCCGGGTTTCGGCGACCAGCGCATCGCCGCCAGTGACCATATGTTCGGGTGCAAGGTTGCCCTGAACGCAGCCATTGATCTGAACATTCGCGGCGGCCCAGTCGGCATCTACGGATTGATCCAGCGCGATGCAGTCGGCCCCGGTTGCAGCATGTGCCTCGGCGTAACGATCGCCGCCGCCACGCGGGAAAGCGATGATCGGGATGCTTGGGTGCTGTGATTTCAACGCCGATGTGATCCGGCGCATCGGGGTCAGCGAATAGCGGTCGAAATCGCCGCCTTCCAGCGATCCCGCCCAACTGTCGAACAGTTTGACGACCTCGGCCCCGGCCTCGATCTGGGCAGAGAGGTAGGCGATGGTGGCCTCGGTTAGCCGCTCGATCAGGGCGTCGAAGACCTGCGGTGCTTCGCGCTTTAGCGCGTGCGCGGGGGCCTGATCCAGGGTGCCCCTGCCAGCGATCATATAGGTGGCGACGGTCCAGGGCGCGCCCGCGAATCCGATCAGGGTGGTTTCCGGGGGCAAGGCGCGGGACAGGCGCGCGACGGTTTCATAGATCGGGGACAGCGTGTCGTGGATCGCCTCGATCGGTTTCAGGGCGTCGAACCCGGATTGGTCGGTGATCGTGCTCAGCCGCGGGCCTTCGCCCTGAACGAACCACAGATCGGCGCCCAGTGCCTGCGGCACCAGCAGGATGTCGGCGAACAGGATCGCGGCGTCAAAGCCGAAACGGCGGATCGGTTGCAGCGTCACCTCGGTCGCTAAGTCTGGGTTATAGCACAGCGACAGGAAGTCGCCCGCCTCGGCCCGGGTTGCCATGTATTCCGGCAGATAACGCCCGGCCTGACGCATCATCCAGATCGGCGGTGTCGGCAATGTCTCGCCCGCCAAGGCGCGCAGCAGAAGTTTAGTCATGTTGATGCCTCCAGGGCAGGGTCGTCCCGCGCGGGGCCGGTGAAGTCAAGCGGGTGCATTGCCACGGGCCGGGCGCGCGCTTATCAGATCGCCATGACAGACCTTCCCACACCCGAACGTCCGCTTGGCATTGGCACACGCGGATCCCCGCTGGCGCTGGCGCAGGCGGTTGAAACGCGCAGCAGGCTGATGGCAGCGCATGACCTGCCCGAGGCAGCATTCCGGATCGAGGTGATCACGACGACTGGCGATCGCGTCCAGGACCGTCCGCTGAAAGAGTTGGGCGGCAAGGGATTGTTCACGCGCGAGATCGAGCAGGCGCTGATCGCCGGGCAGATCGACATTGCGGTGCATTCGATGAAGGACATGCCGGTGGCCCAGCCGGGCGGCCTGCGGCTTGATGCCTATCTGCCGCGCGAGGATCCGCGCGACGCGTTGCTGGGAACGAACGCACGGATTGCGGACTTGGCCCACGGCGCGGTTGTCGGCACGTCCTCGATCCGGCGGCGCGCGCAACTGCTGGCCCGCCGTCCCGATCTGCAAGTTGTCGAGTTTCGGGGCAATGTGCAGACCCGCCTGAAAAAACTGACCGATGGCGTGGCATCTGCGACATTTCTGGCCTGTGCCGGGCTGAACCGGCTGGGGTTGCAGGTTGGCGCAGTTCCGCTGGCCACGGATGAGATGCTGCCAGCCGTCGCGCAAGGCGCCATCGGGATCGAGCGGCGCGACAATGATGATCGCGTGGCTGCCCTGCTGACCCTGATCCATGACGCGCCGACGGGGGATCAACTGGCGGCCGAGCGTGCGTTTCTGACCGCGCTCGACGGGTCTTGCCAGACACCAATTGCCGGGCTGGCAGAGGTTTCAGGCGGTACGCTGACGTTGCGAGGGGAGATTCTTGCGCAGGACGGGGCGGCAATGTTTGCCGGCGCACTGTCCGGTCCGGTCAGCGACGGGGCCAGAATTGGTCAGGCGCTGGCGCGCGATCTGCTGGATCAGACCGGGCCGGGGTTTTTGGCCGATTGTGTTGAAAAACTCCGTTTTAGGGCCTGAACGATGATTTTTCTTTCCATGCAGCCCGATCCTAAATTTTTGGCGCGGGGGTCGGCCCAAATCGCCTACATGCGCTCACGCGCAGCCATGCGCTGTCTCGTGGTCAAAGCTTTCCGACTATTTCGCTTCATAGGTTTTCGCAAGAAATCCGCGACGCTCTGATTTCGGAGTTTTTCAACACAATCGGCCTGAAGCGGGCGTTGGCGGCGCGCGTTTATTCGCCCGGAATCAAGCCCGCGAGGGCGCCGGGCGATCGCCTGACCGTCCCGCGGGCAGGCGATTTCGAGGGGTCGCGAAACCTTCATAGTCCAGAGTTAACGCTGAACCATAAATTGCCACACACTCAGGTTGCATCGCCTACCCCCGGTCAGGCGCCCGCCCGGCTTGGCGAATGATCGCCAACGTCCCCTTCCGTCCAGTATTTGCCGGTCATCCAGGCGCATGTAATGAGCTCAGCAACTCAGTTGCTTTTGCTCGCAGCCACAAGGTCCACCACCACCGGCCCGATTGCCTCGACGATCAGCGCAACACCCGCCGCATTCGGGTGCAGCCCGTCGGCCTGCATGAAGTCACGGCGCGCGGCGGCCCGGTCTTCGACCTCCAGCAGCGGGGTCAGCAGGTTGGGGTGGAACAGTGTGTCGTGCACCTCGGCCAGGTCGGAAAACAGCATATCGAACGCCGCCTTATACGCGGGGCCGTAATTCTGCGGCGCTTGGGTCCCGACCAGCAGGACCGGTCGACCGGACGGAACGACTTTCGTAAGAATTCCGTCGAGATTTCCGCGCACCTCGGCCGGGTCAATTCCGCGCAGCACGTCATTGCCACCAAGGGCAAGGATGATCGCGTCAACCTCCTCTGTCAGGGTCCAGTCGATGCGGGCCAGCCCCCCCGCGGTGGTGTCGCCCGAAACACCAGCGTTGATCAGTGTCACCTCGACCCCACGCGCGTCCAGCCAGCGTTGCAGTTGCGGCACCAGCCCATCTTCGGGCGGCAGGCCAAAGCCTTGGGTCAGGCTGTCGCCCAGTGCCGCGACAGTGACGGGTTCTGCCAAAACAGGGCTTGCCAGCAGACCTGTGGCAACGACTCCATTGAGTATCGCGCGACGCAGCCCATATCTTGCCAAGCACACGCCCCGAAAAAGGCCGCCGAACATGCCCAAGACCGATCCGATCCTGTCCCTGCGCGACGTGGACCTGTCGTTGCAGGGCAACGCCGGGCGCGTTGATATCCTGCGCGGCATCTCTCTGGATGTCGCAAAGGGTGAGACTTTGGGCCTGGTCGGGCCGTCGGGGTCGGGCAAGTCGTCGCTGCTGATGCTCATGGGGGGACTTGAGCGTGCAACCGGCGGCACCGTCAAGGTGCTGGGCCAGGATATCGGACCGCTGGGCGAGGACGCGCTGGCCCGTTTGCGGCGCGACAACATCGGCGTGGTGTTCCAGTCGTTTCATCTGATTCCGACAATGACCGCATTGGAAAACGTCGCGGTGCCGCTGGAACTGGCCGGGGTCAGCGATGCGTTCCCGCGTGCGGAGGCAGAATTGGCCAGCGTGGGTCTAGCCGCGCGGGGCGGGCATTACCCTTCCGAGCTTTCCGGCGGGGAACAACAGCGCACGGCGCTGGCGCGTGCCTCGGCCCCGCGCCCGGCTGTGTTGCTGGCCGATGAACCGACAGGAAACCTCGATTCCGCGACGGGGTCCGAGATTATGGAGCTGCTGTTTGATCTGCGTGACCGCCATGGTTCAACGCTGGCGCTGGAAGACGGGCAACTGGCGCAAGCCCGCGCGGCGGCAGAGTGAGCCGATCTGCTGATTGGCGCGTCGCCGGGCGGTTCGCTGCGCGAGAGTTGCGCGGCGGGCTGAAGACCGGCTTGCAAGGTTTCTGGGTATTCCTGATCTGCCTGATGCTGGGCGTTGCGGCGATTGCCGCCGTCGGCACCGTGCGCGACGGCATCAGCGGCGGTTTGGCGCGCGAAGGGGCCGTTCTGTTGGGCGGCGATGCCGAATTGCGCTTTACCTATCGCACCGCAACCGAGGACGAGCGCGCCTGGATGGGTTCACAGGCCGCTGCATTATCCGAGGTGATCGACTTCCGCTCACTGGTGCGCATCGATGGGGATGTGCCGGATCAGGCGCTGACGCAGGTGCTGGCGGTTGACGGGGCCTATCCGCTGACCGGTGCGCTGGAACTGGATCCGCCAATGCCGGTTGAAACGGCGCTGGGCGATGCTTCCGGGCCAGACGCTGCGCCTGGCGCGGTGATGGATCCGGTGCTGGCCGACAGGCTGGGGCTGGCCATCGGAGATCAGTTCCGTCTGGGAGAGCAGGTTTTCACGCTGGCCGCCCGCATTGCCCTGCAACCGGACGCCGCCGGGTCGGGGTTCAGCCTTGGCCCACGGACGATTGTTCGGACCGAGGCGCTGGCGGCGTCGGGCCTGATCACGCCCGGCAGCCTGTTTGAATCGCGCTATCGCATGACCTTGCCGGATGGCGCGGACCTCGCGGCGCTGGAACAGTCTGCCGAGGCGCGGTTTGCCGACAGCGGCGTGCGTTGGCGCGACCGGCGCAATGGCGCGCCGGGTCTGGCGCGCTTTGTGGATCGCCTGTCGGCGTTTCTGGTGCTGGTCGGGCTGGCGGGGCTGGCGGTGGGCGGCGTTGGGGTTTCGGCCGCGGTGCGGGCCTACCTCGACACCAAGGTGCCGGTGATTGCGACGCTGAAGACGCTGGGCGCGTCGGGTCGAACATTGTTTGCGATCTACATGATCCAGATCGGCGTACTGGCTTTGCTGGGGATTGTCGCGGGGCTGGTGCTGGGGGCTGTTCTGCCGCTTCTGGCTGCCCCGATGATCGAGGCGCGCCTGCCCGTGCCAGCCGCGTTTCGCGTGGCGCCCGGACCGCTGGCAGAAGCCGCACTTTATGGGGTGCTGACGGCCCTGATGTTCACACTCTGGCCGCTGGCGCGGGCCGAGCGTATTCGCCCGGCAGCGCTCTATCGAGTGTCGGACGGGGGCGGGAGGCCGCGTTTGCGCTGGGTTGGCGTGACGGTTCTGATCCTTTTGGCGCAGGTCGCATCGGCGGCGTGGTTATCGGGCCTGCCGCGCCTGTCGGTCTGGGCGGGCAGGCGATGCCGGTGATCCTGTCCCTTGGGCTTGGCCTGTCAGTTCTTGCCGCAGTGGGCCAGATCGACACCAATATTCGCGGTGCAATTGCACGCGATCTGCCACAAGTCGCGCCATCTTATTTTGTGATCGACATTCAACCCGACCAACTGCCGCAGATCCTCGCCCGCCTGGAAGAGGACACTGGCGTCAGCAGGATACAGACCGCGCCAATGCTGCGCGGGGTCATCACCCGGATCAATGATCGCCCGGCGGCCGAGGTTGCCGGCGATCACTGGGTTTTGCGCGGCGACCGGGGCGTCACCTATTCGGCCGCGCCACCCGACGGAACCGAGATCACCACAGGCGAGTGGTGGCCCGAGGATTACGCTGGCGCGCCACAGGTTTCCTTTGCTGCCGAAGAAGCCGGTGAAATGGGCCTTGAACTGGGGGATCGCCTGACGGTGAATATTCTGGGGCGCGACATCACCGCCACCCTGACCAGCCTGCGCGTCGTGGATTTTTCGACCGCTGGCATTGGATTCGTAATGGCAATGAACCCCGCCGCCCTTGCCGGGGCGCCCCATACCTCGATCGCGACCGTCTATGCAGAACCCCAGGCCGAGGCGGCGATTCTGCGCGATCTGTCGCGCGGCTATCCCAATGTCACGGCGATCCGGGTGCGGGACGCCATCGACCGCGTGACCGAGGTTCTGGGGACCGTCGCTGCCGCAATCACATACGGTGCATTGGCGACGCTGCTGACCGGAGTGGCGGTGCTGATCGGTGCCGCCGCCGCCGGAGAGCGTTCGCGCACCTATGAGGCGGCGATCCTCAAGACGCTGGGATTCAGCCGGGCGCGCATTCTGGCGAACTTCGCGTTACGCTCGGCCATGCTGGGGCTGGTTGCCGGGGCTGTGGCGGTTCTGGCAGGTGGCGTTGCAGGCTGGGCGGTCAGCCGGTTCGTGATGGAGGTGACGTTTCGATTCGCGCCCGGATCTGCGCTAATGATCGTTGTCGGCGGTGCGCTGGTGACAACGCTGGCGGGTCTGGCATTTGCCTGGCGCGCGCTGTCGGCCAGCCCGGCCCGGGTACTGCGCGCGGGCGAATGAGCGCTGATGGTTGCCGGGAAATTCAGCGATGCGCAGACTGTGCAACAACTTCCACGATCCATCAGTTGACACCAAAACGGCGCTGCCGTATCCGCAGCGCTCGTGGCGCGGTAGCTCAGTTGGTTAGAGCGAACGACTCATAATCGTTAGGTCGGGGGTTCAAGTCCCCCCCACGCCACCACTCCAACACCTGAACAAAGATGGCGATCCTTTGGATCGGCTAAAGCGCCGTGAAATCGCACCAATGGGTTGCACGGAACGGTCACGCCGATGGATGTGCAGGGTGCATCATGTGGCCGCCAATCCCGTATTTGTCCGATCCAGATGGGGCACTTTGGAATTCAAGCGAATCCCGGTGATGATCCGGTCCGCGCATCAGCATTCCGTCATCGAGCGTTTGATGGTGGACTTGGGTTTGCCACCCACACGGCCGGTCAAATGGCCGGGTTCGGGACGCGGGAGGCTCCCCGCAGAGGTTCTCAAGTTCCGGTTATTCAGCCGCATCCGGAATCCGCTGGCTTGACTGGACGCTTCGGTCGATCCATAAAGGCGCCGCGCAAAAGGGAAAATCGGATATGAAAAAGACCTATATCAAGCCGACGGCCAAAGTGTTCGCCAATCTGATCTCAAGCACGGCTGGTTGCATTTCAAACCCGAAGTGCTCGACCATTTAAGTCGCTGATCCAGGGCTGATCTGGCCATCAGGGATCGCATGATCCCTGGGGACGTGTAGGCCCCTCTTAGGTCAGAACGTCAGGCACAGACCTGCCCCGCCATGATTGTCGCGAATACTGCCGCGTCGGTTACGCCTTCCGATCCGATCAGCAAAACGCGGGAGTTTGCGTCAAGGTCCAGCCGTTCGGACAATCCAGGGTCCTGGCGCGCCGCGATCAGCGCGGCCAATCCGGCGATGGCGCTTTCCCCAGCCTCGATCGGCGGATCGCCTGCCAATGGCCGGGCCAGAAGCTGGACCGTCGGCGCGACCAGTTCCTCTGGTATGGTCAGGAAATCGCTTGCTTCTTCAGCCAGGATTTCCCAGGCCAAGGGCGATGGTTCACCGCAGGACAGGCCCGCCATCAGGGTTTCTTCGGCGATCGGCACTTTCGTTGCCGCGCCGGTCCGTGCGCTTTCGATCAGGCAGGCGGCAAGTTCCGGTTCGACGACGATAACGCGGGGCGATGCATCGCCCCAATACTGGCGCAAACCCGCGGCGACGGCAGCGGCCAGACCGCCGACACCACCTTGCAGAAACACATGCGTTGGCGGTGTCGCGTAGGCCTTGCAGACCTCGGTGGTCATCACGCCATATCCGGCCATCACGTCGCGCGGCGGTAGGGAATAGCCGGGCCAGGATGTATCCGAAACGACAAACCAGCCGTTTGCTTCGGCCTCGGCACGGGCCTGCGCGACCGAGGCATCATAATCGCCGTTGGTTCGAATCACCGTCGCACCCTGATCGCGGATCGCCTGGGCGCGGCCCTCGCTCACCTCGGCGTGGACGTAGATCCGGCAGGGTGATCCAAAGCGCTGACATCCCCAGGCGAGGGAGCGTCCGTGGTTGCCGTCCGTGGCCGAAACCAGCGTGATTGCCGCACAATCATCGGCGTATCGACCCGCACGGATGTCTGCCAGGGTTACGTCATGCCCCACCCGCGCCGATATCTGACGCTGCAGTACGCGCAGCGCCGCATAGGCCCCGCCCAATGCCTTGAAGCTGCCAAGCCCGAAACGCGGCCCTTCGTCTTTGTAACGCAGCTCGGACAGGTTGATCGCATTGGCGAGGTGCGCAAGCGAAACCAGCGGCGTGGGCTGATAACCCGGCCATTCGGTGATCTCATCTCGGGCGGTTTCAAAATCGCCTTCTGACAACACACGAAATGCGGCGTCGCCCGATTTGCGCGTGGCGGCGACATGGCCAATTTCGACGTCTGGAAGCAGCTTAGTCATGGTGCGGTCTTTCTGGCTGGAAGGCGGTCACGAACCAAGTCCGCCCAAAGGGCGGCCCCGACAGGCAACAAAGCGTCGTTGAAATCGTAATCCGCGGCGTGCAGCGGTTGTGCGTGCGCGCCGGACTCTCCGTTGCCAAGCAGCATAAAGCAACCCGGAACGGCGGCACAGAAATGGGCGAAGTCTTCAGAAAAGCTCATCGGCGGACGATCGGCGATGGTCTCAAGCCCGGCGGCAATTGCGGTGCGGACTACTGCGGCGGTGGGATCCGCTGCGTTGATGGTTTCGATGAATTCGGTCGCGAAGGTCATGTCTGCGGTGATGCCGTGGGTCGCCGCCACGCCATCAACGATCTGTCGCATGAAGCGCTCAACAGCCAGCCGATCTTCTGGCAGGCGCGCGCGAACATCACCTTTCAGCGTGGCATTGCCCGGCAGCACGTTGCGCTGGCCATCGGTCAGGAATTCGGTAACCGACACAACCGCCCCCGCACCC
The DNA here is from genome assembly GCA_012103375.1 of Paracoccaceae bacterium. Lineage (NCBI taxonomy): Bacteria > Pseudomonadati > Pseudomonadota > Alphaproteobacteria > Rhodobacterales > Paracoccaceae > Paracoccaceae bacterium. The sequence continues at coordinate 649,835 of WLWX01000001.1, forward strand.
GGCGCAAGTTTGCGCGACACGATGGTCTGAAGCGCAAGGACCAGTTCCGCGCCGACTGTGATCGCATCCACACCGACCTGCGGCATCGAGGCATGGCCACCTTTGCCGGTTATCGCGATCTCGAACAGGCTTTCGCTGTTGCAGATCTGGCCGACGCGGGTGGACACCTGACCAAGCGGCGCGCCGGGGAGGTTGTGGATCGCATAAACCTCGTCAATCGGGAACCGCTCTAGCATGCCTTCGGCAATCATCGCCTGCGCGCCAAGCCCGTGTTCCTCGTTCGGCTGGAAAATGAATACCACAGTGCCGTCAAAATCGGTCGCGCCCGCAAGAAGCTCGGCCGCACCAAGCAGCATTGTCATATGCCCGTCGTGGCCACAGGCATGCATCACGCCGGGGTTTTGCGAGGCATGGTCGTGTGTGCCAACCTCGGCAATCGGAAGCGCATCCATGTCAGCGCGCAGGCCGATGGCGCGGTTGCCCTTGCCGGATCGCAGAATACCGACAACGCCGGCGCCCTCGTGAACCTCCAGCCCAAGCTGTCGCAAGTGGGCGCCGATCCGGGCCTTGGTGTGCTGTTCGGCAAACCCGAGTTCGGGGTCACGGTGAAATGCGTGCCGCAACCCGATCAGCCTTGTGTGAAAATCATCCATGTCCCGAATCCCTGCGCGCATTCTTGCAATCTAGCGATCTGAGCCGATTCTATGCGTCAATTTTCCAGGCAATGGCGATGAATTCGCGCGCAGAATCGCCCAGACCTGATGGCTGCCGGTTGCCAACTGGCGGATCATCGTGGATTGCCGACAATGGCACGGGCAGTGCATTCAGCCAGTTCGCCACGCCAGCCGGTCGTTGATTGTCGCAGATCTTGGCGCAACAAATCCGGGCAGAGGCAGGCAATCACGGATTGGGCGTCAAGAAAGATTGCATGGCCACCGACCCCGAACAGGTGCCTGTAGCTGTGCAAAGCATCTGCAAGGGAACCGCCAGCGCCTGTGCGCGCGGTTTCCGGACGCGCTGGTGCGGACCTTAATGCGCCATGAACCCCGGCAGATCGGACTGGTCAATCAGGCGGGTCGTTGTGCCGCCAAGGATATTCTGACGCAGCCGCGAACGCCCGTAGGCACCCATGACGATCAGGTCGGCTCCAACCTCTCTGGCGCGCAATATCATCGCCTCACCGATATCTTTGCCGCCGCTGGGCAGCTGTTGAACCAGAACCTTGCAGCCGTGATGGCTGAGCCAGCGGGCCACATCCGCGCCGGGGTCTTCGCCATCGGCATACTCGGTCATCACCGGGTCGAATATGGCGATTACAACCTCTTGCGCCGTGCGCAACATGGGCAAGGCGCGGTGCAGCGCGCGCGGCGGGCAGGCCGGTGTTCCAACCGACAAAGATCTTGCGCGGCGCAGCGCCACTCAGGCCTTGCGCCGAATTCAACATCACACCGACCGGCGACTTGAACAGCAGACCATAAAGGACGTTGCGAAAGATCGCTTCGTCTTCGCGCAGCCGGCTGGAAATGATGGCCCGGTCACAGACCATCGCGTGCCGCGCGACGACCTCATCGAGCATTGCGGATTCGCAGCAGGCGGTTTTGACGTCACCAGAGACGCCGTTTCGCTGCAGGATCTCACGCATTTCGATTGCTTTGGCCTCAAGCTCTTCACAGGTGGATTTCCAGGATTCCTGCCAATGCTGCGGAACCGAAAAGGCCCCGGACGGCGTGCCTGACATCGAGTAGACCGGAAACGGCGGGATTGCCGCCACAAGCAGTATCGTCAGATGTCCGTTTGATCGGCTGACGCGTTCAAGCGTCGGGCCCAGATCGTTTTCTGTGCAATCCCTGTCGATGATAATCAGGTCTGTCGCATTTTCCATTTCTTTGGTCCTTTGCGAATGTCTGTCCTGAATTTACCGGCTGCGGCTGCCCCGCGATTGAGGTGGGTCAATCAAATCTGCCCTGATTTCGATCAAGGCAGCCCGCAGCAAAGCATGCCTTTCTAAGGGTGCCGATTCCTGCCGAGGAACCGGATCAACCGGTGCACAATGTGGGGGGCCAATGCTGAGGTTTGCATGCTGGATGGCGGCAATTCTGATTGTTGCGATTGCCGGGCTTGTGGTGATGCAGGGCATTGACCTGCGTGCCGATGCAAAAGCCCGTCGAGCGCTTTTGAAGACCCAGCCGTCACAACCGGCGGTGTTTTCACCGGCGATGGTGGCGGATCTTCCCAAAGTTGCGCAACGCTATTTCCTGCACGCCATCGCGCCGGGGACCCAGCTTCGCACGGTCGCACGCATTTCAATGGTCGGGGACTTCAGCCTTGGGACGTCCCCGAATGATCCCTATTAACAAATGACCGCAGACCAGGTGCTGGCTGCGCCAACGGGGTTTGTCTGGCGTGTCGCCCTCAGGTCTGACGAGATGCGGCTTGCCGGTTCTGACGCCTATGTTGAGGGCAACAGCTGGAGCCGGTTCTGGCTGTTTGGCACCCTTCCGGTGGCGCGGGCCGGGGGCAACGTCGATCATGCACGCGCCGCCTTTGGCCGCGCCGTCGCCGAAGCCGTGTTCTGGACCCCCGCAGCCTTGCTGCCCGGTACCGGCGCAACCTGGACCGACATCGCCAAGAACCAGACGCGCGTCACCCTGACCCATGGCGATCTGGTGCAATCCGTGGATGTCACCGTCGACGAAAACGGCGCGGCGACCCAGGTTGCGTTTGATCGTTGGAGCGACGCAAATCCGGAAAAAACCTATCGACTTCAACGGTTCGGCGGATATCTGACCGAGTATCGTGACTTCCAGGGGTTTACCCTGCCGACGCGTATCGAGGCGGGAAATCATTTCGACAGCGATGCCTATTTCCCGTTCTTCCGCGCAACTGTCACAGAAATAGACTTCCCGCCACCTTCAGACTGATCTGGGGTCTTGCGGGGCATGCCCGGCAGGCACGCTCATTTTTTCAACCGATCTTTGGATTTGGCATAGAGCCTTCGGTTCAACGCGATGAACTGCGCAATTGCGCGCCCCAGAATGCCAGAGTTTTGCCCGCGCAGATAAAAGAAGCCGGACAGCGCTGCGACCGAGGCTCCGGCGGCATCAACCATGATGTCGCCCATGGTGTCGTCCAGGCCCGATTTCTGCATGTTCAGACCAAAAGACTGATCCATCAGATACTCGAAAACCTCCCACATCGCCCCGACCGTGATGGCCAGGCAGAAGGCGATGAAGGCCATCGCGCTGGGCGGCGCGGCAAAGCGGTCGCCCTCAAACAGCATGAAGACGAACAGAAAGCCGATCAGCCCGAATCCGACAGCGGATGACGCATGAAGCGCCAGATCCCACCACCAGAAGCGTTCGTAGAAATCAAAGGCTTCGCCCATGAATATCGAGGCGAAGACAAACAGCGAAGTGGCAGCAAGAAACGCAATTGGCAGACGTATGTGCAGGCGCGATGCAAGCACGGCTGGTGCCAGTGACAGAACAAAGGTCGCCAGCGCCACGAAGGCCAGCGACCAACGGCCAAGCGCCAGCGACGCCAGAAATGTCACCGCCAGCAATCCCCAGATCGCCAGCATGAGGCGGCTGTGCCCTTTCAAAGATTGCATAAGATCAGCCCGTTTGCCTTCTTAACTATCCAGTGGTGCGTTCCTATCTGGACAGTATGCCATATTTACCTGACCCGGCGCATTTGCGCGTCGCCAGCTATAATATCAGGAAAACGCGCGGATTGGACCAGCGCCGCGATCCTGCGCGGATTCTGGGTGTTATCAATCAACTGAACGCCGATGTCATTGCCCTGCAAGAAGCTGACAGGCGGCTGGGGAACAGGCCCTCGGCGCTGTGCCGGACCCTGATCCAGAGTGAGACGGATTACCGGGTCGTGAATCTGGCAACCAATGACGTCAGCCTTGGCTGGCACGGCAATGCGATTCTGGTACGCAAGGGCATTTGCGTTGCGAATATCGCGCGCATCGACCTGCCGGGTCTTGAACCGCGTGGTGCAGTACGTGTGCGGATCGAGCATTCCGGAGTGCTGGACGTTGTTGGCACGCATCTTGGGCTGACGCGCTATCACCGGCGCCATCAGCTGCGCGCCCTTGCCGACAACCTGCAAGGTTCGGGGCAGGCGATCCTGCTTGGTGATTTCAACGAATGGTCCCTGCGCAAGGGGCTGGAACCGATCCGGGACCGATTTGACGTGAAGGCCCCCGGACGCACTTATCACGCGGCTCAGCCGCTGGCGGCCCTGGATCGGATCGCGGTTAGCAAGGGCATGGACGTGCGCGCCACAGGCGTCGAGGATGGTCCGTTGGCGCGGCGGGCATCGGATCACCTGCCGATATGGGCAGATGTGACTCTGGCCCCGGACATCGCCGCTATTTCGAATAGAGCACCGGCACGGTTGCCTTGTGCAGCAGATCGCGTGTGACCGCCCCGATGACGAAATCGTAAACCCGCGAATGTCCAAATGCCCCGGATTGTGTTGAAAAACTCCGAAATCAGAGCGTCGCGGATTTCTTGCGAAAACCTATGAAGCGAAATAGTCGGAAAGCTTTGACCACGAGACAGCGCATGGCTGCGCGTGAGCGCATGTAGGCGATTTGGGCCGACCCCCGCGCCAAAAATTTAGGATCGGGCTGCATGGAAAGAAAAATCATCGTTCAGGCCCTAAAACGGAGTTTTTCAACACAATCCCCGGTCACAATCATGTCCGCGCCGGTTTCGAAGGCTTGATGCATCAGGACATCGGCAATCCCTTCTGACCCTTTGTCGCGGTGAATGATGCTGGTCTTCAGCCCGTGCCTGTCCAGCATCACGGCAAGATCGTTGGATCCATGATCCGCCAATTCGTCTTTGTCACCGCCGTTAACACATAGGACCGTGGCCGTTGCATCATCATCGGCAACTTCGATCATGTCGTGCACCGCGCGCGTTGCCTCTCGCGTCGCGCTCCAGCCGATCAGGACCGAGGATCCGACGTCTGGCCCATCGTAATCCGGCGGGACGACCAGAACCGGGCGGCCGCAGGTGCGGATCACCTCACTTTGGACATCGTAGTGGTCGAAACGTCCGGTGTCAGGATCATCGCGCGCCATGATCACCAGATCAGCAGCCCTGGCACTTTCGATGATGCGGGCCGCCGCCGAGGTGGCATTGCTGCGCAGCAGACGCCATTCGGCGACGAAATCCTCGTTTTCGGTGTGGCGAACGAAGATTTCCTTGATCGCTTCGCTTTGCGCACGTTGGCTTTCGTTGAAATGATCGTACACAGAACCGGGAATGTGCATTGCGACCCCCGGATAGACGACAAGCGCTTCGATTGCGTGCAGGCCAATTACGTGGGCATTGTGTTTGCGTGCCAGCCCTGCCGCCGCCTTGGTCAACGCGGCGGCGTGGTTCTCGGAGGTCAGACAGACCAGGATTGTCTTGAGGGGCATCGTGCTCTCCCATTTTTTTCTGAGTGCGCCACAAAGTCGGGCGCAGTTGCGTTTCATCCAGAAGTATCAAAGGCCGGAACCGCCACTTTGATCGGCGTCAATTGCGGTCCAGCCCGCAGATGCCTCAGTCGTCGTTCTGGGCCATCGCACGCAGTGTTTCGGGCTTCAGGATGATGACCGTGTGAATGTTCTCCAGCGCGATAATCCGGGATTTGCGCAGTTGGGTCAGCGTTCTGCTGATGGTTTCGGTGGTCAATCCAAGGAAATCAGCGATGTCTGAGCGGCTCATCGGAAGGTCGACCTGGGTATAGTTGCCCATGGGCGCGCCCACGCGGTCAGCCAGAACCGACAGGAAGGAAGACACTTTTTCAGTGGCAGATTTGCGGCCCAGCATCATGAAATGATCCTGCATGTTGCTGATCTCGCGCAGGGCGGCCTGCAACAATGTGCGGTGCAATTCGGGATCGCCTTCGCCGGTTTCCAGCATGTCGCGACGATACGGGATGACCGTGGCAGGGGTCAGCGCGTTGCAATCGGTGTGATGCTGACCGCAGGCGGGGAAGCCGACGATGTCGCCGGGGTATCCGAACGCGATGACCTGCCGGCGCCCATCTTCCATCACGCGCGTCAGACGCAGGACACCGCTGACAACCTGGTAAATCCGGGTTGCGTCGTCGCCTTCGTGAAACAGGTATGCGCCAGCCTTGATCGCGCGCGATTGTGTCGGTGCGATCGGATCAGCATTGGGCAGGGGCAGGTTCTGTTCGACGTGGTCGCTGGGAATGGTGACATACATGGCAGCCTCCGATCTTGTTCGAAAGCAACATGGGGGGTGCGTGTCGCAGGCATACGCACGCCAAGGTATCAATTTGTATCAGATTGCATCACGCCGGTACGGTTGCTACATCTGTGCAAGGGTTATTTTACCGTTCGTCGCCGCATTTTTCGGGCCTTAAAGCGTTTCGGCTTGAACCTGAATCGCGAGGGATTCCCTTGAGACCTGATCTGTGATTCATCCTGTTTGGGAGGATGGATCATGTCAGCACCTTTGCCATCTGCGCTTCGGATACGGTTTCAGAGATACATTGAAGAAGGGTTGAGCGGGCGCGCGGCGGCGTTGCGGTTGAAGCTGTCGCCTGCCACAGGCGCGCGGTGGGCGCGTCAGGTGAGGATGAAGGGTCATGCGGAACCTGCCCGGCAGGGACCGCCGCGCGGCAAGGGAAAGCTGGCTCCGCATCGGGAATTCTTTGAGGAGTTGATCGCACAAGACCCTGACATCACGCTCTTTGAGTTGCGTAATGCGCTGGCCGATGCAGAGGGTGTGCGGGTGCATCACTCCTCCATCGCCAACCTTCTGTCCCGGCTCGGCTTCACGTACAAAAAAAGTCGCTGGTCGCCACCGAGCGCCGCCGCGCCAAGGTAAGGCAGCAACGGGCCGACTGGTTCAGATACCGCTCGCCAGCCATTGCGACCTTTCCTGAGCGCGTTGTCTTTATTGACGAAACCGCAGTGAAGACAAACCTCACGCGCCTACGCGGCAGAGCCAAGCGCGGTAAGCGCCTGACGATGGATGCGCCCTTCGGAAGCTGGGGAACCCAAACCTTGATCGCGGGCCTGACCCAAGGCGCGCTGATCGCACCTTGGGTCATCAAGGGAGCGATAGATGGCCCCGCCTTCGCGGCCTACATCCGCGAAGTGCTGGTCCCCGAGATCAACCCCGGCACTGTCGTCATTCTCGACAACCTGGCAACCCACCGGAATAAGGAGGCGACGCAGGCTTTACGCAATCACGGCTGCTGGTTCCTTTACCTGCCACCGTACTCGCCCGACCTGAATCCCATCGAGCAGGCCTTCTCTAAACTGAAAGCCCATTTGCGACGGATCGGGGCCAGGTCCTTTACCCAGGTCTTCGAAGCAATCGGAGCAATCTGCGATCTCTACGACCCAGTAGAATGCTGGAACTACTTTAAGGCCGCCGGATATGTCTCAGGTTAATGTCGAAACGCTTTAGGCCAGATGGAAAACGCCCGTATTCTTGTCGTTGACGACGATGAGAAGGTACGAACGCTTTTGCGCCGCTGCCTTGAAAGCGATGGGTATGAAGTTGTTGAGGCATCGGATGCCGAAGCGGCATTTGCAGCCATTGATTAACAAGCACCGAACCTGATTACGCTGGACATCACCCTGGGTGAGACTGATGGCCTGGAAGTGGCGCGCGTCGTCCGGCGCACCTCGGACGTTCCGATCATCATGGTCAGTGGGAAAAACGATGTGATCGACAGGGTCGTCGGGCTTGAGATCGGTGCCGACGACTATATCACCAAGCCATTTCATGTCCGCGAGGTTCTGGCCCGCGTGCACACGGTTCTGCGCCGTGCCGAGGCGCGCGGCGCGGACAAAGCCGCCCCGGCTGGTGATGATACCGAGCGCTATGAATTCGACGGGATGGTCGCGCTTCCCGATCAGTTCGAGCTGCGGGATCGTGATGGGCAGCAGGCCGAGTTGACCAGCGGTGAATTTCGTCTGCTGACGCTGTTCCTCAGCCGGCCAAAAAGGGTCACATCGCGCGAAATGCTGATGGATCTGCTGGGTGGCCCGGCCTGGTCACCGCTGGACCGCACCATCGACAACCAGGTGGCACGTTTGCGCAAGAAGATCGAACGTGACCCTGCCCACCCGAAATTGATCAAGACGGTTCGCGGCGTCGGCTATGTGCTGGCCTGTGATGTGCGCCGCTTCCGCGACTAGCCGCCTGACAGGATGCGATGCAGCATCTGTGCAAGATCAAACTGGCGATAGGGTTTGCGCAGCAACTCGAACTGGCTTGCCTTGCGGGCTTCTGGCTGGGCGATCTCTTCCGCATAGCCTGACGTCAGCAAGACTTTCGTGGCGGGCAATCTGCTACGCACCAGCAGCGCCAGATCGAGACCGGTCAGCGACCCCGGCATGACAAGATCGGTGAAGACCAGTGCGATGCCGGGGGTCGTTTCCAGAATGCTCAGCGCTGCATCGCCGGTTTCGGCCTCGATCGTTCGATAGCCGAGGGCGTGCATCCTTTCGACTGACAGGCGGCGCACACGGGCGTTATCTTCGACCACCAGAACCAGTTGCCCATCGCCCCTCGGCAGGTCCGGTTTTGCAAGATCTGACCGCGCCCCGGCAGAGGGGTCAGACCCATGTGCCGGGAAGTAGAGCGAGAAGGTCGTGCCCTGACCAAGCTCGCTGTAGATCGTGATATGTCCGCCTGACTGGCGCACAAAGCCATAGATCATGGACAGGCCAAGCCCTGTGCCCTTGCCAATCGCCTTTGTGGTAAAAAACGGTTCGAACGCGCGTTGCTGTGCCTCGGGCGTCATCCCCTCGCCGGTATCGCTGATCGACAGGCGCACATATGTCCCCGGTTCAACATCGGTTTCTTGTGCGACATACCGGTCGTCGATTTCCATCAAGGCTGTTTCGAACACCAGTTTACCACCTTCAGGCATCGCGTCTTTGGCATTGATCGCCATGTTGACGATGGCCGATTGCAACTGGGTCGGATCAACCTCGACCAGTGCGAGGTTCTGACTGAACCGGGTTTGGATATCATAGGTCGCGCCAAGGGTGCGGCGCAGGATGGCAAGTGACTTCTGGCACAAATCGTTCAGGTTCAGCGGTTCAGGTTTCAGAATGCTCTTGCGGGCAAACACCATCAATTGCGAGGTCAGATCGGCCCCAAGTTCGGCCGCTTCAAGCGCATCGGTCAGCAGAGCGGCGTCGGAAGTATCGCCCAGGCGCATCTCCAGCAGTTCCAGGTTGCCGATCACAACCGTCAGCAGGTTGTTGAAATCATGGGCGATGCCCCCGGTCATCTGTCCGATGGCGTCCAGGCGTTGAGAGCGTGCCAAAGCCTCTTCCGTGGTTTTGCGATAGCTCAGATCATGCAGGATTGCGAAGAACAGCAACTCCCCATCGACCACAGCCCGTCCAACCGACAGATGCAGGGGAAACACAGTGCCATCCCTGCGCAGCCCTTCAACCTCGCGCCCTATGTCGATGATCTTCTTTTCGCCGGTTTCGATGTGACTGGCGATAAAGTCGTCATGCTGATCCGCCATCGGGCCCGGCATTAATGCCCGGACGTTGAGCGTCGTCAGTTCGGCAAGGTCATAGCCAAACAAGCCGACGGCGGCGGTATTTGCCTGCGTGATCATGCCGGTTTTGTCAGAGACGATGATCGCATCAACCGCGGCGTCGAATATCGCGCTGAGCAAATTGGAATCTGGCGAACGTTCGGTCATGGGCAGTCCGGGATTGCGGCGGTGCTCCTACTGGTCGCTATCAAATCGCGAATCCTCTGTCACGAATTGATCCTGATCAGGTCACAGCCGGGTTGAGTATCGTAAAAAACCGGATCGAAAGACCGGAGGCGCACAATGAAACCGATCATTACCTGGGCCATTCTGGCCAATTCGACCCAGGCCCATGTTGTTGAGAATTCCGGGCCGGGGCGTGGGTTTGCGGCGATACCGGGCCGCACGTTCCGTGCCGCCGATCCGATGTCCTATTCCGACCAGCCCGGCGTGACCCATTCCCCAGCCGGTTCGGCCCGGTCGGCAATGGACAAGAACAGCCCGAAACGCTTGGCCGAGTCCCTTTTTGCGCGCCAGTTGGCAGAGGCGCTGGAACGCGATCATGCCAAAGGCCGGTTCGCGCGGCTGATTCTGGTCGCCGCGCCCCACATGCTGGGAGAATTGCGTGCAGCGATGCCGCAGGCACTGGTCGACCTCATCGCCGGCGAAGTCGACAAGGACCTGACGCAAGTGCCCGTCAGAGAGCTGCCTGAGCGGCTGGGGCATGTTTTCGTCGCGTAGCGATGGTCGGCTGTGGATCAGCCTGCGACAGGTTGAATATCGGCGCCGCTAGACGCGCCGCGACCTCGTCGGGGAACGTCCGGGCGCCGTGGTTGCCTCTGCCGGGTGCGGGCGCAACTCTTCCCGCTGCGCGGTGTGTATTGTTTACGCATATCGACTGAGCGGTCCGGGGCCGGGCTGTTATCGAACTACTGCAGGACAGCAAATGGCGCATGCTGCACCCGGAAGACGGGCATTTTGGCAATTGATCAGGATCAAGGCGCAACCGCTGCAAGGAAGCAGTGTTTGCCCCGTAGTTTGACAAAGAAAGCTGCGGTGATGATGCGTAACAATTGGAGCCGCCATTTCGCGCACGTACCGGGGTTACCGGCGTCAGTCGCGGCGCAATTGGACCAGCTGGCCGGGCAGTTGTTTGTCCGCCAGGGGTCGCAATTTCATCCGTTTGCATCTGGTCGCGAGGCGTTGTTGTTTCTGACTTCAGGGTGCATTCGGGTCCATGACGACGACAAGCCCGGCCCGCATATCCGATACGTCCGGGCGGACCCGGATGTTGGTAAGACAATCGTCAATGCCTGCCTGATCGCCCGGACCTGCGCGCGATCACGCCTGATCGCTCAGACGGATGTGCAAGCGGTCACACCGGGCGGTAAGAAGCGCTGAACGGATTGATTGCGGCGAACGGTACGGTGCGCGCCAATCAATTCCCGCCCCATTGATCTGGATCAATTCGCACTGATTCAGCTGTGCCAATCAATCCATGTGAACAGGTCAGGCAACCCGCAAATTCGGGTTTGCCACAATACGGAGGTGTGCCCATGGCAATCGCCCTTAAGCTCATTGTGTTGGGTATGATTACCCTTTGGGCGGCCATATCGGCCAATTTCGCGCGTGATCTTGCGTTTCAGGTTCATGCAATCCTGATCATGCTGGTCGCGGGGGGCGTTTTTCTATGGACGCTGCGCAACTATGATCCGGATGAAACCCCTGTTGCGGCCACCGGTTACGCCGATGGCGTGATCCGCGCCGGCGTGATCATTGCCTTCCAACTGGCGTTTCCGGCACTCAACTTCGACTGGGCACAGCCCTTCGCGAACTTCGGGCGGCTGCGGCCGATCCATACCTCGGCCGTGATTTTCGCGTTCGGGGGCAACGCGTTGATTTGCACGTCATTCTATATTGTCCAGCGCACCTGTGCTGCACGCCTATGGGGCGGCAATCTGCATTGGTTCGTGTTCTGGGGCTATCAACTGTTCATCGTTCTGGCGGCCAGCGGCTATCTGCTGGGGGCGACGCAATCAAAGGAATACGCCGAGCCTGAGTGGTACGTCGACATCTGGCTGACCATCATCTGGGTCGCTTATCTTGTCGTCTTCCTTGGGACGATCGTGAAACGGCGCGAACCGCATATCTATGTCGCCAACTGGTTCTTCCTAAGCTTCATCGTCACCGTCGCCATGCTGCATCTGGTCAACAACATGGCCGTGCCGGTGTCGATTTTCGGGTCCAAATCCGTGCAGTTGTTCGCGGGCGTTCAGGACGCCATGACCCAGTGGTGGTACGGCCACAACGCGGTCGGGTTTTTCCTGACCGCCGGGTTCCTTGGGATGATGTACTACTTCGTCCCGAAACAGGCCGAGCGTCCGGTGTTCAGCTATAAACTGTCCATCATCCACTTCTGGGCGTTGATTTTCCTTTATATCTGGGCCGGTCCGCACCACCTGCACTATACGGCGCTGCCTGACTGGGCCTCGACCCTGGGCATGGTGTTTTCGATCATCCTGTGGATGCCGTCGTGGGGTGGGATGATCAACGGTCTGATGACCCTGCAAGGCGCGTGGGACAAGCTGAGGACCGATCCGATCATCCGCATGATGGTGGTCAGCCTGGCGTTTTACGGGATGAGCACTTTTGAAGGCCCGATGATGTCGATCCGGGCTGTCAACAGCCTCAGCCACTACACCGACTGGACGATTGGTCACGTGCATTCCGGGGCTTTGGGCTGGAACGGGATGATCACGTTCAGCGCGCTCTATTTCCTGACGCCGCGGCTTTGGGGGCGGGCGCAGATGCATTCGATGTCCGCAATCAACTGGCACTTCTGGTTGGCGATGATCGGCATCGTCCTTTACGCGGCCTCGATGTGGGTGACCGGCATCATGGAAGGGCTGATGTGGCGCGAAGTCGATGATCAGGGCTTCCTGGTCAACAGCTTCGCCGACACGGTCGCTGCGAAATTCCCGATGTACGTGGTGCGCGGGTTGGGCGGGCTGCTGTTCCTGTCAGGCGGGCTGATCATGGTCTGGAACATGTGGATGACGATCCGGGGGCCGCGTACGTCTGTTGCTGCGGTTCCGGCGGAATAGGGGGCGCGGGACATGGCATTTCTGGACAAACACAAACGGCTTGAACGCAATGCGATGCTGCTTCTGGTCTTCTCGTTCATCGTGGTGACCATCGGCGGCGCGGTGCAGATCGCCCCGCTGTTTTACCTCGAAAACACCATCGAAAAGGTGGACGGCGTGCGCCCCTACAGCCCGCTGGAACTGACGGGGCGCGAGATCTACGTGCGTGAGGGGTGTTATACCTGCCATAGCCAAATGATCCGCCCGATGCGCGACGAGGTTGAGCGCTATGGCCATTACTCGCTGGCAGCGGAATCGATGTACGATCATCCGTTCCAATGGGGGTCAAAGCGCACCGGGCCGGATCTTGCGCGGGTTGGCGGGCGGTATTCGGACGGCTGGCATCTGGATCACCTGGTTGATCCGCAATCGGTCGTGCCCGAAAGCATCATGCCGAAATACGCGTTTTTGGCCAACACGTTGCTAGAGCCGGATCACATCGGTGATCTGCTGAACGCGCATCGCATGGTCGGAGTTCCTTACAGTGACGAGATGATTGCGCAGGCTGCTGCGGATTTCATCAATCAGGCGGACCCCGACAGCGACTATGACGCGCTGCTTGAACGCTATCCCGGTGCACAGGTGCGGAATTTCGACGGCGCGCCGGGCGTGTCGGAAATGGATGCGATGATCGCTTATCTGCAAATGCTGGGGACGCTGGTCGATTTCTCGACCTTCGTGCCCGACGCCAGCCGCTGACGGAGGCCTGACCATGGACACTTATTCTTTCCTGCGCGAACTGGCCGACAGCTGGGTTCTGCTTGCGTTGACGCTGTTCTTTCTGGGCGTGGTCTTGTGGGCGTTCCGCCCCGGAAGTCGCGCCCAGCACCGTGACACCGCGAACATCCCGTTTCGCAACGAAGATGCGCCCGATCAGTCGGAGGTGTCGAGATGAGCGAAGATCGCGACGACGTCACCGGCACCGACACCACCGGCCACGAATGGGATGGCATCAAAGAGCTGAACAACCCGCTTCCACGTTGGTGGCTTTGGACCTTCTATGCCACGATTGTCTGGGGCATCGGATACGTGATCGCCTATCCGGCGTGGCCGCTGGTCAATGGCGCGACCGCCGGGTTGCTTGGCTATTCAACCCGCGCCGAAGTCGCCGCCGATATTGCCGCAGTTGATGCGCAGAACGCGGGGCTGGAGGCGCAACTGACCGCGATCGACCTCGGCGCGATTGCGGCCGACGACCCCCTGCACCGGTATGCCGTTGCTGGCGGCGCAGCGGTGTTCCGCACCAATTGTTCGCAATGCCACGGATCCGGGGCGGCGGGGGCCAAGGGGTATCCGAACCTGCTGGACGATGACTGGCTGTGGGGTGGCTCACTAGAGGATATTGCGCTGACGGTGCGCCATGGCGTGCGTTCGGACGACGATGATGACAGCCGATATTCGGAAATGCCTGCGTTTGGCGACCTGCTGGAAGCGGAGGAGATCACAGCCGTGGTGCAGCATGTCCTGAACATCTCGGGGCAGGATCACGACGCTGGGCTGGCCGCGATGGGTGAAGCGGTTTTTGCCGACCATTGTGCCTCGTGCCATGGCGAACAGGGTGAAGGGATGCGCGATCTTGGCGCGCCAAAGCTCAGCGATGCGATCTGGCTTTTTGGCGGCGATGCCGAGGCGATTACGGAGATTGTCACCAACAGCCGTTTCGGTGTCATGCCGCCCTGGGGCACGCGCCTGTCCGAGGCGGATGTGAAGGCCGTGACCACCTATGTTCATCAGCTTGGCGGCGGCGAATGAAACACCCATCCGGGCACCCGCTGCCCGGTGTGGTGCAAGGCAGGGGCCTGTTCGCAACACCTCTGCTGCGTTGCACCGCGGGAGGGGGCCTCACCTCCAAGAGGCCCCCTCTTTGATCTGGATCAAGAACGCCGGACCAGACACGCCATAACCTGACCCTTGCGAACAGGTCATTTTTGGAGGCAGACGCATGCCCGCGTCAGATCAGCCCCTATACGCTCCGCAGGAGCCGATATTCCCGCGCCGTGTCAGCGGCCCATTCCGCCGTTTGAAATGGTGGATCTTGGGGGTGACGCTGGCGATCTATTATCTGACGCCCTGGATCCGCTGGGATCGCGGCCCGAACCTGCCTGATCAGGCGGTTCTGGTCGATCTGGCGAACCGCCGTTTCTATTTCTTCTGGATCGAGATCTGGCCGCACGAATTCTATTTCGTCGCCGGGTTGCTGATCATGGCGGGTCTGGGGCTGTTTCTGTTCACCAGCGCGCTGGGCCGGGTCTGGTGCGGATATGCCTGCCCGCAGACCGTCTGGACCGATCTGTTCATCCTGGTTGAGCGTTGGATCGAGGGCGACCGCAACGCCCGCGTACGGTTGTGGAAAGCCAAATGGGACGCGAAGAAATGGCGGCTTCGGGTGAGCAAATGGCTTGTCTGGCTGGCGATTGCCGTGGCGACGGGCGGGGCCTGGGTGTTCTATTTCACCGATGCGCCAACGCTGGCGCGCGATCTTGTCCAATTCACCGCGCACCCGATTGCCTACGCCACCATCGCCGTGCTGACCGCGACGACCTTCGTGTTTGGCGGCTTCATGCGCGAACAGGTCTGCATCTATATGTGCCCCTGGCCGCGCATTCAGGCCGCGATGATGGATGACGATACGCTGACCGTTGCCTATCGCGACTGGCGCGGCGAACCCCGTGGCAAGAAACATGACAACACCACCGGCGACTGCATCGACTGCATGGCCTGCGTGAACGTCTGCCCCATGGGCATCGACATCCGCGACGGACAACAGATGGAGTGCATTACCTGCGCGCTGTGCATCGACGCCTGTGACGACGTGATGGACAGGATCGGCAAGCCGCGCGGTCTAATCGACTACCTCGCGTTGAGTGACGAGCCGCTGGAACGCGGTGGCGCGGCTCCGCGTCCGATCTGGCAACATGTACTGCGGTTGCGTACGATGATCTATACCGGCCTTTGGGCGGCGGTCGGCGTGGGGCTGCTGTTTGCGCTGTTCATCCGCCCTGAGATCGAGATGACCGTCGCCGCCGTGCGCAATCCGACCTTCGTCGTGCTCTCCGATGGCTCTGTCCGGAATGTTTACGACATCCGGCTGCGCAACAAGCAGGGCACCGCGCAGAGTTTCGACTTGTCCCTAAGCGATGCGGGTTTGATCCAGCTGAGCGTTGAGGGCGCCGAGGCGACCCGGCTGACGGTTCCGGCGGATCAGACACTGGCCGCACGCGTCTATCTGACGGCCCCGGCAAGCAGCGCGGCGGCGCGCGCGGATCGCAGCGACGTGCGCCTGTGGGTCGAAAACGCCGATACCGGCGAACGTGCGTATCAGGACAACACATTCAACGGACGCGGAGGCTGAGCCAGATGGAACAGGAAATCACCGGGCGTATGGTCCTGATCTGGATGATCGTGGCGTTCAGCGTCATTATCGGCGTCAACCTGTTCATGGCATTCCAGGCTGTAGGGACGTTTCCCGGGCTGGAGACCGGAAACGCCTACGTCGCCAGCCAACAGTTTCAGGACGCCCGCGACGCGCAGGAGGCGCTGGGCTGGACCACCTCGGTCAACTATGCGCGCGGTGTCCTGCGCCTTGACATCACCGGGCCGGAGGGCCCGGTCGAGCCTGCCGAGTTAGAGGCGATTCTGGGTCGGGCGACGCATGTCGGTGCAGATATCTTGCCCCGGTTCACTTTCGACGGGCGCGGCTTTGCCGCACCGGTCGAGGTTGCGCCGGGGTACTGGAACCTGCGGCTGAGCGCGATGGCAGATGACGGCACGGGCTTTCGCCAGCGCTTGGAATTTCTGGTGCGACAGGACGATTGACGATGCTGGACGCAACGCCCACTCCAACGGATTCAATCACCCTGTCTTTGCCGGGCATCCATTGTGCCGGATGCATTGCCAAGGTGGAACGCGGCTTGGCGCAGGTGAAAGGCGTGCGCGCGGCGCGGGTCAACCTGGGACGCAGGCGGGCGACGATCGAGGCTGCGGCCGGGCTTGCAAGTGAACCGCTGATCGGCGCGCTGGAAGATCTTGGTTTTGAAGCGCATGAGATGGATTCTGCGGCCCTCGCCGTGGGTCAATCCGACAGCATCGGCAAGGCGCTGCTGCTGCGCATCGCGGTTGCGGGTTTCGCACTGATGAACGTGATGATGTTCTCGTTCGCGGTATGGTTCGGGGCGGGTGACATCACCCGCGACGTGTTTCACTGGTTGTCCGCCGCGATTGCGATCCCGGCTGCGACCTATGCGGCACAACCCTTTTTCAGCAAGGCTGTACAGGCGTTGCGTGTCGGGCGCCTGAACATGGATGTTCCGATCTCAGTCGCCATCGTGCTGGCGCTGGGCATGTCCACATACGAAGTCGCCAGCGGCGGTGCCGCTGCCTATTTCGATGCCGCCCTGTCGCTGACATTCTTCCTGCTGTGCGGGCGCTATCTGGAACACCGGATGCGGCACGAGGCGCGATCGGCCGCGCAGGAACTGAATGCGCTGGAAGTCCCGACCACCATGCAATTGACCCGCGAAGGCCCGGTTTCCGTGGCAGTGGCAGATCTGCGCGTCGGGGACATCGTGCAGGTTGCGGCGGGCGGGCGCATCCCCGTCGATGGCATTCAGATCAGTCCCGACGGGACGATAGACCGGTCGTTCATCACCGGCGAAAGCCTGCCTTTGTCGACAGCAGAAGGTGACGAGCTGATTGCAGGTGACGTATCGCTATCCGGGCCCATAACGCTTAGGGCAACGCAAGTCGGCGACGACACGACGCTGCGCCGTCTTGCAGCCCTGGTCGAGGTGGCCGAGGGTGCGCGCAATCGTTTCACCGCCATCGCCGATCGCGCCGCAACAGTCTATGCGCCCGCCGTTCACATTCTGGCGCTGGCGGCATTTGTCGGCTGGCTGACCCTCGATGGTGATATCCGCCACGCATTGAATGTTGCCGTGGCTGTGCTTATCATCACGTGCCCCTGCGCGC